>JAUQYA010000089.1 GCA_030837785.1 Albidovulum sp.
TGTTCCGAAAGGCAGACGAGCGCACCATCGAAGCCTCATGGCGAAGGGTCGGAACCCTGCTCGACGCCTTCACTCCCGCCGAATGCCAAAACTGCCTCCGACATGCAGGATACGCTTCAATCTAACTCAGACACGCTCTAACGACGTCGTTACGCACGTGCGTCAAATGTTGCCCAACCGCAGGCAGGCGGTGCCAACCGGGCCGTTACGGCTTTGCTCCAGCGCCCGCACCTGCTGCACCACGGCGCCTTGGGTAACCCCGAGTTCCTCGGCGGCGATCCGGAAGTTTGAGCTACTCCCCGATCCTTGGACAGTTTTCCGGGTGAGTTAAGCTACTGCCTGCACCTGCTGATCGGTTTGGGTTGCGTTGAAGTAGACCACGGCGGGCGGTTGTCCGCCATGGGCGGCGTGGGGCCGCTGGTGGTTGTAGAAGGTGATCCAGCGCCCGATGTCAGCCCTGGCCTGCGATCCGGTTTCCCAGGCGTGCAGGTAGACGCATTCATACTTCAGGGATCGCCAGAGGCGCTCGATGAAGATGTTGTCGAGGCAGCGTCCCTTGCCGTCCATCGAGATCCGGGTGCCGACCCGTTTCAGCCGGTCGGTCCAGAGGAAGGATGTGAACTGGCTTCCCTGATCCGTGTTCATGATTTCGGGCGCGCCGAAGCGGTGGATAGCCTCGTTCAGGGCCTCGACGCAGAAGTCCGCCTCCAGCGTGTTGGAGATGCGCCAAGCCAGCACCTTCCTCGTAAACCAGTCCATGACCGCCACCAAGTAGAGGAAACCCTTCCTCATGGGCAAATAGGTGATGTCGGCGCGACCTGTCCTGGTTAGGCCGCTCCACCCGCAGCCCGCCCAGCAGATAGGGGTAGGTCTTGCGCCCCTTCGCGGGCCTGCTGGTGTCGGGCTTCTGATAGATCGGCATCAGACGCATGAGGCGCATCAGCCGCCGGATACGCTTCTGGTTCACGGGATGACCTTCGTTCTGCAGGTGCCACGTCATCTGCCGCACGCCGTAGAACGGGGTTTCCAGGAACTGCTTGTCGATCAGCAGCATGAGGTCGAGGTTCATCGCCGTCTCGCCCTGCGGCGCGGAATAGAACGATGACCGAGAGATCGACAGCAGGCGGCACTGCGCCCCGACCGACAGGCGTGGGTGGTTCTTCTCGACCATCCCTCGCCTCACTTGCCGATCCAGGGCTTGAGCTTTCTGGACAAAAAATCGTTGGCCACAGCCAACTCCCCGATCTTGGCGTGCAGGTCTCGAACGGTTTGTTCGGCAACCTCGGCCGCCACCGCAGCCCTTCCGCCCCGTTCGAAGATGCCTGCAGCACCCTCCAGCAGTGACCGCTTCCATTGATGGATCATCGTCGGATGCACGCCATATTCGGCGGCTAGTTCCGACACCGTGCGCTCCCCCTTCACGGCCTCCAGCGCCACACGCGCCTTGAATGCCGCAGCGTGGTTCCTGCGTTTCGACATGTTCTGATCTCCTCGTTCTTGGAGACCAGCAGACTTCAGATCGTAGCTTCCGTCACTGTCCGATTTTCAGGGGGTAGCTCAGTTCAAGACGCGGCCCGAAACCTCGAAGGCGAGGAGGCCGTTCAACGATGGCAGGTCGCGCCGGTGGTTCTTGGTGAAGCTCCGGGTGCTTCCGAGGTTCTCCACGATTCAGCTCCGTGGTTCGGTCAACGTAATAGCGCAGGACAGTGGGCAATTTCACGCTTCTGGCGACACGACGACGTGTAGATGGCGGGGGCCGAGAAGCTCGGCCCCCGTCCCATTCTCACTCGACTTCGAAGACGGCGTCGACTTCGACGGCAACGCCCAGCGGCAACTGCGCGACGCCGACAGCAGCGCGGGTATGGCGGCCGATGTCGCCGAAAACCTCGACCATCAGATCCGAGGCACCATTGGCGACCTTCGGCTGTTCAGTGAAGTCGGTGGTCGAGTTCACGAAGACGTTCAACCGAAGCACCCGCTTCACCCGGTCAAGGTCACCAAGCGCATTCTGCAGTTGCGCGATGATGTTCAGACCGGCCATGCGGGCGGCTTTCTGGCCGTCCTCAACGCCGAAATCAGCGCCCAGCTTGCCGATGAACTTGAACTCACCATTCCACGAACAGACCTGACCCGAGACATAGGCGGTTCCGTTGCCAACCACGACCGGCGTGTAATTGGCGACAGGCACGGCAGCGTTTGGCAATTCGATCTTCTTTTCCACAAGGTTGCGGGCGACAACACCAGTCATCTCATCTCTCCGGGTTTGGGTTACTTGAGGATTTCGGCCAGCAGCGGGCGCGAGATGTTGGCGCCCGACATGATGACGGCGACGCGCTTGCCTTGCATCTTGTCGCGCTCTTGCATCAGCCCAGCAAGGGCGGCAACGCCCGCACCTTCGGCCATGTTGTGGGTGTCGGTGTGATAGATGCGCGCGGCTTCGCGGATTTCGTCATCATCGACCTGGATGATGCGGTCGGCGCCACCGTTGATGATCTCGACCGCGAAGGGGTTGGGAACCCGCACTGAAAGCCCGTCCGCGATGGTGTCCGCAGTCTCGGTCGGGACCGGCCGCTTTGCATCGAACGACAGCGCATAGGTCGCCGAATGTTTCGACACGACACCGACCACCTTCGTCTTGAGGCCAAGCAGGTCACGGGTGCGGATCATGCCGCAAATGCCCGAGCCAAGCCCGATCGGCACATAGACGGTGTCGAGGCGATGCACCGCGCTGAACAGCTCGTAGGCATAGGTTGCCACCCCGCGGATCAGGTCCGGATGGAACGGCTCGATCATCAATAGCCCACGGTCCTTGGCAATCTTCCTGGAGATTTCATAGGACGCAGTGAAATCGTGCCCGTCCGTGATCACTTCGGCACCCATGGCGCGGATCGCTGCGATCTTTTCGGCGTTGCCGGTCAGGGGCACCACGATGGTCACCTTCAGGCCGGCCCGCAGTCCTGCAAAGGTCTGGCTCAGCCCGTGGTTGCCCGCACTTGCCGTAATGATCCCGGCGGGCAGCGGCCCGTTGCGGCCCGACGCGATCGAGTTGGCCATCACCAGGCCGCCGCGCATCTTGAAGGCGCCGGTCGGCAGGTGGTTTTCGTGCTTTACCCAGACTTCGGCACCGGTCCGATCGTGCAGCATGGGCCAGTCGATCTGCGGGGTCGGCCCGACCACCTTGCGGACGATCTCGACCGCCTCCATGAGGCCGTCGAAGTCGAACAGATAGGATTCCACGGTGCGCCCGTGGGATTTTTCGGCAGCGGTCATCTCTCTCTCCATCGCGGCGCTGACTGCAGATTCCGTATTCGGCATTTTCACCTTGCCTCGCATCCTGTCGCGGAAAGCGGCTTGACAAAAGCGCCGTTTAGTCATGGAGACATTCCGAAGCGGAATGGAAAGATGATCCCGAGACGCCTACTTCCTTCAATTGCATTGCTGACGTCCTTTGAAGCCGTGGCCCGAACCGGCAGTGTGACCAAGGCTGCCGAGGAACTCAACCTGACCCAGGGCGCAGTCAGCCGTCATATCAAAGCCCTCGAAGAGCAACTCAACGGCGAGCTTTTTGTCAGGGAAAGGCTTTCGATGCGCCTGACGCTGGCGGGCGAGAGCTACGTTCGCGAAGTGAGGGAGGCTCTGCGCCGGATCAGTACCGCTTCCCTCAACTTCCGGGCCAATCCGAAAGGAGGGACGCTGAACCTTGCCGTGTTGCCCTCATTCGGCATGCGGTGGCTGGCACCACGCCTGCCCGACTTTGTGGCCAACCATCCGGACATCACGCTCAATCTCGTCACCCGCATGTCTCAGTTCGATTTCAAGATCGATACGATCGACGCCGCGATTCACTTCGGTCAGCCAAACTGGCCCGGAACGGAATCAGCTTTCTTGCGTCACGAGGAGATCATTCCCGTTTGCAGTCCGGAAATGGCAAAGGAATATGGCTTCCGAACGGCTTCTGACCTGCGGGCGGCACCTCTTTTGATTCTCGTTTCAAGGCCGGATGCGTGGGAGAAGTGGCTGGCATCCCAGAATGCCCCGGCAGAGGACGTCTTCGGCATGATGTTCGATCAATTCGGGACCATCGCGAACTCAGCCGCCGCCGGTCTCGGTGTCGCTTTGATGCCTACGTTCCTGATCGAGAAGGAACTTTCGACCGGCGAACTGGTGCCAGCCATCCCGGTACGTGTTCAAAGCCAGGAGAGCTATTACCTGATATGGCCCACGGATCGCTCCTCGTACCCGCCCCTCAAGGCCTTGAAGTTCTGGTTGGCGAGCCGGATGCAGGAGAACACCTATTCCGTTCCGTAATGCCTTGTTGAAAAAACGGCGCTGGTAAACAGACACTATTTTCTCAAGATTTGGTCCTCAGGAAACCCGACGGCAGCCTTGCTCGAATGACCGGAACGGCCCTGTGGGCGAACGATCCCGCATGGCTTCAAGGAATGATCGGAGGAAATCGTGCAGGACGCGACGCATGGGCTTTGGGCGCAAACCGCAGTGTCTGCGCCGGCTTTCCCGCAGTTTGTCGGCGATCTGACGGTCGACGTTGCGGTGATCGGTGGCGGCTACGGCGGGCTCTCAGCTGCGCTCCAGATTGCTGCGGCCGGCGGCACCGTGGCGCTGCTGGAGGCCAACTCGATTGGTTTTGGTGGGGCTGGCAGAAACTCCGGTCTGGTGAACGCAGGCATGTGGGTCATGCCCGACGACATCGTGAAGGATCTTGGCGATGACATCGGCGAGCGCCTGATCCGCTTTCTTGGGGATGCGCCCACGGCAGTCTTCGACGTGATCCGAGATTTTCGCATCGACTGTGAAGGCGAACGCCGAGGCACCCTGCATTGCGCGGTCGGCGCAAGCGGTCTCGTAGAGATCACCGAGCGGGCGCGCCAGTGGCACAAGCGCGGCGTGGCTGTCCGGCAGATCGGCGCCGAGGAGACGCGGGAAAGGCTGGGCAGCGCGCGCTATGCCGGGGCGCTGGAAGACCCCCGCGCCGGGACGATCCAGCCGCTTTCCTATGTGCGTGGCCTGGCCCGCGCGGCACAGGGCAGGGGCGCGCGCATCTTCACTGACAGTGCCGTATCGGAAGTCCGACACGAACTTGGCCGATGGCAGCTTGTGTCGGCCAAGGGACGTCTGACTGCAGATTGGGTGATCGCGGCGGGTGAGAGCTACAGCTTTGGGGCGACGCAACCCATTCGGGAAACCTATGTGCAGTTTCCGTTCTTCAACATGGCGACTCGTCCATTGCAGGAGGATGAGTTGGCTTCCGTCCTGATCTCGCGTCAGGCGATGATCGACACGCAGAAGATCATCTCCGCCTTTCGTCTGGACCAGGCAGGACGGCTGATCATCGGCTCCGTCGGTAGTCTGGGTGCCATCGCACGCAGCGTTCATGCGCAATGGGCCAATCGTTCCATTGCCCGCGCCTTCCCGCAATTGCGTGGTCTGAAAGTCGAGCAGGTATGGGGCGGGGTTATTGGAATGACCGCGAACCACCTGCCCAAGCTCGAATGGCTTGGGCCCCAAATGATTGCCGTTGGTGGGTACAACGGTCGCGGCATCGCGCCCGGGACCGCGATGGGAGCCGCCGTCGCCAAATTCGTTGCGGGCAAGATCCCGGAGGCGGACCTGCCTCTGCCGATCACCAAGCCGGTCGCGAGGCATATGACCGCACTTCACGAAACCTACATCCGACAAGGCGCCATCGCGGCGCATCTCGTCGGGAACCGCTTCACGGGGGCATGACGATGATCATCGGCAAGAACTACATCGGTGGGAACTGGTGCGACGGCGAAGGGGAAATCGAGAACCGCAATCCGGCGCGCCCCGATGAGATCGTCGGTCGGTTTGCCCGCGCCGGTGAGGCGCAGGTTCGGCAGGCGATCGACGCGGCCCACGCTGCTGCTCCGGCATGGGCGCGGCTGAACCCGCAACTTCGGGCGGAGATGCTCACGGCCATCGGGGACGCTCTGTTTGCCCGTCGCCAAGAGCTTGGCACCCTTCTGTCGCGTGAAGAAGGCAAGACTGTCGCTGAGGGTGTCGGTGAGGTGACCCGCGGCGCCCAAATCTTCCGTTTTCAGGCCGGCGAATGCCTGCGTCAGGCTGGTGATCTGTTGGCGTCGATCCGCGGAACTGCCACGATTGAAGTCACTCGCGAACCGGTGGGTGTCATCGGCATCATCACCCCTTGGAATTTTCCGACGGCCATTCCGGCGTGGAAGATTGCGCCAGCCCTGGCCCATGGCAACACGGTCGTGTTCAAACCGGCTGAACTGGTTCCCGCTTCGGCCCATGCATTGGCGGAGATCATCGCCTCCGCAGGTTTTCCTGCCGGTGTGTTCAATCTGGTCATGGGGCCGGGCCGCATGGTCGGGCGCCTCCTTACCGAAAGTGACAAGGTGGATGCGATCAGCTTTACCGGCTCGGTTTCGACCGGGCGCGGGGTGGCCGCCGCCTGTGTCTCGGCCCATAAGATGAAGAAGTTCCAGCTGGAAATGGGGGGCAAGAATCCGCTTGTGGTGCTGGACGACGCCGACCTTGAGGTGGCCGTCGACTGCATGGTGCAGGGCAGCTATTTCTCGACCGGCCAGCGCTGCACAGCCTCGTCGCGGATCATCGTCACCGACGGCATTCATGACCGGTTTGTCGAGGCCGTCTCGACGCGGATCGGGCAGTTGAAGATCGGCGACCCGCTGCAAGACGGCGTCCAGATTGGCCCGGTTGTCGATCAGAGCCAGCTTGATCAGGACCTTTCCTATATTTCGGTCGGCCAAGCCGAGGGTGCCCGGCTTTACGCGGGCGGGCGTCAGATCCAGACCGACACGGGGGGCCACTTCCTGACACCCGCGCTGTTCACAGACGTGACGCCGCAGATGCGCATTTCTCGCGAAGAGATTTTCGGCCCGGTCGCAGGGGTGATCCGGGTAGCATCCTATGATGAGGCGCTGATGGTCGCGAATGACACGGAGTTCGGCCTCTCCGCCGGAATCTGCACCACCAGTCTGAAGCACGCCACGCACTTCCGGCGCAATGCGCAGGCCGGCATGGTCATGGTCAACATGCCGACGGCTGGCGTCGACTATCATGTGCCCTTCGGAGGCACCAAGGGCTCGTCCTATGGCGCCCGCGAGCAGGGGCGCCATGCGGTGGAATTCTTCACCACAGTCAAAACCGCGTACATTCAGGCATGAAGGGGACCCAGATGCTTTACACTCTGACCGCATTCGACAAACCCGGCGAGGAAGCCCGTGCGAACCGGGCGCGTCTTCGGTTGCAGCATATGGACAACCTCTACCGGCTGCATCAGGCGGGGCAACTCCTCGACGGCGGGGCCTATGTCGATGATGCCGGGAACATGAACGGCTCGATCCTGCTTTTGTCCTTCGCCGATGAGGCAGAGCTTCAGGCCTATCGGCACTCGGAAGTCTTCATCGACGATGTCTGGGGCGAAGTAACGCTGACGCCGTTCCGCCGCATCGACTGGGACAAGTTCCTGGCCGCGCGCGGCTGATATTTCCAAAGCTACGCAGCCCCTAGGGGCGTCTTCATTTGAGGGATTCCCAGTTTGGCTGAGTTCTGATTCAAGAGGCGTTGTTGCAGAACTCGGCGTTTTGGCGTGATGCCCCTTACCGCGCTGATATCATGCCATGCGTTCGATCTCGGCGGTGCCGAGAGCATTGAAGCGGTTCATGAGAGCGATGCGGATATGGATTTCGGCGGTCTGGCGGTCGGGGTCTCGTGAGGCGATGCGCTCGCCGAAGGATTTCAGGCACCGCATGCGGGCCTCGATCCGACTTCGGACGTGGTAGCCTGACCAGCACTTCCAGATGGCTCGCCCGAAGCGGCGGGTCGTGCGCAGGATGTCGTTGCGGGCCGCGGCGGCCGGACAATCCTCTCGCCACAGGCGCCCGTTCTTGCGGATGGGAATGACGGCGACGGCACCCCGATCCAGGATCGCGGTGTGGCAGCGCCGGGTATCGAAGGCGCCGTCGCCGGTCACGGAGGCGATCTGCTCATCGGGCGGAACCTGGTCCAGCAGGTCTGGCAGCACCGGGCTGTCGCCCTCGCGGCCCGGGGTGAATTCCACCGCCCGGATATCGCCGGTGGCGGTATCCATCGCCAGATGCACCTTGCGATATTGGCGCCGGCGATGCGTGCCGTGCTTGCGCGCCAGCCATTCCCCATCGCCGAGGAACTTGATCCCGGTGCTGTCCACCAGCAGGTTCAGCGGGCCTGGTGGACGGCGGGCGGGGATCTGCACCGTGATGGTCTTTTGTCGCCGGCTCAGCGTGGAGAAGTCGGGCACCGGCCAGTCGAGACCGGCCAGCGACAGGATGCTTGCCACCATTCCGGTCGCTTGCCGCAACGGCAGCCCGAACAGGACCTTCGCCGTCAGGCAGAACTGGATCGCGGCACTGCTGAACACCGGCGGCCGTCCGTTGCGGCCCGCCCTGGGGGCGCGCCACTCCATGTCCTTGTCCAGCCAGACCAGCAACGAGCCGCGCCGCTTCAGCGCGTCGTTATAGGATTTCCAGTTCGTCGTGCGGTAGCGGGGCGGGACGGGCTTGCTCATGCCCGCCTCCTAACCTGATGGATTCACCGTGTGAATCCTCTCAGGTCAAGTTGTGCAACAACGCCTTCCTGACCACCCATGGCCAAAGGCCAAGGACAAGGCCAATGTCCGTATCTCCATGACGGTTGCCGAGTCGGGCGAGGCCGAGGGAGTTCTGGCCGAGGTCATCCGCGAGGATGACCTGACCACCGACAACCCTACCGTGGAACTGGCAAACAAGGCTGGGCACATCACGGCGGGCCTGACCATCGGGGCCGACCTGTCAAAGGCCAAGCCGCTTTGGGCCAATGAGGCCCTATGTAGCCCCGGCGTGAAACTCCATGGCGCGGGCTTCATCGTCTCGCCAACCAAGGCTGCGCAACTTGGCTTGGGCAAAGTGGCGGGGCTTGATCGCCACATCCGCGCTTATCGCAATGGCCGCGACTTGGCCGACCGACCGCGTGGCGTGATGGTCATTGACCTTTTCGGGCTAACCGCCGAACAGGTCAGGGACAGGTTCCCCGCCGTCTACGGGCACGTGGTCGAGACCGTCAAACCTGAAAGGGACGAGAACAACCGGGCCACATATCGGGACAACTGGTGGATTTTCGGGGAGCCGCGTTCGGATTTTCGGCCCGCGCTGGAAGGTTTGCCGCGCTTCATCGCGACAATCGAAACGGCGAAACATCGGTTCTTCCAGTTTCTTGATGCCAGCGTCCTGCCCGACAACATGCTGGTGAACATCGCTGTTGCCGATAGCCGACTGCTGGCGGTCCTTTCATCCCGCGTCAGCGCGATTTGGATGCTTGGGGCTGGCGGAACGCTTGAAGATCGTCCGCGATACAACAAGACGCGCACCTTCGACCCATTCGCCTTTCCTTCCGTCAACCAAATCCCGCCTTCTCTGGCTGACACCTTGGCGAGTCTTGGCGAGCGGCTGGATGCCTTCCGCAAGGACCGTATCGCCGCACACCCTCACCTGACGATGACGGGCCTCTACAACGCGCTGGAACGCTTGCGCGAACTGGCCAGCAGGGCCGATGTGCCCCCACTGTCCGAGGCCGAGCGCGACATCAAGGACGCGGGTCAGATTCAGGTCTTGCGCGACCTTCACGACGAAATCGACCGGGCGGTACTGGAAGCCTATGGCTGGACGGACCTGGCCCCGGCGCTGGTGGGGATGCCGGGCGCGACCACGCCCTCGCCGCACAAGTCCCCGGCGCAGATCGCTGCCGAGGAAGAGGTGCTTGTGCGGCTGGTCGCGCTCAATCAGGCGCGACAGACCAGCGAGGCCCGAGGCGATATTGAATGGCTTCGCTCCGAGTACCAAGTGCCCCGTCTTCGCAACAAGGCCCCCCAGCCCGACCGAGCCAAGCAGGTCGCGGCGGACCTTGGAGGGTCTGCCGACGGCGCGGCGCAGGCCCCGGCTTGGCCGAGCGACGGGCTGGACCAAATCCGCGCTGTGCGCAGCGTCCTTGCGACGGCCACCACGCCCCTTGCGCCCGAGGACATCGCCCGCCGCTTTCGCGGTGGCCGCAACCGCGCAGCGCGCGTCGAGACGGTCTTGCGCCACATGGTCGAGACCGGGATGGTTCGCGCCAACGGGCGCAACCACTTCCTGCCCCGCTGACCGCGCCTTGCGCGCGGCCTTCGCGGGGGCGACAAACCCCGGCACCAGCCGGTCAGGGATTGGGTTGGCTTGGGCATAGGTAATGCGGGCATCAGCAATGCGAACGAAGTCGAGGTTCATATCAATCCCGATGTAGTTCATCCCGGCCCAGACTGCCGCCATCCCAGCCGACCCGCTGCCCATGAACGGGTCAATCACGGTATCGCCGGGCTTGGCGATGAGTTTCAGGAGGTGCGTGAGCAGGGCCACCGGCTTAACGCAAAAGTGGAAGTTTCGTCGCGTTTTCTTTGACTTGTGGTGCGCCGACTTGCCAGTCCGAGGCTTTGGATTGACGGGCCGAAGCGGCAAGGCATCCGCGCCGAGGTCGCGCTCCCAATCAGTCGGCTTGTTATAGGCAAAGACGGTCGTGCTCGACTTGCCATCGCCGAGGGTGTTCTTGGTGCGCAGCCCGCCCGTACCCCACTTGGCGACATTCTCGGTGTAGGTATTACAATCCGTCTTCTTGCGGGCGATGACGATGGACTCGTGTCCGGGGACAAGGCGAGAGTCCACTTCGCCATTCAAAGGTTGAGTGGCAGGCATGCCATTCGGGTAGTGCCAAACCCAGACATTGCGGATTTCAAACCCGGCCTTCTCCAAGTCGAAGGCAAGCCTATGCGCCATATCGGGGAAGCAAAACACGGCGATGTGCGCCCCGGGCTTCAAGACCCGGAGAAGTTCCACCCAGATGAGAAAGTTTGGCAGAACCAAATCCCAGCGGATGCCCCGCACCTTCTTGCCGTAGGGCGGGTCGATCACACCCCCGTTAACGCTGTTGCTTGGTACGTTCGCCAGAGCGAAAAGCGCATCGCCTGTCATCAAGTCTACCTTCGCCATTTGAACCTCCGTCGTAAGTGGCGGAGGAAGGTTTGCCTCTCGTGGCCGAAGGGAAATCGAAGCGGAAAGAAAAGTGTGATTCGCGAGAAGATTTCGCGTAAGTATCTGTTTTATTGTCAAACTTTTATTTTGATGCAAGACGCCAAAAATGCGACGCGCGCCCTCGGGCGCGCGACAGCCTTAGTCCCGAAGACAACGAAGCCCATGCCGTATGGCAGTTTTCGTGTAGCGCCCGCCGTCCGGTGTCTCGGTCCCGCCAAGGTCGCGATACAACACGTCCATCGCCCCGGAGAGGCCGTGGCTTTTGAGCAGATCGAGACACAAGTGGTAGAAGCCGTAGTCTTTCGCCATGTGAAGGGCTACATTCCAGAGGTTCCAGTTCGGATGCCCGTTGAAGGGCGTGTTCGCGGGGCGTTTCGAGGTCTTCGTCTGTGCCATGATCCTGTCCTTTCGTTGGAGGCACAGGACAAAGGGGCCGATTTTCGCGATGTGGAAATCAACCGGCGCATTCTTCTTGCGGGCCAATCAGCCTGCTATCGCCGTCAGCGTTGTGGCTGTGTTCCGCTTTGAACAGGTGGGAAGAGTCGCAAAAGTTCGCGTTAGTCCAAATCCTGCCCCCGCAACCAAAAAAGCACGTGTTTCCAAATGGTTAGAGCGGATTGCGTTTGATGTGAATCGAGGATTCACAGGACGCTTCTGAGATGATTCACTGCCTTGAGGAGGTGGAGTTGGAGGGGTCAGCATTTGATCCAGTGGATCAAATGCCCCGACAACGGCAAGCCCTATTCATTGGACCTTCGGGAGCGGATCGTGGCCTATGTTGAGGCGGGCCATTCGGCGCGGGCTGCGGGGCGGGTGTTCGGGGTGAGCGCCAGCACGGCGGTGCGGCTGGTTGCGGGGTGGCGTTCACGGGCCACGCTGGCGGCGCGTCCGCAGGGCCGGGCGGCGGGCACGGTCGGCAAGCTTGCGGCGCACCGGGCCTTCCTTGTCGAGGTGGTGCGGGCCGAGCCGGACATCACGCTGAGAGAACTGGCCGGGGTGCTTCTGGAGGCGGAGGGGGTGCGGGCGAATTTCTCGTCGCTGCACCGCGTGCTGAAGGCTTCCGGCTACGCATATAAAAAAGGCCTGATCGCCAGCGAGCGTGACCGGCCCGCGCTCCGGCGGGCGCGGGCCGATTGGGCGCGCCGCCAGCGTTTCATGCGACAGGTGCCGCACCGGCTGGTCTTCGTCGACGAGACCTCCGTGCGCACCGACCTGACCCGCCTGCGCGGGCGCGCGCCAAGGGGGCAGCGCCTGACCGGCAGCGCTCCGTTTGGCCGCTGGCACAGCCAGACCTTCATCGCCGGGCTCACCTGTGACGGCCTGATCGCCCCCTGGGTGATCTCCGGCGCTACGGACCGGCAGGCTTTCGACGTCTGGATCGAGACCCAACTCGCCCCGATCCTCGCGCCCGGATCCGCGTTCGGACCGCTCACTCGGACCGGTGGCGTTCGGGGCCTCACTCCTCGACAACCTGTCCGTCCACCGCAGCCCCCGCGCCGCGCAAGTCCTCAAGGCGCAGGGCTCATGGCTCCTGCCGCTGCCTGCCTACAGCCCCGATCTCAACCCCATCGAAATGGCGTTCTCGAAGCCGAGTGCTCACCTCAGACGGATCGGAGCCAGAACCTTCGACGCCGTCGTCGCCGCCCTCGGCACCGTCTGCGATCTGTTCACAACGGACGAATGCCTCAACTACATCGCTCACGCCGGATACGTTGCAGATTAAATGCAAAATGCTTTAGAATCCTACAAAAACACTTGTGTATAGCACCAGCGTTTTACTTCAACGCCACATCAACGTTTGACGAGCCCCCCTGAAAAGCGGGGGCGTTTTTGGGTTTCAGATCTTCAGCAGATCAAGCAGGGGATCAAAGGCGTACATCCCGGCGCGACGGCCAGAGGCTCCTTCGATCGTGCGCAGAAGCTCAGCCTCGACCAAGCGTCGCGAAAGTGCACGAGCGGAGGATGGCGGAATGCCCGACCGTTCCACGAAGCGGTCGTTGCGGAAGATGGGGCTCGCAAAGACGAAGTCCAGTGCCTGATCATGAAACTGCGAGTTCAGCACTTCGCGGAACCGTTCCCGCATCTCGCCGTGAAGGCGGAAGATCGCGTCGGCAGTCTGGATGTTGACCGTCGCCTGGGCGTGCATCGCCTGGAGGAAGAATACCACCCAGCCAGTCCAATCGCCCGTGGCGGAGACCGCGCGCATCCCCTCGATATACTCGTCCTTGTGCGCCTCGAAGTAACCCGACACGAAAAAGTTCGGCTGATGCAGGACGCCAAGCTTCCACAGCATCAGGGTGATCAGCATTCGACCGATCCGGCCGTTGCCATCTTCGAACGGGTGCAGGGCCTCGAATTCGACATGGGCGATGGCGGTGCGGATCAGCGGCCGCATCGGGCTTTCGTTGATATAGCGGACGAGTTCGGCCATCGCCGGGCCCAGCTGTTCCGGGGCGATCGGAACGTAGTAGATCTTTCCCCGCCGTTCGTCCCCGATGTAATTCTGTTCAACCTTGTAGCTGCCGGGGCGCTTGCGGGCTCCCCGGCCAAAAGACAGAAGCTGCTGGCGGGCGGTGCGGATCAGGTGCTCGCCAAGCGGGGCGCCCTCGGCCAGCGCCTGTTGGGCATTCCGCAGCGCGCGGGAGTAGAGGTAGGTCTCCACATCGTCGTTGCGCGCCTCCCGGTAAGGGTCGGTGCTGCCTGCATCCTCTTCGGCTTCAAGTCGATACAGCTCCTCGATGGTCGAGATCGTCCCTTCCATCCGGGAGGAGGTGACCGCGTCCTGGCGGCGCAGGGGGGCGAGGAAAAGTTCACTGTTCACCATGCCCGACATCTTGGTATCGTACCGCGCAAGGGAGGCCGCAGCCTCTTCTAGCGGCCCAAGCAGCACTTCATAGTCGAGGGCAGATGGGGGAAAGTTGCCGATGTGATAGGTAACGGCATCTGTAAGATCATAAGGCTTGGTGACCATATGGGCGCCGGTTCTGTCATCAACGTGATTTGACGCCAGCCTAGTCACACCAAGATCACTTGGCAACAGAATTAGGACCGATTCTGACATCAAGGGGCGTTGCCGCCAGCAGTCTGTCATCAAGCCAGATTGGCGACGGAGACGGCGGGGAATCTGCTATCAAAACTCGATCCCTCGCACTCGCCGCGCTTTGTGCGGAGAATGGTTGATCTGACCTCCGCACGAACGTTGTGGCGACCTGTTTCCTGAACGAGCGGGCGGGAAAGCGTCAGGACGCTCTATGCATGTCAGGAACGGCGTTGATGATGTGACCGCCCCCCGACGGCATCGGTGTTCCAAGGTGGGTCCATGACGATCCACAAAGGAGAGCGGTCATGTCGGAGATTATCACGGTCGAGTTCGACCTGGCGAAGGACGTGTTCCAGGCGCACGGCGCTGACGCCTTGGTGCTGTCGGCACGCTGGAGGTACTGCGCAAGAAGTTGCGGCGAGATCAGATGCTGGCTTTCTTCAGGCAATTGTGACCTTGCGTCGTGGTGATGGAAGCCCGTGGTGGCGCCCACTTCTGGGGCTGGGAGCTCGGGGAGCTGGGCCATGAGGTGCGGCCCATTCCGCCCACGTATGTGAAGCCCTTCGTGAAGCGGCAAAAGAATGACGCCGCGGACGCGGAAGCGATCTGCGAAGCAGCCATGCGCCCGACGATGCGCTTCGTGCCGGTGGAGAGCGAAGAGACCCGAGGGTGCCGCGCCTCGCCATGGTGCTCGAACCAGTGGCGCACCATGCTCGATCTTCCGCATCCGCGAGTTGCTGATCGGGCGGCGCACGCAGGCGATTAACGCGCTCCGGGAACACTTGGGCGGGTTCGGGCAGATGGTGCCTCAGGGTGCCGCGAACGTTGTGCGATTGGTCGCCATCGTCGAGGATCCGGACAGCGGCCTGCCTGCCGATGCCATTGCCACGCTGAAGGTGCTGGTCGGGGCGCTCACCCATCTGGAGGTGGAGATCGGCAAGCTCGATGCCGAGATCGCCCGCCGGGCCAAGGAGAATGAGGTGGCTCGACGGTTGATGACGGTGCCGGGGATCGGCCCCTTGATTGCCACGGCCATCGCGGTCCTGGCCCCGCCGCCCGAGACCTTCCGCAAGGCGCGCGACTTTGCCGCGTGGCTGGGGCTGGTGCCACGACGAAGATGGGTGAGCGATCCCTCTGGCGATTGCTGGTCATCGGAGCGAACAGCGTGATCATCAAACACCACGTCCATGCTGCGGCTAGGCCGGGCACCTGGCTGGGAGGGATGTTGACGCGCAAGCCGCCGATGGGGGTCGCGGGTGGCGCTGGCGAACAAGATGGCGCGGATCGTCTGGGCCCTGATGGCCAAGGGCGGCGTTTACCAGTCTCCGGCCGCGGCGGCATAGGCCCGTCGTAGGTCGCGAGGACGTCGGAGCGGAAGAGGGCAAGGAGAGGTTTGGCGCAACGGTCGTGAGACGGGATCGGGAGAACCAGGGTGCAACAGAGTGCCTTCGAGCACGCGGCTTTGATCTGGACCCGACCCTCGGACACCATACGGGCCCGCGGCAGGGAGATGGCCGCAACAGAGGCCGGACACATGTCAGCACCCGACGACGCGCGAAACTGATCCAGAAATCTTCTTGCGCAAGGGGCGATTATACATGTTGCGTAATTCAGGTCTGGGGCATGACAGCCGCTTCTCCGTTGGGATCATGCCACGCGGACTAACTCGGCCGTTCCGAGGGACGAGAAGCGGTTGATGAGGGCAATGCGGATCTGGATTTCAGCGGTCTGGCGGTCGGGGTCTCTTGCCGCGATATGTATCGACCCAGTGAAAATCTGCTCATGCTACAAAGGAGAAGGTAGCGATGAGTGTGACGATGGACGACAGCATCAAACGGTGGACCACGAAGCGCAAGACGGCGCTAGTGGTCGAGATCTTCCAAGGCAAGACGACGGCCAGCGGTAGGGGGCCGACGAGGCCCGGTGCCCCGCCGCCGTTGGCAAGTGAAGGCATAGACAGTCTTCTGCGCGATCCGCCGAGTCTGCCGAGTGTTCCCGTCATGTCGTTCATGGCTTCGTCCGTTCCGTGCTGCTCGGGGGCATTCACACCCTGATCGGTGCGTTGCGGGATGAATCTGACGGTGGCTTGAAGGGAACCGGCTTTCGAAATCAGCCGCGCGTCAGCTTGACTGATCACGGAAAAAGGGGCGGCCGGCTTCCCAATTGTGCCAGCGTCCGGCTGCTACATGTCACTGCGGGATACCGTTTTCGTGATGCGTGCATCGCTGCCGCCGCGACAGGTGGCCGCATGCGACATGGTCGATTGCACAGCTACCCCGGTGGTGTCTATCATCACCCCATGCCGACCGTCCTGCGCGACAAGTTCTGCGGCTTCTGCCTCACCGTCGTCTTGATGGTCGCGCTGGGGGCGGTCGGGCTTGCGCACCGCGTGTCCGGCCCTGCCGCCGTTGCGCGTGATGCTTTCGTTCTTGCGGGCGGCGATCTCGCGGCGCTTTGCGGCAGCGCCCATGACGATGGGCAGGCCCTCCGCGCCGATTGTCCGGCCTGCCACCTTGTCAAGGCCTTCGATCTTCCCCGGCTGGCGTCGCCCTGTCGGGAGGCCGGGCTTCGGCTTGTGGCCGTCGTCATTCCCCCGCGTGAACATCCGGGCCCCTGGCGCGCGCCGGACCCCGCGCACCGGCTGCGGGCACCGCCTGCCGGCTGACGCCGCCGCTTGGCGGTCGGTCACGCGCGCCCCGCGCCATGCTTCGGCACCGGTGGGGTAGGCGCCCTCCCCATCCTCTCCCAGTGCGCGTGGCCTTGCAGGCCGGCGCCCGTTCCCGAACCCCGGCGCTGCCGGTAACCCCTTTCCGTATCCGGAGACCATTTCCATGAAGACCCTGATCCGTGGCCTTGCGGCCGCACTTGTAATGACCTCTCTGGCCGCGCCGGTGCTGGCCGAAACCACCGTGACCGATGTCGAGGGCCGGACGGTCACGCTTGACGGCGTGCCTTCGCGCGTGGCGCTTGGCTTCTACTACGAGGACTACCTTGCCGTGGCCGGCCCCGAGGGCATGGACCGGCTGGTATCCCTGTCGCGCGCGCCCTGGGCCGACTGGCGCCCCGGTCAGTGGAAGGTCTACACCGCCCGGTTCCCGCAACTCGAATCTCTGCCTGATTTCGGCAATGCCGATGACAATACCTTCTCGGTCGAGGCGCTGATCGCCTCGAAACCCGAAGTCGCGATCCTGTCGCCCTGGCAGACCGCAGCCATCGGTGCGCCTGGCGTGGCGCAGATCGGGGCGGCGGGTATCAAGGTTGTCGCCATCGACTACAATGCCCAGACGCTGGAGAAGCACCTGCTTTCGACGCGCATCCTTGGTGCGGTGACGGGCCAGCCCGAACGTGCGGAACAGCTTGCCGCGCTCTATGAGGCGAAGACGAAGGACACGATGGATCGCGTGGCCAGCGCCGGTGCCTCGGGCAGGAAGATCTATGTCGAGCTGGCGCAGAAGGGGCCGGGCGAGATCGGCAACAGCTATGGCAAGGGCATGTGGGCCGGGGTGATCGACCTTGTCGGCGGCCGCAACATCGCCAGTGGCCAGATCGAGAACTGGGGCCCGCTCAGCCCCGAATATGTGATCGCCCAGCAGCCGGACATCATCCTGCTGGCGGGGTCGGAGTGGCTGAACAAGCCCGAGGCGGTGCTTCTGGGCTTTGGCCAGGACGGCGCAGTGGCGCAGGAGAGGATGGCCGCCTACACCACCCGCGCGGGCTGGGCCGACCTGCCGGCGGTGAAGGCGCGCGAGGTCTACGGCATCTACCACGGTGGCAACCGCACGCTGTCCGATTTCGTCTATGCCCGTGCCATCGCCAAGGCGCTTTACCCTGACGCCTTCGCCGATGTCGATCCGGCGGCGGAACTGGCCGATTACTACCGCACCTTCATGCCGGTCGCGGCCAACGGCGTCTTCGTGACCAAGCTGAAATGACGGTGGCCGCGCCTTCAAGCGCCATCGGAAGGTGGCGTGCACGCGCGGCGTGGCGCGGGGTGGCGGCGCTGGCCGCGGCCCTGATCCTTCTTGGTCTTTCGGTGGCCGATCTGATGACGGGGCCTTCTGGAATGTCACCGGCCGGGATCTGCGACACGCTTCTGGCCGGGCCCTGGGGCGAGGACCGGGCGGCGGCCACGATCCTGTGGCAGTTGCGCCTGCCGCAACTGGCGATGGGCCTGATCGTCGGCGCATCGCTCGGTCTTGCGGGGATGCTGATGCAGACCATCCTCGCGAACCCGCTGGCTTCTCCCTTCACGCTGGGCTTTTCGGCCGCCGCCGGCTTCGGCGCGGCCGGGGCCATCCTCGGTGCCTCGTTCCTGGTGCTGCCGGTGCCGCAATGGATCCTGACGCCGCTCTGTGCCTTCGGCGCGACGCTTCTGGCAACGGGGGTCATCTGGCTTGTGGCGCGCTACAAGGGGACGGGGCCGGAGATCCTGGTGCTGGCCGGCATCGCGGTGCTGTTCTTCTTCCAGTCGCTGCAATCGCTGCTGCAATTCATGGCCTCGCCCGAAGTCCTCCAGCAGATCGTGTTCTGGCTTTTCGGGTCGCTTCTGAAGGCGAACTGGGTCTCGGTGCAGGTTTCGGGCGCGATCCTGCTGGCCTGCCTGCCGCTGATCGCCCGCGACATCTGGGCGCTGACGGCGCTCAGGCTCGGCGAGGCCAATGCCGCCAGCCTCGGGCTGGACGTGCAGGCGCTGCGGCGCCGGGCCTTTCTGGTGACGGCGCTGCTGACGGCGGGGGCGGTCAGCTTCACCGGGACCATCGGCTTCGTCGGGCTGATCGCCCCGCATCTGGCCCGCTCGGTCGTGGGTGAGGATCACCGGCTGGCGCTGCCGGTCGCGGCGCTGGCGGGCGCGATGATCCTGATCGCGGCCTCGGTCGTTGGCAAGCTTCTGTCGCAGGGTGCCGCCATTCCGGTCGGCATCATCACCGCCGTGGCGGGCATTCCGATGCTGGTGGCCGTGATCGCGCGCCACAAGGAGAGTTGACCGATGCTGGAGATCCGCCTGCCCGACCTGCGCCGCGGCCCGACGCCGATCCTTTCCGCCTGCACACTGTCGCTGCGCCGGGGCGAGATCCTTGGCGTGATCGGCCCGAACGGCGCCGGCAAGAGCACCCTTCTGTCGGCGATCGCCGGGCTTGGCCGGGCGCCGGTCGCGGTTCTGGCGGGCGGAAGGCCCCTCGCGCGATGCGAGATCGGCTTCCTGCCGCAGGCCTATGCCGTCCGTTCGGCAATGTCGGTTCTGGACTGCGTCATCCTTGGTCGCCACGAGGCGCTGGGCCTGCGGATCCCTGCCGGTGTGGTTGCCGAAGCGGTGGCCTTGTTGCAGTCATTGGATCTTGCGGCGCTGGCGGACCGGCCGATGCAGGATCTGTCCGGCGGGCAGCAGCAACGGGTGCTGATCGCGCAGCGCCTGTTCCGCAGGCCACTGCTTCTGCTGCTGGACGAGCCGACCTCAGCGCTGGACCTGCACCATCAGCTCGAAGTCATGGCGCAACTGCGGTTCCATGCCGCAGCGCAGGCGATGCCGATGATCGCCGCGCTGCATGACCTGACCCTTGCGGCCCGCCTGTGCGACCGGATCGCGGTTCTGTCCCGCGGGCGCTTCATCCGCATCGGCCGGCCCGCCGAGATCCTCACCGGGCCGATACTGCGCGACCACTGGCAGGTGGAGCCCGAAATCCTCTCGACCGCGCTGAACCTGCCCGTCATCGTCCCGCACCGTCTTGCGGCGCCACCGGGGTCGCCACCGGCCTGATGCTGCCGGTGGGTTCGCCTTTCCGATGGGCCGACCCGGCAGCGCATCGCAGCAGCAACACCCCGGTCCGACGCGACGAGGCGCGGTCACTGCGGCCGCAGGATCTGGCCTTCGGAATTCCTGTAGGCGCCGTCGCCGATGTCTTCGAAGGTATGGCAGGTTTCGCCCCGTCGCGGGCCTTCGGTCAGGGTCATGCAAAGCCTGTCCTCAGCCAACTTCCAATGCCCGCGCCCCGAGAACAACGGTGCCTTCAGCGTGACCGAGCCATCGGTTTCATAGCGCAGATGTACGGTCATGCCCTTGCGCCGTGTCACGAGATCCTTGCCGACGATCTTCGCCGTGACCTCTGTGCCCGTCATCGCCTCGGCAGACGCAGGCGGCGCCGCGATGATGCAGAGCATTGCCACGAGGGGTGAGACAAGCAGGATTTTCCGGCCACTTCCGTCCATGAATCATTCCTCCTTTGCTGCGTCACAGGTTGGCTGACATCATGTAAGTTATCGCATGCTTATTTATTTGACTGCCGATGCGCATGCGGATGCATACTGCCAGAAAGCGTCGATTTTTCAGCAACAGTTGACACACTTCAGTCAACATGGTTTAAAGTAACTACTCACTTAAAAAGAATCTGCAAGCACCAATGACACAACGAGCGAAACATCTTCGAGCGAAACATCTTCCATCGGACGAGCGCCGGACCGAGGCGGTTGAGGCGGTGATCGAGCTTGCCGCAAGCACCAACCCCGAAGACATCACCACATCGGCCATTGCGGCGCGGATGAAGCTGACCCATGGGGCGCTGTTCCGGCACTTCCAGACCAGGGACGCAATCCTGCAAGGCGTCATGGAATGGGTCTCCGACCGACTTCTGGCGCGCATCGACCGGTTGGCGGGGGCAGAGGCGGATCCGGTGCTGGCGCTTGAGGCGATGTTCCTCGGCCATGTGGATTTCGTCGCCGAACATCCTGGCGTGCCCCGCATGATGGTGGGGCAGTTGCAGCGCGCCGGAGAGACCGCGGCGAAACAGGTGGCAAGGGCATTGGTCGAGAACTACGCAACGCGGTTGCGCCGGATCCTGTCGGCGGCCTGCGCCGAGGGGGTGCTTCGGTCTGATCTCGATGTTGAAGCGGCTGCGACACTTTTTCTGGGAATGGTCCAGGGCCTTGTGATGCAGCGCCTCATCCATGGTGACAGTGCCCGGATGCGTGCCGACGCGCCAAGGGTCTTTGCCATCTATCGCGCTGGATTGCTGGCCGGCTCATCTGAGGTGGGGGGCCGGGTATGAGGCTGACGGTCCTTGGCGCCGCGCGGGAAGTGACCGGATCGAGCTATCTGGTCGAAACGGACACCGTCCGGTTCCTCGTCGATTGCGGGATGGTCCAGGGCAATGTGCGCGATGCGGCCACGCGCAACCGCCAGCCCTTCCCGTTCAACCCGCGCTCGCTCGACTTCGTGCTTCTGACGCATGCGCACATCGACCACAGCGGGTTGCTGCCGAAGCTGACGAAGGAGGGGTTCTCCGGTCCGATCCTGACCACCCCGGCAACGGCTGATCTGCTTGACGTGATGCTGCGCGACAGTGCCCATATCCAGGAAATGGAGGCTGAGCGGGCGGCGCGGCGCAGGCGGGGCAAACTCCGCATCACGCCCGGAACCCCGGCGCCGATCTACACGATGCGGGATGCCGAAGCCTGCCTGCGGCAGGTGCGAGGCCATCCCTATGACGATAGCCTCGCGCCGCATCCCGATGTCGTCTGCATCTTCCGCGATGCCGGCCACATTCTTGGATCCGCGATCATCGAACTCTGGATCAACCAAGCGCGTGAAACCGTGAAGCTGGTCTTTTCGGGCGACCTCGGTCAGCCCGGCCGCGCCATCCTGCGCGATCCCGTGCCGGTCGCGGAGGCGGATATTCTTGTGATGGAATCCACCTATGGCGACCGGGTCCACCGCGATCAGGCGGCGACGCTTGACGAGATGGTGGCGGTCATTTCCGAAACCCGCAGACGCGGCGGCAATGTCATCATTCCGGCCTTCGCGGTCGGCCGGACACAGGAGATCATCTACCACCTGCATTGCCTTGCGCGGCAGGGCAGGCTTCACGATCTGTCGATCTTCGTCGACTCGCCGATGGCCGACCGTGCCACGCAGATCACGAAAAGCCACATGGATCTTTTCGACGCGCAGGCGAGGACCCTGGTCGACTGGCATGACGTCGCGCCGGACCGACCACGGCTGCATTTTACCGCCAGTACCGAGGAGTCGAAAGCGCTCAACCAGATCGAGGCGGGCGCCATCATCATATCGGCCAGCGGCATGTGCGATGCCGGGCGCATAAAGCACCACCTGCGCCACAACCTGCCGCGGCCCGAATCCGCGATCCTGATCACCGGCTTTCAGGCGCAGGGTACGCTGGGGCGCCGGCTCGTGGACGGGGCGCGGCGGGTGCGCATCTTCGGAGACGACATTCCCGTCCGGGCCTCGGTGCACACGCTGAACGGCTTTTCCGCCCATGCCGATCAGCCCGCGCTTCTGGGCTGGGCCGGCCGGTTTCGCCGTGCCCCGTCAAGGGTCATTGTCACCCACGGCGAGGCACAGGTCGCCGAAACCTTTGCCGGCCGCCTGCGCAAGGATCTCGGCTGGCAGGCGATCGTGCCCGAACGTGGTGCCGTGCTCGAATGGCCGCTGCTGAAATGGCCGCCCTTGCGGCGCGCGGCGGTGCGGCCATGACTGCCACGGTGGCCCCCGACGATCTCAGGGCGACGATCCTTGCCGATCCGGCATATCGCCTCGCACATGAGGATGCCGACCTGCTGGCCGACCCGGACCTGCGGCCCATCCGCCTGCAACTGGAACTGGTCAAGCCCGAACGCGCCCTGCGCCAGCACGCGATCGGCTCGACCGTCGTCGTCTTCGGCAGCGCCCGGATGACCCCGGGCGGAGCGGGCGATGATCCTGCCCGAGGGGCGGGGCATGCGCGCTATCTCGATGAGGCGCGGCGCTTTGCAACCATAGTCTCCCGCCGCTTCCAGAAAGAGGGGCGGTGCGATTTCGTCGTCGCCACCGGCGGCGGGCCCGGCATCATGGAGGCGGCGAACCGCGGCGCCTGGGAGGCGGGCGGGCGGTCGATCGGGCTGAACATCACCCTGCCGCAGGAACAGTTGCCCAACCCCTTCATCACGCCGGGTCTTGCCTTCCGCTTTCGATACTTCGCGATCCGCAAGATGCATTTCGCCCTGCGGGCAAGGGCGATGGTCGCCTTCCCAGGCGGGTTCGGCACGCTCGATGAGGTGTTCGAGATCTTGGCGCTGGTCCAGACCGGCAAGATGGAGGCCATCCCGATCGTGCTTTTCGGCTCTGCCTTCTGGAACCGGGCGGTGGATTTCGGCTTCCTCGTTGCGGAAGGGATGATCGCGCCTGCCGACCTCGGTCTCTTCACGATTGCAGATACCGCCGAAGAGGCCATTTCCGCGCTTGAAACCTTTTACGGCGGTGTGCCGCCGCCCTGACACCCGACGTTCCCTGAACCCAGCCCTTGCGCCTTGCAGGAGAAATCCATGATGTCGCGCCGAACCATCATCATCGCTGTCGTTCTTGCCGGGATTCTGGGTTTTGCGGCCTGGACCGTGCTGTTCCGACCCTCCGATCTGCCGCCGGAAGGGTTTTCCCGCGGCAATGGCCGGATCGAGGCGGATCTGATCGACATCTCGCCGAAGCTGGCCGGGCGTGTCGCCGAAGTCCGGGTGCGCGAAGGTGATCTTGTCAAGAAGGGCGATGTGCTGGCCATCATGGATACGGCCGAACTCCGTGCGCAACTGGCCCAGGCCGAAGCCGCCGTTGCCAGTGCCGAGGCCTCGGTCGGCGTGGCGGCCGCGCAGGTGAAGGAAAAGCAGGCGAGCCTTGCGCTGGCACAAAGCGAGCAGGCCCGCGCCGAGACCTTGAGCGAGCGTGACGTGATCTCGCGCGAGAACCTCGATATAAAACGGACACAATCCCAGCTGGCCGAGGCCAACCTGGCGGCGGCAGAGGCGACCCGCGTCTCAAGGGAACGATCGGTCGAGGCCGAGAAGGCCGCCCGCACCATCATCGCCGAACGCATCGCCGACGCCACCCTTTATGCGCCGGGGCCGGCGCGGGTTCTCTATCGGCTGGCGCAGCCCGGCGAGATCGTCGGAAGCGGCGGCAAGATCCTGACGCTTGTTGACCTCGATGAAGTCTACATGGAATTCTTCCTGCCCGCGACCGATGCCCCCCGTGTCGTCATCGGGGACGAGGCGCGGATCGTCGCGGACATCATGCCCCTTCACTCCGTCCCCGCGACCGTGATCTTCGTCTCGCCGCAAGCGCAGTTCACGCCGAAACAGGTCGAGACGCTGAGCGAGCGCGAAAGCCTGATGTTCCGCGTCAGGGTGCGCATTCCGCCCGATCTCGTGCTTGCGCGGGTGGATCAGGTCAAGACCGGGGTTCGCGGCATCGCCTGGGTGCGGCTGGCCGCCCCCGATGGCAAGCTTGCCGCCTGGCCTGACGGGCTGACGCCGCCGCTTCTTGGCATGCCGGGCCCGGCGGCGCCATGACCGCCGCATCCGAACCCGTTGCGCGGCTTGCAGGTGTCACCCATCGCTACGGCAAGGTGGTGGCGCTTGCCGATTTGACGCTTGATCTTCCGGCCGGTCGGATGGTCGGGCTGATCGGCCCGGACGGGGTGGGGAAATCCACGCTGATGGGCCTGATCGCCGGGGCCAAGCGGCTTCAGCACGGGGACGTGACCTGCCTTGGCGGAAACATGGCGAAGGCCCGCCACCGCACGGCGATGGGGGGGCGCATCGCCTTCATGCCGCAGGGGCTGGGGCGCAACCTCTATCACGACCTTTCCGTGCGCGAGAACATGGAGTTCTTCGGCAAGCTCTTCGCGCTTGGGCGTGCCGACCGCCGCGCGCGGATCGAGCGGCTGACCCAGGCCACCGGGCTTCACCCCTTTCTCGACCGGCCGGCGGGAAAGCTTTCGGGCGGGATGAAACAGAAACTCGGGCTTTGCTCATCGCTGATCCACGATCCGGATTTCCTGCTGCTTGACGAACCCACGACCGGCGTCGATCCGCTGTCGCGGCGGCAGTTCTGGGATCTGATCGCGACAATCCGCGCCGATCGCCCCGGCATGAGCGTGCTTGTCTCGACCGCCTATATGGAGGAAGCGGCACTTTTCGATCATCTGGTGGCGATGGACGCCGGCCGCGTGCTGGCGGAAGGCAGCCCGGATGAATTGATGGCAAGGACGGGCACCGATACCGTCGGCGATGCCTATGTCGCACTGATGCAGCAATCGAAAGCGCAGGGCGACGCGCCCCGGCCTGCCATGTCCCAACCTGCTGCGCCGCCTGCCGCATCCCCGGCGTCCGGCCTGCCCGAAGGCGGCGAGATCGCCATCCGCGCGCGGGGGCTTACCCGCCGGTTCGGCGATTTCACCGCCGTCGATTCCGTCAGCTTCGACATCCCGAAGGGCGAGATCTTCGGCTTTCTCGGCTCCAACGGCTGCGGCAAGACCACGACGATGAAGATGCTGACCGGCCTTCTGCCCCCGACCGAGGGCGAGGCCTGGATCTTCGGCCGCACCGTCGCCGATCAGGGGCTGGAGGCGCGGGCGCGGGTGGGCTTCATGTCGCAGTCCTTCTCGCTTTACGGCGAACTCACGGTCCGCGAGAACCTTGTGCTGCACACGCGGCTTTATCATCTGGGGACGGAACTTGCCGCGAAACGGCTTGCCGATCTGGTGCCGCGCTTCGGCCTGACCGACCATATCGACCAGAAGGCGGGTGATCTGCCGCTTGGCCTGCGTCAGCGGCTGTCGCTTGCGGTGGCGGTCATCCATTCGCCCGAAATCCTGATCCTTGACGAACCGACATCGGGCGTCGATCCGCAGGCGCGGGACGAATTCTGGCACCTGCTTCTGGACCTTTCCCGCAAGGACAGGGTGACGATCTTCATCTCGACCCATTTCATGGACGAGGCCATGCGTTGCGACCGCATCTCGCTCATGCATGCGGGAAGGGTGCTGGTTTCCGACCCGCCGGCGAAGATCGTGGCGGACAGCGGTGCCGCGTCATTGGAAGAGGCCTTCATCGCCTACATGGCCGCCGAACTGCCGCCCGAACCCGATGCGCCGCCGGCAATGATTGCCGAAGCCGCAACCCGCCAGGATGATGCCGCCGGCTTCAACATCGGCCGGTTGCTGGCCTTCACCTCGCGCGAGGCGATGCAGGTGCGCCGCGATCCCGTCCGGCTTGCCTTCGCCTTTCTCGGCAGCGCGCTTCTCTTGCTCATCATGTCCTTCGGCATCTCGCAGGAGGTGCGCGACATTCCCTTTGCCGTGCTCGACCATGACGACAGCCCGGAAAGCCGGGCCTATGTCTCGACCTTTGGCGATTCACCCTGGTTCTTGGCGCATCCGCCGATCCTGGATGTTCAGGCGCAGGACGACAGGATGAAAAGCGGGGAACTTTCGCTGGCGCTGGAGATACCGCCGCGCTTCGGGGCCGACCTGCGCGCGGGTCATGGCGATGCCGTCGCCGCCACCATCGACGGCACCGACACGGAACGCGCCGGCACCATCGAAAGCTATGTGACGGGGGCGCACCAGTCGGCGCTGGCGGGAATCGCGCCGGGTCGGGCCGAGGCGGCGGCAGCGCCCGCAGTCGGGCTGGAGCCGCGCTTTCGCTACAACCCCGACATGGCCAGCCTGCCGGCGATCGGCCCCACCATCCCGCCGCTGCTTCTCTTGCTGTTCCCGGCGATCCTGATGGCGGTGAGCGTGGCGCGGGAAAAGGAGATCGGGACGATCACCAATTTCTACGTCACGCCGACCGGCCGGGCGGAGTTCCTGATCGGCAAGCAGCTTGTCTACATCGGCATCGCCCTTCTGAACTTTGCCATCCTGACCGCGCTGGTGGTGCTGGTGCTGGGGGTGCCGCTGCGTGGCAGTCCGCTGGTTCTGGTGCTGGCAACGTTCATCTATGCGCTGGCGGCAACGGGCTTCGGCCTCATGGTCTCGATGATGACGGCAACCCAGGTCACGGCAGTCTTCGCCAGCACGGTGCTTTCCGTGATGCCCACCCTACAGTTTTCCGGGATGATGGTACCGGTCTCGTCGCTTGAGGGCCCGGCGCGGGTCATGGGCAGCCTCTGGCCAACCACCTGGTACATGATGGCCAGCGTGGGAACCTACACCAAGGGGCTGGGCCTTGGCGACCTCAGCGGTGCGCTGATGCGGCTTGCGGTCTTCGGGCCCTTGTTCACCGGGATCGCGATCGCACTTCTGAAAAAGCAGGAGAGGTAGCATGCGCCCCCTGATCAACACGTTCTGGCTGACCGGGAAAGAGCTGAAAAGCGTCCTTGGCGATCCGGTCATGGTGATCCTGATCATCTGGTCCTTCGTCGTCGCCGTCATGCTGGAAGCAAGCGGTGCCGGCGACACGGTACGCAATGCCTCGATCGCGATTGTCGATGAAGACCGTTCCGGCCTGTCGCGCCAGATCGAGGCGGCGCTGATGCAGCCCTGGTTCCAGACGCCGCTCGACATGGCGGCGGATGAGGCCGCCGCCGCCATGGACCGTGGTGAGATCATGTTCGCGCTGTCGATCCCGCCCCGTTTCGCCGCCGATGCGATTGCCGGCCGCGCCCCTTTGGCCCAGCTTCTGGCCGACGCCACGGCGGTGTCGCAGGCGCAACTGGGCACCGACTATCTGCGCAACATCGTGCAGCAGGAGGCGACGGTGTTCCTTGCCGGCGGCCCCGGTGCACCCCAGCCGAACCTCGATCTTGAGTTGCGCCGCGCCTTCAACCCCAACGGCAATCCCGTCTGGTTCAAGTCGATGTCCTCGCTGCTCAACCAGCTTTCGGTCCTGACCATCGCCCTGACCGGGGCCGCGATGCTGCGCGAACGCGAACACGGCACGATCGAACACCTGATGGTGATGCCGCTCAGCCCGGCGGAAGTGGCCTTCTCCAAGGTGCTGGCGACGATGATCGTGGTGCTTGTCGCGTTCACCGCCTCGCTGCTGGTCGTGGTCCGGGGCGTTCTGGACGTGCCTGTGGTGGGGGCGATGCCGCTTCTGGTCGGGGGCGCGGCGGTCTATCTCTGGGCGGCCGCGGCGATCGGAATGCTTCTGGGCACGCTTGCACGCAGCATGGCGCAGTTCGCGCTGCTGGTGATCATGGTCATCATCCCGGTGATCATGCTTTCGGGCGGCAAGGGGGCGGTGGAAAGCCAGCCCGACCTCGTGCAGAAACTGACGCTTGCCCTGCCGTCACGCCACTTCCTCGCCTTCGCCAAGGCGGTCGCGTTCCGTGGTGCCGGAATTGCCGAAGTCTGGCCGCAACTGGCGCTGATGGCGGGCTTGGGAATGGCCTTCTTCGGGGCGAGCCTCGTGCTTTTCCGTCGCTCGATGAGTGTGACGGGATGAACGGGGACAAGCCGGATCCGGCTCTCATTTGGCCGGACCGGGCCGAAAGCCGGAAAGGGCCGCGTCGTGCTGTTGAACAAGAAGGAAACCATGATGAACACGCCACAAAAGACCCCCGCCGCGACCCTGCCCATCGCGCTTGCCGACAAGGCAGTGGAGGACGAGGGTTTCCGTGTGGCCGACCGGATCTGGTCGGCCCGGCGCGGGCGCTACACCGGCGGCCTGTCGCCGGCCGCATTGACGCTTTCGTTCATCGACTGGTGGGTGCATCTGGCCAACGCACCCGGAAAGCAGGCAGAACTGGCGAAGAAAGCCGGCGAGACGGCGGCACGGTTCGCTGCCCATGCCCTGAGCGGAGCCGTCAACCGCGACGCGCCGCCCCCGATCGACGCCCCGGCGGGCGACAACCGCTTTGCCGCAGAGGAGTGGGGCAGGCTGCCCTTCAACCTGTGGGCGCAAGGGTTCCTTCTGGGCCAGCAGTGGTGGCGCGATGCCACGACATCGGTTCCGGGCGTCACCCCGCACCACGAGGATGTCGTATCGTTCACCGTCCGCCAGATCCTTGACATGGTCTCGCCCTCGAACAATCCCATGACCAACCCCGAAGTCATCGGGAAAACCGTCTCGACCGGCGGCATGAACCTTGTCCAGGGGTTTCGGAACTGGGCCGAGGATGCCAGCCGCCTGGCGGATGGCAGGATGCCCGTCGGAACCGAGGATTTCGTCGTCGGCCGCGATGTCGCCATCACGCCGGGCAAGGTGATCCTTCGCAATGACCTGATCGAGCTGATCCAGTATGCGCCCACGACTGAGACCGTGCGGGCCGAACCGGTGCTGATCGTGCCCGCCTGGATCATGAAATACTACATTCTTGACCTTTCGCCGCAGAATTCGCTGATCCGCTATCTGGTGGGTCAGGGCCACACGGTCTTCTGCGTCTCGTGGCGCAACCCGACGGCCGAGGATCGCGATCTCGGCATGGACGATTATCGCCGGCTGGGGGTCATGGCCGCCATCGACGCGGTTTCGGCCATCCGCCCGGGGCACCGGATCCACGCCATCGGCTATTGCCTTGGCGGAACGCTGCTGTCGATCGCCGCTGCCTCGATGGGCTGCCGGGGCGATGACAGGCTGGCTTCGCTCACGCTTCTGGCCGCACAGACCGACTTCACCGAACCGGGTGAGCTTGCCCTTTTCATCGACCACAGCCAGATGCACTACCTGGAAAGCATGATGTGGGCCCGCGGCTATCTTTCGGCCGACCAGATGGCGGGGGCATTCCAGCTTTTGCGGGCGAACGACCTCGTCTGGTCGCGCCGCATCCGCGAATATCTCATGGGCGAGCGCACGCCGATGATCGACCTGATGGCGTGGAATGCGGACGCGACCCGCATGCCCTATCGCATGCACACGGAATACCTCCAGAAGCTCTATCTCGACAACGAACTCGCCGCCGGGCGCTTCATGGTCGACGGGCGGCCGGCCGCGCTCCAGAACATCCGGGTGCCGATCTTCGCCGTCGGCACCGAACGCGACCATGTCGCGCCGTGGAAGTCGGTCTACAAGATCCACTACCTGAGCGGTTCCGAAGTGACGTTCGTCCTTACGAGCGGCGGCCACAACGCCGGGATCATCAGTGAGCCGGGGCGCGCCAACCGGCGTTACCGGGTTGCTGTCAAGCATGCGGGCGGTCCCTGCCGGAGTGCCGAGCAATGGGCCGAACACGCGGAGCGAAAGGAAGGTTCCTGGTGGGAGGAACTGGCCGGCTGGCTGGCCGCCCGCTCGACCGGCGAGCCCGTCCCGGCCCCTGCCGAGGCCGGCGCGGCAGGCGGGGGCTTTCCGGCCCTCGCGGACGCGCCGGGAACCTATGTGCTACAACGGTGACGGCGATGAACGCCCGCCTCGTGAACATCGGAGAGTTTCATGCTTGAGCGCAGCCGCGCGATGACGATCTCGGCCATTGTCGCCGTCCTCTTCGGGGTCTTCACCATCATTTCCGGGGGGCGCGCGCTGGTGTCGCCGGGCGCCGGCGTGGTGCCTTTCGTGCTTTGGTTCAACTATGTCGCCGGCTTCGTCTACATCGCTGCCGGCATCGCTCTCTGGCGCCGGGCAGGTTGGGCGGAATGGCTGGCCGGCGCCATCGCGCTGGCAACGGCTGCAGTCTTTCTGGGGCTTCTGTGGCACATCGCGCAAGGCGGGCCGTGGCTGGGCCGCACGGTGGGCGCCATGGGGCTTCGCACCGTGGTCTGGGCCGCCATCTTCCGGATTGCACTCGGGGATCGGTGACGATCCGCGCCAGCCACCCACCACTTGGGCGGCATGACTTCATGTACCTCTTTCAGGAAACGCCATATCGAGGAGTTGCCAGACATGAATGACAAGACCCGAACCGAGAAGCGCGGATTCCGCTTTCCATCCGCATTCACCATTCTTTTCGGCCTGATCATCGTGGTTGCGGCCCTGACCTGGATCATTCCGGCCGGGCAGTATCAGCGCGTCTACAATGAGGCGCTGGGCCGCGATGTTCCCGTCGCCGGGAGCTATGCCGTGACTGAGGCAAACCCGCAGGGCATCACCGATGTGCTGATGGCGCCGATCGCCGGGCTTTACGATCCGGCGACAGGTCAGGCCAATGCCATTGATGTCGCGCTTTTCGTGCTGATCATCGGCGGCTTCATCGGCGTGATCGCGGCAAGCGGTGCGATCAATGCCGGGATCGGCGGCGCGATGACTTCACTGAAGGGGCGCGAGAAATGGATCATCCCGGTCCTGATGGCGGTCTTTGCCTTTGGCGGCACCACCTACGGAATGGCCGAGGAAACCCTGGCCTTCTACGTGCTGCTGGTCCCGATCATGGTGGCGGCGCGCTATGACGCCTTGACGGCAGTTGCCATCATCATGCTTGGCGCCGGCGTCGGCGTTCTGGGATCGACCGTGAACGCCTTCGCCACGGTGATCGCCTCGGATGCGGCGGGCGTTCCCTTCACCAACGGACTGGTGCTGCGCCTTGTCATCCTGGGCCTCTGCTGGCTTGCCTCGGTTGCCTATGTGATGCGCTACGCTGAAAGGGTTCGGAAAGATCCTACGAAATCGCTGGTCTATGACATGAAGGCCGCAAACGAGGCGCATTTCCTTGCAGAACACCAGGGAGACCGGGCCGAGTTCACCCTGACCCACAAGGTCATCCTGGCGATCTTCGCGCTGACCTTCGGCGTCATGATCTGGGGCGTTGTCTCGGCCGGCTGGTGGATGGGCGAGATGAGCGCGCTTTTCCTCGCCTCGGCAATCCTCGTCGGCTTCATCGTGCGGCCGGGCGAGAAGGAATTCGTCGAAGCCTTCCTGAACGGCGCACGCGATCTGCTGGGGGTCGCGCTGATCATCGGTCTTGCCCGCGGCATCGTTGTCATCATGGACGCGGGCCACATCACCGACACCATCCTGCATTGGGCCGAAGGCGCTGTTGCCGGGCTTGGCAAGGTGGCCTTCATCAACGTCACCTATTGGTTGCAGGTGCTGATGTCCTTCTTCGTGCCGTCCTCTTCGGGGCTGGCGGTCCTGTCGATGCCGATCATGGCCCCGGTCGCGGATTTCGCGGGCGTGCAGCGCGATCTGGTGGTGACGGCCTATCAATCGGCCAATGGCCTGGTGAACCTGATCAACCCGACATTCGCCGTGGTCATGGGCGGGCTGGCCATCGGGCGTGTGCCCTATGAACGCTGGCTGCGCTTCATGTGGCCGCTGCTTGCGATCCTGACCATCATCATCATGGCGAGCCTGAGCATCGCCACCCTGATCGTCTGAAAGGAGAACTGGCATGACACTCACCTATGGAGTGCATTCCGAAATCGGCAAGCTGCGCCGTGTCCTCGTTCATCGCCCCGGCGCGGCCATCGCGCGGCTGACGCCCTCGAACTGCCACGACCTGCTGTTCGACGATGTCATCTGGGTCAAGCAGGCGCGCGCCGACCACATGGAATTCGTCGATGCCATGCGCTATCGCGGCACCGAGGTCGTGTTCCTGCGTGATCTGCTGGTTGAAACCCTGCGCATTCCCGAAGCCCGCATCTGGCTGCTGGAACGGCGCGTCAACGAAGATACGGTCGGCGTCGGTCTTGCCGACGATCTGCGCGCCCATCTGATGGAAATGGACGCCGACCCGCTGTCGCTGATCCTGCTGGGCGGCATGAGCCGGGCGGAACTGCCGGTTGCCGACGGCGGGTTGTTCGGGTCAACCCTGCGCCCCGAGGATTTCGTGCTGCCGCCGCTGCCCAATCACCTGTTCACCCGCGACACCACCTGCTGGATCTACGGCGGCGTCACTCTGAATCCGATGCGCTGGGACGCACGCAAGCTGGAAACGGTGAACATTGCCGCGATCTACCGCTTTCACCCCGATTTCCGCGATGCGGGTTTTCCGGTCTGGTGGGGCGACCCCGACGCCGACCACGGTGCGGCCACGATGGAGGGTGGCGATGTCATGCCCATCGGCAATGGCACCGTCCTTGTCGGCATGGGGGAACGCACCACGGCGCAATCGGTCGGGCAACTGGCCCGTTCGCTGTTCGAGCAGGGCGGGGCGGAACGGGTCATCGCCTGCAAGCTGCCGGTCGAACGTGCCTCGATGCATCTCGACACGGTGTTCAGCTTCTGCGACCGCGATCTGGTCACGCTGTTCGCCGAGGTCGCGGATCGTATCGTGCCCTATTCGATCCGTCCCGGCGAGAAACCCGGCCAGCTCGACATCCGCGAGGAAAGGCAGCATCTGGTTCAGGTCGCCGCCGAGGTTCTGGGGCTGAAGAAGCTGCGCGTGGTCGAGTCCGGCGCCAATTCCTATGTCGCGGAACGCGAGCAATGGGACGACGGCAACAACGTCATCGCGCTCGAGCCCGGCGTGGTCGTGGGCTATGACCGCAACACCTATACCAACACCCAACTGCGCAAGGCCGGGGTCGAGGTCATCACCATTCCCGGCGCCGAACTCGGCCGTGGCCGTGGCGGCGGCCATTGCATGACCTGCCCCCTGATCCGCGATCCGGCATAAGGAGCGAACCATGCCAGTCAATCTTCTGGGGCGCAGCGTCCTGAAACTGGGCGACTTCACCCCCGACGAAATCCGCTTCCTGCTGCGGCTTTCGGCCTCGCTCAAGCAGGCCAAATATGGCGGCTATGAGCAGCAGCGGCTGAAGGGGCGCAACATCGCGCTGATCTTCGAGAAGGATTCCACGCGCACCCGCACCGGATTCGAGGTGGCGGCCTATGATCAGGGCGCGCATGTCACCTATCTGGGGCCGACCGGCACCCAGATCGGCAAGAAGGAATCGATGAAGGACACCGCCCGGGTTCTGGGCCGGATCTATGACGGGATCGAATATCGCGGCTTTGGCCAGACGCTTGCCGAGGAACTGGCCAGATGGTCGGGCGTGCCGGTCTACAACGGGCTGACGGATGAATTCCATCCGACGCAGATCCTGGCCGATTTCCTGACCATGCGCGAGTTCACCCGCAAGCACCTGTCGCAGCTATGCTTCTGCTTTCTGGGCGATGCCGGCAACAACATGGGCAACTCGCTGATGGAGGGCGCGGCGCTGATCGGCATGGATGTGCGGCTTGGCGCGCCGAAGGATTGCTGGCCCGACGCCGCGCTGGTGGATCGCTGCCGCGAGATCGCCGCGACCACCGGCGCCAGGATCGCCCTGACCGAGGATCCGGTCGAGGCCGCGCGCGGCTGCGATTTCGTCTATACCGATGTCTGGGTCTCGATGGGAGAGCCCGACGAGGTCTGGGCGAGCCGGATCAAGCAGCTGACCCCCTATCGGGTCACGCTCCAGATCATGGAGGCGACCGGCAATCCGCATGCCAAGTTCATGCATTGCCTGCCGGCCTTCCACAACCGCGAGACCCAGATCGGCGAGAAGATCTTCCAGCAATACGGCATCGACTGCATGGAGGTCAGCGACGAGGTCTTCGAATCCGAAGCCTCGATCGTCTTCGATCAGGCCGAGAACCGGATGCACACGATCAAGGCGCTGCTGGTCGCCACCCTGGGCGGGGCCTGACCCGATGCGGGTGGTGGTGGCCCTTGGCGGCAATGCGCTCTTGCGGCGTGGTGAACCGATGACCGCCGAGGCGCAGCGCGCGAATGTGCGCCGCGCGGCGGTGGCGCTGGCGGAACTGGCGCGCGACCATGACATCGTGGTCGCGCATGGCAATGGCCCGCAGGTCGGCCTGCTGGCCTTGCAGGCTGCGGCCTACAGCAACGAAACCGTCTGGCCGCTGGATATTCTGGGGGCCGAAAGCGTCGGCATGATCGGCTATCTGGTCGAACAGGAACTGACCAATGCGCTGCCGCCCGGTGCCGCTTTGGCGACGCTGTTGACCCAGGTCGAGGTGGACCCGGACGATCCCGCCTTTGCCAATCCCCAAAAACCGATCGGCCCGCTTTATGACACGGTGGCCGCCGCCAAGGCCCGCACCGCGCATGGCTGGCCGATGGTCGAGGAAAGCCCCGGCCAGTGGCGCCGGGTCGTGCCCTCGCCCGCGCCCCGGCGGTTCAGCCAGATCGAACCGCTCAGGGTGCTGACAAAGGCCGGCGTGACGGTGATCTGCGCGGGCGGCGGCGGCATTCCGGTGATCCGCCGCGACGATGGCCGGCTGGAAGGTATCGAGGCGGTGATCGACAAGGACCGCTCTGCCGGCCTGCTGGCGACCGAGCTTGATGCCGATGCCTTCCTGATGCTGACCGATGTCGATGCGGTCTATCGCGGCTGGAACACGCCGGACCAAAGCGCGATCCACCGCGCGGACCCAGCCGACCTCGACCCGGCGGCGTTTCCGCCCGGCTCGATGGCCCCCAAGGTCGAGGCCGCCTGCGCCTTTGCCTCACATGCGGGGCGGATCGCCGGGATCGGGCGGCTGGAAGATGCCAGCGCCATTCTGGCCGGAACGGCGGGGACGCTTGTCACAAGGGCGTCCCCCTGATCTTGCAACGGGTGGGCGTTGTTGCAGAACTTGACCTGAGAGGATTCACACGGTGAATCCATCAGGTTAGGAGGCGGGCATGAGCAAGCCCGTCCCGCCCCGCTACCGCA
>JAUQYA010000090.1 GCA_030837785.1 Albidovulum sp.
AATGGAGTATTTCATCCAGCAGACCGTCAACGGTCTGACGCTGGGGTCGATCTACGGCATGATCGCGATCGGCTACACGATGGTCTACGGGATCATCGGCATGATCAACTTCGCCCACGGCGACGTCTTCATGCTGGGGGCGTTCGCGGCCCTGATCGCCTTCCTGATCCTGACCGCGATCTTCGCCAGCGTCCCCGTCGCGGTGGCGCTGGTGGTGATGATGGCCGTTGCGATCGTGATGACCTCGCTGTGGAACTGGACAATCGAGCGGATCGCCTACCGCCCGCTCCGGGGCTCGTTCCGGCTGGCGCCGCTGATCACCGCCATCGGCATGTCGATCGTGCTGTCGAACTTCATCCAGGTGACGCAGGGGCCGCGAAACAAGCCGATTCCGCCGCTGGTCTCGAGGGTCTACGACGTCTGGGGCATCTCGATCTCGCTCAAGCAGATCCTGATCGTGATCATCACCGTCGCCATGATGGCGGTGTTCTGGTACGTGGTGAACCGCACCTCGCTCGGCCGGGCGCAGCGCGCCACCGAGCAGGACCGCAAAATGGCTGCCCTTCTGGGCGTCGACGTGGACCGCACCATCTCGATCACCTTCGTGATGGGGGCCGCACTCGCCGGCGTCGCCGGCACCATGTATCTGATGTATTACGGGGTGACCGTCTTCTCAGACGGGTTCGTCCCGGGGGTCAAGGCCTTCACCGCCGCCGTCCTCGGCGGCATCGGCTCGTTGCCGGGCGCGCTTCTGGGAGGGCTGCTGATCGGGCTGATCGAATCGCTGTGGTCGGCCTATTTCTCGATCGACTACAAGGATGTGGCGACGTTCTCGATCCTTGCGATCGTGCTGATCTTCAAGCCCTCGGGCATCCTAGGGCGCCCTGAAATCGAGAAGGTGTGACCAGGATGGCCGTGCAAACCACCGTTCCCGAGGTTCGGCAGGGCGGCCTCGTCGGCCGGGCGCTGCGCGAGTCGCTCGTTGCCGGGCTGATCGCCTTCGGCATGTTCGTGCTGTTCGTCGGGCTGAAGACCGACCAGAACATGCGCAACGAACTGGTCCTCACCCAGCGCTGGGGGCTTCTGGCCGTCTTCGTCGCCGTGGCGATGGCGGGCCGCTTCCTGATGATCGTCGCCGTCGGCCCCTGGCTGGCCGCGCGCAAGGCCGCGCGGGCGGCGAGGCCGGTCGAAGCCCCGGCGCCGCCGGGGCTGCTCAGGCGCAACCTGCATATCGTCGGCTTCGCCGCGCTCGTGCTGTTCCCGCCCGTGGTCGTGGCGCTTTTCGGGGTGCAGGGGTCGCTGAAGTTCGTCGACAACTTCGGCATCCAGATCCTGATCTACGTGATGCTGGCCTGGGGGCTGAACATCGTGGTGGGCCTCGCCGGGCTTCTCGACCTCGGCTATGTCGCCTTCTACGCGGTCGGCGCCTATTCCTATGCCCTGCTTTCCAGCCACTTCGGACTGTCGTTCTGGCTTCTGCTGCCGCTGGCGGGAATTCTTTCGGCCTGCTGGGGCGTTATCCTCGGCTTTCCGGTACTGCGGCTCAGGGGCGATTATCTGGCGATCGTGACGCTGGCCTTCGGCGAGATCATCCGCCTTGTCCTGATCAACTGGACCGAGGTCACCAAGGGCACCTTCGGGGTGTCCGGCATCGCCAAGGCCTCGGTCTTCGGCATCTGGTCCTTCGACGTCTCGGCGCCGAACAACTTCGCCAAGGTCTTCGGCCTGCCGATGTCCTCGGTCTACTACAAGATCTTCCTCTTCTACGTGATCCTCGCGATGTGCGCGCTGACCGCCTATGTCTCGATGCGGCTCAGGGCGATGCCGATCGGCCGCGCCTGGGAGGCGCTGCGCGAGGACGAGATCGCCTGCCGCTCGCTCGGCATCAACACCACCACGACGAAGCTTACGGCCTTTGCCACCGGCGCGATGTTCGGCGGCTTTGCCGGCGCGTTCTTCGGCGCGCGGCAGGGCTTCGTGTCGCCCGAATCCTTCGTCTTCCTCGAATCGGCGGTGATCCTGGCCATCGTCGTCCTGGGCGGCATGGGCTCGCTCTTCGGGATCGCGGTCGCCGCGGCGGTGATGGTCGGCGGCACCGAGCTTCTGCGCGAGATGAGCTTCCTCAAGGCGGTGTTCGGTGACGATTTCACGCCCGAGCTTTACCGGATGCTGATCTTCGGCCTGGCGATGGTGGTGGTGATGGTGCTGAAACCGCGCGGCTTCGTCGGCACCCGCCAGCCCACGGCCTTCCTGCACGAACGCAAGGCGATCTCCGGCAGCTTCACCAAGGAGGGGCACGGCTGATGGGCGGGCAGGACAAGACCATGACCGGCGACGTGATCCTGCGGGTCGAGCATCTGACGATGCGGTTCGGCGGGCTTCTCGCCATCAACGACCTCTCGTTCGACGTGCGCCGGGGCGAGATCACCGC
>JAUQYA010000091.1 GCA_030837785.1 Albidovulum sp.
TGATCCAGATCCTGAAGCCGGACTATTTCGACACGGTGAAGGATACCGCGGCCTTCGTTCCGGCCGCGCTGATCGTCTTCACCTTCCTCGCCATCAACGTCATCTTCATGAAGATGATGGTCAACATCAAGGTCTGAGGGGGCCCGGCCAGAATGTTGTCACAGATCAATGATTTCCTGATCGCACAGATGGGGCCGCTCGGCCCCCTGTTCGCGGTCGGGATGCTCGGCGTCCTTCTCGTCGCAATCGCCTTGCCGACGATGCTGAAGAAACGCGCCGACCCTTTCAGCAAGCTGCGGGAGACGTCCAGGCCCACGGGGGAAAACCGCCCCGCGCGCGAGGAGAAGAAGTCGCTCCGCGCCAGCCGCGGCAGCAACAAGCTCGACAAGTTCGCGAACTTCCTCGAACCCAAGACCGAGGAAGAAATGAGCTCGTCGCGGCTGAAGATGACCCGCGCCGGCTATCGCAGCAAGACCGCGGTGCGGAGCTTCCACGCGATCCAGTTCATGCTCGGCATCGTCTTCCTGCTGATCGGTGTGATCTACGCCATCGTCGCCTCGGCCACCGGCGAAATCTCGACCACCAAACTCGTCCTTGCGGTGATCATGCCCGGCGCCATCGGCTACTACCTGCCGAAATACTGGATCGAACGGCGCATCCAGACGCGGCAGGGCGATATTCAGAACGGCTTTCCCGACGCGCTCGACATGCTGCTTGTCTGTGTCGAGGCCGGCCAGTCGCTCGACCAGGGCATCATCCGGGTGTCGAAGGAGCTGAAGACCGGTTACCCCGCGCTCGCCGAGGAGTTCGAGATCGTCGCGCAGGAGGTCAAGGCCGGCAAGGACAAGACCTCCGTGCTGCGCGCCTTCTCCGAACGCACCGGCGTGCCCGACATCGCCTCTTTCGTGACCGTGATGATCCAGTCGCAGACCTTCGGCACCTCGATCGCCGAGGCGCTGCGCGTCTATGCCTCGGAAATGCGCGACAAGCGGGTGATGCGGGCCGAGGAGGCGGCGAACAAGCTGCCCACCAAGATGACGCTCGGAACGATGATGTTCACCGTGCCGCCGCTCCTCATCATCCTTGTGGGGCCTTCGGTTTACGATATGCTGCAGCTGTTCGCCAACTTCAAACCCTGAGGCGATGGGCTTTCGCGGAACCGTTCTTCTGGTGACCCTCCTGCTGGCCGCCTGTCAGACGACAGGCGGCCCGCGTGCATTTGGCGACTCTCCCTTTCCGCCCTCGGGGCCGGTGCGCGACGAGGACGCCGTTGACGGCCTCATCGTCGGCCACCGGCTGATGGCGGCGGGCGAGTACGAACTTGCTCTCAAGGCCTACTACCGTGCCGCGGCCGACCAGGGGATGACCGCCGACGTCCTTTCGGCCGTGGGCTCCGCCAACCTGCATCTGGGCCGGCTCGGACAGGCCGAACAGCTGCTCAGGCAGGCGGTGAAGAAGGACGAGGGCTTCGTGCCGGCCTGGAACAACCTCGGTGTCGTGCTGATGGAGCGGGGAAGCTATGCCGAAGCGGCCCGCGTGTTCAGGATGGCCTTCGCGCTTGACAGTGGCCAAACGGACGCCATCCGCGAAAATCTGCGCCGCGCCCTCGCAAAAATCGAACAACCGTCGTATAGTCCTGCCAATAATGAGAAATTCTCGCTGGTGAGGCGCGGGAACGGGCAATACCTGCTTCTCACCAAACACTGAGGCAAGAGCAGCAAAGGACGCATCAAATGCGCCACCCCATCCTGATTTCCCTCTGCGTGGCAGGGGCGGCCGCGCTGTCGGGCTGCCAGAAGGCGTCCGACGCCGAGGTCGACCGCGCCATCAAGGACGTGAACGTCATCGACGAAAGCAACCTCAGCGACGTGATGCTGACGGTGGGCGACCCGAACGAGGCGGTGGACTATTTCCAGAAGACGCTCAGCCAGAACCCCGACCGCATCGACCTCAAGCGCAACCTCGCCAAGGCGCTGGTGCGGGCCAAGAAACCGACCGAGGCCGCGCTGACCTGGCAGGCCGTGGTCGACAGCCCCGAGGTCACCAACGAGGACCGCATCGGTCTTGCCGATGCGCTGATCCGCGCCAACGAATGGAAGAAGGCGGAAGCCGTGCTGAACCTCGTTCCGCCGACCTACGAGACCTACGAGCGCTACCGGCTGGAAGCGATGGTCGCGGACGCCAACAAGAAATGGCAGAAGGCCGACAGCTTCTACGAGACCGCCTTCGGCCTGACCACCCAGCCCTCGGGCGTGCTGAACAACTGGGGCTATTCGAAGCTGACCCGCGGCGATTTCGCCGGTGCCGAAAAGCTGTTCAGCGAGGCGCTGACCTATGACGCATCGAACTTCACGACCAAGAACAACCTTGTCCTCGCCCGCGCGGCCCAGCGAAAATACGACATGCCGATGGTGACGATGACCCAGTCGGAGCGGGCCGAACTGCTCTATACGGCGGCGCTGACGGCGATCAAGCAGGGCGACGTGACCACCGGCAAGGGCCTTCTGGAGGACGCCGTGGACACCAGCCCGAAGTATTTCGAGCAGGCGGCCCGCGCGCTCGAAACGCTCAACAACGGCGCCTGAGCGGCTGACGCGATGCTGAACCCCTTTCCGTCGACGAGCCCCGAAGCGGTGATCTTCGCCTACCGGGTCTTCCTTCTTCTGTGCCTGCCGATCTGCGCCTGGGTGGCCTGGTCCGACCTCAAGTTCATGAAGATCCCCAACAAGGCGGTGATGGCGATCATCGCCATCTTCGCCTTCGCGGGCTTCGTGCTGATGCCGGCCGAATACTGGCTCTGGCGCTGGGTGAACCTCGTGGCCGTGCTGGCCATCGGCTTCGTGCTGAACATCGCCGCGAACGTGGGCGCGGGCGACGCGAAATTCGCCGCCGCCGCCGCCCCCTATTTCGCCCAGAGGATCGAACATCTCCAGCTGGCGCTGATCCTTCTGGCAGCCTTCCTGCTCGGCGCCTTCGCCGCGCATCGCCTGATGCGGGCGATCCCGGCCGTCAGGGCGGCAACGCCCGACTGGGTGAGCTGGCAGCGCAAGGACTTCCCGATGGGGCTCGCGCTTGTCGGCACCTTCGTCGCCTACCTCGTCTTCACGGCCTTTCCGGACATCCTCGCGCTGGTTCAGGGGGCGACGGGCTCGACCAATATGTAAAGCGCCGTCCGGCGCACCTCGCGCAGCATCCAGCCGCCCTCCTCGAAGGCCTTCAGCATCTGTGAGCGGAGCGCGAAGGCCATCGGGCAGATCGGCACAACGATGTAATCCGCGTTCTCGGCCCCCGGCAGGCCCCCGTAGTACCACGGGGCAGCGCCTTTCACCGGCTCGAAGTCGCCGAACATCCAGTAGGCCGAATAGAGGTCGGTCCCGAGGATCGCGCTCCCCCCGTAGCCCGCGGCGGCCAGATCGTCCGCCACCAGTTCGAACCAGCCGGAGATGCCGCCCTCGATCTGGCATTCGGGCAGCGTCTCGCCATTCAGGACCGGCGGGTCCTCGCGCCCGGCAAGGTCGCGGAAGGTGGCGAAGGGGTCGCCCGGCCGGTCATAGGGTTCTTTCAGGTTCACGGTGTAAAGCCGCGCCGCGGGGGTGCGCAGGTCGTCATGGACCGGGAGCCGCGGCAGAAGCGGCACCGTATCCTCGGCATCGGCGGCGAGGTGACGCCAGGGGCTGAAGGCCAGGTTGATCGCCGAAGGCGCCCCGAAGCACAGGGCGGCGATGCCGGTGACCGTCAGCGCCGCCCGCAGATCCCAGCCCATGCCGTTCGCCAGGCCCGGTGCGGGCCTGAGCACGAAGGCGAGAAGCGCAAGCAGATAAAGCCACTGGGGGTCGTTGCCGAAGTTCTGGTAGGCCACGTAGAAGCAGCCCGGCATGAGCACGAGGAGGGAAAGCCCCTCGACCGTCCGCCCCGCCTGCCTGAGGAAGATCACGGTCGCGACAAGCGCGAGGCTTCCGCCCATGTAGAGCGGCGCCACGATGACGTCGACGAAACTCTCCCCCGGCGCCGCCCGGCTTTCGCCCGCGGCGACCGTCAGGAGATCCCTCAGATAGGCGGACCAGAAGGCCGGTCCGGCGAGCACCGTCATCAGCGCGGCCACGGCCAGCCCCGCGACCAGCGCCGAGACGATCATCGTCGCCTGCCGCCGGGCGATCAGCGCGACCGCGACACCGGGCGCGAAGGCCGCGAAATAGGTGACCTTGGTCAGCACCAGCGCCGCCATCCCGAGCCCGATCAGCGCCCCGTCGAGCCACGGCCGCGGTCGACCCGTGGCGGCCAGCAGCGCAAGCGGGATCACCACATAGCTCGCCGCCCAGGCCCAGCGGTTGTAATGCATCGAGATCGAGACCGAACTTTCCGCCTCGCCGTGGACGAGCGCCAGGCACAGGAGCATGACGAACCCGCCATAGGCCCAGGGCCAGATACCCGTCATCCGGCTTGCCGCGACCCTGAGGACCGGCAGCAGGAGCACGGCGGCGACGAGGATCTGCGCGTAGAGGATCGCGTGCCCGATGCCCGCGCCCGCCCTCACGAAGGCCGCGATCGGCGCGATCGCCAGAACCCCGATCGGGGTCATGAAGTCGAGGTGCGGCCACTCTCCCCGCGCCATCCTCAGCACCAGCTCGGCGAGGTGCAGCGTGTCGCCCTCGTGCTTTTCCAGGTAGAGCGCCCCCTTGAGAAGCGGCAGCCCCCCAAGCACCAGGATCAGGAGGGCGAGATAGGCCGCGAGGGCGGCGGTCCGGGGTCTGCTCATTGCTGCCTCTTGTGCGGAATTGTTCCTAATTTTGGCCACAATAGCCCGGCAGAGTCGCGCTGTGAATCCCGAGTTGCGGGCT
>JAUQYA010000092.1 GCA_030837785.1 Albidovulum sp.
TCGATCACGCGGCGGAACGGCGCCGGGATGGAGACGCGGCCTTTCGCGTCCACCTTGAACGTGTCGGAACCTCTGAACCTGCGTGCCAAGGGCGCGCGCTCCCTGCCTGTCCCCTCCCCCGGGTGTCACCGCCGCTTGACCAGCCCTGGAAAGACAACGGCGGATCGGGCTGCTGCCACTGCCCGATCCGCCGCCCTCGTCCCATCTCTGGGTTGTCCGGCTGCGCTGCCACCTGGGGGGATGTCTGCTCGCTTGCGCGCCGGATCTCTTGGTTCGATGAAAGCGGGTGCCTGTATGAAACCTGACTTTCGCCTTTTGGGTCTTGGTGCCCGTCTTGGCCCGTCTCACCGTGAACAAGGGATGACACGGGATTTCATGGGAATCAACAGGAAAGTGCTCTGCCCGGGATACCAGACGTGGTGTCAGGCGGCCCGGAAAGTCAGGATTTGGGGTTTTTCGAAAGTTATCTGCGTATGTGTTGCGGAAGGTTTTCTGAAAACAACAACATATAGACAGATCGCCTGCTGCGCGTGCGATCCCATACATTCCCAGGAATTTTTTTCAGTCCCCGATCAGCGAGGAAAAAAGGCGGGAGAACCCGGCAGGAACGCCCGGATTCACAGCGAATCACGCCGTCGTCATGGAATGTGATTCTATTTCCGGAGCATTCCGGGCGCCCGTTCCCATCCATTCCCGTGAAAGGGCCCGCGGCCCTGCCGCAGTGTCAGGACATCCCGCGGCCCGGCCCCCGGCGCTCAGGCCAGGTCGCCGGCGACGAGCCGGTCGGCAAGCCGGGCGTAGGCCTCGGCGACCGGTCCCGCGCCCGCGGCGACCGGCGTGCCGGCATCGCCCGCAAGCCGCACGTCGAGGCTGAGCGGCAGTTCGCCGAGGAACGGAACGCCGATCCGTTCGGCCTCGGCCGCGACGCCGCCGTGGCCGAAGATATGCGCCTCGTGGCCGCAGTTGGGGCAGACATAGCTCGACATGTTCTCGATCAGGCCGACGACCGGCACCTTGAGCTTGTCGAACATGTTGATCGCGCGGCGCGCGTCGATCAGCGCCACGTCCTGCGGGGTGGAGACGACGAGCGCCCCGGTGAGCGGCGTCTTCTGCGCGAGCGACAGTTGCACGTCGCCCGTCCCCGGCGGCAGGTCGATGATGAGGATGTCAAGCTCGCCCCATTGCACCTGCCCGAGCAACTGCTGGAGCGCGCCCTGGAGCATCGGTCCGCGCCAGATCACCGCCTCGCCGTCCTTCAGCATCAGCCCGATCGACATCATGGTCACGCCATGCGCCCTGAGCGGCAGGATGGTCTTGCCGTCGGGCGAGGCGGGGCGGTCGCTGACACCCATCATCCTCGGTTGCGAGGGCCCGTGGATGTCGGCGTCGAGCAGCCCGACCCGCCGCCCCTTCCGCGCCAGCGCCACGGCGAGGTTGGACGAGACGGTGGACTTGCCCACCCCGCCCTTGCCCGAGCCGACAGCGAGGATGCGGCGGACGCCCGGGATGGCCTGGGGGCCGGCCTGCGGCGTCGGATGGCCGCCGATCTTCAAACTCGGCGGCGCCTTTTCGGCCGGGCCGTGGGCGGTCAGCACCACCGAGGCGCCGGTGACGCCGGGAAGCGCCCGCACCGCGGCCTCGGCCGCATCGCGGACCGGTGCCATCGCGCGCGCCTGTGCCGCGTCGGGCGCCTCGATCACGAAGCGGACCATGCCGCCCTCCACGCTCAGCGCGCGCACCAGATCGCGCGAGACGAGCGTGCCGCCATCTGCCAGCGGAATACGGGAAAGGCTTGTCAGCACGTCTTCGCGTGTCACGGTCATCGCTTGCGTCCTCCGGTGGTCCCGCATGAAGATCGGACGCTTTGCCGGAAAGCGCAACAGGCGACGGACATTTCACAGAGTCTCGCGCCAAGCTGCCGTTGGGTAAAGGAAAATCCGGATCGCCTGCCATGCGCTTGCTGCATGGCAGCATTGATCTGGCGGGGTATTGTGCAATTGCAGCATGATGGTCATCTTGCCTGCAACGGCGGCCGAGACGGGCGCCAGCAGGAAGACAAGGACGACGAAGATGGCATATGCAAGTGGTATCCGCAGCAGCGACTCCGGCCTGATCGAGCGCGTGGCCGGCGTGACCGGCAGCCTGCGTGACAGCTGGCGGCGCTTCCGGGTGTATCGTCAGACGCTGCGCGAACTGAACGCGCTTGGCGACCGCGAACTTGCCGATCTGGGCATTCACCGCTCGAACATCGGCGCGATCGCGAACGAAGCGGCCTACGGCGCCTGAAGTTTCCATTCCCGGGGTCCATCCTCCTCCCTCGGACCCCGGAATACCGCGGCGGCATCCTCCTCCCTGGGTGCCGCCGCGAAAGATCGGGCCGGAAGGCCCCTCAAGATGCGGCGGGCCCATTCCTTCTCCCCGGGTCCGGCGCAGTGAAGTGCGGCGGTGGCTTCCTCCTCCCTGCCACTGCCGCATCTTCACCAACCGATCGGCGGCCCATCTCCTCCCTCGGGCCGCTGGGTGAAGTCGGCGGCGTCCCCTCCTCCTCCCTGGGATGCCGCCGGTCTTCCAACCGGTTCCGCGGGCTCCCTCCTCCTCCCTGGAGTCCCGGAAACTGAAAGCGGCGTCCCCTCCCGGGCGCCGCTTTTCCTTTTCCGGACCGTTCTCTACGGGACGGCGCGGGTCGGGCGGGATCAGAACGGGATATCGTCGGCCGCCTCTGCGGCGACGACATAGCCCGCGACGACATGCTTGGTCCCGGCCTTGTCGAAGGCCACGCGCAGCTTCTCGCCCTCGGTCATCTCCACCGTGCCGTAGCCGAACTTGCGGTGAAAGACCCGGTCGCCCTCCATGAAGGCGGAGACGGCATCGAGGTCGATGACCACATGGCGGGCCTCGCGCGGCTGGCTCACCGGCCTGGTCTGGCTGCGGTCCTGCATCCGCTTCCACCCGGGGGAGTTGTAGACATCGGCCCGCGCGGCGCGATCCTCGATCCCGCCGCCCGGCGCGGCGGCCCCGTATCCGCCGCCGTAAAGGCCGGGGGGCGTCAGCACCTCGACATGCGGGACGGGCAGTTCGTCGATGAAGCGCGAGGGCAACTGGCTTTGCCACTGGCCATAGACGCGGCGGTTGCCGGCGAAGGAGATAGTCAGGAGCCGCTCGGCCCGGGTGATGCCGACATAGGCCAGCCGCCGCTCCTCCTCCAGCCCCTTCAGCCCGCTTTCGTCCATCGAGCGCTGCGAGGGAAAGAGGCCGTCTTCCCAGCCGGGGAGGAACACGGCCGGAAACTCCAGCCCCTTCGCGGCGTGCAGCGTCATGATCGTGATCTTCTCCTCGGCGTCCTCGCTGTCGTTGTCCATGATCAGCGAGACATGTTCGAGGAACCCTTGCAGATTGTCGAAGCTTTCCAGCGCCTTGACGAGTTCCTTGAGGTTTTCCAGCCGCCCCGGCGCCTCGGGCGTCTTGTCGGCCTGCCACATCGCGGTATAGCCCGATTCGTCGAGGATCGTTTCGGCCAGCCGGACATGATCATGGTCCGCCACCTGCACCGCCCGGTGCCATCGGTCCACCGCCTCGACGAACACCCTGAGCGCCCCGCCACCCTTGCCGCCGATTCGGCCGGAGGCGACGGCATAGCGCGCGCCTTCCAGGAGGCTCGTGCCATCCTCCCGCGCCTGCATCTGAATCGCCTGCACCGCCTTGTCGCCGAGGCCGCGCTTGGGGGTGTTGACCACCCGCTCGAACGCCAGATCGTCGTCGGGCGAGACGGCGAGGCGGAAGTAGGCCATCGCGTCGCGAATCTCCAGCCGTTCGTAGAAGCGGGGCCCGCCAATGACGCGGTAGGGCAGGCCGATGGTCAGGAAGCGGTCCTCGAAGGCGCGCATCTGGTGGGAGGCGCGGACGAGGATCGCCTGCTGGTTCAGGCTTATCGGATCGAGTCCCCGCGTGCCCCGTTGCAGCGCCTCGGCCTCCTCGCCGATCCAGCGCGCCTCCTCCTCGCCGTCCCAGTGGCCGATCAGGCGGACCTTCTCGCCCCCCGAGGAGTCGGTCCAGAGCGTCTTGCCGAGCCGGCCGGCATTGGCCGCGATCAGCCCCGAGGCGGCGGCGAGGATGTGTTCGGTCGAGCGGTAGTTCTGTTCCAGCCGGATCACCTTCGCGCCGGGGAAGTCCTTTTCGAAGCGCAGGATGTTGCCGACCTCGGCGCCGCGCCAGCCGTAGATCGACTGGTCGTCGTCGCCGACGCAGCAGATGTTCTTGTGCTTGGCCGCGAGGAGGCGCAGCCAGAGATACTGGGCGACGTTGGTGTCCTGATATTCGTCGACCAGGATGTAGCGGAACCAGCGCTGGTATTGTTCGAGAATGTCGGGGTGTTTCTGGAAGATTGTCACGACGTGGAGCAAGAGGTCGCCGAAGTCGCAGGCGTTGAGCGACAGCAGCCGCTGCTGGTAGGCGGCATAAAGCTCGGTCCCGAGGTTGTTGAAGGCCGAGGCTTCGGACGACGGCACCTGCTCCGGCCCCCAGGCGCGGTTCTTCCAGCGGTCGACGAGGCCGGCGAGCTGGCGCGCGGGCCAGCGCTTCTCGTCGATGTTGGCGGCCGCGATCACCTGTTTCAGGAGCCGGATCTGGTCGTCGGTGTCGAGGATGGTGAAGTTCGATTTGAGGCCCACCAGTTCGGCATGGCGGCGCAGGATCTTCACGCTGATCGAATGGAACGTGCCCATCCAGGGCATCCCTTCCACCGCCTGCCCCATCAGCCGGCCGACGCGTTCCTTCATCTCGCGCGCGGCCTTGTTGGTGAAGGTCACCGCCAGAACCTCGTTCGGCTGCGCCAGCCTGCGCGCCAGAAGATGCGCGATCCGCGCCGTCAGCGCCCGGGTCTTGCCGGTGCCCGCGCCCGCAAGCATCAGCACCGGCCCTTCCAGCGTCTCGACCGCCTCGCGCTGCGCGGGGTTGAGCCCGTCCAGATAGGGCGCGGGCCGCGCTGCCATCGCACGGGCGGAAAGGGAAGCGCCCTCGAAGGCGTCGGTATCGTCGAAACGGGTCATGGGTGGCAATCTAGTCGCATCGCGCGGGAAATCAAAGCCGAGTTCACAGTCTGTTCCCGCGGCCCCGCTGGACAATCGCATGCGGCCTGCCGACAAGGCGGCATGGACCTGCATCAGCGTTACCCGGCAATCGCCGACCTCAAGGCTCGCGCGCGGGCGCGCATCCCGCATTTCGTCTGGGAATATCTCGACAGCGCCACCGGCACCGAGGCGACGCTCAGGCGCAACCGCGCAAAGCTCGACGCGGTGCTGTTGCGTCCCTCGATCCTGCATGGCGAGTTCGCGCCGGACCTCTCTGCCACGCTCTTCGGCCAATCGTTCCCCCTGCCCTTCGGCATCTCGCCGGTCGGCATGTCGGGGCTGGTCTGGCCAGACGCCGAGCGGCTTCTGGCGGCGGCGGCGGCGAAGGCGGGGCTGCCCTATGCGATGTCCACCGTCGCCAGCCAGACGCCGGAGTTCGTGGCCCCGGTTCTGGGCGCACATGGCTGGTTCCAGATGTATCCGCCGCGCGACCCGGAGATCCGGCGCGACATGCTCAGACGCGCCCGGGATGCCGGGTTCACCGCGCTGATCCTCACCGTGGACGTGCCGGTGGCCAGCCGGAGGGAGCGCCAGACGCGGTCGGGCCTGACCCAGCCGCCCCGGCTCACGCCCCGGCTTCTGGCGCAGGTGCTGCGGCGGCCGGCCTGGGCGCTGGGGACGCTGCGGATGGGGATGCCGCGGATGCGGTTGATGGACGGCTACGCCGAGAACAAGGTGAGCCTGTCGTCGACCGCGCATATCGGCTACCTGCTGCGCACCTCGCCCGACTGGGACTATCTCAAGGCGCTGCGCGATGCCTGGAACGGGCCCCTGATCATCAAGGGGGTGCTGCGCGCCGATGATGCCGCGCGGCTTCAGGACGAGGGCGCGGATGCGATCTGGGTGTCGAACCATGCCGGGCGGCAGTTCGACGCCGCCCCCGCCACGATGGAGGCGCTGCCCGCCGTCCGCGCCGCGACCACGCTTCCGGTGATTTTCGACAGCGGCATCGAAGGCGGGCTCGACATCTGCCGAGCCATCGCGATGGGCGCGGATTTCGTCATGCTCGGCCGCGCCTGGCACTATGCGCTCGGTGCACTTGGGGCGGCGGGGCCGGCGCATCTTGCCGACATGCTGGCCAAGGACATGGCCGCCAACATGGGCCAGCTCGGTGCGCGACGGCTGGCCGATCTTCCGGCCTGTCTTCCCGACCCGGCCTGACGCGGGGGGCCGGGTCGGGAAGACAGGCCGGCGGGGGCGTCGTTTTCGTCTGGATTGCTTCGGGATCGCGCCTGCGCGATCCGTGCCGGGCCATATGCAGAATGCGGTGCCGCCGGAATCTGATGCCGGTCGCATTCAGGGGATTGCGCCGCAGCGCAGCACACCTATTGTTCGCCCGCGACCGTGGAGGGGACAGATGACCGAATTCAGGAAGATCCTTGTGGCGAACCGCGGCGAGATCGCCATTCGCGTGATGCGGGCGGCGACCGAACTGGGCAAGCGGACGGTGGCGATCTATGCCGAGGAGGACAAGCTTTCCCTCCACCGGTTCAAGGCCGATGAGGCCTATCGGATCGGCGCCGGGCTGGGCCCGGTGCAGGCCTATCTCTCGATCCCCGAGATCATCCGGGTGGCGAAGGATTGCGGCGCAGACGCGATCCACCCGGGCTATGGTCTTCTGTCCGAGAACCCCGATTTCGTCGAGGCCTGCGATGCGGCCGGCATCACCTTCATCGGCCCGAAGGCCGAGACGATGCGCGCGCTCGGCGACAAGGCCAGCGCCCGGCGCGTGGCCGTCGCGGCCGGGGTGCCGGTGATCCCGGCGACCGAGGTGCTGGGCGAGGATTTCGAGGCGATCCGGCGCGAGGCGGCGGAAATCGGCTATCCCTTGATGCTCAAGGCGAGCTGGGGCGGCGGCGGGCGCGGGATGCGGCCGATCAACGGGCCGGACGAGCTGGTCGAGAAGGTCCGCGAGGGGCGGCGCGAGGCCGAGGCCGCCTTCGGCAACGGCGAGGGCTATCTGGAAAAGATGATCCTGCGCGCCCGCCATGTCGAGGTTCAGATTCTCGGCGACAAGATGGGCAACATCTACCACCTCTACGAACGCGACTGCACCGTCCAGCGCCGCAACCAGAAGGTCGTCGAACGCGCCCCCGCCCCCTACCTGACCGATGAGCAGCGCGCCGAAATCTGCGAACTGGGCAAGCGCATCTGCGCCCATGTCGGCTACGAATGCGCCGGCACCGTCGAGTTCCTGATGGATATGGACTCGGGGCGCTTCTACTTCATCGAGGTGAACCCCCGCGTCCAGGTCGAGCATACCGTCACCGAGGAGGTGACCGGCATCGACATCGTCCAGGCCCAGATCAAGATCGCCGAGGGCAGGACGCTGACCGAGGCGACCGGCGTCGCGGACCAGGAGGACATCCGGCTGCGCGGCCATGCCGTCCAGTGCCGGGTCACCACGGAAGATCCGCAGAACAACTTCATTCCGGACTACGGCCGGATCACCGCCTACCGTTCGGCCACCGGCATGGGCATCAGGCTCGACGGCGGCACGGCTTATGCGGGGGGCGTGATCACCCGCTACTACGATTCGCTTCTGGTCAAGGTCACCGCCTGGGCGCCGACCCCGGAACAGGCGATCGCGCGGATGGACCGGGCGCTGAGGGAGTTCCGCATCCGCGGCGTTTCCACCAACATCGACTTCGTCATCAACCTGCTGAAGCACCCGACCTTCCTGTCGAATACCTATACGACGAAGTTCATCGACACGACCCCCGCGCTTTTCGCGTTCAGGAAGCGCCGCGACCGGGCGACGAAGATCCTCACCTACATCGCCGACATCACCGTGAACGGCCACCCCGAGACGGCGGGCCGCGCCAAGCCGCCGGCCGAGGCGCGGGCGCCGAAGCCGCCTGCGCTGCGTGCCGCGCCGGCGCCCGGCACGCGCAACCTGCTGGAGGAGAAGGGCCCGCAGGCCGTGGCCGACTGGATGGGAGCGCAGAAGAAGCTGCTGCTCACCGACACGACGATGCGCGACGGGCACCAGAGCCTGCTCGCCACGCGGATGCGCTCGCTCGACATGATCCGGGTGGCGCCGGCTTATGCGGCGAACCTGGCCGGGCTCTTCAGCGTCGAATGCTGGGGCGGGGCGACATTCGACGTGGCCTACCGCTTCTTGCAGGAATGCCCCTGGCAGCGACTCCGCGACCTGCGCGCGGCGATGCCGAACCTGATGACGCAGATGCTGCTGAGGGGCTCCAACGGGGTGGGCTATACCAACTACCCCGACAACGTGGTGCGCGAGTTCGTCCACCGGGCGGCGACGACCGGGATCGACGTCTTTCGCGTCTTCGACAGCCTCAATTGGGTCGAGAACATGCGCGTGGCGATGGACGCGGTGATCGCGGAGGGCAAGCTCTGCGAGGCGGCGATCTGCTACACCGGCGACATCCTGAACCCCGACCGGGCGAAATACGACCTGAAATACTATGTCAGCATGGGCAAGGCGCTGAAAGACGCGGGCGCGCATGTGCTGGGGCTGAAGGACATGGCGGGGCTTCTCAAGCCCGCCTCGGCGCGGGTGCTGTTCAAGGCGCTGAAGGAAGAGGTCGGGCTGCCGATCCACTTCCACACCCATGACACCAGCGGGCTGGCGGGCGCCACCATCCTTGCCGCCGCCGATGCGGGCGTTTCGGCGGCGGACGCGGCGATGGATGCATTCTCGGGCGGCACCTCGCAGCCCTGCCTCGGGTCCATTGTCGAGGCGCTGGCGCATACCGACCGCGACACCGGGCTCGACATTTCGGCGATCCGCGAGATTTCCAACTACTGGGAGGGGGTGCGCCACCAGTACCGGGCGTTCGAATCCGGGCTCGAGGCGCCGGCGTCGGAGGTCTGGCTGCACGAGATGCCGGGGGGCCAGTTCACCAACCTCAAGGCGCAGGCGCGCAGCCTCGGCCTGGAGGACCGCTGGCACGAGGTGGCGCAGGCCTATGCCGACGCGAACCGGATGTTCGGCGACATCGTCAAGGTGACGCCTTCGTCGAAGGTGGTGGGCGACATGGCGCTGATGATGGTGGCGCAGGGGCTGACGCGCGCGCAGGTGGAAGACCCCGCCGTCGACGTGGCCTTCCCCGACTCGGTCGCCGACATGCTGAAGGGCAACCTCGGCCAGCCGCCGGGCGGCTTTCCCGAGGCGATCGTGCGGAAGGTGCTGAAGGGCGAGGCGCCGAACACCGAACGGCCGGGCAAGCACCTCGCCCCGATCGACCTGGAGGCCACGCGCGCCCAGGTGTCGAAGGACCTGATGGGCTTCACCGTCGACGACGAGGACCTGAACGGCTACCTGATGTATCCCAAGGTCTTCCTCGACTACATGGGCCGTCACCGCATCTATGGCCCGGTCCGCACCCTGCCGACCAAGACCTTCTTCTACGGCATGGAGCCGGGCGAGGAAATCTCGGCCGAGATCGACCCGGGCAAGACGCTGGAAATCCGCCTTCAGGCAGTGGGCGAGACCGACGACCAGGGCGAGGTGAAGGTCTTCTTCGAACTGAACGGCCAACCCCGCGTGATCCGCGTCCCGAACCGGCTGGTCAAGGCGGCGACGGCCGCGAAGCCCAAGGCGACCGAGGGCAACCCCGCCCATATCGGCGCGCCGATGCCGGGCTCCGTCGCCTCGGTCGCGGTGAAGGAGGGACAGAAGGTGCATGCGGGCGACCTGCTTCTCACCATCGAGGCGATGAAGATGGAAACCGGGCTGCACGCCGACCGGCCGGCGACGGTGAAGACGGTGCATGTGCACGCCGGCAGCCAGATCGACGCCAAGGATCTCCTGATCGAACTGGAATGATCCCGGCCCCGTCCGGCGGCCGCGATTAGCGGATTGTTAGCGGACGCGGGCGTAGCGTCACCCCGGGGAACGAAGGGGTGATCCGTGAACGATTCAGGCCAGACCGCTTTCGAATCCTTCCTCGTGGAAGATGTGATCCTGACGCTTGGCAACCTCCGGGGCTCTCTGGGATGGCTTGGCGAGGGGGCCGCGGCGGATCGCGCCTGCCTCGACCGGCTCGACCGGCAGCTCGGGCTTCTGGAGGACCGGGCGCACCGGGTGGCGCAGGCCTTGCGGGAGGCGGCGGCATCCGAACCGGCCAATCTCTTCGCCGGGCCTGATGCGGGGTCTAATGCGGGACCGGGCTGCGGGGAGAACCGGGCGCCGGATACCTCCGCGCTCGCCGAGGTCGAGAGCGCGATCCTCGCTGCACTGGCCGCCGACCGCGCGCAGGGCGCCCGGCCGGTCTTCCGCAGCCGCCGGGCATGACGGCCGCGCGCCAAAACGGCGGCGCCTCGGCCCCCGGCCGCCATCCTCCGCTGCGGTCAGGCGGCGCGGCCGATCTCGGCCGTGGTCAGCGCGCCTTCGGCGATCAGCGCCAGCATCGCCCGCGCCCGATCCTCGTCAAGCACCTCGAAGAACCCTGCACCGCCGGCGTCCTGCCGCACCCCGGGCACCTCGGCCGCGCAATGGACGAGCGCGCCGGAATTGACATAGACCACCTCCTCGCCCGCGAAACGCAGGGTGATGACCTCGGCGGGGCGGGGGAGCAGCCGGCGGGTGATGCCCGCGTGGCCGGCAAGGGCGGAGACCGGCACCAGCGCGCCGGCAACCCCGAGCACCGCTTCGGCGACGGCGGAAGCGAGGAAGACATGCTGCCCGGGCATGAGATCGAACCCCGAGCAGGTGTCGAGCGCGCCGCCCGGCACATGGATGACCTCGACCCCGGCGGCGGGCCGGAGATGGCGGCGCTCGACCGCCGCCAGGGGGCGGAAGCCGCCGTCCCAGGTCGCCACCCGGATGCCACGGGCAAGCGTCTCGACCGGACGCCAGCCGGACAAGGTCTCGACCAGGCTGCCCGCAAGAATCCCGGCGGCGCGGACATCTGGCCCGAGGTTCAGCCCGCCGAGGGTCAGACCATCAAGCGAAAGCGCGATCTTCTCGGCGGCGCGGAAGCTGGTGGCATCTTGCATGAACATGGGTCGTTTCCTTTCGGCTCTGACGCCCCGGGCTGCATCCCTGGGGCCGGTTCGGTGCCAGTGTGGCGATGGGATCAGTTCGCACCCGGAATTCGCCCATATTTCGACATGATCGGGACAAACCCGCGGCACTATTTCGCCGTGATCGTAAATCCACCCGCGCCGGGGCGGTTTGAACGGCATCGACGCGCGCGTTAACTCCGACATAACCATTTTTCGCGCCAGAATCATCGGCTTGCGCGGCAAAGGTCAGCGCTTGAGCGAATCAGGCGCTCCCCCCGTCAACCGCGCCACCCGGCTCAGGACGGCTCCTCCAGCGGCCAGACCTCGACGACGCCGTGGGCGACGGCGCAGGGCGTGTGCGAGACCATCTCGACGGCCTCGGCGAGGTCGGCGGCCTCGAGGATGGCGAACCCCGCCACCGGCAGCGCGGCGGCCATGAAGGCCCCCTGCGTCCTGTGCAGGCCGCTGTCCTCGGTATTGCGCACCTGCACCGGCGCGCCCGCGACCCCGATCACCGCCCCCTGCCCTTGCAGCTTCGCGTCATGGGCAAGCGCCGCCGCCCGCAGGGGGGCGGGCGTGCGGTCATAGCCTGCCTGGTCGCCATATCCGATCGTCACGTATTTCGGCACCGCGCGCTCCTTTCCAGGGGTCTCTGCCATAGAACGGCCAAACCCGCCCGGTTCGTGACGGTTCCCCGGGCGGCGCGCCCCGGCCCTGAGGCCGGCGCCCTCCTGCCGGCGATTTTTCCCGCCCCGGCGTTTTTCCACTTGCGGCGGCGCGGCAGGTTTAATACATCGCCTGCACCCAAGGATGCGGGCGTAGCTCAGGGGTAGAGCATAACCTTGCCAAGGTTAGGGTCGTGAGTTCGAATCTCATCGCCCGCTCCAGAATACCGCTCCATGCGGCGGATCGCATGACCGGAACGGGCCGCCTTCGGGCGGTCCTTTCGTTTCCCGCGGCGCGGGCGCGACACGCAGGGCTTTTTCGCCCCGCCCCGCTGGAACTGCCGCCGCCCGCCGCCTATAACGCCCGCGAAGCGAAAGGGCGGCTCCATGCGCAAGGCGACGATCACGCGGAAGACGGCGGAAACCGAGATCGCGGTCGAGATCGACCTCGATGGCAGCGGAAGCTACACCAACGAGACGGGCGTGGGCTTCTTCGACCACATGCTCGACCAGCTTTCGCGCCACTCGCTGATCGACCTGAAGGTGCGGGCGAAAGGCGACCTGCATATCGACGACCACCACACGGTGGAGGATACCGGCATCGCGCTCGGCCAGGCGCTCGCCAAGGCGCTCGGTGACAAGCGCGGCATCCGCCGCTACGGGCATTTCGCGCTGGTCATGGACGACGCACAGGTGGCCGCGGCGCTTGATCTTTCGGGCCGGCCCTATCTCGTCTGGAACCTCGACTTCCCTGCCGCCAGGATCGGCGGCTTCGACACCGAACTGGTGCGCGAGTTCTTCCAGGCGCTCAGCACCCACGGCGGCATCACGCTCCATGTCGACCGCCGCCACGGGATCAACGGCCACCACCTTGCCGAGGCCGCATTCAAGGCGGTGGCGAAGGCGCTGAGGATGGCGGTGGAGCCCGACCCCCGCGCCGGCGGCGCCCTGCCCACGACCAAGGGGGCGCTGTGAGCCTCACCGTTCTGGTCGACTACGAATCGGGCAACCTTCATTCGGCGGAAAAGGCGTTTCAGCGCATGGCGGCCGAGGCCGGAGGAGGCGCCGTTCTCGTGTCATCCCGGCCCGAGGATGTCGCCCGCGCCGACCGGATCGTGCTGCCGGGCGACGGCGCCTTCCCCGCCTGCCGCGCGGCGCTGTCGCGCCGCACCGGCCTTTTCGAGGCGATCGAGGAGGCCGTGCGCGTCCGCGCCCGGCCGTTCCTCGGCATCTGCATCGGCATGCAGATGATGGCCATGCGCGGGATGGAATACCGGGAAACACCGGGGTTCGGCTGGATTCCCGGCGAGGTGGTGCGGATCGCGCCGTCGGACCTGCGGCTGAAGGTGCCGCACATGGGCTGGAACGACCTGGTGATCGACCGCCCGCATCCCCTGCTTGCCGGCATCGAAACCGGGCAGCACGCCTATTTCGTGCATTCCTACCACTTCCGCGTGGCCGACCCCGCGGATCTTCTGGCGCATTGCGACTATGGCGGCCCGCTCACCGCGATCGTCGGGCGCGACACGATGGTCGGCACCCAGTTCCACCCGGAAAAGAGCCAGGCGACGGGCCTCAGGCTGATCGCCAACTTCCTCGCCTGGCGACCCTGAGGCGCTACTTCACGCGCGTCCAGTCCGAGGCGCGGCAGATGATCCCGCCAAGCACGCAGCCGGCGACGGCAAGGCTGTCGCCCGACAGCTGCATCTTGGAATTGTAGGTCTTGTCGCGGTCCGGCGCCCAGACCTTGCCGTCGCCATAGGCGCCATCGCCCTTCGCAACCATGTCCCAGACGATCCTCTTGCCGACGTTGGGCGAGTCGATCTGCTTGCCCGAGCCGTCGAAGGCGGTCACGAGCGTGCCGCAGAACTTGGCCCCGCAGGCGCCGATCTCGACATGGCCGAAATTGCCGTTGTCGTCGGGCTTGGTCTTCCACATCCCCTCGACCGGGTCGGCCGAGGCCATGCCCGCCGCCAGGATCAAGGCTGCCGCGATTGTCAGTTTCCTCATGTCCGATGTCCTCCCTGACATTCGCAGGCGATCATCGACGATCCCCGGCCGCGCCGTAAAGCCTGGCGTGACGTTCCGCCGGCTTTGCAATCCCCCGCCCCCTGTGGCAAGAGCCGCCGCAGAAGAAGGAGCCCGCGATGATCCTCTACCCCGCCATCGACCTCAAGGACGGCCAGTGCGTGCGGCTCCTGCACGGCGAGATGGACAAGGCCACGGTCTTCGGCGACGACCCGGCGGCGCAGGCGGCGGCATTCGAGGCCGCAGGCGCCGAATGGCTGCATCTCGTCGACCTGAACGGCGCCTTCGCCGGTCAGCCGGTGAACGGCGCGGCGGTCGAGGCGATCCTCGCCCGCGTGACGATCCCCGCCCAGCTTGGCGGCGGCATCCGCGACATGAAAACCATCGCGCTCTGGCTGGAAAAGCGCCTTTCCCGCGTCATCCTCGGCACCGTCGCCGTGGAAAATCCGGCCCTCGTGCGCGAGGCCGCCCGCGCCTTCCCCGGCCGGGTCGCGGTCGGCATCGATGCGCGCGGCGGCCGCGTCGCCACCAAGGGCTGGGCCACGGAAACCGATGTGAACGTGACCGACCTCGCGCGGTCCTTCGAGGATGCGGGCGTGGCTGCGATCATCTACACCGACATCCTGCGGGACGGCGCGATGACCGGCCCGAATATCGAGGCGACGGCGGCCCTCGCCCACGCCGTTACGATCCCGGTGATCGCCTCCGGCGGCGTCGCCTCGCTGGCCGATCTCATCGCGCTCCGCGATACCGGCGTCATCGCCGGGGCGATCTCGGGCCGCGCGCTCTACGACGGCGCGATCGACCTGCGGGAGGCGCTGGCACGGCTTGCCGGCTGAGGCTTCTTCGTTGCGAAAATACCCCGGGAGGGTCCGGGAGGGCCGCGCCCTCCCGGCGGGTCGGCCGGGGCGCGGGTCGGGGCGCGGGTCGGGGCGACACCCCTTTCCCCGCCTCCCGCCCCGCGCTAAGAGCAGGCGAAAGGACCGCCCATGCTGAAGACCCGCATCATCCCCTGTCTCGACGTGGCCGACGGCCGCGTGGTCAAGGGCGTGAACTTCGTCAACCTGATCGACGCGGGCGACCCGGTGGAGGCGGCGCGCGCCTACGACGCGGCGGGGGCGGACGAGCTTTGCTTTCTCGACATCCATGCCACCCATGAAAACCGCGGCACGATGCACGACCTCGTCACCCGCACCGCGGAACAGTGCTACATCCCGCTGACCGTGGGCGGCGGCGTGCGAACGCAGGAGGACGTCCGCGCGCTCCTTCTCGCCGGCGCCGACAAGGTCAGCTTCAATTCGGCGGCCGTGGCGGACCCCGATGTCGTGGCCAGGGCGGCGGACCGCTTCGGCAGCCAGTGCATCGTCGTGGCGATCGACGCCAAGACCGTGGAGCCAGGGCGGTGGGAAATCTTCACCCACGGCGGCCGCCGCCCGACCGGCATCGACGCGGTGGAGTTCGCCCGCACCGTCGCCAGGAAGGGCGCGGGCGAGATCCTGCTCACCTCGATGGACCGCGACGGCACGAAGCAGGGCTTCAACCTGCCCCTGACCCGCGCCATTGCCGATGCGGTGGATGTGCCGGTGATCGCCTCGGGCGGGGTCGGAACGCTCGACCACCTCGTCGAGGGGGTGATCGAGGGCCATGCCGCCGCCGTCCTCGCCGCCTCGATCTTCCATTTCGGCACCTTCACGATCCGCGAGGCCAAGGAACACATGGCGCGCGCCGGCATCCCGATGAGGCTCGCATGACCGCCCTCGCCCGCCTTGCCGCCACGATCGAAGCCCGCAGGGGCGCCGACCCCGAGACGTCGTGGACGGCGAAGCTCCTGTCGAAGGGCCCCGAGAAATGCGCCGAGAAGTTCGGCGAGGAGGCGGTGGAGGCGATCATCGAGGCGGTGAAGGGCGACCGGGCGCGGCTGACCGCCGAGGCGGCGGATGTGCTTTACCACCTTCTCGTCATGCTCGCCGCGCGCGACGTGACGCTTTCCGAGGTGGAGGCGGAGCTGGAGCGGCGCGAAGGCAAAAGCGGCATCGCCGAAAAGGCCGCGCGCGACTGAGCCTTCAGCCCGGCGGAAACGCCGCCGCCGGCGGCGCGCGCCCGCGGCGTCGGCCTCAGAGCTTCGCCGAGATCACTCCGGTGGCGAAACCGCCCATGCGCAATTCGCCGAAAAGGCGCTGGTATTCGATCTTCGGGCAGCGGTTCTGCACCACCCTCAGCCCCGCCGCCCTGGCCCGCGCGGCAGCGTCCTCGTGCCGGACGCCGATCTGCATCCACACCGTCCTGAGGCCGGGAAGCTCGCGCAGCGCCTCCTCGACGATCCCCGGCACGGCGTCCGACCGGCGGAAGATGTCCACCATGTCGACATGGGCGTCCTTCGGAATCGAGGCGAGGTCGGCATGGACCTGCCGGCCGAGGATCTCTTCGCCGGCATGGCCGGGGTTGACCGGGATGACGGTATAGCCCTTCAGGCCAAGGTAGCGGGCGACGTAGTAGGACGGACGGACCGGGTTCGGCGACACGCCGACGACGGCGATCACGCGGGTGGTCTTGAGGATATCGCGCAGGACGTCATCGGGATCGGTGCTCATGGCGCAGGAGCCTGACAGAAAAAGGCGCCCGAACCAAGGGGCCGGGCGCCAGTGCGGAACGAGGGACAGTGAATTGAAGCATGGCGGTTCCGAAGCCATGCCTCGCCATGATGATTTAGGATCGTGAAGGTCTTGTGAAAGAGGCGGACCTGCAATTTGTGATCACTTTTTGTTCAACGCTGCCGGCCAGTGCGCGTCGGCCAGCGCGACATTGCCGGCAACGTCGTCGGCCCAGATCGCGCGGATCTCGGTCGAATAGGTCAGGTAGAGCCGGCCGCTGGACAGAGCGAAGGCGTCGGGCGCGGTCGCGGCGATGGCCCCCTTCGTCATCGCATAGGCGCAATAGCCGCCATATTGCGGCGCATAGGCGTAAGGGTTCATCTCGAAGGCCTCCATCGCCTCGGCGCTCGCGAAATACCATGTCGCGCCACGCCAGATCAGCGCATGGTCGGGGCTGCCCCTGACAGGCTTGCCGTCGGTGAAATAGGCCACCGCATCGTAGCCCGAGATCGCGATCCCGCCGGTGGCGAAGACCTCGGGTTCGCTGGCGATCGCGGGGCGCAGGATCGTGCCGGCGACGGGAATGGCCAGCACGACGAGAAGCAGGCTGCGGCGGCTCGGGGTCATGTCGCGTCCTTTCCGGCGAGGGCCGGGGGTCGCGGCGAGGATGCCACTGCGCCTTCCGCCTTGAAAGGGGGCTCCCGCAACCGTGAAGCCGCGCGTGCGAAGGGTGATCGGATCAGCGTGCCGCCGCCGCATAGAGCGCCACCGCGGCGGCATTCGAGACGTTGAGCGACCCGAAGGCGCCGGCATGGGGAATGCGCACCAGCCGGTCGCAGGTGGCGCGGGTCTTCTCGCGCAGGCCCGGCCCCTCGGCGCCGAGGACCAGCGCGACGGGGCGGTCGCCGGCGAGGGCGAGCCCCTCCGCCAGCGTGATCTCGGCGGTGCCGTCGAGGCCGAGAAGCACGTAGCCCATCGCCGCCAGCCGCTCCATCGCTTCGGAAAGGTTGCCGACGCGCAGGTAGGGCTGGCGTTCCAGCGCCCCGCTTGCGGTCTTGGCCAGCGCCCCGGTTTCCGGCGCCGCGTGGCGCGCCGGCGCGATCACCGCACGGGCCCCGAAAACCTCGGCCGAGCGCAGGATCGCGCCGACGTTGTGCGGGTCGGTCACCCGGTCGAGCAGGACGACGAGCGCGCGCGCCCCGCCGCCTGCGCAGACCTCGTCGAACCCGCCCCAGGCCAGGGGCCGCGCCTCCAGCGCGGCGCCCTGGTGAACGCTGTCGGCCCCGATCGCCACATGCGTGTCGAACTTCCGCGGGTCGACGATCTCGGGCGCGAGCCCCCCCGCGGCGACGGCCTCGCCCAGCCGGTCGGCAGCGTTCTTCGTCAGCACCAGCCGCAGCTTCTCGCGCCGCGGGTTCACAAGCGCGTCGCGCACCGCGTGAAGGCCGAAAAGCCAGACGGTTTCGGCCGCCGCCGCCCGGCGCGCGCGTTCCTTCTCGATCACCCAGGCGGGTTTCTTCATCCCTCGCGCCTCCGCTTCGATGGCGCGTGAGAATGCGCCGGGGGCCGGGCCGGAACAAGCCCCCGGGCGGCAGGATTTCGTCCTTGACGCCCCCCCCACCCCGCCTGTATTCGAAGCCCCGCGTCGGGCGACGAGCTGCAAGGTGCGGCAGCGGACTGTAACTCCGCCGGGGAGACCCATGCCTGGTTCGATTCCAGGGTCGCCCACCATCTTCCCTCGGTCTTGCGACACTCCGCTATCCGCGGTCCATCACCTCGACGGCGAGGATCGTCGGCAGGTGGCGGGTGACCTCTTCCCAGCGGTCGCCCTCGTCGCGGCTGGCGAAGACCGATCCCGAGTTGGTGCCGAAGTAGAGGCCCGCGGGGTCGCGCGCGTCCCCCGCCATCGCCTGGCGCAGGACGGTGAAGTAGCAGCCCGCCTGCGGCAGCCCCTCGCGCTGGTCTTCCCAGGTCCGGCCGCCGTCGCGGGAACGCCAGACCGCGGCGGCGGCGCCGGGCGGGAAGCGGCCCTCCCGGTCGCCGTTCAGAGGCAGCGTCCAGACCGTGTCGGGATCGCGCGGATGAACGCGGATCGGAAAGCCGAAGGTGGAGGGCAGGCCCGCGGTGATGTCTTCCCAGCTTCGCCCGCCGTCGCCCGAACGCCAGACGCCGTGATGGTTCTGCTGGTAGAGGACGTCGCCCTCGCCCGGTGCCCGCATCATGTTGTGCACGCAATGCCCGGTTTCGCCGTTCCGCGGCGCGGCCGGGTGGTCATGCCCCTCGCAGGCCGCCGCGTTGGCCAGCCGGTTGCGCCGTTCCCAGGTCCGCCCGCCATCCTCGCTGGCGAAGACGCCCGCGGCCGAGATGGCGACCCAGAGCTTCTGCGGATCGGCCGGGTCGGAGACGATGGTGTGAAGGACGAGCCCCGCGGCGCCGGGGTTCCAGCTTTCGGCCGAGGGATGGTTCGTCAGCCCGTCGAGCCGTTCCCAGGTGGCGCCACTGTCGCGGCTTGCCAGAAGGCTCGCGGGCTTGGTCCCGGCCAGAAGCGTGCCGTCGGCGCGGCCGAGCGACCAGACCTGCGCGAAGTCCTTGCCGAAGGGCAAGGGCGCGGGGCTCCAGCCGATCAGGGCGGCGACCTCGGGATCGTTCTCGGCCCAGTCGTCCATCGTCCCGCGGGTGAGCCGGGTGACCTGCCAGGTTTCGCCACCGTTGTCCGACCGCCAGACCCCCGCCCCGTGCCAGTCGCCACCGCCGCCGGCCCAGATCGTTCCGGCTTCGGGATCGCCGATGACATGGTTGATCGGCCAGCCGTCGCAGAACGGCCCGCGGACGGTCCAGCCCTGGCGGTCCGGCCCGCCGGCGATGATGAATGCACCCTTGGTGGTGCCCACGAGGATCGTGAGTCCCTGCGAAGCCATGATCCGGCCCCCTCCTGTTGCGCGGGAGGAGGATAGCACGGGGCCGCCGGTTCACGCCACCCGCGAGGGCAGCCGTGCCTCGAGCTTGCGGAAGAACAGCACGATCAGCCCGGCGATGATGATGTAGACGATGGCCAGAAGCACGAGCGGTTCGTAGACGATGAAGGTGTCCTGGGTGACCCGGCGGGCGACCGAGTAGATGTCGAGCACGGTGATCGTGGCGACGAGCGGCGTCGATTTCATCTGGAGCACGGTCTCGCCGGCGATCGTCGGCAGCGCCCGCTGCAGCGCCTGCGGCAGCCAGATGCGGCGGAAGAGGGTGAACCGCGGCATCCCCATCGCGCGCGCGGCCTCGAGCTGGCCATGCGGCACGCCGCGGAAGGCGCCGCGCATGACCTCACCCTCATAGCCCGCGGCGGAGAGCGTCAGCGCCAGCACGGCATAGGGCCAGGCTTCGCGCAGGATCGGCCAGAGGAAGCTCTGCCTGAGTTCGGGGAACTGCGGGAAGAAGGCGCCGAGCCCGAAGTAGAGAAGCCAGAGCTGCAACAGGAGCGGCGTGCCGCGGATGATCGTGCAGTAGACGCGCGCGGGCCAGGCGAGCCAGGCCGGCCCCGCCGCCTGGGCAAAGCCGAGCCCGATGGCAAGCACCATGCCGAGCGACATGGTCACGACGGTCAGCCACAGCGTCGTCCAGACGCCCTGCGCGATCAGCGGCAGGTAACGCGGCAACCAGCTCCAGTCGAGGAGGAAGACCGAGGCGGCGAGCGCGGCCACGGCGACGGCCAGCATCACCCGGCGGTGGGCGGGGCGGAAGAAGTCAATCATCCGCCGCCCCCCGACACGGGCCGCTGGCCCCGCCGCGCCCATCGCTCGATGCGGTGGAAGATCAGGGTCGAGCCGAGCGACAGGATCAGGTAGAGCACCCCGGCGGCGGCGTAGAAGGTGAAGAAGGCCTTGGTCGTCGCCGCGGCGAGCGAGGTCGCCTTGGTCAGTTCGACAAAACCCACCACCGCCAGAAGCGCGGTGTCCTTGGTGACGATCAGCCAGAGGTTGGCAAGGCCCGGAATCGCCGCGGCCATCATCAAGGGCAGGGTGATCCGCCGGGCCAGACGCACCGGCGGCATCCCCATCGCCCGTGCCGCCTCGATCTGGCCATGCGGCACCGAAAGGATCGCGCCGCGGATCACCTCGGTTGAATAGGCACCCTGCACCACGCCGAGGACGCCGATCCCCGCCGCCACCCCCGAGAGCTGGATCGGCCCGTAGTCCCAGAGC
>JAUQYA010000093.1 GCA_030837785.1 Albidovulum sp.
TGTCATTTCCGGCGTAAAATTCCCCACTTTCTCCGGTTTAAATTTCCCCATCCCATTATAAAGTTTCCTCTCTACTGTCAAATTTTTTAACAAAAAGTTGCTTCATTTTCGTGGAATTGTCAACCCATGTTTCTTTCGATCTTTAAGTCTGTAGCTTTCTCCTTTGATATTGATCGTTGTACAATGATGCAAAATCCTGTCCAGCATAGCTGCAGCAATGACCTGGTCATGGAATATCTCGCCCCAATCACCATATGATTTATTCGACGTAAAAATAGTCGAAGTCTTCTCATATCGTTTAGATACAAGCTGGAAAAAACAATTAGCACCCTCGCTATCAAAAGGCAAATACCCCATCTCATCGATTATCAACAATTTGTATTTTGCCAGAGTCCTGATCTTATCTTCAAGCAACCCTTCTCTTGTTGCTTTTTTAAGTCTTTCAATGAGAATCCCTGCATTTGCAAAATATACTGAAAGACCAGCTTGAACAGCTTCAATACCAATAGCAACTGCCAGGTGAGACTTGCCAACACCAGGAGGACCAAGAAAAACCACATTCTCAGCATTATAGATGAATCTTAACAAAGCAAGGTCGCTGATAACTGCTTTATCTATTGAAGGCTGAAACTCGAAATTAAAATCCTGAAGTCTCTTTTTTGCAGGAAAACCAGCAAGTCTCATTCTTGTTTCCCGTGATGAGGCATCTTGGGCATGTTTTTCCTGATCTATCAAATAATCGAGAACTTCCATAGTAGTCTTTCCTTCCTTTGCAGCAATTTCCAGATAGTTGTCAAGAATAGTGCCGACAGTATGCAATTTCAATTTAACCAGATTTGCATGAAGCCTTTCATAAGCAAGATTACTCATGGATCATTCCTCACTTAAAGCTTCATAAACCGAAAGAGAACGTTTTTCCACTTCAATGCTCTCGAATTTCAATATCGATTGCCCTTGTTTATTCATGGAAGCTTTATTTTCCTTCATGATTTCACTCATCAATCCTTTGAAATGTTCTTTGACCCTTGATACCCTGCCGCTTCCTGAAAGTATTTCATGTTCACAGACAGGTTCTCCTCCCACAATAACGCTAAATTTGCCATTGAATATTTGAAGTGTAGCCTCTCTACCGGCAAATCGATATGGAACGGAATATTGGTTTCCAATGTATGAGATAAAGCAATCCCTTGATATCGTCCTTGTTTCTTCACGGATAACAAGATATTCAGGGACTCCGTCTATTGGTTTTAGTTCTTCTATTTTAAGACGATCAAGAGGTATTTCGTGGGTTGTTCCATGCACACTGGAATTTACCCTCTTTAGCCATGTGATTGCCTGAACATTTATATCTGAAACTGAGCTAAAGCTCCCACCGAGGAAGAAATCTCTTCTAACATAGCCGACTGTATTTTCTATCTTACCTTTCGTTTGAGGTCGATAGGGGCGGCATAAACGGGGAATGAATCCATATTGCTTGAAGAAGTCCTCAAATTTGACATTCCATTCTGAATCTGTGGATTTTAAAGCTCTGGTTATCACTACTTGTTTCATATTATCGTAGAGTATCTCTTTCGTGTATCCGCCAAAGTAACGAAATGCATTCACATGGCACTTAATAAGGGAATATACGTCAATGCTTAGCGTAAATTCGATATACCTCATCCTTGAAAAACCAAGTATCATGTTGAAGCAGTATAGTTTTTGCATTTTACTGTCGATATCTACTTTCCCAAATTCTGACCAATCAACCTGTGCCTGTACTCCCGGTTTTGTCTCATATCTTAGTGTGGCAGGAACTCCCCACTCTGGTCGGACTTTTGTCACAAAATCACTAACTATTGTGCTTTTTCCAGTAAAACCCATTTCCTGTATTTCTCGAAATAGTCGGCCCGCTGTGAAAGGTCCTTCGTGAAGTTTCTTGATGATGTAATCTTTGTAGTTATCGAGCTTGCTAACTCTTTTTGCTCTATGTTTTGGTTCCGGTAGTGTTGTTGAATTCAAATATTTTCGTACGGTTTTCCGATCAAATCCTGTTTTATTGGATATCTCGGTAATGTTCAAACCCTGCGCATGCAGATCTCTTATCATAAACCATTCCTCCGTTTCAATCATTGTCTCCAATCCTGGGATTTTTAGTCCAGGATTGTCAACTGGGGATTTTTAACCCGGAGAAAATGGGGAAAATTAGACCGGAAATGACAATAGGATTTGTAGCAGGTTTTGTGATAGGTTTTATTGTCAGATGGACAGTTAAATAGGCCCAGTAACACGTTGCTGTCACCAACCGCCACATGGCATTTTAGCTCAAAAATGCATATAGCGTTAAATTATATTCAGTTATTCATTCTTTTCTTTTACATAAAGGCGTTTGAAATCGTTGCCTATATCGATCCTGTGTGTTTTTTAAACGTCTTGTTATGTAGTGTTACTCCATTTTGATTATTATTATAATCGTAATTTATTGGCATATATAGATATATATTATGAATAACATTGTTTATGCAAAAGACTGACTGCTTTCAACCCCAAAGACAAGAGCCATATAGGGCCTAAATGCTATCATGGAATTGAATCAAATGATATTGAATTTTTTTGGAAAGACGATATATTTTTTTGAAAAATCAGAAGAACAAAAACGAGAGAAGGAAAGAAGAGAATTGGCAGAATCGTGGAAATTCTGGAAACAAGGTGGGATATAAAATAAATTCTTACACTAGGGACAAAGCCTGCTTCCTGCAGGGAGAGGCCTGGCAATGAGTAACTTACCATTTGATATATAAAATGGTAAGGAAGGTAGCAAATCAAGCAAGTGTCAATACCACAAGGGGCAGGTTAATCTGCGATACGAACATTTTGTAAATACGAATGTTTAAAGTATCCTCTCCAAAATGATTGGTAGATCCGATAGTTAGCACTTGCATTTCGTTCTAATCATTTCTGCAAGAGAAGGCATTTTGAAACTCTTGCTGACCCGATCATTGAAATAGTCATAAACACTCACCCCTAACTTCTTTGCTGTCTGAACAATAGTTGAAAAGGAATCACTGGCTTTTGTACCTTCTTCTGTAATTGTATGGAGACTAACATCTCTTTTTCTAACCTGTGCCCTCGCCCCCAGTTCGGCATCATTATTGTGCAAAGGAAGTTCTGGATATTTCAATACCAATAGGAGCTCAAACTTTTTTTCTTTTGTTTTTTCAATTCTGTCATTCAATGCTTGATAGTTAGTTTTCGTAGAAAACAACACATCAAAATCATCCGATAATTTTTCAGCTTTTTCCTGAGTAGGACATTCTTTGAATAGTAGAAGTTTCCTGTAATAATCCCAATATCGACTTCTGAAATTTTCAAGTTCTTTCTTGTACATTGAAACTATAGGCTCCAATTTTTTGTAATTCCTACCATCATGAACCCAACATAGAGCTTGCTCCCCAGTAAGTTGCTTGAATTGAGGAGCATCATCACTTAACAAAACTTGAACAATCGGAAATTCTGTTTGATTATGATATGCTGCTATGGCTGCAGCTTCCATTATCCTCGTTCGGTAAATTTTACCTTTATTGGGATGGAAAAATATCTCCCCCATAAGTTGCTGCATCTGCTTTTCATCCAACATTGTATTAAGAACAGCATTTCGAATTTTGGAAATCATCTTACCAGGAAGTCTAAAAGACTCCATCAAAGTAAATGCTTCTTCATTAAACAAATAGATTCTTGGTTTACCGCCTTGCAACAGATCCAGAATACTCAGACGATCTTTTGAGGGAATAGTAAAATAAGCAGTATAGAACGGATTACAAAGAATCTGAGCATAGTGATTATTTCCATTGACTTTAGCACCAGTATCGTCTATCTGTTGATATACTGTTGATGACAGTCCAGCCTTAAAAATATCGGCTTTTTCACAATGGAAAACGTCGTTATTTTTTGTGAGAATGCGGGATATTGTAGCCGGAGATATGTTTATTCCAACATTTTCAAGAAATTCGTGTATCTTTGGCTCTGACATATTGGAAGCATGTTTTAGTGTGATAATTAAAGACTTTAATTCAGAACCAAACTCTCCTTCAATCCCTTTTGGCAATTTTCCAATAAAAGTTTGGTGTTGGGATGGAGAATAGTAAATTTCTTTCTTATATGCAGTGTTTTTTGTGTTTATTGAGATTTCCTGAACGACTACTGTCTGGTAGCCTTTGAACTCAGCATCTTCTGGTAAGATGAGTGGATCGACTTTACATACTTCAGTAAAATCAATTTTTATCTTACTCAATTTTTCTTTTGATTTCGTTTTGCTTGGAGGATTCAGAGATTTTCTCTCATTTTCTGACGAGATATCGCTCTGTTTCTTTTTTATGGAAGGAAATTTTGGCTGACCTTGTTCTCCTTTTAACTTGTTCAGTTCATCTCGCATTTTCTGCAGTTCTGCTTTCAATGCTTGATTTTCTTCATATAATATTTCTATGATTTGAAGAAGGATACGAATTATTTCTGCAGCCTTTTTGTCTGAAATTTCATCTGGATTGATTTTTAATGATTGCAGAATCTTTGGTATTTCAGATGGATTCATGAAGGGACACTGTACTAATTCCTTAGTATTTCTATATTTCTATTGCATGAAGGCAATTGCTTCTTAATAATCAAAAAAAAGATATATTTCCAAAAGATTCCGTAAAATATATTTTTTTATTTACCATTTAATTTGAAGAGGATACTGTTTAAATTTAAATTGAGAGTATTTTAATAAACCAACACGATTGGTTTGAAATTAGTGAGCTGCAGATATGCTACAAAGGTATAAATAGTTATGTGTACTATAATACGTACACAATGAAGCGGAAAGAATTGAGTGAAGCAAGTGTGCGAAGAAACTATGCATTCAGTCAGCGCACAATTGAAAACTTTAGTTGGCTAATAGACCACAAGATATACAGGAATGAGACCGAAGCTATTGATCTTGCAATTGAACGAATGCGGACTATCTATGAATTGAGGGAAGAAGAATCAAAAACGTCAATTCCAGAAAAACCAGATGATTCCAAAACGTCTAAAAAAGTTAAGATGGGCGATAATTGACCATAAGTTCGATGACCTAATGCATGAAACAAAATGTTCCTGCGAAGCACAACTCTTGACTCTGGACGGATGCCCAGACACCATATTCTTGCAGGAATATTCCTCAAGTTTTTGAAAGGATCTGGGGAATCTGTCCCCAGCACACGTTCGAGAAGAAAAAGATGATGTATCTGCAGATGATAAAGAAACAAATAGAGTAAATCCACATCATAAGCTTGAAATTGACGATCTCGAAATCATCATCCAGAAGGATCAAAATGAGCAAGAAACGAATCAAAAAGCCTTCCATAGGAAGCCGAAGCCCTCATTTCCCCTGAAGGGGGAAAAATTTTATAACTGTCTAAAAATATAGTCAAAGTAGTTCAAAAGACTATTTTGACTATTTTTAAATTCTTAATATTTTTTACTTTCCAACCATTTAGTGAGACAACTATTTAAAAAAATATTAAGTTTTAAAGGTGTCTCCGGGTGTTCTGCATTGTACTTATCAAGCCTTTCCTTAAGGCTTTTATCCATTTTAAAACTGGTTGGGTAAATTTCGGTCATAGTCTTTATACTCTATAATACTATACTCCTTTAAATATGTCCTGCTTCTTTTAATGAAAAGTGTTTCGCATCTCCAATGATAACATGATCTAAAAGAGTAATTCCTAAAATACTCCCTGCTTCCTGGAGCTTCTTAGTAATTTCTATATCTTCCCTGCTTGGGGTCGGGTCTCCGCTTGGGTGATTGTGTGTAACGATAATATGCGCTGCGCTGGCTTCAATCGCTGGCTTGTAAACTTCGCGAGGGTGAACAATATTAGCGTTTAAGCTGCCAATAGATACAACTTCCTGCTTAATGATCTGGTTTTTAGTATCTAATAAGAAAACTAAAAAGATTTCCTTTTTAAGCTCTCTGTAATATGGATACACTTTTCTATACACATCCTCCGGGCTGCTTATTTTAGGCTTGGCGTCTATGCTTATGCTTTCCAACCTCCGCGATAATTCAAAGGCTGTTATTATACGGTATATTGTATTTTCTGATAATCCATATTTTTTAAGCTGCTCAAAGTCCATAACAGATAAAGCCTTAAGGTCATTATTATTTAATAATTGGGTTGCTTTGTTTAATGCTTCTTCTCTGCTCCCTGAGATAAGAAAATTTAAAACTTCATTATTGTGCATATTATAAACGTCGTTGTTCTTGATTCTTATTTCGGGTGAAGTCTCTTTCATTGTAAAAATTAGACTGTTATTCATAATTTTACTCCTAAAAAATAAAAAAGGGCTTAAGCTGCAATTGCCCTTTTAACTCTCAGCTTTCGGTTAATGATCTCATCAAAAGATTCATCAGGTAGCGTTATAACTTCGTTGGCTTTAGTTTCTAATTCTGTCATACGTTCGGCGGTCTCTGCATTCTTTGCAGCGCTTGTTATGGCATTTAATAGGCCGTATTTTGTTGGGTCGTTCTGGTGTATGAAGTTATAAAGTATATTCTCGGTTTCGATATCGGTAAAACCTGCATGAATACTTATATTATTAATTGCCTGGTTCGGTTTTATGATCTCGGTCTCGCTGGCAGCTATCAACAACTTAACGGTATTATCAAAAGATTGGCCGTTTATAGTTGCTCTCACTATATCCCTCATTGCTGACAATGAAGCGAGGGCGTTTAATTCCTGAGTTTCTCTTGAATAAATCCCTTCTCCCATTTTGCGGCCTATGTGGGTTTGTTTCATCCCGTTATCTGGTACAATCATTCCATTAAGGCAAAATAACCTTAATACAAAGGGTTCAACCTGGAAGCGGCTTAATCCTATCTCGCTATTACGGATAATTAAACCGGCCTGGACTACATCACCTTTTCTTATCTCGGCCTGGGTCGTTGTTGATACTGCTTTAAGAAATAGGTAATTCTCAGTTAAATCTGCCCTGAAAAACTGCATATTACCTTTCCCCATTTCATCAACTGACATAAAAAAAACGTCGTCGTTATCAATGATCTTATAACGGTCACTCAAAAACGCGCGGGCTTTCCCGTCTAACGTCCTTATTAACTTCGGGTTTTCCTTCTCTAGCCAGTGATTAATATTTTTACTCAATAAATCAGGGCTTGAAGTTCTCAACCTGTCATAATATCCCTGCGGGATCTCTAATTTTCCAGCAATTTGATTATGACACTGTGGAGTTATCGAATAACTCCCGGTATCTTCAATATTAAGTATTATGTCTGTAGGGCTTGGGACTACTCTTATTTTTTGGCTTGGTGCTATAAAGTCTTTTTTCGTGTCTCTCTGCCTCTTTAACTCATTGGCTAAAAGTGGCAAGTTTCCGGCGTGGTCTATCTTTAATTCATGTCTCGATACAAAATTCTCTTTAAAAACTGGTTTTAATATTTGTTCCATAAATTTTATCCTCCTTTATAATTAAATCATCCTGTAGCACTCGATTTTTCTTAGTATCTGCCGATACTAAAAGGGATTTTCACCCTTGGGTTAGTAATTCCTTCTCTCTCATGCCGTCGGTTTTTCCTACCTCATGAGGGTCTTTGATAGATGCTTCACCCTTCGCGTATGTTCTGATAGTCATAATAGTATTTTAGACTATTTAATAGTATCTCAGCCTATGCATAGTGTTTTCGAGTATTCGATACGTACTTAAAACCAGACGCGCGCCAGAGGAACAAGAAAAATGGATATTAAAAACTGGTTCGGCGCGGAAAAAAAGATACAACAACTATCTTGAAAATTTCGGCAGAAATAAATTTTAAAAACTTGTTTTTATAAATTTATAAAACTAAGCAAAGGAAGAGTTTAAGCATAAAAAACCGCACATTTCGTCGGCGCGGTTATTTTGCACCTCTTCCCTTTGCGCTAAATTCTATATAATTAAATTCGTAAATACACGAACAAACACGAGCGCATTACTAAAAACATCGCGAAGCGCGTTGAGATAGAGGTATCCAGGGAGGTTAGAGCCTGACCCTGCCACAAAAAAAACGATCATAAGCCAAAGCAACCATTCAGGACCACTAAAAATCTGTGCGCCCTCAATACGTAGAGGAACATTCAAAAGAGTATATCCGTGGTGTCATCGCCTGCCCTGCCAGATAGATAAACGACGAATGAGATTATGATGGCTCGTCGCCGTGCGATTTTTTGCCGCAGCAAAAAACCCTTCAGGGCAAGCCTTCATTATCTCATTCGTCGATGACGCTGGCAGGAGCAGGCAGCAACACGGATATTTACTTTTTGCGTGAACGGAGTACATCATAGACCTGCGCACCCGTCGTAATTAGCAGCTTCAACCATTAGAGACGTAAAGCTACGACTCTATGCAGTTCGTAGGGTCGCCCAACCTCAGCCTTTCAACGAGCTGCCTGTCGCGCCTATCTTTCGGATATCGAGGTCTGATGCTGGCTTAAGATTTTTTACTATCTTTTCTTTTAAAATTGCAGGGGTTCGAGCCGCAGCGAGAACTGCCGATGTCCGAAGCGAAGCGAAGGGCTGAGGCAGCGTAAGCCCTGGCGGAGCGAAGCGACAAATCAAAGATACTGAAGTCCGACCTCGGGGGCGGTCACAAGACCCTTATCCCGGCTGCCCCATGATATGATAACTCCCTGCCCTTCATTTTATCATACTCACGCGCGCCCAGTCATAGTTAACCGTTACAACCTGAAAAAGTGATGGAATGACCGATGCCGGCGACTCTCTGGAGCGAGAGCGTAAGAGTGTCGCATAGACAGCAGCGACAATGACCCGAACTGAGAGAACGAAGCGAAGCGGAGAGAAAGAAGGAGGGGTGATTGGAGTGTACGGATAAACATAGTAGCACATAGCTTTTTTATAAGGATAGTGAGATCAAGATATCTTTATCGCATCATAACCAATTAAAAAAGAATGTATAATCAACGAACGGATATATTTTAAATGCCAGTATTAAGCATAATTGCATGCGGTATGCTTGAAGATGAACTCGCATATGTTCTCTCAGGCGATAGGGAGCTTGTTCAGTTGATACTGGTAGAGAACAGTGAACATTTCGGGCTGCAAAGAAAGCTAAAATCCCTGGGATGCCTTCCCGCACTTGTTCCCTTGGATGGGGTTCCGGAAATCCTGATACGTGAAAACAACCAATCTCTTCCGGCAATCCTGAAACCACTCTGCCACTTTCATTTTATCAACAAAATCCTCCGCAAAATGGAAAACAAACATAAACCAAAAGTAACAGTTGTCGCAAATATGGTGAGACGAGGATTACATGCCGATGTTGAAATGGTAAGAGTAGAAGTTTACAGGAAAATCATGGAAATGTCCCGGTTTTCAGACAGGATTCTTATTTTCTACGGCACATGTGGGCATTCGCTTGCGAACCTGGAAAAAGATTTTGAAAGTCTTGGCTGCCAGCTTTATTTCCTGAAAGACGAAAAAGGTGAGACTGTTGAGGACTGCATTAGTGCAGCCCTTGGCGGGAACGATGCTTATGCCAGAGCCCTTGTTAATGGCGAGGGTGCAGGTACTTTTTACCTTACCCCGATGTGGGCTTCAAATTGGGAGGAGAAGCCGAAGAATAACGCGATTCTTTCACCGGAGTTTAATAAAAAGTTTCTGAAGCTGTACGGAAGGGCCGCAAAGATCGATACAGGGCTTTCATATGAGCCTGACTTCGATAAAAATGTCAAGGATTTTGCGCGGTTTTTCAATTTGAAGATCGTGGAACTTCAGGGCAGTAAAAAGATAGCGGAGCAAAGTTATCAGAATGCTAAGAAGTTTTCTCACGGAAAGCCGTGATAACCTGTTTATCTTTGTCAGCGAGGTCGAAGACTTCAATATTGCTAAAACCTGCGTCTTTTAGCCACTTTCTGTATTGTTCCTCTGTCCAGGTGCCACCGCCCTGTGTATTTGCAAGCATGTTCACAGCGAACACCTCTGCATATGGGCTTCTTGCGCGAACGAAATCTTCGATGGCTACCATTCCCCCTTTGTTCAGCAGTCTGCTAACCCTCATCAAGAGACTCCTGTTCACATCCTCAGAATATATGTGGGTTATATTCCCCATGAACACGATATCAACCATTTCTTCGAACTCATTCACGAACTCATCTTCCGTAAAATCGGCTTTCTTAAGAGTTAGGTTCCTGATATCAGCAAGCCCGAATTCACTGCTGACATAGTCTATGGTTTCAGGTGTGTCTAAAAGGACTGCTTTTAATCCCCTGTTCACAAAGACCTTTGAGTATTTGCCTGGTCCTCCGCCTAGGTCGAGTACTGTCTTTGCATCCTTCTTTTTATCAAGACAATGACTTACTATCTCTTTTACGTCTTCTTCTGGTGTGGAAGCCATTGCATTCATGAATGTAGATATATTATCGGGCTTCCTTCTTCCGATTTTTTCTCCTTTTATTATTTCAGGAAGCTCAAGCCATGCATTCAATTTATTCAAGGTATGTGGAAGGTAGCTGCCTACATAATCCTTGCCTCCATTTATGAAAAGGGGGCGCGCCCGGTCAGCTATGATATAACTGTCATTTTCCTTTTCCACGTATCCCATTGCCCACAGCGCCTCAAGCACGATATACAGGGCGCGTTCATCAGCCTCCAGTTCCCGCGTCAATGAGGGAATATCCTTTTTTTCGGTGAGAGATGTAAACAGTCCGGTTTTCAATGCTGACCCAAGAAGTATTATCTTATTTGCATCTTCGATCGCCCTATCAAAATCAAGTTCTTCGTAATTCATCTTAATCTCTTAGGGCGCAAAATTAAGTTTCTTGCCCTATATTTTTAACGATCTACTTCAGGAAAACCTGGAACTCGTTGAGAAATAAATAGAAATCCGTATCGTCTATCTCTGACAAAAGCGTTTCGCTTCTTTGCCCCAATCAAATATCTTTCCCAATTGTAAGAGGGCATTTTTCTCTTTCAAATTGAACCGGTACATATCATAGAAGGAATTCAAGATTGGCAGCGTGAATAAACTAAAGTCTTGATAAGTGGATAATAGATTGAGAGATCAAATGTTTTTCAAAGTATTAAGCAGCTCAAATCCCACCAGACTTTTCGTGGCAGGTATTCATGGTGATGAAGAAGCGATAACCAGACCTATTTTTGAAATAATGATCAAAGATATCAAGATCACGAGTGGCAAGCTTATCGTGGTAAGTCTTTCCAGAGATTGTCCCTACATTAGCACCCTCAATGAAGCCTATTATGATTCGACAAATGGCAAGAAACTCCTGTAGCAAGATTCTTAAATTTCCGTAATATATTAGCCGCAGATGAACGCCGATAAACGCAGATACGTAGCTACAAATCCGCGTTCGTATATACAACATCCTTGCGAGAAATTAAAAGCATTCTTGCACCTACATAAAGTAGGTCGAGAGGGTAACAAACATTGCGTTTGGGATCCGTTCCCGTTGATTAACCTGTTGCCTTCTCGTCCTTTTTATGCACAAATAAGTACGTTTTGGACATACATAAAATGTTCCACACATAACTGACGAACATGTGTAAGAAAGGATGCAGGAGGACCTGACTCTCTCGATCTGA
>JAUQYA010000012.1 GCA_030837785.1 Albidovulum sp.
CCAGTGGCGCCTGCTTTTACACTTGACCGTCAGGGGCGGGGTTCATAAAGAGGCGCCCTGTGATGGGCCCGTAGCTCAGTTGGTAGAGCAACTGACTTTTAATCAGTGGGTCACAGGTTCGAATCCTGTCGGGCTCACCACAAAATCCAGCAAAAACAAGCACTTGCGACCACCCCTCTCCGGGGCGCTGGCAAGTCATGAACAGCTTGTAAGACTTGCGTGAGTTTTTGCGGCATGTCGCGGCTGTCCGTAAGTCAGTGATTCCCCAAAGCAAAACACCCCCGCCGGTGACGGCGAGGGTGCTGGGAGGTCACGCGGAAAAGGAGACAACCGCGCCCTGCTTGGGTCCGATGGTTTTACGAGCGTCGGTTTCCTGTGGCTCGGCGCAGTTGGCGTGTCCGCGCATCGCTAGCCCCTACCGGCCAGCGGCTTTTCGTTTTGACCTTTGCACCTGTCGCACATCCGCAGGCGCAACACGTCCTCGCTGAAGAAGGCCGCACGCATTTCAGGCAAACCCGCCAGCCCACCTTCCTCACCACGCGCGGCGGCCAGTGGTCGTGGTCCAGCACCGCCTCCCTGCGCTTGCCCCCATCGAAGGGCCAAGGCTCGGGTTCGATACGGTTCAGCGAGCCGGGCTTGCGACCGTCAACCGGCACGGTGGCACGGAGCATCTGCTCTGCCATCAACCTTGTCCCCAGACGCCATGACGCGGGCGCGCCTGAACACCTACTCTCTGATCGGCTCCCTCTCTTTTGCCGACTGGAGCCTGTATGCGCGGAGGGCGAATCCTTTGGGGTCAGATCGCCGTAATCTTCACAATCGTTCTGGTGATGACATGGGCGGCGACGCAATGGGCAGCGTTCCGCGTCGGCTTTCAGCCGCAGCTTGGCAACCCATGGTTCGAGCTGGCGGGCCTGCCGGCTCACAATCCGCTGCCCGCGCCAAAGGTGCGGAGCGGTTCGAGGGCTTCATGCAGAATCTCGGCCGGCGTCTGGCGACGGGCGACAGGTTCCTCAAAGAGCTGTCGCGCGACATCGAACCGGGCGCGGAACTCCAATCTCAACAGGAATAATGCAGGTGCCCACGCCTTGCGCCAGATCAAGACTGCCAGCACGGGATGCTATAAGTTGATTGCAGCAATGATCGTCAGAAGGCGGAAACAATGCGCTTGTTCGTGCTTGGAGCATCAGGCGGTGTAGGCTCCAAACTGCTGGCACAAGCGGCCGCGCGCGGCCATCAAGTGACGGCGCAAACGCGGACGCCGGGGAAAATCGAGGAAAGTTCGCCGGTCGAAGTGGTTGTCGGTTCGCCGACTGACGAGGCGTTTCTGCGGCGGAGCCTCGGAGAGCACGACGCCGCCATTCTTTGCATTGGCGTTGATAGTATCGGCAAAACAACCTTGTTCTCCGACACCACGCAGGCGCTGGTTTCCGCCATGCAGGCTACGAGAATGAAGCGACTCGTCGCGATCACCGGCATCGGTTCTGGCGACACGCGGGGACATGGAGGATGGTTCTACAATCGCGTCATCTTTCCGCTTTTCACGCGCAACCGCTATGCTGACAAAGATCGACAGGAAGCGCTTATCGAGCGCTCCGGGCTGGACTGGACCATCGTGCGCCCGGCACCGTTTACGGCCAATGCTGGCGCCGGGCCATTGCAGGTCTTCACTAAAATTCCACCGGGTCTTCAACTGCGCTCAATTAGTCGCGCCGAGGTTGCGACCTTCATCCTCGACGTTCTGGAGAATTGCCAATTCATCCATCAGAAGCCGTTCATTGGACATTCCCAGGCACACTTGCAGTAACGTATATCTCGGCAAACTTTTAATCGGTGGGTCACAGGTTCGAATCCTGTCGGGCTCACCACTGAGATCAACCGCTTGCAGACCTCGGCCTCCGGGCTTCCAATCGGCGTCGCACCGCCGGTTGCGCCCCCGGGGCGCACAATTCGTGCCGTCGTCGGTAAGGTCTCACGAGCCGCCGGCCTCATTGCGACAGCGTCAAGAATAGGGTATCCCCCTATGCCGTGCCACATACCGTCAAGCAGAAGACGAAACTCGTCGCCCGCGTCCGCCGCCTGAAGGGTCAGCTCGAGGCGATCGAACGCGCTCTCGAGGCCGAAGCACCGTGCGGCGAGGTGCTGAATCTCGTCGCCTCGATCCGCGGCGCCATCGGTGGCCTGACTGCGGAACTGATCGAGGATCACATCCGCGAGCATGTCGCGAACCCCGACACCGACATCGACCCGGACCGCGCGCAGGGTGCGGCGGACCTGATCGGCGTCATCAGGACCTATCTCAAATGAGCAGCAGCCCATTCGACACTCCCCATGATCATGTCTTTCTGGGCGGGCGCCACGCCCGCAACGAAAGGCGGACATGGGCCGTCATCGCCATCACTGCGACGATGATGGCCATCGAGATCGCGGCGGGAACTCTTTACGGGTCGATGGCGCTGGTCGCGGATGGCTGGCACATGGCCACGCACGCAGGCGCCATGCTGATCGCGGCGGTCGCCTATTCCTACGCCCGCCGCCAGGCCCGAAACCCGCGCTTTTCCTTCGGGACGGGGAAGATGGGCGATCTGGCGGGCTTTGCCAGCGCCGTGGTGCTGGCGCTGATCGCGCTCCTGATAGGGTGGGAAAGCCTCGTGCGGCTCTACAGCCCCATCGCCATCGACTTCCCGCAGGCGATCACGGTCGCGATCATCGGGCTGGTGGTGAATCTCGTCTGCGCGTGGATACTGAAGGAGGATCATCACCACGCGCATCGTCATGCGCATCACCACGGACTTGACCACCACCATCACCATGACGATCACGATCACGATCACGGAGATGGTCACGGCCGTCACCCGCGCGACAACAACCTGCGCGCGGCCTATCTGCATGTCCTTGCCGATGCGCTGACCTCGGTTCTGGCGATTGCCGCGCTGCTCACCGGCAGCCTTTATGGCTGGACCTGGATGGACCCGGTGATGGGCATCGTCGGCGGCCTGGTCATCGCCCGCTGGTCGCTCGGGTTGATCCGGGACACCGGCCGCACTCTTCTGGATTATGTCGACGAGGCTGACGGCCTGCCCGTCGAAATCCGCGCGGCGCTGGAGGTCGGCGGCGACAGGATCACCGATCTGCACGTCTGGCAGCTCGGCCCCGGACATCACGGCGCCATCGTTTCGCTGCGCGCCACCGATCCACAGCAACCGGCGGCCTACCGCGCGCGGCTGTCCCACATCCACCACCTGTCGCATCTGACGATCGAGGTGGAGCAGGCCGCCTGAGCAGGGTGCCTCCGGACCGGCCGGGACGGCGGCGCGGTGGCCCCGGGGCCTCAGGGTTGCAATTGGGGGGCGACTCGCTTACGCGCCGCCCATCGGGAACGGAGGCCGCCCAGATGAGCGCCACGATGAAGACCGCAATCGGCAGCCTTGTCGTCGGGGGCGTGGTCCTCGCGCTCAAGACCCTGGCATGGTGGATGACCGGTTCCGTCGCCCTGCTTTCGGACGCACTGGAAAGCACCGTCAACCTCGCCACCGCCGTTGCGGCACTTGTCGCGATCGGGGTCGCCGCGCAGCCGGCCGACGCCAACCACCCGTTCGGGCATCACAAGGCGGAATTCTTCAGCGCCGTGCTTGAAGGCGTGATGATCATCGTCGCGGCGATCTTCATCCTCAGGGAAGCCTGGCACGGATTCCAGGCGCCGCGCGTCCTTGACGCGCCGGTCGAGGGCCTTCTGGTGAACGGGGCGGCGACCTGCCTCAATGCCGTCTGGGCCTTCGCCCTGGTCCGGCAGGGCAGAAAGCTGCGCTCGCCCGCCCTCGTGGCCGACGGCAAGCATCTGTGGACCGATGTCTTCACTTCTGCCGGGGTGGCGCTCGGCGTGCTTCTGGCGATCTCCACCGGGTGGTGGATCCTCGATCCGGTCATGGCCGGCCTCGTCGCGGTCAACATCCTCTGGTCGGGCTCGAGGGTCGTGAAGGAATCGCTCAGCGGCCTGATGGACGAAGCGGTGCCGGACAAGATCCTCGAGCATATCCGGGATGTCATCTCGGCCGAGGCGAGCGGCGCGGTCGAGGCGCATGACCTGCGCACCCGTCACGCCGGCAGCGCCACCTTCGTGGAGTTCCACCTCGTTGTGCCGGGAACGATGACCGTGTTCGACGCCCACGAGATCTGTGACCGGCTCGAGACGGCGATCGGAAAGGTCATTCCCGACACGCGCGTCACGATCCATGTCGAGCCGGAGCACAAGTCGAAGCATTCCGGCATCGTTGTGCTGAGCTGACAGCCCGACGCTTCAGCGAACTCGCCCGGTCTTCCGCGCGAATGGCCGGATGCCGGGACTATCCACTATAGCGGAAATATTTCCTTTATCTTGACACATCGCGCCGGCTGGGCCACTCTTCGCCAATGACAGGAGTGCGCCACATGAAACCCGAAGACTTCCTGAGCCGGATAACCGCGACATTGGAGGAGATCGAGGCGGCGGGGCTCTACAAGCGGGAGCGTTCGATCCTGTCGCCGCAGGGAACGCATGTCACCGTCGACGGCAGGACGCTCGTGAACCTCTGTGCCAACAACTACCTCGGCCTCGCCAATGACCCCGCTTTGATCGCTGCCGCGCACCGGGCGCTGGATGACCACGGGTTCGGGATGGCCTCGGTCCGGTTCATCTGCGGCACGCAGGACCTGCACCGCACGCTGGAGCGGCGGATCGCCGGCTTTCTGGGGATGGACGATTCCATCCTTTTCGCCGCCTGCTTCGACGCCAACGGCGGTCTTTTCGAGCCCCTGCTGGGCCCGGAAGACGCGGTCGTGTCGGACGCGCTGAACCATGCCTCGATCATTGACGGCATCCGGCTCTGCAAGGCGCGACGCTACCGCTATGCCAACTCGGACATGGCCGATCTCGAGGCGCAGTTGCAGGCGGCGCGCGCCGAGGGCGCCCGGTTCATCCTGATCGCCACCGACGGGGTCTTCTCGATGGACGGCTATCTTGCCCGCCTGCCCGAGATCACCGCCCTGGCCGGAAGATACGGCGCGCTGACGATGGTGGACGATTGCCATGCCACCGGCTTCATGGGGCCTGAGGGGCGCGGCACTCCGGCCCATCATGGCGTCCGCGTCGACATCCTGACCGGCACGCTGGGCAAGGCTCTTGGCGGCGCGCTCGGCGGCTATGTCGCCGGACCGCAGCCGGTGATCGACCTCTTGCGCCAGAGGTCACGGCCCTACCTCTTCTCGAACGCGCTGCCCCCGGCCATCGTCGCCGCCGGGCTCGCGGCGATCGACATCGTCGAGGGCGCCGACGACCTGCGGGCGCGGCTCTTTGAAAACGCCGCCTACTGGCGGGCGGGCCTTCAGGACGCGGGCTTCGACCTCCTGCCCGGAGAGCACCCCATCGTCCCGGTGATGACGGGGGAGGCGCCGCTTGCCCAGGCGATGGCGGCCGATCTCTATCGCCGCGGCGTCTTCGTCTCGGGCTTCTTCTTCCCGGTCGTGCCGAAGGGGGGCGCCCGGATCCGCACCCAGATGAATGCGCGGCTGACCCGGGCGGATCTGGATTTCGCGCTCGAGGCGTTTCGCGCCGCGGGCAAGTCGACGGGGGTCATCTGATGCGAAACGGGATGAAGGCGCTGGCCAAGACCAGGCCCGAGATCGGATTGTGGATGGACCGCCGCCCGGTCCCCGAGATCGGGCCGGACGACGTGCTGATCCGCATTCGCAAGACCGGCATCTGCGGAACCGACATCCACATCTGGAACTGGGACGAATGGGCGGCGCGCACGGTGCCTCTGGGCCTCGTCACCGGGCACGAGTTCGCCGGCGAGATCGTCGAGATCGGGCGCAACGTACGCGATCTCTCGATCGGCCAGCGGTGTTCGGGCGAGGGCCACCTGATCGGCACCCAGTCGCGCCAGAGCCGGGCCGGCAAGTTCCACCTCGATCCGGCGACGCGGGGCATCGGCGTGAACGAACAGGGCGCGTTCGCCGAATACCTCTGCCTGCCCGCCTTCAACGTGGTGCCGCTGCCCGACGAGATCGACGACGAGATCGGCGCCATCCTCGATCCCCTCGGCAACGCCGTCCACACCGCGCTGTCCTTCGACCTCGTGGGCGAGGACGTGCTGATCACCGGGGCGGGGCCGATCGGGATCATGGCAGCGGCCGTGGCCCGCCATGTCGGCGCACGCCACGTGGTGATCACCGACATCAACCAAGACCGGCTCGACCTTGCCGCCCGGGTCGCCGACGTGGTGCCGGTGAACGTCCGGCACCAGAACCTGCGCGAGGTCGAAAGCGCGCTGAAGATGAAGCAGGGCTTCGACGTCGGCATGGAAATGTCGGGCAGTCAGGCGGCACTCGACCAGATGGTCGAGAACATGGTGATGGGCGGGCGCATCGCGATGCTGGGCATCCCGCCGGGCAAGTCGCCGGTGGACTGGAGCCGGATCGTCTTCAAGGCCATCACCATCAAGGGTGTCTACGGACGCGAGATCTTCGAGACCTGGTACAAGATGATCGCCATGCTGGAAAACGGCCTCGACATCCGCGGCGTCATCACCCACCGCTTCCCGGTGGATCGCTACGTCGAAGGCTTCGAGATCATGCGCTCCGGCAAAAGCGGGAAAGTCGTCCTGGACTGGACCTGACGGGCAGGATCAGGGCCGGTGGCGGGGCCCACGGGTGGTCGGAACCACGTCGGTAGAGTCACTCCTCACGAGGGGCTGTCCTTTTCAGAGGTAGAGGTTTCGGACGGTATTGTCGCGGAGGAGTTCTGTGCTGGTACCGGTTGCGGCGATCTGGCCTCTGAGGAGGAGGTATCCGCGGTCTGCGAGGGCGAGGGCGGCTTCGGCGTTCTGCTCGATGAGGAGGACGGTTGTGCCCTGGCGGTGGATGTCGGCGACGA
>JAUQYA010000094.1 GCA_030837785.1 Albidovulum sp.
TGATCTCGGTGAAGATCGCGTAGATCACGAAGATCCACAGCAGAAGCGGCACGTTGCGGAAGGTCTCGACATAGCCGGTCATGATCCGCGCGACGAGCCAGTTCCGCGACAGCCGCAGGATGCCGACGAGAACGCCGATGATGGTGGCGGCGACACAGCCCATGACCGACACCAGGATCGTGTTGAGGAGACCGACGAACAGCGCCCGCCCGTGCGTGCTGTCGTTGGTGTAAGGGATCAGCGTCTGGTTGATGTCATAGCCCGCGCGCGCCCAGAGGAAACCGAAGCTGAAGTCCTTGCCGAGCGTCTGGAGGTTTCTGACCGTGTTGTCGACCAGCCAGGCTGCGCCGGCCATGAACATCACGAGGACGGCGATCTGGATGGTCATCGAACGATACCGCGTATCGTAGATGAGCATGCTGGGCCGAAAGCCGCCCTTCGGTGCGTCCGAAACAATAGCCATGTCTTATCCCCGTCCGGGGTCGCGGTGCCGGCCTTGGCCGGTCATGCCGGGGTCTTTCGCCCCGCGCGCCCTGGTGTCCCTGTTGGAGGCCGAGGGGCGCACCCTTGCGGATGCGCCCCCGTTAGGGTCCGCTCAGCGGAACGGCGGCGAATACATCAGGCCGCCCTGGGTCCACTGCGCGTTCAGGCCGCGGGCGAGCCCGATCGGGGTGGATTCACCGATGTTGGCGGCAAAGATCTCGCCATAGTTGCCGGCCGAGGCGATCGCGCGCTTCGCCCAGTCCTTGTCGAGGCCGAGCATCGCGCCAAGTTCACCCTCGAAACCGAGCAGGCGGTTGATCTCGGGGTTATTGGTGCCCTTGGAAAGTTCTTCCACATTGGCCGAGGTCACGCCGTATTCCTCGGCGGCGATAAGGGCGTTCAGCGTCCAGCGGGCGATGTCGGCCCACTGGTCGTCGCCGTGGCGCACGAGCGGCCCGAGCGGCTCCTTGGAAATGATCTCGGGAAGGATGATGTGGTTTTCCGGGTCGGCGAAGACCGCGCGCGTCGCCGCAAGGCCCGAAGCGTCGGTCGTGTAGGCGTCGCAGGCACCGGCGAGGTATTGCTGTTCGCCCTCGGCATTGCTCTGGATGGTGACCGGCTGGTAGGTCATGTTGTTGGCCTTGAAGAAGTCGGCCAGGTTCAGCTCGGTCGTCGTGCCGGTCTGGATGCAGACGGTAGCGCCATCAAGCTCCTTGGCAGAGGAAACCCCGAGGTCCTTGCGGACCATGAAGCCCTGGCCGTCGTAGTAGTTGACGCCGACGAAGGTGAACTTGAGGTCCACGTCGCGGGTGAAGGTCCAGGTCGAGTTGCGCGCCAGAAGGTCGATCTCTCCCGACGCCAGCGCGGTGAAGCGCGTCTCGCCGGTGGTGGGCACGTATTTCACCTTGGACGCATCGCCGAGCACGGCGGCGGCGACGGCCTTGCAGACGGCCACGTCAAAACCCTGCCAGTTGCCGTTGGCATCCGGCGCCGCGAAGCCCACGAGGCCGGTGTTCACGCCGCAGATGAGTTCGCCGCGCGCCTTGACGTCGTCGAGCGTCGCAGCCGAGGCGAGGCCCGCCAGCATCGTGGTCGCGGCCAGAGTCCCGAGGAATACCGATTTGTTCATGCTTACCTCTTCCTGAGTTGCCGTCTTCTCCAGACAGCGGTTGAGGCCAGGTGGTCCTGGCGCTGTTTATTGGGCCATCGCCCGGCAGGCGGGCTCACCCGGAGTAGACGCAGTCTTGTCGGATGCGCATCGCACGTCAAGGATGCAATCCGTGCGCTGCCGGCACGACGGATGATTTTGATCGGCGACGATCGAATCCTGCGCGGGCGGTTCGGCCGGCGCAGCTTCATGCCGCCGGCATGGTCGCGAGCCGCCAGAATCTGCCCGCGAGGAGGAAATCCCTGCGCTTGCGCTCCGCGGCCTCGGCCGCCTCTTCGTCCTCGCCCCACCGCGCGGCCTGCCAGTCCTCGTCGAATCGCGACAGGCGCCACAGGTCGTCGGGGTCGAACCCCTCGCCCGTCGCGGCGAGCCCCAGGACGAGCGAGCCGGTCAGCGCGACGAGGTCGTGCAGCGCCGTGAGCTGGAACGGCGAACAGGCGAACACCGCCGCGGCCAGCCGTGCGGCGGCTTCTGGCGGCTGCGCGACCGGCACGACGCCCGGCGTGGTGACAAGCCGCGCGCCATAGGTCCGCTCGGCCCAGTCGAGCATCGGGTCCCAGGCCTCGGCCTGCGCGCGAACGAGGCCGGCGGGATCGGTGGCGCGGTAGCACAGAAGGTCCGACTGCCCGTAGGCCGCGATCATCGCCGCCACTTCGTCGAACTGCACCGCCACCTTGTCGATCGCCGCATTGGCGGCGCCCGTCGCCGGCATCCGGCGGGGGTCGATCTCGGTCTCGACGGCGGCCCATTCCGCCGCCACGGCTTCGGCCATCGCGCGCGTCGGCACGACCATCGGCCGCTTCGCCGGAGTCCTGACCGGGCGCCCGTCAAGCCGGACGGCAAAGCCCCCGGCCTCCGGCTCGACCGTGACCGTCTTCCAGAACCGCTTCGCCTTCCAGCCGCTCATGCCGCTCTCCAGAGCCCGTCCAGCACCGGGACAAGATCGGCAAAGCTGTCGATCACCCGGTCGGCCCCGGCATCCGCGAGGCGGCCGGCGGGGTGATAGCCCCAGGCCACGCCCACTGTCGCCATGCCGGCGGCGCGGCCCATCTCGATGTCGAAGGTGGTGTCGCCGATCATCACCGCGCCCGCGGCCTCGGTGCCGGTCTCTGTCAGCGCCGCAAGAAGCATCGAGGGATGCGGCTTCGACGGATGATCGTCGGCCACCTGGGTGGTGGCGAAACGACCTTCGAGCCCGTGCGAGGCGAGGACATGCGCCAGCCCCCGGCGGGACTTGCCGGTGGCGATCCCCATGAGTACCTCCGGCCGGGTGCCGAGCAGTTCGAGCGCCGCACCCGCGCCCGGGAAGAGCGGCGAGAGCGTTTCGGCGCGCAGCAGGCCGAAACCCTGCTTGTATGCCTCGACGATCCGGGCGCGGTCCTCCGCTGGAAGCTGCGGCACCAGCCGGCCGACCGCGACCGGCAGCGACAGGCCGATGATCGACAGCACCTCCTCGCGCGACGGCATGCTGTGGCCCGAGGTGGCGAAGGCGTGTTCCATCGCGGCGAGGATGTGGGCCTGGCTGTCGATCAGCGTGCCGTCCACATCGAAGACGACAAGGCGGGGCGCGGGGCTCATGTCGCCTCGGCGAAGGGATCGGCGGGCACATCCTGTTCCGACCAGCCGAGCGTCTTCCAGGTGCGCTTCATGTGATCGGGCAGGGGCGCGGTCAGGGTGATCCGCTTGCCGGTGATGGGATGGTCGAACCCGATCGAGCGGGCATGAAGGTGCAGCTTGCGGCTGATCTCGCCGCCAAGCTGCGCCCCCCAGCCGTCGCCGAGGTTTTCCTGGCCCGAACCGCCATACTTGCCATCGCCCACGATCGGGTGCCCGAGCGCGGCCATGTGGGCGCGAAGCTGATGGGTCCGCCCGGTGACCGGCACCAGCGCCACCCAGGAGGCGCGGCTGCCGAGTGCATCGAGGACGGCGTAGTCGGTGGTGGCGCGTTTCGCGCCCTCGGTCTCGTCGACCTTGGCGGGATGGATGGCGACCATCTTCTCACCCTCGCCGCCAGCCCCGTGGCCCGGCGCCTTGACGAGGCCGAAGCGGACGGTGCCCATCTTCGGGCTGGGCACGCCGGCAACGGCGGCCCAGTAGATCTTGCGCGTCGTGCGGGCGCGGAAGGCTTCCGACAGCGCCCGCGCGACGCGGTCGGTGCGGGCGAGGAGAAGGACGCCCGAGGTATCCTTGTCGAGCCGGTGAACGAGCTTCGGGCGGTCCTTGTAGCCGAACTTCAGCGCCTCGGCGAGGCCATCGACATGGCGCCCGCCCTGCCCCGAGCCGCCCTGGCTCGGCAGGCCCGGCGGCTTGTTCAGCGCGATGATGTGTTCGTCCTTCCACAGGACCGCCGCCTGGATCATCCGCGCGTCGGCGTCGCTGATCCCCGCCTCGGGCTTCGGCGCGGTGGCGGGGGCGGACTTCGGCAGGGGCGGCACGCGGACCTGCTGGCCCGGGGCAACACGGGTGGAGGCCTTCACCCGTCCGCCATCGACCCGGATCTGGCCGGTGCGGCAGAGTTTTTCCACCTGGCCTTGCGTGATCTCGGGAAAGCGCTTCTTCAGCCAGCGGTCGAGCCGGCTTTCGCCCTCGGCCTCGGTTACGGTCAGGGTCGTGACGCCGGTCATGCGAAGACCGCCCTTGCGGCTGCCATCCCCGCGACGATCGCGGCTAGCGAGACCGCAACAGAGCCGAGGACATAGGCCGCGGCAGGCCCCGGCTGGCCGCGTTCCCACAGCGTCAGCGCGTCGAGCGAGAACGCCGAGAAGGTGGTGAAGCCGCCCAGCACACCCGTCATCAGAAAGGGCGCGAGCCGCGTCCCATCCCTGTGCGCGAGCGCCACGACGAGCACGCCCATGAGGAAGGAGCCCGCGACATTCACCGCGACCGTCGCCCAGGGGAAGCCGGGGCCGAGAAGCCGCATCGCGGTGGCGTTGACCAGATAGCGCGCCGCGCTGCCGAGCGCGCCGCCGATTGCCACCTGGAACAAAGTCTGGATCATGGCGCCTCCTCTGACGCGGGGCCGCCGGGAAGTCAACCGGGCAGGCCCCCCGCCATCGGCCCGGCGATGTCTCAGCGGTTCCGCTCGGCGCGGAGTTTCGCGAACCAGTCGAGCCGCTTCTTCAGCTCGCGTTCGTAGCCGCGTTCGACCGGCTGGTAGAGCACCGGGCGCCGGACCCCGTCGGGGAAGTAGTTCTGGCCGGAAAAGGCGTCTTCGGCGTCATGGTCATAGGCATAGCCCGCGCCGAAGCCCTGCTCTTTCATCAGCCGGGTCGGCGCGTTGAGGATGTGCTTCGGCGGCGGTTCCGATCCGGTGCGGCGGGCAAGGTCGCGCGCGGCCTTGTAGGCCATGTAGCCCGCGTTCGACTTGGGCGCGAGCGCGAGGTAGACGAGCGCCTGGGCAAGCGCAAGCTCGCCCTCGGGGCTGCCGAGGCGTTCATAGATCTCCCAGGCGTGAAGGCAGACCGACTGCGCCTGCGGATCGGCCAGCGCGATGTCCTCCACCGCCATGCGGGTGATCCGGCGCGCGAGGTAGCGCGGGTCCTCGCCCCCCTCGAGCATCCGGGCAAACCAGTAGAGCGCTGCGTCCGGGTCCGAGCCGCGGACGGATTTGTGCAGGGCCGAGATGAGGTTGTAATGTTCGTCGCCGGTCTTGTCGTATTTCGCCGCCCGCCGCATGAGCCGCTTCGACAGCGCCTCGGTCGAAAGCGGCTCGGCGATCTTCCAGGCGGCGACCTGTTCGACAAGGTTCAGAAGCGCCCGCCCGTCCCCGTCGGCCATGTCGATCAGCGCGTCGCGCGCCTCGGGGCGAAGCGGCAGGGCGCGGCCGAGATCGCGTTCGGCGCGCTGCGCGAGCCGTTCGAGATCGGCCGGCGTCAGCCGGTCGAGGACGATCACCTGTGCCCGGCTGAGCAGCGCGGAGTTAAGCTCGAACGACGGGTTTTCGGTCGTGGCACCGACGAGGACGATGGTGCCATCCTCCATGTGCGGCAGGAAGCTGTCCTGCTGGGCCTTGTTGAAGCGATGAATCTCGTCGACGAAAAGAAGCGTGCCCCGGCCCTGCGCGCGCCTGAGTTTCGCGGTCTCGAAAACCTTCCTGAGGTCCGGCACGCCGGTGAAGATTGCACTGATCTGGACGAAGGCGAGATCGGTCGCATCGGCCAGAAGCCTGGCGATCGTGGTCTTGCCGACGCCGGGCGGGCCCCAGAGGATGAGCGAGGAGAGGCTGCCGGAGGCCAGCATGGCGCCAAGGGGGCCCTCGGGCGAGAGCACCATTTCCTGCCCGATGACCTCGGACAGCGCATGGGGGCGCAGCCGGTCGGCCAGCGGCCGCGGCGCGGCGGCCCCGGCGGCCGCGGGTTCGGTGCGGTCGAACAGGTCGGACATGGGTGAAGACTACCCTGCCCGGCCGGCGGCGGAAAGTGGCGACGCCGCGCCGCGGCCGGGGTGCGCGGTGCTCATGCCCCGGCGGCGCGCGTCAGTGCATCTTCGCGGCAAGGTCGATCATCACGCACTGGTAGTCGCCGTCGTCGATGAACGTGACCGGGCCGACCGCCGTCGCGGTGAGGCCGCAGCGGCCATACCAGCGCGGCCAGTTCGCCGGGGTGATCGCGATGAGCTGCGTCGCGCCAAGCTCGCGCGCGGATTTCACCATCGCCCCCACCATGTAGCCATGCACCCGGCGGCGGATGATCTGCGGCGTCGAATGCAGCACGAAGACGCGCGTGCATTCCCAGATGTTGGGATCGACCGGCGCCTCGTCGTAAAGCAGGTCCGTCGGCAGGCTCGACAAGAGCCCGCGCTGCGCGTCGCGGATCATGTAGCTGTAGATGCCGCATTTCGCCGTGGTGGGGGTCAGGCGGATGCCGGCATAGACCTGCCCCCGGTCGTCGTGGATGGCGATCCAGCGGCTGGCGGGCGTGTCGTACTGGTCATACTCCATGTCGAGCGCCTCGGGGAGGTTCCAGCGCTTCTCGACGATGAAGGACTGCTTCCGCGCCCGGAAGAGGTTCGCAAACAACTCTCCGTGGTTATGGAGATTTGCGAACGACAGGACTGTGGTGCGCATGCGTTGCCCCCGCTTCACTTACCCCACCGGTCCCGCATGCAGGCGATCGGCCTGCACGGGGTCACAGCAATCTGTAGTCCTTGGCGCGCTGGATCGCCTCGGCCGTCGTCCGTGCGAGCAGTTTCTGCCGCGCCGACAGGAGGCGCGCCTTGAGCGCGCTTTCGGAAATGTTCAGCTTGTTCGCCGCCGCCGCGTGCCGGTCCCCGGCCGCGATCAGCCGCAGCGCCTCGATCTGGGCCGTCGTCAGGCTTTCGGGAGGCTCGGTGATGTCGTGCAGGCGCCGCACCAGATGGGTGATCCTCTCGATTTCGTCGTCGAGGAAATCGCGGTCGGACCGCGCGAAGCTCGAGATCGTGCGCGACCTGACGGGGCCGCAGGCAACGGTCAGCCCAAAGGTGAGCCCGAACTTCCTGGCCTCGGCGAAAAGTCCGAAGGGATCGGGAATGTCGATGTCAGCCCAGCGGCACGCGCCCTCCTTGCTGAAGCCCCAGGCAATCGTGGGGTCGCGGAGCGCGTAGGCCTTCTCGGTATAGTTGTCGAGCCAGTCCTGGTTGTAGTTCGAAAACTGCATCAGCGGCGAGGCATAGCGGATGTGCAATCCGATGAAATAGCCGGCCGGCGCCATCAGCGCCAGGCTATGCAAAATAGGATCAAGTGTCGGCATTCCAGACATGTCCTTTTAGACAAGTTGCTTTCAGATCGGTCAACCGTAAATTGTGCGCCATAGTCCGCTTCGTTGTGAGGGTTACCATTTTGCTTACGATCAATCCCGGCCTGTTTGCCAGCCTCATGAGGCTTCCCGATTCTGTCCGGACCGATCTTCTCGAATTTCTTGGCGCAACCCCCGTCGCGGATGCGCAGCTTGCCGAAATAATTCAAAGTGTTGCCGAGAAAACGCTGGGCGAACGGCGGCAGGCGCGGGCCGGCGCCAACTGACCTTTTCCGACCGGCGGCGGCAGCCGCGGCCGGGCCGGACCGAAAGACAAGCCCCGCCGATCGCTCGGCGGGGCTTTCCAATTCCGGCCGGCACGCGGCGCGCGGCCGATTACGCCTCTGCCGCTTCCTCGGCCGCAAGGCGGGCCTTGTCGGCGGCGCCCTTGGCCTCGGGATCGCGGTCGACGAATTCGATGATCGCCATCGGTGCCATGTCGCCGTAGCGGAAACCGGCCTTCAGGATGCGCACATAGCCGCCCTGACGCTCCTTGTAGCGGGGGGCGAGCACATCGAAGAGACGCGCCACGTGCATGTCCTGCTTGAGCTGCGCGGCCGCGAGACGGCGGGCATGCAGGTCGCCGCGCTTGGCCAGCGTGATGAGCTTCTCGATGATCGGACGCAGTTCCTTCGCCTTGGGAAGGGTGGTCTTGATCTGTTCGTGTTCGATGAGCGACCCGGCCATGTTGGCGAAAAGCGCCTTGCGGTGCTCATGGGTGCGGTTCAGGCGGCGGTAGCCGCGAGCGTGACGCATCTTTCAACTCCTATCGCGTTTTTTGCTTTGTCCGGCGGGCGTGGTCCTCGCGCCGCTCTCCTTGGGGCCATCCGGCCCGTATCGTCCCCGGTCGTCCGGGCATTTCCGGGGGCCGTCTAGGCCACGGCCCCCGCAAAGTCAATCAGAACTGGTCCTCGAAGCGCTTGGCGAGGTCTTCGATATTCTCCGGCGGCCAGTCCTCGACTTCCATGCCGAGATGCAGGCCCATGCCCGAAAGCACTTCCTTGATCTCGTTCAGCGACTTGCGGCCGAAGTTCGGGGTGCGGAGCATTTCCGCCTCGGTCTTCTGGATCAGGTCGCCGATATAGACGATGTTGTCGTTCTTCAGGCAGTTGGCCGAGCGCACCGAAAGCTCCAGCTCGTCGACCTTCTTGAGCAGGAGCGGATTGAACTCCAGCCCCTCCTCGGCCTCGCCCTTGCCGGCGGCCTCGGGCTCCTCGAAGTTGACGAAGATGCCGAGCTGGTCCTGAAGGATGCGCGCGGCATAGGCCACCGCATCGTCGGGCGTCAGCGAGCCGTCGGTCTCGATCTTCATCGTCAGCTTGTCGTAGTCGAGCACCTGACCCTCGCGGGTAGGCTGGACTTCGTAGCTGACCTTCTTGACCGGCGAATAGATCGCGTCGATCGGGATCAGCCCGATCGGCGCATCCTCGGGCCGGTTGCGGTCGGCGGCGACGTAGCCCTTGCCGGTATCGACGGTCAGTTCCATGAACAGGTCCGCGCCCTCGTCGAGGTGGCAGACGACGTGATCCTTGTTCAGGACCTCGATGCCGTTCGATTCCGAAATGTCGCCCGCGGTGACGACGCCGGGGCCCTTGGCCGAGATCGAAAGCCGCTTCGGCCCCTCGACTTCCATCTTCAGGCTGACGCCCTTGAGGTTGAGGACGATGTCGGTCACGTCCTCGCGCACGCCCGCGACGGACGAGAATTCGTGCAGGACGTTGTCGATCTGCACGCTGGTGATCGCTGCACCCTGCAACGACGACATCAGCACGCGCCGCAGCGCGTTGCCGAGCGTCAGGCCGAAGCCCCGCTCCAGCGGTTCGGCGACCAGCGTCGCCTGCCGCTGCGGGTCGTTGCCCGGCTTGACCTCGAGCTGCTGCGGCTTGATCAGTTCGGCCCAATTCTTGTGGATCATGCGTTCTGCCTCCATACCTGCTCCCGGCCCATGTCCGAAGCCCGGGAACGCCCGAGGAAAATGCGAAGGCCACCCCGGCCATGCCTCGCGACAGGACCCGGGTGGCGGAATGCCGTATCAGACGCGGCGGCGCTTCGGCGGGCGGCAGCCGTTGTGGGCGATCGGCGTCACGTCACGGATCGACGTGATGTTGAAGCCGACGGCCGCAAGAGCGCGGAGCGCCGATTCACGCCCCGAACCGGGGCCCTGCACCTCGACCTCCAGCGTCTTGACGCCGTGTTCCTGGGCCTTGCGACCGGCATCCTCGGCAGCCATCTGGGCGGCGTAGGGCGTCGACTTGCGCGAGCCCTTGAAGCCCATCGTGCCGGCCGAGGACCAGGCGATCGCGTTGCCCTGGACGTCGGAGATCAGGATCTTGGTGTTGTTGAACGAGGAGTTCACATGCGCCACACCGGCGGCGATGTTC
>JAUQYA010000095.1 GCA_030837785.1 Albidovulum sp.
CTTGATGTTGACCTTGCAGCCCGAGGCCTCCTCGAACTTGGTCACCCAGTCATAGGCCTTGTCGGTCTCGCCGCGCTCGACGTAGCCCGGCCAGGCGACGATATCGAGCTGGCCTTCGCCCTCTCCCACCGCCGTCATCTGGGCCGAGGCGGCGCCGGCGCCGGCAAGCGCCAGGGCAGCCGTGGTCATCAGGAACCGTTTCGTCATGTTGTTACCTCTCCTGTCGCGGGCCCGTTACATCAGGCCCAGTTGCTTGTAGAAGCCGAGCGCGTCGTAATAGTCCGACTGGCGCACGATCTTGCCGTCCTCGACGCGGAAGATCGACATGCCGTGGAAACTGAAGCTCTTGCCGGTGGCCTTGGTGCCATCGGCCCAGTCGCCGCTGTTGGTGCCGCCGAAGGTCCATTCGAAGGCGACCGCCCCGTCGCTGACGATGGCATCGCCGTCGCGGGTCCAGACCGCATCGGGCGCGGCGTTGAGGAAGGCGTCGATCACCTGCGTCTTGGCCGCGTCCCGGCCCTCGACCGGCGTGCCGACCGAGGCATCGTAATAGACGACCCCGTCGGCGAAATAGGCCGCCGCTGCGGCGCTGTCGTGGGCGTTCCACGCGGCCAGGTAGCCATCCACGACCGAAAGCGCATCCTGCGCCGCGGCGGCGATGCCCCAGGCCACCGCGACCGGCAGCGCCAATACCCGAACCATACGCGAAACCGACATGTCCATCTGCGATCCCCCCCGGATGGACGGATCGCGCCCCCCGCGCGCCCGTCACCTGAAACTGTGCGTCCCGGGACGATCATTCGCAATATCAAAAACCAGATATGTCGAATCGGCGTAACCGATGGATCAGCGCTCGGGAACCGCGCCCTGGGCCGAGCGCAGGAAGGCGCGCGCGACGGGCGACAGGGGCGCGCCCTTCCGCCAGCAAAGCCCGACCTGCACCGAGGGCAGGTCGCCCGAGACGTCGCGGATCTCGATCCGGTCGCCTTCCAGCGACCACGGGCGGTAGACCAGCGAGGGCAGGAGCGCCACGCCGGCGCCGGTGGCGACAAGGCTTCGCACCGCCTCGACCGAGCGGGTGCGGAAGGCGATGTCGGGCTTGACCGACAGCGCCGCCATCAGCCGCCGCGTGCTCTCCTCGATCTCGTCCACGGTCAGGAGGATCAGCGGCTCGCCGGCGAGCTGGTCGAGAGCGATCGCCTCGGCGTCGGTCAAGGGATGGCCGAGCGGCAGCCAGAGCCGGTAGGGCGAGACGAGGAGCGATTCGACATGCATCGCCGCCCGGTCGCGGATCGAGGAGGTCAGCATCACCGCCACGTCGAGCTCGCCCCCGATCAGCAGGTGCTGGAGATAGTCGCCGTTGTCCTCGATCGCCGACAGTTCCACCTGCGGCCAGGCGCGACGGAAGCGTGACAGGATGTCCGACAGCACATAGCCCGCGACAAGCGAGGTCACGCCCAGCGACAGCCGCCCCGCCATCGGGCCGGCATCTTCCTGAAAGGCCATGCGCGCGTTCGACACGTCGCCGAGAATCTGCGTCGCATGGCGCAGGAACAGCGAGCCCTTGTGCGTGAGGTCGAGCCCCCGCGCCCGGCGGTCGAACAGCGTCACGCCGAGATCGGCCTCGAGCGACTGGATCGCCTCGGTGACCGAGGACTGCGAAATCGACAACGCCCGCGCCGCGCCCGAGACGCTGCCGGTCTCGGCGGCCGCGACGAAGAACTGAAGCTGGCGTAACGTGAAGGCCATGCGCGCCCCTTTCCGCCATCTGGGACGCGAGCCGCGGCAGGGTCAATGGCCGTTGCGCGCCGGCGCGGGACGGGCAGACGGATTGTAAATGTTTTATGACAGTTTTATGACAGCGCGACTCAGATCCAGAACAGGACAGAACCGTTGGCCGAAACCTCCCCGCTCCTCTTCGTCCTCCACGTCGCCGGCGCCGCGGCGCTTCTCATCTGGTCGGTGCGGCTGGTCCGCACCGGAGTGGAACGCGGCTGGTCGGTGCCGCTCAGGCGGCTCCTCCGCCGGGGCGGGGAAAGCCGCATCCTTTCGGCCTTGGCGGGCCTTGCCGCCGCGGTGGGCCTGCAAAGCTCCACCGCCGTCGCCATCCTCACGACCAATTTCGTCGGCGCGGGAACACTTGCCGTCACCGCCGGGGTCGCCATCCTCCTGGGCGCCGATCTCGGCTCGGCGGTGGTCGCGCGCATCCTCCTGACCCGTGCCGACTGGCTGGTTCCGGTGCTGCTGGTGGCGGGCGTGGCGCTGTTCCTCAGGGCCCAGTCGCGCGAGTGGCGGATGGCGGGCCGGGTGCTGATCGGCCTTGCGCTCATCTTCGTTTCGCTCTCGATGATCCGGACGGCGACGGAACCCCTGTCCGGCAGCCGCGCGGTCGTGGCCGTCATGTCCTATCTCGGCGGCGATCCGGTCACCGCCTTCGTCATCGGCGCGGCCTTTGCCTGGGCGGTGCTTTCGTCGGTGGCGGCGGTGCTTCTCTTCGTGACGCTCGCCGCCGACGGCATCCTGCCGGTGTCGGCGGGTGTTGCGATGGTGCTCGGCGCCAACCTCGGCGGCACGATCACCGCCTGGATGCTCACCTCGCGCGCGGCCACCGACGGGCGCCGGGCCGTGATCTCCAATCTCGTGGTGCGCGGCGGTGGCGCGATCGTGGCGCTCTTTGCGCTTTCGGCTTTCGCGCCGCCCCTGGATCTGCTCGGGGATACCCCGGCCCAGCGCGTGATCAACATGCATCTCGCCTTCAACTTCGTGCTGGCGATCCTCGCGCTGCCCGCGATCCGCCCCCTCCTCGCCGTCGTGTCGCGCTGGGTGCGCGAGCCGAGCGAGGTGGCGAGCCTCGGTCGCACGAGCGCGCTCGACGATGCGGCCTTCGACCAGCCCGGCCGCGCGCTCGCCTGCGCCGCGCGCGAGATCCTGCAGATGGGCGAGGCGGTGGAGGCGATGCTGCGATCGGTCATCGGGCTTTATGCCGGCTGGAACGAAACGGTGGCCGAGGCAATCCGCGCCCGCGAGGCCGAGATCGACAAGATGCACATCAACATAAAGCTTTACCTGGCGAAATTGCAGCGCAACCTGAACGACGAGGATGTGTCGAACCGCGCCCTGGAACTGGCCGACATGGCGGTGAACCTGGAAAGCGCGGGCAACGCCATCGCCGATACGATGCTCGCGCTCGCGCAGCGGCTCGACCGCAACGGGACCGTCTTTTCCGACACCGGCTGGCGCGAGATCCGCGACTTCCACGACCGGGTTCTGGCCAACACGCAGGCCGGGCTCAACGTCCTGATGACGCTCAATCCCGACGCGGCGCGCGCGCTCGTCGAGGAAAAGGACCGCGTCCGCGACCTCGAACAGGCGTTGCAGCGGTCGCACCTCGACCGGCTGAAGATGGGGCTGAGCGAAAGCATCGAGACGTCGAACATCCACCAGGAAACGCTGCGCGCGCTGAAGCAGATCAATTCCGCGGTGACGATGATCGCCTACCCGATCCTCGCGGAGACGGGCGATCTGCTGTCGAGCCGGCTCGCCCGGTCGGGCGGCTGATCTCAGGCGGCGACGGCGGCGAGGTGGCGGGCGAAGGCGGGGTCGGCCATGAGCCGCCGGCAGCGGGCGAACCGGCCCTCGGCATAGGTGCGGAAATCGTCGGCCGGATTGCCGTTGGCAAGCTGGATCAGGCCCCAGAGCGTCCAGAGCAGGTCGCACATCGCCTTGTAGATCACCATCCGCCCACGGTCGCGCGCCGTGGGTTCCGCACCGAAATAGGCCTGAAGCATCTCCTCGTCCTGGTCCGCGCCGAACCCGCCCTCCACCGACAGGTCGCCCAGATCCCACATCGGGTCGTTCATGCCGGAATATTCCCAGTCAACGATCCACATGACCTTACCGGTATCGAGGAAGTTCTCGCACAGCGGATCGCAATGGCAGGGCGCGAGCGGCAGCGGCCGCGCGGCCAGCGCCGCCCTGATCGCGCCTGCCTCGCGCACCACGTCGTGATAGCCCTCGGGCAGCGCCACGTCCTTCGTGGCGAGAATGCCGAGGTAATCGTCGATCATCGAGAAAAGCTCGAAGCGGAAGGGAAAGACCGCGCCGGACTCGTGCAGCCGGCGGAACACCGCGCCGGCCCGTCCGGGGGCACCCCGGCGGGTGCGGAAGTTTTCCGCGCTCATCGTCACGGCGCCGTCGACGAAGCGGGTCACCATCACGCCGGTCGCCGCGTCCATGTGGATCACCTCGGGGCTGACGCCGGCCCTGGCGGCCTCTTGCGCAGCCACCGCCTCGTTGGCGCGGTCGATGAATTCCTCGGTGCCCCTGCCGGGGATCCTCAGGCAGAAGTCCCCGACCCTGAAGACAAGGTTGGTGAGGCCACCAAGCCGTTCGGGCACGCCCGCCCCCCTCAGCACCGGAACCGAGGCGATCGCGTCGCGGGCGAGGTCGAGGTCGCTCATGCCTTCAGCCTTTCCATCTTCGCGTCATAAAGGCACCGCGGCCCCCGGGTCGCGGCATAGGGCTTGCCGAATGCCTCGATGGTGAAGCCCTGCCCGCCCGCGATCCCGACCGGAACATAGGCGAAGCCGATGGTCTTGCCGAGGTGGTGGCCGTAGCCCGCGCTGGTCAGCGAGGCCACGGGCCGTCCGTCATGAAGCACCGTCTCGCCCGACAGGAACGGGGCGAAGCCATCGACCGCGAGCGTCACCAGCCGCCGTTTCGGCGCGCCCTCGGCGGCCAGAGCGGCACGACCGGTGAAGTCGCCCTTGCCCATCGCCACGGCAAAGCCAAGGCCCGCCTCGGCGGGTGTCGTCTCGGGGGTGATGTCCGAGGACCAGTAGAGATAGCCCTTCTCCAGCCGGCAGCTCTCGATCGCCCGGTAGCCCGCGTCGCGCAGCCCGTAGGGAGCGCCGGCCGCCTTGAGCGTGTCGTAGACGTGGCCGGCGTATTCGGTGGGGATGTAAAGCTCCCACCCCAGTTCGCCGACATAGCCGACGCGCACCGCGAAGGCGGGCGCATGGCCGACGCCGATCTCGCCTGCGGCAAGGAAGGGGAAGGCCTCGTTCGAGAGGTCGGCGTCGGTGACCGAGGCGAGCACATCGCGCGCCCTCGGCCCGCAGATGTTGAGGACGGCAAGCGCATTGGTCACGTCGCGCAGCCTCAGCCCCTCGGGCAGCGCGCGCGTGATCCAGTTGCCGTCGCGCACGCCGAAGCCCGATCCGGTGACGATCAGGAAATCCTCCTCGCCGCGGTGCTGGATGGTCACGTCGGCCTCGATCCCGCCCCGCTCGTTCAGAAGCTGGGTATAGATCGCCCGGCCCGGCGCGCCGGAAACATCCGCCGCCGCGATCCGGTTCAGCGCCGCCTGCGCGCCGGGGCCGGAAAGCTCGAACTTCGAGAAGGAGGTCTGGTCGACCAGCACCACGCCCTCGCGGATCGCGCGCACCTCCGCGGCCACCGCCCCGTGCCAGCCGGGCTTGCCCTCGAAGCTCGGGGTGTCGGTGGCCGAGGGGTCGGAGGCGGTGAACCAGTTCGGCCGTTCCCAGCCGAAGCGCGAGCCGAAGACCGCGCCCGCGGCCTTCAGTGCCTCGTGCAGCGGCGACCGGCGCAGGCCGCGCCCCGCATGATGCTCCTCGCCCGGCCAGTGGACCTTGTAGTAGCCGGCATAGGCCTCGACCGCCCGGGCCGCGAGCCAGGAGGCCCGCGCATGCGGCGCCCCGAAGCGGCGCGCGTCGAACGGCCAGAGATCGAGCCCCGGGTCGCCCCTGAGGATCCAGTTCGCCATCGCCTCGCCCGCCCCGCCCGACGCGGCGATGCCGGCGGTGAACCCGCAGGCGAGATAGAAGTTGTCGAGGTCCGGGGCGAGGCCCATGATCGGCTCGCCATCCGCCGACACCGGGATCGGGCCGTTGATCACGGTCCGGATGCCGATCTCGTTCAGGACCGGCAGGCGTTCGGCGGCGGGCAGCGCGAAAAGCTCCAGCCGCTCCATGTTCGCCGGGAAAAGTTCGCGCGCGAAGTCGAAGGGCGCCCACTGGTTCCACAGCGGGCGCGTCCCCTCCTCCCATCCGCCGATGGCCCAGGCCCCGCCGACATCGGGCTTGAGGTAGAAATTGTGATCCGGGTCGCGCAGCGTCGTCAGGGTGTCGGGGACATCGAGCCCCTTTTCGGTGACGAAATACTGGTGTTCCACCACGCCCGCCGCGACCGGCACCCCCGCCATCGCGCCGACCCGCCGCGCCCAGTAGCCCGCCGCGTTCACGACGATATCGGCCGAGACCGTGCCGTGATCGGTGACGACGCCGAGCGCCCGGCGCCCCTTCACCGGAATCGCGGTGACGGTCACGCCCTCCTCGATCCTGACGCCGCCCTTCCGGGCGCCGGCGGCAAAGGCCATCGTCACCGCATAGGGGTCGATGTGGCCGTCGGTCGGAATCCAGGCGGCGCCGACAACGCCCTTCCGGTCGATATGGGGGAACATCGCCTTCGCCTCGCCGGGCGAGACCAGGTGCGCCTCGAAGCCGAAGCTTTTGGCCAGCTGGACCGACCGGCGAATCTCGCTCCAGCGCGCGTCCGATGCCGCAAGGCGAAGCGAGCCGACCTTCTTCCAGTCGGTGGCCATGCCGGTTTCGCCGGCCAGCCGGTCGAAGACCGCGACCGAGTTCTGCATCAGCCGCGTCAGCGCCCGCTTGCCCCGCAACTGCCCGACGAGCCCGGCCGCATGCCAGGTGGACCCGTGCGTGACCTGCGCCTTCTCCAGCACGAGCACGTCGGTTTCGCCCTGCTCGGCGAGGTGCCAAGCGATGGCGCAGCCGATCGCCCCGGCACCGATGATGACGATCCTTGCGTGACGATCGGCCTTCATGCCTTCACCTTCAGGTTTTCGGGGTCGTAAAGCGGCCGGAGCGCGATTTGCGCCGGGAAGCGTTCATTGGCGACGACCAGTTCGTAGGCCCCCGAGGCAAGGTAGTCGTCGCTGACCCCCTCGGAGTTTCGCACGTAGCCATAGCCGATGGAGTGTCCGACGGTGTAACCGTAGCCGCCCGAGGTCAGATAGCCGACCGGCTGCCCGTTCCTCAGGATCGTCTCGCGCCCGACCAGAACGGCTTCCGGATCGGCGATGGTGAAGCAAGCGAGGCGCTTCGCCAGCGGCCTGCCCGCCTGGGCCTGAAGCGCCGCGCGTCCGATGAAGTCGGTGTTCGACCCCAGCTTGACCGCCCAGCCGAGCTCCGCCTCGAACGGCGTGTCGTTTGGCGTGATGTCCGAGGACCAGGCGCGATAGCCTTTCTCGAGCCTGAGAGATTCGAGCGCGCGGTAGCCGATCGGACGGATGCCCTCGGGCGCCCCCGCCGCCATCAGCGCGTCGAAGACCGCGCCGGTGGCGTCAAGCGGCACATGCAGTTCCCAGCCAAGCTCGCCCACATAGGTCACGCGCAGCGCCCGCACCTCGGCGCCGGCGATGGTGATCTCTCGGACATGGCCGAAGGGGAAGGCGGCATTCGACACATCCGCGGGCGTGACCTTCGCCAGCACCTCCCGTGCCTTCGGCCCCATCAGCGACAGCACCCCCCAGTCCTCGGTGATGTCGCGGATCGCCACATCGCCCGCGGGAAGGTGCTCGGCGATCCAGGCCGCGTCATGGGTGCGGAAGCCGGTGCCGGTGACGATGTAGAAGCGGTCCCCCCCCTGCTTGTCTGGGGCAAGCCGCGCCACCGTCAGGTCGCATTCGATGCCGCCGCGGCTGTTCAGAAGCTGGGTATAGGTCAGCCGTCCCGGCGCGCGATCCACCCGGTTGGCGCAGACATGTTCCAGCGCGCGCGCCGCGTCGCGCCCGGTCACCTCGTATTTGGCAAAGGACGACTGGTCGAAGACGCCCACCGCCTCGCGCACATGGGCGTGCTCCTCTCCGACATGGGGGAACCAGTTCTGCCGGCCCATCGAATAGAGGTCGCGCGGCTCCACGCCTTCGGGCGCGAACCAGTTCGGCCGCTCCCAGCCGAGCTTCGACCCGAAGACGGCGCGGCGGCGCTTGAGACGCTCGTAGAGCGGCGAGACGATGCGCGGCCGGCCGCTTTCGTATTCCTCGTGCGGGAAGCCCACGGTGTAGTGCTTGCCATAGGCCTCGAGCGTGCGGTCGCAGACCCAGCGCCGGTCGCGGTGCATCTCAGCAAAGCGCCGGATGTCGACCGTCCAGAGGTCCAGGGGCGCCTCGCCGTTGATCACCCAGTCGGCCAGCACCCAGCCCGCCCCGCCCCCCGACGCGATGCCGAAGGCGTTGAAGCCCGCGCCGACGAACATGTTGGCGCATTCCGGCGCGGCGCCGAGGATGAAGTTGCCGTCCGGCGTGAAGCTTTCCGGCCCGTTGATCATCTGCTTGACGCCCGCCCCGGCCAGCGCCGGAACCCGGGCGATGGCCTGGCCCATGTGCTGCTCGAAATGGTCGAAATCGTCGTCGAAGAGCCGGAATTCCCAGTCGTCGGGCACGTCGCCGGTTGTCCATGCCTGCGGGTTCGGCTCGTAGCCGCCCATCACCAGGCCGCCGACCTCCTCCTTGAAATAGGTCCGCCGGTCGGGATCGCGGAGCGTCGGCGCGTCCGCGGCCAGCCCCTCGACCCTCTCGGTGACGATGTACTGGTGCTTCACCGGCTGGAGTGGCACGTTGATCCCCGCCAGGGCGCCGACCTGCCGGGCCCATTGGCCGGCGCAGTTGACGACCGCCTCGCAGGCGATCTCTCCGCCGCTCGTCTTCACACTGACGATGCGGTCGCCCGTCATGCCGAAGCCGGTGACCCGCACGCCCTCGACGATCTTCGCTCCGTGCATCCGCGCACCCTTCGCGAGCGACTGGGTGATGTCGGAGGGCGAGGCCTGCCCGTCGGTCGGCAGCCAGCTTGCCCCCACCAGATCGGAGACCTCCATCAGCGGCCACATCCGCTTGACCTCCGCCGGAGAGATCAGGTGCATCTCCATCCCGAAGCTCCGCGCCGTGGTGGCGAGCCGGCGGTAGTCCGTCCAGCGGTCCGCGTTGGTGGCGAGCCTGAGGCAGCCGGTCATCTTCCAGCCGGTCTCGAGCCCGGTCTCGGCTGCAAGCCCCTTGTAGAGATCGACCGAATACTTCAGCACCCGCGTGACCCCGGCCGAAGAGCGCAGCTGCCCCACCAGCCCCGCCGCGTGCCAGGTGGAGCCGGAGGTGAGCCGGCCCTGTTCCAGAAGCACCACATCCGCCCGGTGGTCGCGCGCCAGATGGTAGGCGGTGGAACAGCCGATGATGCCCCCGCCGATGACGACGATCTGGGCGTGGGAAGGAAGCGTCATGATGGGATCTTTCCGTGAGAGGACTGGTAGCGGTCGAGCGCGGCGTCGAGCCGGCCGAGATACTCGCGGGCATGGCTGTCGTAGTCGGCGCCCGGTGCGGCGAGGAAGATTTCCGACACCATCGCCCACATCGCCTCGCGGGCGAGGCTCGCGCATTGCATCGCATCGAAGGCACGCAGGGTGGCGGCATCGGGCGCGGCGCCGAAATAGGCGGCCAGGAGCGCCCGCGCCTCCGCCGGCGCCATTCCGGCATTCGACGCGGCCCCGGCGAGGTCGAACATCGCGGTGCCGAAGCCCGCATATTCATAGTCGATGAGCCAGAGCCGCCCCGCCGCATCCTCGAGGAAGTTCGCCGGCAGCAGGTCGTGATGGCCGAAGACGATCGGCAGCGGCACCTGCGCCGCCTCCATCGCCTCGGCGACGGCGACGAGGCGGGGAAGATCGCCGGCGAAGCGGCCTGCCCGGGCCGCAAGGGTCCGGGCATAGTCGCGGATCACATGGAAGACCCAGAAGATGACGCCGGGGCCCGACACCTCGCCCGGCATCCTGCGGTGGAACTCCGCCAGGAAATGCCCCACCCGCCCGGGATCGGCGCGCAGGTCCGCCTCGCCCCAGGTCCGCGCCGCCAGGAAGCGCGAGACCATCACCCCGGGGGCGGCATATTCCACCTCGGGCGCAAAACCCGCCCGATGCGCCGCCCGCGCCGCCATCGCCTCGTTGGCGCGGGCGACGTGGTGGAAGGGGAAATCCTCGCCGAAGCGCGCGACATGGGCGCCGGCGTCGTCCGTCACCTTCCAGCTTTCGTTCGACAGCCCGCCCCGCAGCGGCGCCGCCGCGATCCCGCCCCGCCAGCAGGGCAGCGCGCGGATGCGACCGAGGCTCATGCGCCCGCTCCTTCTTCGTTGCGCCAAATACCCCCGCCGGAGGCTCCCGCAGGCTCCGCCCTTCCGGCGCCCGGCGTCATCCCGCCGCCTCCCCGAGCCCGAGCCGCGCCCGCGCGGCGCGCGCGCCGGCATGGATCAACCGGTCGGCGATGATCGCGATGAAGGCGACGGCGAGGCCGGCCACGAGACCCCGCCCCGGATCGGCCTTGGTCAGCGCGATATAGACCTCCTGCCCCAGATCGCGGGTGCCCACGAGCGCGGTGATGACCAGCATGGAGAGCGCGAACATGATCGTCTGGTTGAGACCGAGCAGGATCTCCGGCAGCGCCAGCCTCAGCTTGATCCGGGCGAGGATCTGCCACCCGGTCGCGCCCATCGCGCGGCCCGCCTCGATCAGCCGCGGATCGACGCCCTTGAGCCCCAGCACCGTGTAGCGGACCGAGGGCACCACGGCATAGGCCACGACCGCGATCATCGCGGTGAAGTCGCCGACGCGGAACAGCATCACCGCGGGCATCAGGTAGACGAAGGAGGGCAGCGTCTGCAAGGTGTCGATCACCACCCGCACCACCGTCCAGAGCCGCTCGCGCTCGGCGGCGAGGATGCCGATCGGCACGCCGATCAGCATCGCGAAAAGCACCGAGATGCCGCAGAGATAGACGGTGATCATCGCCTTTTCCCACTGCCCCGTCACGGCGATGAGCGTCGCCAGCATCCCGGCAAGGGCCGCCAGCCGCCAGCCGCCGAGGCGCCAGCCCGCTACCGCCAGAAGCCCCGAGACACCGAGCCAGGGCAGGCCGAGCAGGAGGCGCTTGAAGGGCACGAGGATGTTGAGCAGCACCGCGTTCTTGCCCGCCTCGATCGCGTCGAAGTAGTTGACGTTGATCCATTCGACGATCCGGCTCCAGAACGTGCCGGTGGAAAGCACCCAGGCCGCGGGCCAGTCCCGCACCGCCGGCACGGCAAGCCCCAGGAGCACCGCGACCAGGATCGTCGCCACGCCGCCGGCCAGATACGGATGCCGCGCCACCCAGGTTCCCGCCCGCGGCTCGCCGCGGCGGCGGGCGGCGGCCTGGCTCAGCCGGTCGAGCACGATGGCGAGCGCGACGATGGCGAGGCCCGCCTCGAGCCCGGCGCCGAAATCGAGCGTCCTGAGCGCGGCCAGGACATCGAAGCCGAGCCCGCCCGCGCCGATCATCGAGGCGATGATGACCATGTTGAGGCTCAGCATGATCACCTGGTTGACGCCGACCATGAGCCCGTCGCGCGCCGAGGGCACCATGACGCGCCAGAGCATCTGGCGGGGCGTGCAGCCGACCATCCGGCCAAGGTCCTGGATCTCGTCGGGCACGCGCGCGAGCGCCAGTTCCGTCACCCGCGTCATCGGCGGCATCGCGTAGATCAGCGTCGCCACCACCGCCGCCGTCGGGCCGAAGCCGAAAAGGATCAGGATCGGCACGAGATAGGCGAAGACCGGGATCGTCTGCATCAGGTCGAGAACCGGCCTGACCCCCCGGGACACCCAGGGATGGCGCCAGCACAGGACGCCGAGCGCGAGCCCGCCCGCGACGCCGAGCGGCACCGCGACGAGGATCGAGGCCAGCGTCACCATCGCGCTCTGCCACTGGCCGAAGAGCAGCAGGAACGCGAAGCAGGCGAGGACCAGCACGGCCAGCCCCGCCCCCCCGGCCCAGAGGCCGAAGAGCGCGAAGACCAGGGCGACGCCAAGCCAGGGCAGCGGCGGCAGGATCTGCACCGCCGCCGAGCCCTGCCCCTCCAGAAACCCCGTCGAGAGGATCGACAGCACGAAGCGGTAGGGCAGGTCGATGACGGCGGCGATGAAGCGGGTGAATTCGGCGAAGGTGAAAAGGCCGAAGGTGGCGTCGTTCAGAAGCCATTTGGTGAAGGCGGTGATCCAGCGCGCGGCCGGCACGGTCCAGCCCTTCGGCACCTCGAACGCCCAGGGGAGCGCCGCAGCACCCGCAAGCCACAGCAGCAGGAACGCGGCGAGCGCGAGCCCCCAGACCGCGATGTCCCTTCCCCGCGCCATCTCAGCCCCCGAGCATCAGCCGCACGACGTCGTCGCGGTGAAGATGGCCAAGCGTCGCGCCATCCTCGCCGGTGACCGCGACCGCCTCGGCCCCGTCGAGGAAGAGGGCCGCGGCCTCGGCCACGGTGGCGCGCGCGCCGATGCTGACGGCGGGTGCGCCGCCTGCCGGCGGGCGCATCGCGCGCGTCACCCGCACCACCTTGGCCTTCGGCACCGAACGGGTGAACTCGCGCACATAGTCGGTGGCCGGGTTCAGCACGATCTCCTCCGGCGTGCCCTCCTGCACCACGGCGCCATCCTTCATGATGGCGATGCGGTCGGCGAGCCGGATCGCCTCGTCGAAGTCATGGGTGATGAAGACGATGGTCTTCTTCAGGACCGATTGCAGGCGGACGAACTCGTCCTGCATCTCGCGGCGGATCAGCGGATCGAGCGCCGAGAACGGTTCGTCGAGAAACCACAGTTCGGGCTCGACGGCGAGCGACCGCGCGATGCCCACCCGCTGCTGCTGGCCCCCCGACAACTGGCGCGGAGAGGCGGCTTCCCGGCCCGAAAGCCCGACGAGCGCGATCATCCGGCGCGCCCGTTCCTCGCGCTCGGCCCGTGCCACCCCCTGCACGTGAAGCGGGAAGGCCACGTTGTCGAGCACGCTGAGATGCGGCAGAAGCGCGAAGTGCTGGAACACCATGCCCATCTTGTGGCGGCGGATTTCCACCATCTCGCGCTCCGAGGCGGTGAGAAGATCGCGCCCGTTGAACAGGATTTCCCCCGCGGTCGGCTCCACCAGCCGCGACATCAGGCGCACGAGCGTGGACTTGCCCGAGCCCGACAGCCCCATGATGACGAATATCTGCCCCTCGGCCACCTCGAGGCTGACGCCGCGCACCGCCGGCACGAGCCCCGCCGCCTGAAGCCGCGCGGGCTCCGCCGCGGGCCCGAGGGCGGCAAGCGTCTCGGCCGCACGGGGGCCGAACAGCTTCCAGACGTTGCGGCAGGCAAGTTTAGAAGGCGGGCGCGGCGCGTCGGTCATGGGGCTCGCAGGGCATAGAAGGTGGTGCCGCCCGGCCGGGCCGGGCAGCGGATGCCGGTTCGGGCAGGGACGGCGCTACTGGCCGATCCAACCCTTCCAGCGCGCCTCGTTCGCGGCCATCCAGTCGGCGGTGACCGCCTCCACGGTCTTGCCGTTCAGGTCCACCTCGGCGATCATCGCCCCCATCTCGGCATTGTCGAGCGTGAAGGCCTTGATCGCGTTGTAGGCGCCGGGCCACTTGTCCTTCACGCCGGCCCAGCCGACCTTCCAGATCTCGCCATAGGGCTTGCCACAATCATAGGCCATGTCCGGATTGCTGCCCCAGGCCGGGTCGCTGTAGCATTCGGGCGTGTATTCGGGGAACTCGACCCATTCGCCCTCGTATTTCACTTGTGACCAGTGCGGCGCGTAGATCCACAGCATGATCGGCGCCTGGCGCTGATAGGCGCTTTCAAGCTCGGCGAAGAGCGCGGCGTCGGTGCCGGCATGGATCACCTCGAACGGCAGATCAAGCGCCTCCACCCGTTCGTCGTCGAACCCGCCCCAGGTCACCGGCCCGCCGAGATAGCGCCCCTTCGGCGCCGTCTCGGCGGTCGAGAACGCCTCGGCGCAGGCGGGATCCTTCAACGCCTCCCAGTTCGGCAGGCCGGGGCATTTCTCCTTCATGTAGGAGGGAAACCACCATTCCTCCTTGGCCTTCATGCCGGTCGCCCCGAAGACCTCGGTCTTGCCGGTCGCGGTGGAGGCGTCCATCGCATCGCGGCCGGTGGTTTCCCACATCTCCATCGCCACATGCAGATCCCCGGTCTCCAGGCCGGCAAACTGTGCCAGGTAATCGGCCTGCACGTATTCGATGTTGTAGCCGGCCTGCTTCAGCACCTCGCCCATCAGATGGGTGGTGACGAGCTGGCCGGTCCAGTCATGCAGCGTCAGCTTGATCGGGTCGGTCGATTCCTGCGCCCCCGCCACCCCCGCCGCCAACGCCAGCGCAGAGACCGCGAGGCCGCGGATGAGAAGTCCGGTCTTCCTTGACATGGTGAACCCCCTGTTCATGCCGGCCAGGCCGGTCGTGCGGACGGTGGTCGGGGGCACGCGCGCCGCGCCCTGCCCCGCCGCTCTGCCAAGGTTGGGCCGAAGATGCCGATTCCGTCAATCCGGATTTGTGGTTTTTTGTGCGTTACATGCCCGCATGCCGCCAGAATATTGCGTAATCGCACAGCGACGCCTAAGATCACTTCAACTTCCGGAACACCAGATGCTGTCCAAACGCCACGTCGACATCCTCGAAATCCTCGAAGCCGAGGGCGCGGTGACGATCTCGGCGCTCGCCGGGCGGCTCGGGGTGTCGCTCGAAACCGTCCGGCGCGACGTGAAGCCCCTGACCGAGGCGGGAACCCTGCTGCGCATCCACGGCGCGGTGGGGCTTGCCGGGCGGATCGGCGAGGCGCCGTTCCAGAAGCGGATGCGCGAGAATGCCGAGGCCAAGCGCGCCATCGCCCGCGCCGTCGCCGCGACGATCCGCGACGGCGAATCGGTGATGTTCGACACCGGCACGACGACGAGCTTCGTCGCGCGCGAGCTGATGCGCCACCGCCGCCTGACGGTGGTGACCAACTCCTCCGACATCGCCCGCACGCTCGCCACCGTGAACGGCAACCGTGTCTACATGGCGGGGGGCGAGCTGAGGTCGGATTCGGGGGCCGCGTTCGGCAAGTCGGCGCTCGACTTCATCGCCCAGTTCGCGGTGCACCATGCGATCATCTCGGTCGGCGCGATCGACGAGGCGGGGGTGATGGACTATGCGCTGGAAGAGGCGGAATTCGCCCGCCTTGTGCTGTCGCGCGGCGAACGGCGGGTGGTGGTGACCGACCACAGCAAGTTCGGCCGCCGCGGGCTCATCGCGGTGGCGGGATTCGACGAGGTGGACGAGATCGTCACCGACCGCGCCCCCGATGCCGTTCCCGCCGACCGGCTCGCCGCGGCGGGTGCGCGGCTCGTCCTCGCAGGCTAGGCCGCCCCGCCCGGCTCAGCTCCGCCGGCCCGTCCAAAACATTTGCGCGCAAATGAATTCTGTGGGACGATCCGGCGATCCGAGACCAGCACCGAGAGGCTCTCATGGCCGACGCCGCCCCCGCCGCCACCGGCAAGACCAAGCTCGTCATCCGCAACATCGGCCAGATCCTCTCCGGCCGGATCGAGGAGCCGCTGATCGACGGCCACTGCGTCGTCTGCGAGGGCGACCGGATCGCCGCCGTGGGCCGCGAGGCGGACCTCGACACCGATCAGGCCACGACCATCGTGGACGCGAAGGGCGTCACCCTCTGCCCCGGCCTGATCGACAGCCATGTCCACCCGGTGATCGGCGACTACACGCCGCGCCAGCAGCAGCTGAACTGGATCGATAGCTGCCTGCACGGCGGCGTCACCACGATGATCTCGGCGGGTGAGGTCCACGCGCCCGGCCGGCCGAAGGACATCGTCGGCCTCAAGGCGATGGCGATTGCCTCGCAGCGCTGGTACGAGAACTTTCGCCCCTCGGGCGTCAAGGTCCATTCCGGCGCCCCGGTGATCGAGGAAGGCATGGTCGAGGAGGATTTCCGCGACCTCGCCGCCGCCGGTGTCCGGCTTCTGGGCGAGGTCGGGCTCGGCTCGGTCAAGGCCGGCGAGACGGCGGCGCAGATGGTGAAATGGGCGCGCAAATACGGCATCCAGTCCACCATCCATACCGGCGGCCCGTCGATCCCCGGCTCGGGTCTGATCGACAAGGACGTGGTGCTTGAGGCGGACGCCGACATCATCGGCCATATCAACGGCGGCCATACCGCACTGCCCGACGATCAGATCACCTGCCTCTGCGAAAGCTGCCTCAGGGGCATCGAGATCGTCCATAACGGCAACGAACGCGCGGGCCTGCTGGCGATGCGCACCGCCTTCGAACTCAAGCAACCCGAACGCGTGATCCTCGGCACCGACGCGCCCGCCGGGTCGGGCGTCCAGCCGCTCGGCATCCTCCGCATGGTGGCGATGCTCTCCTCGCTCGGCGACGTGCCGCCCGAGATCGCCTTCTGCTTCGCCACCGGCAACACCGCGCGGATGCGCGATCTCGACTGCGGCATCATCGCGCCGGGCAAGGCAGCCGACTTCGTCTTTCTCGACATGGCCCAGCACGCGCCCGGCAAGACCATGCTCGGCTCGGTCCACCAGGGCAACCTGCCCGGCGTCGGCATGACGGTGATCGACGGCATCGTGCGCACCACCCGCAGCCGCAACACCCCGCCCGCGACCCGGGTGCCGGAAATCGTCAAGGGCTGAGACCGGCGCCCGACCTGGCAGCCCGTCGCCTACCGCAGCCCGTCCTTGCCCTCGGCCTCCTCGTGGCGGAGCCCGCCGACGCGCGGCAGCGGCCGGCCCGAATCGGTCACCGCGACAGCGACGAGGATTTCGTCGGCGCGCGGCGCGTCGTTCACCGAAACCTCCATCCCGTCGAAGTGCGAACGCACATAGGCCGCGTCCTTGTGGCCAAGCGGAATGTCGAGCGGATGGCCCATCGGCCCGCGCTTCTTGTTGGAGGGCACCAGTGCCGCCCCCTTCTCGACCGCGGCGCGCAAGGGCTTGCCGAGGCGCGGATGGAGGATCGCGGCGGCATGTTCCAGCTCGCCATCCGCGCCCACCAGCGCGGCCTTGCCATAGCTCTGCGCCTGATCGGGGCGGATGCCGAGCGCCCTGACCGCCGCCTCGCCGAGGATGCCGCCCAGTTCCTCGCCGATCGCCATGAGGTTCTCGAGGTCCTCGACGTAGCGCCCGGCGCAGGGGTTCTCGATCACCGCGATGGCGGCGGCGCGGCGAGTGGGCGGGCTGATCGGCCGGCCCATCTCGGCCCGCACCTCCTCGACGACGGTCACGAGCTTGCGGATTTTCACCTCGGTCATGCTGCATCTCCTTCCGGAAGCGGGATCGTTTCGGCGCGGCCGACGCTGCGGCCCTGCCCCTCAAGGACGAGGAAGGCGGCGCGGATCAGCCCGCGGTCGAGCAGGCTGCGGGCATGGGCTGCGCCCCGGTCGAGCGCGCGGGCGACCTCGGCCGGTGGCAGCGGATCAACGTCAACCGTCACCGGCCGGTCGCCGAGGTCGCTGTCGGGGGCAAGCTCGCGCGCCGGGCGGCGGGCGACGAGCGGCGATCCGGGCAGGTCCACGGCGTTGGCGATCATCGTCGCGGCCGCGTCGGCTTCGGCCGCGGTCGCGGCCAGAACCGTCACCGCGTCGGCGATGCCGAGCGAATGGCTTCGCCCGCGCCAGCCGCTGGTGGCGACGCCGCCGATACCGTCGGCGGCGGCGATCTCCACCACGCCGGCAAGCTGGTCGAAATGGCGATGGTCGTGGATGCCGATGCGGCAGCTTTCGCCCGGCCCGAGATGGATCGCAATGTCGCCGCCGTTGTTCACCATCGCCCGGCGAAGATCGGCGGCGCCACGGATCGCGGCCAGGATGTGATCGGCCACCGCGCCGGCGACGGCGGCCATCGGCGTGATGAAGGCGGTCGCATGGGGGCGCACGGCCGCCATCATCCGCTGCGCCACCGGCCCCTCCGGATCGGGCGAGCCGGGCGTCACGGCGGTGCGCAGCAGCGCAAGCTCGGCCACGAGCGCCTCCAGGACGCCGACGAAAGCGCGCCGGGCGGCGGCCTCGGCCAGGGCAACCTCGGGCGCGGGGCCGGCAAGGTCGAAGATCAGGTCGATCGGCCCGTGGACCAGGCGGAGCCGTCCGTCCGCAGTGCGGGTCTCGGGCCAGTCGCGCGGCGCCGCGTCGCAGGGCGACGTTTGCGGCTCACCCGCCCGCCTCGCCTTGCCCTGCCCTGTCGGCAGCATCGCCGTGACCCTTCCGCCGCCGCCGGACCACGTCCGGCCGTGGCCGTGGATTACGCGGCGGGTTTTGTTTGCTGTCAAACGAATTCTTCGTCAACGCCCCGGCACCGCAACCCTTGCCATCGCTGCGCGAGCGTCTAGGATTTCATCCCGAGGATGCGGGAGGCAGCGGCGCGTGGCGGATGACAGACCCTATCGGCTCGAGGATCAGATCGGCTTCAAGCTGCGGCTGGCGAACCAGCGGCATCTGGAGATTTTCGCCGCCGAGATGCCCGACCTCACGCCGCCGCAGTTCGCGGTGATGGCCAAGCTCGCCGCGGAAGGCACGCTGTCGCAAAACCACCTCGGCCGGCTTGTGGCGATGGATGCGGCGACGACCAAGGGGGTGGTCGACCGGCTGCTGAGGAAGGGTTTCGTCGAGACGCTGCCCTCGTCCACCGACCGGCGGCGGCTGGAGATTTCGCTGACCGAGGCGGGGCGCGCGTTTCTCGCCCGCGCAGTGCCGGCAGCGGCACGGATTTCCGCGCGCACGGCGCGGAACCTCAGCGCGCGCGACCTCGATCGCCTGCTCGGGCTTCTCGACAAGCTGTGAGGCAGAGAGTGTGATGGTGCGGTTGAGAAGACTCGAACTTCCACGGGGGTTAGCCCACAGCGACCTCAACGCTGCGCGTCTACCAATTCCGCCACAACCGCACCGGGCCTGGGAACGACCGCCCCCAAGCGAGGTGGGCGTTACTTAGCCAATGGCTCTGGCGATGTGAAGGGGGCTTGTGGGCCGCCGCGAAAAAAATGACGGGCGCGCAAGGACGCGCCCGCCGGCGGGAGTTCGAAGGGCCGTCAGTTGCGGAAGAGAAGGAACGGCAGCCGGGCGGCCAGGGGCAGCGCGTCCACCTGTTCGGCGGTGAGCGAGGCCTGCGTCGGCGCCGCCGCGACGGGCGCTGCCGGTTCCGCCGCCGCGGTCTGTTGCGGCGCGGCCGGCTCGGCCGCGGCGGGGGCGGCGAAGGTCGGCAGCGCGGCAGGCACGGCCTCGGGCGCCGCCGCCTGGTCGGCGCGGCCGGCGATCGTGTAGGCGGCCTTGCGGACAAGCTGCATCCGGTCCGGCTGGCCCGGCGAGAAGGGCACGCTGCCCGACACGTCGGCGGCCTTCAGCGCGATGTCGTACCAGTCGAAGGCGAGGTCGGGCCGCCGGGTGGCGCCGAAGCCCTGGCTCAGGTGATGGCCGAGAAGTTCCGCGTAGGCACCCTCGCCCAGCGCCGCGAGAATGAGGTTCGAGGCCACCGCCACGTCCATGTCATCCTGCGCATAGCCGACCGAGAGGCAGATCTTCGCCGTCGCGGCAAGCTGCGCGGGCGACATCCCGGTCGAAAGCGCAAAGGCACGGGTGTCGGCCAGCACCTTCTCGGCCCCGTCGAGCGAGAGCGCCGCAACCTCGGCCTGCATCGCCGGGCCGAAGCCCGCGCATTGGTCGCGGATCATCTCGGGCGTCGCGCCGGGAACACGGGCGGCCATCTCCTCGCCTTCCGCGATGGTGAAGGCGCGGACGAGGCAGAACTGTTCGCCGAGTGCGGCGGCGGGGTCGGTCATGGTGGCGACCGTGGTATAGCCGCCCGCGGCCGAGGCCGTCAGCCCCACGCGGTTGCACTGCGAGGCGAGCGAGGCTTCGGTTACCGCACCGCCGAGGAAGGTCGGCAGGCCCGGCGTGGCCGGGGCCGGTTCGGGTGCGGCCTCGGGCACGGCGGCAGCCTCCGTCACCGGGGCGGCGAGCGCCGCGGGGGCTGCCGGCATCACCGCCATCTGGCCCTGCGCCGGCAGGCCCGCGGCCTCGTCGCGCCAGGTCAGCAAAAGCCCGCGCATCCCCATCGGGTTCGCCGCCGCCTGCTGCATGGTCATCGCCCCCCCGGCCACCCCACGGTGGTAGGAGCCGACGAGCAGCGTGCGCTCATATTCCGTCAGTTGCCCCGTCGCCGGATAGCCGAGCGTCATCTGGTAGTCCGAGATCGCCGAGCGGGAGTTGCGGCCGAGCACCCCGTCGGGCGTGCCCACCGGATAGCCGAAGTAGTTGAGCGCCACCTGCACCTCGCGGTTGGCCTCGCGCTGGGCGGTGCTCACGCCCGAACTGGTGGACTTGCGCACCACCGTCGTGGTGCGTTTCTTCTTCTGCGATTCATTGACGATCGCGCCACCGATGATGCCGCCGATAATGCCCCCGACGAGCGCATCGCCGCCGTCGGCATAGGCGGGGGCGGGAACGGCGCCCGGCGTCACGCCGAGCGTGACCGCGAGGCTGGCCGCCGCGAGCTGTTTCATTTTCATGGCAAATCTCCTGATCCCGGCTCAACTGTTCGGCGGACCGGCAATAGCCGGCCCGCCAATGCGGTATTCAATGCGCCAAAAGTCTGAACCCCGGCCGAAGTTCTGGCAATCACTGTTTTCCGGCCGCGCAGGAAATCTGCGGCGCCGCGGTCGCGGTGGCGCCGGCGGCCGCGGTGCCCGGCGCAGGGGATTGGGCGGCGGCCGGGGCCGCGGACGGGGCGGCGGACGGGGCGGCGCAGCGCAGCCGGTGGTAGCGGCTTTCCGGCCCGTGGCCGCGTCCCCGGCCCAGGAGCGTTTCATAAAGCGGCCGGTTCATCTGCGCATGGGGTCGCGAAACCTCGGTCTGGGCGGCCGTGATCGCGGAGGTGAGAACGAGGCCGATCGTCAATGCGACGGCAAACGCCGAAATCTTCAGCATGGGACTCTCCAAATTGCCTGGGTCAAAATCCCCGTGAAACATGCGGGGGAAGCAGTTAATGAAACGATGATGCGCCCGGGCGGGCGATCCCGCCAGTCGGGAATTCCTGCCCTGCGGCGCGGGGCACCGGGGGCGGCGATGGTGGAGTGGCGGACGACCGAGGGGCCGGTGCCCTACGAGGAGGCGCTGGCCTTCATGGAGGCGCGCGTGGCCGACATCGCCGCCGGGCGCGCCGACGAGATGATCTGGCTCCTGGAACACCCGGCGCTTTACACCGCCGGCACCTCGGCCAGGCCACAGGATCTGACCGATCCCGGCCGCTTTCCTGTCCATGTCGCGGGGCGTGGCGGGCAATACACCTATCACGGGCCCGGCCAGCGGGTCGTCTATGTCATGCTCGACCTCAACCGGCGGGGCCGCGACGTGCGCGCCTTCGTCCGCGGGCTCGAGGACTGGGTCATCGCCGCGCTGGCCGAGTTCAATGTGCGGGGCGAGGTCCGCAGCGACCGCGTGGGCGTCTGGATCGCCCGGCCCGACAGGGCGCCCGGCCCCGGCGGCGCACCCCGCGAAGACAAGATCGCCGCGATCGGCGTCAAGCTGCGCCGCTGGGTGAGCTTTCACGGCATCGCCATCAACGTGGAGCCGGACCTGAGCCATTTCGAGGGGATCGTGCCCTGCGGCATCCGCGAACACGGGGTGACGAGCCTCGTCGACCTCGGGCTGCCGGTCACGATGGCCGATCTCGACCGGGCGCTCAGGGCCACGTTCCCGCACGCGTTCTCCTGACGACGGACAGGCGGGTGGGGGGCGCCTGACGGCGGCGCGGCGAGATGCCGCAGCCGGCGGCGGCCGAATCGAAGGGGCCCCGGCGGCGGGGCCGATTTCGTCGGGGCGTGATTTGACTTAACTCAAGTCGCAGGGCAGATTCGCTGTGCTAACAGCGCGCGAAACCGCGTCTGCCATGCGACCACCATGCAGAACGCCAAGGAAGGACCGAAGATGAATACCGGACTGATCGCCCTCGCTGCTGCCCTCGCCCTCGCCGGCCCCGCGCTCGCCGCCGGCGATGCCGCCAAGGGCGAGAGCGAGTTCAAGAAGTGCAAGGCCTGCCATTCGATCGTTGCCGATGACGGCACCGAGATCGTGAAGGGCGGCAAGACCGGCCCGAACCTCTACGGTGTGGTCGGCCGTGCAGTCGCCTCGGTGCCCGACTTCAAGTATGGCGACGGCATCCTCGCCGTCGGCGCCGCCGGCATGGTCTGGGACGAAGCCCTGCTGACCGAATACGTGGCCGACCCGACGGCCTTCGTCGACACCCACGGCGGTTCGGGCAAGTCGAAGATGACCTTCAAGCTCGCCAAGCACGGCGAGGACGTGGCGGCCTATCTGGCCTCGGTCGCGAAGTAAGCGACCGCACCGACACACCTGGCGGCGCGCGATCCTTTTTCGCGCGCTGTCATATATTTCGGTCATTGCCCAACCCGTTTCGGCCCTCTATTACGATTCCGTAGCCTCACCTCGGGAAGCGGCCTGCCGCGCCCCCGGGCTTCGCACCGTAATGGGAGAACAGCATGGCGGACGCAGCCGTTCATGGGCATGGCGAACATGGGCACCCGGGGTTCTTCACCCGCTGGTTCATGTCGACCAACCACAAGGACATCGGGATCCTCTACCTCTTCACGGCCGGCGTCGTCGGCCTGATCTCGGTCCTCTTCACCGTCTACATGCGCATGGAGCTGATGGAGCCCGGCGTTCAGTACATGTGCCTCGAGGGCGCGCGGTTCATGGCCGACCCAGCCACCGAATGCACGCCGAACGGACATCTGTGGAACGTCATGATCACCTATCACGGCGTCCTGATGATGTTCTTCGTGGTCATCCCGGCGCTGTTCGGCGGCTTCGGCAACTACTTCATGCCGCTGCATATCGGTGCGCCGGACATGGCCTTCCCGCGGATGAACAACCTCTCCTACTGGATGTTCGTCGCCGGCACGTCGCTCGGCGTCGCCTCGCTCCTGGCACCGGGCGGCAACGACCAGGCCGGTTCGGGCGTGGGCTGGGTGCTTTATCCCCCGCTTTCCACCAGCGAGGCGGGCTGGTCGATGGATCTCGCGATCTTCGCGGTGCACATGTCGGGCGCCTCGTCGATCCTCGGCGCCATCAACATGATCACCACCTTCCTCAACATGCGCGCGCCGGGCATGACGCTGCACAAGGTGCCGCTCTTCGCCTGGTCGATCTTCGTCACCGCCTGGATGATCCTGCTTTGCCTGCCGGTGCTGGCCGGCGCGATCACCATG
>JAUQYA010000096.1 GCA_030837785.1 Albidovulum sp.
GGGCCAGCGTGGGCTGGTTCTGATCGACCGTTCGGAGCTTTGGAAAGGTCGCCCGGTCAAGGCCCTCACCGAGGGGCTGATCAAGACCGGCGGCCGGAACAACACCGGGCGCGTCACGATGTGGCACAAGGGTGGGGGCGCGAAGCGCCTTTACCGGATCGTGGATTTCAAGCGCCGCAAATTCGACGTGCCGGCGACCGTCGAGCGGATCGAATACGACCCGAACCGGACAGCCTTCATCGCGCTGGTGAAATACCAGGACGGCGAACGGGCCTACATCATCGCGCCGCAGCGCCTGGCGGTGGGCGACAATGTCGTCGCCGGCGCCAAGACCGACGTGAAGCCGGGCAACGCGATGCCGTTTTCCGGCATGCCGATCGGCACGATCGTGCACAACGTCGAGCTGAAGCCCGGCAAGGGCGGCCAGCTGGCGCGCGCCGCCGGCACCTATGCCCAGTTCGTCGGCCGTGATGGCGGCTATGCCCAGATCCGCCTGTCCTCGGGCGAGCTGCGCATGGTGCGTCAGGAATGCATGGCGACGGTGGGCGCGGTGTCGACCGCCGACCACTCGAACCAGAACCTCGGCAAGGCGGGGCGCAAGCGGCACATGGGCGTCCGCCCGACCGTCCGCGGCGTTGCCATGAACCCGATCGACCACCCGCACGGCGGCGGCGAAGGCCGCACCTCGGGCGGCCGCCACCCGGTCACCCCGTGGGGCAAGGGCACCAAGGGCAACAAGACCCGCAAGAACAAGGCGACCGACAAGTTCATCGTTCGCTCGCGCCACGCGAAGAAAGGGCGGTAATCCATGTCGCGTTCTATCTGGAAAGGCCCCTTCGTCGACTCCTTCCTTCTGAAGAAGGCGGAGAAGGCGCATGCCTCGGGCAAGTCGGAAGTGATCAAGATCTGGTCGCGCCGGTCCACCATCCTGCCGCAGTTCGTCGGCCTCACCTTCGCCGTCTACAACGGCCAGAAGCACATCCCGGTGAACGTCACCGAGGAGATGATCGGCCAGAAGTTCGGTGAATATTCGCCGACGCGGACCTACTACGGCCACGCCGCCGACAAGAAAGCCAAGAGGAAGTAAGCCATGAGCAAGGAAAAGAATCCGCGCCGCGTGGCCGATAACGAAGCCTTCGCCAAGGCGAAGATGCTGCGCACCTCGCCGCAGAAGCTCAACCTCGTCGCCGCGCTGATCCGCGGCAAGAGGGTGGACAAGGCGCTGGCCGACCTCACCTTCTCGAAGAAGCGCATCGCCGGCGACGTGAAGAAGTGCCTCCAGTCGGCCATCGCCAATGCCGAGAACAACCACGGTCTGGACGTCGACGCGCTCGTCGTCGCCGAGGCCTGGGTCGGCAAGAACATCACGCTGAAGCGTGGCCGTCCGCGGGCGCGCGGCCGGTTCGGCAAGATCATGAAACCCTTCAGCGAGCTGACCATCAAGGTGCGGCAGGTGGAAGAAACCGTCGGGGAGCAAGCGTAATGGGACAGAAGGTCAACCCCATCGGGATGCGCCTCCAGGTCAACCGCACCTGGGACAGCCGCTGGTTCGCCGACAGCAAGGACTACGGCAACCTGCTCCTTGAAGACCTCAGGATGCGTGACTTCATCCGCGACTACGCCAAGCAGGCCGGGGTCTCGAAGGTCATCATCGAGCGTCCGCACAAGAAGTGCCGCGTCACGATCCACACCGCGCGCCCCGGCGTCATCATCGGCAAGAAGGGCGCCGACATCGAGACGCTCAGGAAGAAGCTCGCGAACTTCACCGCGTCGGAACTGCACCTGAACATCGTCGAGGTGCGCAAGCCCGAGCTTGACGCCCAGCTGGTGGCCGAGTCGATCGCCCAGCAGCTGGAACGCCGGGTATCGTTCCGCCGGGCGATGAAGCGGTCGGTGCAGAATGCGATGCGGATGGGGGCGCTCGGCATCCGGGTCAACGTCTCGGGTCGCCTCGGCGGCGCCGAGATCGCCCGGACCGAATGGTACCGCGAAGGCCGCGTGCCGCTGCACACGCTGCGCGCCGACATCGACTATGCGCTCGCCGAAGCCACGACCCCCTACGGGATCATCGGCGTGAAGGTCTGGATCTTCAAGGGCGAGATCATGGAGCACGATCCGCAGGCCCGCGACCGCAAGGCCGCCGAGGCCCAGGACGGCCCGGCGCCGCGCGGCCCCCGCCGCGACGACCGCCGTGACGACCGCCGCGACGCCCGGTAAGGAGTGAGATGAGATGCTGCAACCGAAACGGACGAAGTTCCGCAAACAGCACAAGGGCCGCATCCACGGCGAGGCCAAGGGCGGGTTCAACCTGGACTTCGGCGGCTTCGGCCTGAAGGCCACCGAGCCCGAGCGCGTCACCGCGCGGCAGATCGAGGCGGCCCGCCGCGCGATCACCCGCCACATGAAGCGCCAGGGCCGGGTCTGGATCCGCGTCTTCCCGGACGTGCCGGTCACCGGCAAGCCGACGGAAGTGCGGATGGGCAAGGGCAAGGGCTCGGTCGATTTCTGGGCCGCCAAGGTCAAGCCGGGCCGGATCATGTTCGAGATCGACGGCGTCAGCGAGACCATCGCCCGCGAGGCGCTGCGCCTCGGCGCGATGAAGCTGCCGGTCACGACCCGGATCGTGGTCCGCGAGGACTGGTAAGGGCAACGGCGCCCCGACGAACAGGGAAAGGCGCGCCTTCGGGCGCGCCTTTTCGTTTCCGGCCGCAGGGGCGAAGCGAGGGGCGTCGCGCCGCGTCGATCAGCGCCTGGTGCCGCGCGGAACCTCTCCGGCCCGGCCCCGCCGGGCAGGCGGCGCGGGGCCGCGGCGCTTTTGCCGGAGACGGCACCGGCGATTCTGTCCGCCGCGATTCCGCCGGGGCTGCCGGGGCTGCCGGACCCGGCGTGTCGCGCGCGGTTGGACCGGAGCGACGCAGGGTATCGCCCGAAACGCGAGTGATCTCCCGCGCAAACACCCCGTTTCGGCACATCCAACCCTCGTTACCCGACGGAATGTGAAGAAAATGTAACAGGCATGTAACGGCCAGATTGCGGGACACGCTTTTCGTGGGTTAGATCAGCGCAGAGGCAGTTCCACGAAACTGTCACACGACAACAATAGGACGGAATCGTCACCAACAGGGCCGGGTGCCCAAGGGAGAAAGACATGATGCAGAAGAAGACCACCGCCGGGCTGATGCTTGCGGCGCTCCTGGCCTCGACCGGCATGGTCAGCGCGCAGTCGCTGGCCGAGATCGAGGCGGCTGCCAAGACCGAGGGGATGCTGACCACGATCGCGCTGCCGCATTCGTGGTGCGGCTATGGCGACGTGATCGCGGGGTTCAAGGCGAAGTACCCCGAGATCCAGGTCAACGAACTGAACCCCGATGCCGGCTCCGCCGACGAGGTCGAGGCGGTCAAGGCCAACAAGGACAACAAGGGCCCGCAGGCGCCGGACGTCGTCGACGTCGGGCTCGCCTTCGGCCCGTCGATGAAGGACGAGGGGCTTCTGATGCCCTACAAGGTCTCGACCTGGGACGATATCCCCGAAAGCATCAAGGATCCCGACGGCCACTGGTACGGCGACTACTACGGCGTGATGTCCTTCATCGTGAACAAGGACCTCGTCGCCAACGCGCCGGCCGACTGGGCGGACCTGACCAAGCCGGAATATGCGGGCCAGGTGGCGCTTGCCGGTGATCCGCGCGCCTCGAACCAGGCGATTCTCGCGGTGCTGGCAGCGGGCCTGTCGAAGGGCGCCAAGTCGGGTGAAGAGGCCGGCAAGGCCGGTCTCGACTTCTTTGCCGAGGTGAACAAGGCGGGGAACTTCGTGCCGGTCATCGCCAAGGCCGGGACCATCGCCCAGGGCGCGACCCCGATCGCCATCGCCTGGGACTACAACGCGCTCGCCTGGTCCGACGAACTGGCCGGCAACCCGCCGGTGGAAGTCGTCGTGCCGAAGACGGGCGTCCTCGCGGGTGTCTACGTCCAGGGCATCTCGGCCTTTGCGCCGCATCCGAACGCGGCGAAGCTGTGGATGGAATACCTCTACAGCGACGAAGGCCAGAACCTGTGGCTGAAGGGCTACTGCCACCCGGCGCGCTTCAACGCGATGTCGGCTGCGGGCAAGCTCGACGCCGCGGCGATGGAGAAACTGCCCCCGGCGGCATCCTACGAGGCCGCCTATTTCCCGACGCTTGACGAGGTCAACGCCAACAAGGCGGCGGTGACCGGCGGCTGGGATGCGGTCGTGGGCGCCAACGTCCAGTAACGCGTCCGAGTTCCGATCCGCGCCCCGGCCCGATGACACATCGGGCCGGGGCTTCCGAATCATGAGAGCACCCGACGGGACAGACACCGCATGACCGCGCCTTCCCCGAAGCCAAGGCGGCAGTTGCCGCTGACCTGGCTGGGCCTGATGCCCTTCGTGATCTTCATGACACTGTTCCTGATCCTGCCGACGATGCACATCGTGATCGGCGCCTTCCAGGACCGGTCCGGGGGCTTCACGCTGCAGAATATCCGTGACCTCAACACCGGCACGATCCCGTCGAGCTACTGGATCTCGGTCAAGATCTCGGTCGCCTCGGCCTCGATCGGCTGTCTCATCGGCTTCGGCATGGCCGCCGCCGTCACCTTTGGCGCCGTGCCGCGCTGGATCAAGGCGCCGCTGCTGACCTTCTCGGGCGTGGCCTCCAACTTCGCCGGCGTGCCCCTGGCCTTTGCCTTCCTCGCCACCTTCGGGCCGGTGGGGTTCCTGACGCTGTTTCTGCGCAACAACTTCGGCATCATGTTGCAGGCGGGGATCTGGAACCTGCCCGAGGGCAGCCTCCTGGCCGATCTCTTCGGGCCGCAGATCCGGTTTCCCGGCTTCAGCATCCTCTCGTTCTGGGGCCTGACGGTCACCTACCTGTTCTTCCAGATCCCGCTGATGATCCTGATCGTCACGCCCGCCCTGGAAGGGTTGCGCCGGGAATGGCGCGAGGCGGCCGAGGTGCTGGGCGCCACCACCGCGCAGTACTGGCGCATGGTGGCGCTGCCGATCCTGTTTCCCGCACTCCTCGGCACCTTCGCGCTTCTGTTCGCCAATGCCTTCGGCGCCGTCGCCACCGCCATCTCGCTGACGGGATCCTCGCTCAACATCGTGCCGATCCAGCTTTTCGCGCAGATCCGCGGCGATGTGCTGGGCAATCCCAACCTCGGCTATGCAATGGCCTTCGGGATGATCGTCGTCACCGCCATCGCCAACGTGCTCTACATCTGGCTGCGCGTCCGCGCGGAACGGTGGCTGAAATGAGCCTTTACGCCCGGCTTACCGGCTGGATCGTCCTGATCTTCGGCCTGACCTACTTCGCGCTGCCGCTGATCGGTCTGACCGAATTCTCGCTCAAGGCGCGCCGCGGGGTCTATTCGCTCGACGCCTACACCAGGATCATCGGCGACGCCGAGTTCCAGGCGACCTTCCTCTATTCCATCGTCATGGCGCTGGTGACGATCGCCTTCGGCGTCCTCCTTGTCGTGCCGACGGCGTTCTGGGTGCGGCTGAAAATGCCCTGGGCGCGACCCTACGTCGAGTTCCTGACACTCCTGCCGCTGGTCATTCCCGCCATCGTCATCGTCTTCGGCTATATCCGGCTTTACAACACCTCGAGCTTCCTGCCGCTGACCGGGTCGATGATGGGCACGAACCTGCTTCTCGGCTTCGGCTACACGATCCTGGCGCTGCCCTACATGTATCGCGCGGTCGATACCGGCCTGCGCACCATCGACGTGGCGACGCTGACCGAGGCGGCGCAGAGCCTCGGCGCGGGCTGGACCACCATCATCAGCCGGGTGATCCTGCCCAACATCGTGCCCGCGGTGCTGTCGGGCGCCTTCCTGACCTTCGCCATCGTCATCGGCGAGTTCACGCTGGCAGCGCTTCTGAACCGCCCCGCCTTCGGGCCCTATCTGGCGCGGATCGGGGCGAACAAGCCCTACGAGCCCTTCGCGCTGTCGGTCATCGCCTTTGGCATCACCTGGGTCTGCATGGGGCTGATCCAGCTTGCCAACCGTCTCTCGAAACACACGAAAGCTGCCGAAAGATGAGTTTCCTGACCATTTCGCATCTGGAGAAGTCCTTCGGCGCAAACCGCGTGGTGAAGGACTTCAACCTCTCGGTCGAGAAGGGAGAGTTCATCTCGCTTCTCGGTCCCTCGGGCTGCGGCAAGACCACCGTGCTGCGCATGATCGCCGGGTTCGAGACGCCGTCCTCGGGCAGCATTGCCATTTACGGCAAGGATGTCGTGCACCTCAAGACCAGCCGCCGCAACGTCGGCATGATGTTCCAGGCCTATGCGCTGTTTCCCAACCTGACGGTGGCCGACAACGTGGGCTTCGGGCTCAAGGTCGCCGGCATGCCCAGGGCGCAGCGCGAGGCGCGGGTGGCCGAGATGCTGGCGCTGATCAGCCTGCCGGACCTCGGCGGGCGCTACCCGTTCCAGCTTTCGGGCGGCCAGCAGCAGCGCGTGGCGCTGGCACGCGCGCTGGCGCCGAAGCCCAGGGTGCTTCTCCTCGACGAACCGCTCTCGGCGCTCGACGCCAAGGTGCGGGTGTCGTTGCGCAACGAGATCCGCGCGATCCAGCGCGCGCTCGGCATCACCACGATCTTCGTCACCCACGACCAGGAGGAGGCGCTGTCGATCTCCGACCGGATCGTGGTGATGACCGCGGGCGTGGCCGACCAGGTGGGCACGCCGTTCGAGATCTACAACCGCCCGACGACGCGGTTCGTGGCCAACTTCGTCGGCCAGCTCAACCTCTTCAAGGCGGATGGCGAGGGTCGCATCGGCGGCGTGGCGGTGGGGCAGGGCGAGTTTGCCGCGCGCCCCGAGGCGGTGCACCTCGGCCGCGAGCCGGGCGCCGACATCATCCTGCCCGCCCGGGTCGAGGAGGTGCATTTCCTCGGCTCCGTCATCCGTCTCACGGTGTCGGCCGCCGGCACGCGCGTCGCGCTCGACACCTTCAACCGCCCCGACACGCCGCCGCCCGCGATCGGCAGCGCGGTGGAACTGAGCCTGTCGTCCAGCGACCTGATCCGGCTGACGTGAAGGGGGCGCCTGCCGCTTCTCAAACTTCCCCTTGCCGGCCGGTCCCGCCTCCACTATAGGGACGCATCCTGCGATTCCGGGCCCCCCGGGATTCGCATGTCCATCATTGATTCCACCGGGCACAGGGTCACCCAGCCAAGGGCCTTCCGGTGATGTGAGAGAAGGAAGACGGCGAGATGAACGCCACCGAACTGAAAGCGAAGACGCCCGACCAGCTCCGCGACGAGCTGGTGGCGCTCAAGAAGGAGGCCTTCAACCTCCGCTTCCGCCAGGCCACCGGCCAGCTTGAGAACACCGCCCGCATGAACGCCGTCCGCAAGGACGTGGCGCGCATCAAGACGGTGCTGAACCAGAAAGCCGCCGAAGCGGCGGCGAAGTAAGAGGACGACGAAATGCCCAAACGTATCCTGCAAGGCGTCGTCACCTCGGACAAGAACGCCCAGACGATCACCGTCCTGGTCGAGCGCCGCTTCAAGCACCCGCTGCTGCAAAAGACCGTGCGGAAATCGAAGAAATACCGCGCCCATGACGCGGAAAACAAGTTCAAGGTCGGCGACACCGTCCGCATCGAGGAATGCGCGCCGATCTCGAAGACGAAGCGTTGGACGGTTGTGGTCGAAGCCTGAGGCTTTACCCCATAACCTCCTTCAAACGAAACCCTGGGCCACGGAAGAGAGTGGGCCCATAGGTCGGGAGAAACCAAATGATCCAGATGCAGACCAATCTGGATGTCGCTGACAACTCCGGCGCGCGCCGGGTGCAGTGCATCAAGGTCCTGGGGGGTTCCCACCGCCGCTATGCCAGCGTCGGCGACATCATCGTGGTGTCGGTCAAGGAAGCCATCCCGCGCGGCCGCGTGAAGAAGGGCGACGTCCGCAAGGCTGTCGTCGTGCGCACCGCCAAGGAGGTCCGTCGCGAGGACGGAACCTCGATCCGCTTCGACCGCAACGCCGCCGTCATCCTGAACAACCAGGGCGAACCGGTCGGCACCCGCATCTTCGGGCCGGTCGTCCGCGAACTGCGTGCGAAGAACTTCATGAAGATCATCTCGCTGGCGCCGGAGGTGCTGTGATGGCTGCGAAACTCCGTAAAGGCGACAAGGTCGTCGTCCTTGCCGGCAAGGACAAGGGCAAGAAGGGCGAGATCACCTCGGTCGATCCCAAGGCCAACAAGGCCGTGGTCGACGGCGTGAACATCGCGATCCGCCACCAGCGCCAGACCCAGACGAACCAGGGCGGCCGCCAGCCGAAGGCGATGCCGGTCGACCTGTCGAACCTGGCGATCGTCGACAAGAACGGCAAGGCCACCCGCGTCGGCTTCCGCATGGAAGGCGACAAGAAGGTCCGCTTCGCCAAGACCACCGGGGAGGCGCTCTGATGCTCGATACCCAGACCTACACCCCGCGTCTGAAGGCGCTCTATGCGTCCGAGATCCGCGCCGCGCTCAAGCAAGAGTTCGGCTACAAGAACGACATGCAGATCCCGAAGCTCGAGAAGATCGTTCTCAACATGGGCGTCGGCGAAGCCGTCAAGGACACCAAGAAGGTCAAGCAGGCCGCCGAGGAGCTGACGCTCATCGCCGGCCAGAAGGCCGTCATCACCAAGGCCAAGAAGTCGATCGCCGGCTTCCGCGTGCGCGAGGAGATGCCGCTCGGCGTCAAGGTCACGCTGCGCGGCGACCGGATGTACGAATTCCTCGACCGCCTCATCAACGTGGCGCTGCCGCGCGTCCGCGACTTCCGCGGCGTCAAGGGCAGCTCGTTCGACGGCCGCGGCAACTATGCAATGGGCCTGAAGGAACAGATCGTGTTCCCCGAGATCGACTTCGACAAGGTCGACGAAGTTCTCGGCATGGACATCATCATCTGCACCACCGCGCCGACCGACGCGGAAGCGAAGGCGCTGTTGAAGCAATTCAACATGCCCTTCACCAGCTGATCGCGGAGGACGAACGAATGGCGAAGAAATCCATGGTGAACCGCGAAACCAAGCGCGCGAAGCTGGTCAAGCAGTATGCGGCCAGACGGGCGGCGCTGAAGGCGGTGATCGAGGACCAGGCGAAGCCGATGGAAGAGCGGTTCAAGGCCTCGATGAAACTGGCGAAGCTGCCGCGCAACTCCTCGGCCACGCGGATCCACAACCGCTGCCAGCTGACGGGCCGTCCGCACGCCTATTACCGCAAGCTCAAGCTCAGCCGCATCATGCTGCGCGATCTCGCCTCGATGGGGCAGATCCCGGGCATGGTCAAGTCGAGCTGGTAAGGAGGACAGGATCATGTCGATGAACGATCCGCTGGGCGATATGCTGACCCGCATCCGCAACGCGCAGATGCGTGGCAAGTCCACCGTCCGCACGCCGTCCTCCAAGCTCCGCGCCTGGGTGCTCGACGTGCTCAAGGACGAGGGCTACATCCGCGGCTATGAAAAGGTTCAGACGGCCGAGGGCCACGATGAACTGGAGATCAGCCTGAAATACTTCGAAGGCACGCCGGTGATCCGCGAGATCAGGCGCGTCTCGAAGCCGGGTCGCCGCGTCTATGCCGGCGTCAAGGACATCCCCTCGGTCCGTCAGGGCCTCGGGGTCTCCATCGTCTCCACGCCGAAGGGCGTGATGTCGGATGCGGCCGCACGGAGCGCCAATGTTGGCGGCGAAGTGCTCTGCACCGTGTTCTGAGGAGGGGCCAATGTCTCGTATCGGCAAGAAACCCGTTCCCGTCCCGGCCGGCGTCACCGCCAACATCTCGGGCCAGACCGTCGAGGTGAAGGGGCCGAAGGGCGTCCTTTCGTTCACCGCCACCGACGATGTGGCGATCTCGCTCGGCGACGGCGCCCTTTCGGTGACGCCGCGCGGCACCTCGAAGCGCGCGCGCCAGCAATGGGGCATGTCGCGGTCGATGCTCGAGAACCTCGTCACCGGCGTGACCAAGGGCTTCAGGAAAGAGCTTGAAATCCAGGGCGTCGGCTATCGCGCGGCGATGCAGGGCAACGTCCTGAAACTGTCGCTCGGCTACAGCCACGAGGTCAACTTCGACGTGCCGAAGGGCGTGACCGTCACGACCCCGAAGCAGACCGAAATCGTCGTGGAGGGGATCGACCCGCAGCTCGTCGGCCAGGTCGCGGCCAACATCCGCGAATGGCGCGGCCCCGAGCCCTACAAGGGCAAGGGCATCCGCTACAAGGGCGAGTTCATCTTCCGCAAGGAAGGCAAGAAGAAGTAAGGACCGGACACATGGCAAACAGCAAACGGGATCTGTTCCTCAAGCGCCGCCTGCGCGTCCGGAACAAGCTTCGCAAGATGGCCGACGGGCGCGCGCGCCTCTCGGTCCACCGCTCGTCGAAAAACATCAGCGTCCAGCTGATCGACGACGTGAAGGGCGTCACGCTCGCCGCGGCCTCCTCGCTCGAGAAGGACCTGGGCGTCATCGGCAGGAACAACGTCGAGGCGGCCAGGAAGGTCGGCGCGGCGATTGCCGAGCGGGCGAAGAAGGCCGGGGTCGAGACGTGCTACTTCGACCGCGGCGGCTTCCTCTTCCACGGCAAGATCAAGGCGCTTGCCGATGCGGCCCGCGAAGGCGGCCTGAAGTTCTGACGAATGCGGGTGGCGCCCCTCAAACGGGCGCGCCACCCCGATGATCCGGGCCCCCGATCCGGTCGGGGACACCAGGATTGGCCCACCACGGCGCGAAAGCCGCGCCACCATGCAAGGAATGCCTCATGGCAGAACGTGAACACCGCGGGCAAGGCCGCGACCGCCGCGAAGACCGCCGCGAGCGCGAGGAAACCCCCGAATTCGCCGATCGTCTCGTTGCGATCAACCGTGTGTCGAAGACGGTGAAGGGCGGCAAGCGCTTCGGCTTCGCGGCCCTCGTGGTGGTCGGTGACCAGCGCGGCCGCGTCGGCTTCGGCAAGGGCAAGGCCAAGGAAGTGCCGGAAGCGATCCGCAAGGCCACCGAACAGGCCAAGCGCTCGCTCATCCGCGTGCCGCTGCGCGACGGGCGGACGCTCCACCACGACACCGAGGGCCGCCACGGTGCGGGCCGGGTGGTGATGCGCACCGCGGTCGCGGGCACCGGGATCATCGCCGGTGGCCCGATGCGCGCCGTGTTCGAGATGCTGGGCGTGCAGGACGTCGTGGCCAAGTCGATGGGGTCGCAGAACCCCTACAACATGATCCGCGCCACGATCGACGGCCTGAAGCAGGAATCGAGCCCCCGCCAGGTCGCGCAGCGCCGCGGCAAGAAGGTGGCCGACATCCTCAAGAAGCCCGAAGCGGCCGAAGCGGCGGAGGCCTGAGAGACATGGCGAAGAAGAAAACCATCGTCGTGAAGCAGATCGCTTCGCCGGCCCGCCGTCCTGCCGTCCAGGCGGCGACGCTGAAAGGACTCGGCCTCGGCAAGATCAACCGCACCCGCGAGCTCGAGGACACGCCCTCGGTCCGCGGCATGGTCAACAAGATCCCGCATCTCGTGACCATCGTCGAAGAGCGCGGCTGACTCCCGCGCGTCACAGTTGAAGAACGCCCCGGTCGAGAGGCCGGGGCGTTCGCCGTTTTCGCCCGGCGTGCCGCAGCGGTTCGGCTCCGCCCGGAGCCTCGCCGGTTGATGCGCGGCACGGGCCCCGCTAGGCTCGCGCCGCAACCGGCAGAAGCGGACGATCCGGCGTGATCATGAAGCTCCTCTCCCTCGCGGCCCTTCTCGGCTCCGTCGCCATCGGCGTGACGCTCCGGGCCTGGGGGCAGCCGCTTGTCAGCGCCAGCGGGAAGATCAGCCTCTGGGTCAATTCGGTCTGGTCGGGCGAAAATTCGCAGCAGATTGCCGACTGGTATACGCTGTCGCATGTGATCCACGGGATGCTGATCGCCCTGGCCGGGCGCGCGCTGGGCTGGCGGATCGGCTTCCCTCTGGCGCTCGGGGTCGCCATCGCGACCGGCGTCGGCTGGGAGATCGGCGAGCACACGACCTGGGTGCTCGAAAGGTTTCGGGGCGAGACGATCTATCAGGGCTATCGCGGTGACACCGTCCTGAACGCGGTCTGCGACTATCTCTTCATGCTGGGCGGGTTCGCGCTCGGCGCTTCGGCGCGGGTCCGCACCAGCCTTCTCCTCATCCTCGGCCTCGAGGTTGCGTCGGCGCTTGTCGCGCGCGACAGCCTGATCCTCACCACGATCCGCGTGGTGCACCCGGTTCCAGCGATCACCGCGTGGCAGGACGCGGCGAATCCGCGCAGCGCGCCCGGCCCGTGACCTGCCGCAACGGCGTGGCTGCGGGGGGGGGCCGAACCGCCCCGAAGAATTCTGTCGCTTTTTGCGCCGGACTGAGGTGGAATTCGCCCGCGCGCCTCGAGAGCCTGGCGCCAGGAGGAGAAGAAGCATGTCCAGCCCGTATCTGGGCGGATGCGAGCACCATCGCGTCCGCGCCTCTGCCGAACCGATCGACAACCACGAATGCCACTGCAACGTGTGCAAGAAGGTCACCGGCCAGCACACGACCCACGTGGCGTTCTTCAACCACGGCGACATCAAGGCCGAGAAGGAGGCCACGATGAAGCGCGTGCCCTTCAATGCCGACAACCCCAACGGCCCGCTCGAAATCTGCCTCTGCGAGGATTGCGGCGCGGTCCTGATGCTCGACGACCGGCAAAAGCGCATCCGGGTCGCGGTGCCGAACGTCATGGGCTATGACGACGCCAAGTTTCCGAAGGCGACCTACCATGCCTTCTGGGACGAGACGAAGGGCTATCCGAAGCCCCATGATGGACGCCCGGTCTACGAAGGGTTGCAGCCCTCGTTCGTCTGGCCGAAGGGGGCGTGAGGCCGATCCGGCGCCGGCCTGACGTCACCGCCGGCCCGCACGCCGGGCGACGCGCCCCGGACGGGGCGCGTCCAGCCCCTTGATCGGAGCCGCGGCCGCGTCTATACGCAGCCGGTCGGGGCAATCCCGATTCACCGCAAGCAAGAAATGCCGTGTGGCCCCATCCGTCGCTGGGGGGCTTGTCCGGCCAGGAGAAGCGACATGAAACTGAACGAACTCCGGGACAATCCCGGCGCAGCGAAGAAATCCAAGCGCGTGGCGCGCGGTCCCGGCTCGGGCAAGGGCAAGACCGCCGGCCGCGGCATCAAGGGTCAGAAGTCCCGCTCAGGCGTGACCATCGGCGGCTACGAGGGCGGCCAGATGCCGCTTTACCGGCGCCTGCCGAAGCGCGGCTTCACCAAGCCGAACGCCAAGAGCTACGCGGTCGTGAACCTCGGCCAGATCCAGGCCTTCGTCGACGCCGGCAAACTCGACGCCAAGGCCGACGTCACCGAGGATGCGCTGGTTGCCGCCGGCGTGGTGCGCCGCAAGCTTGATGGCGTGCGCGTGCTCGCCAAGGGCGAGGTCAAGGCCAAGCTGAAGCTTTCCGTCACCGGCGCCTCCAAGGCGGCGATCGCCGCGGTCGAGAAGGCGGGCGGCACGCTGACCGTTGCCGGGGCAGCGGCGGCGGCCGAATAAGGTGTTGTGGGCGGCCCTCGCGGCGCTTACATAGGCACAAGTTTTCCAAGCGCCGCCTGACCGGAAAACGGTTCGGCGGCGCTCTCACATGAGAGAGACCGGAATGGCATCTGCTGCAGAGCAAATGGCGGCGAACCTCAGCTGGGGGGCGCTGGGGAAAGCCACCGACCTTCGGCAACGCATCTTCTTCACCCTCGGACTGCTGATCGTCTACCGGCTTGGCACCTATATCCCGGTGCCCGGCATCGACGCGGACGAGTTGAGGAAGTTCATGGACACCGCCGCCCAGGGTATCGGCGGGATGCTGCAGATGTTCACCGGCGGCGCGCTCGGCCGCATGGGCATCTTCGCGCTCGGCATCATGCCCTACATCTCTGCCTCGATCATCGTCCAGCTTCTTACGGCGATGGTGCCCGCGCTCGACCAGCTCAAGAAAGAGGGCGAGCAGGGGCGCAAGAAGATCAACCAGTACACCCGTTACGGCACGGTCGCGCTGGCGACCTTCCAGGCCTACGGGCTTGCCAAGAGCCTTGAGGCCGGCAGCCTGGCTCACGAGCCGGGGATGTTCTTCGAGGCGGCAACCGTCATCACGCTCGTCGGCGGCACCATGTTCCTGATGTGGATCGGCGAACAGATCACCGCGCGCGGCATCGGCAACGGCACCTCGCTGATCATCTTCGTGGGCATCATCGCGGGCATCCCCGGGGCGCTGGCGCGGTTCCTCGAACAGGGGCGGGTGGGCAACATCCACCCCGGGGTGATCCTCACCGTGATGGCGATGGTGGTGGCCGTCATCGCCTTCGTCGTCTTCATGGAGCGCGCGCTCCGAAAGATCCACATCCAGTATCCGCGCCGTCAGGTGGGGATGAAGATCTATGACGGCTCCTCCAGCCACCTGCCGATCAAGGTCAACCCGGCGGGTGTCATCCCGGCGATCTTCGCCTCCTCGCTCCTGCTGCTGCCGACGACGATCTCGACCTTCTCGGGCGCGCAGACCGGGCCGATCATGTCGACGATCCTCGCCTATTTCGGTCCCGGCCAGCCGCTCTACCTGCTGTTCTTTACGGCGATGATCGTGTTCTTCACCTATTTCTACACCGCCAACGTGTCGTTCAAATCCGACGACGTGGCCGAGAACCTGAAGAACCAGGGCGGCTTCATCCCCGGCATCCGGCCCGGCGCCAAGACCGTCGACTACCTCGACTATGTCGTGGCGCGCATCCTCGTCGTGGGCTCGGCCTATCTGGCCGCGGTCTGCCTGCTGCCGGAAATCCTGCGCTCGGAACTGGCGATCCCGTTCTACTTCGGCGGCACCTCCGTGCTGATCGTGGTGTCGGTGACGATGGACACGATCAACCAGATCCAGTCCCATCTTCTGGCGCATCAATACGAGGGGCTGATCGAGAAATCGCAGTTGCGCGGCAAGAAGCGTGGGGGCGCGCGCAAGGCGCCGGCCCGCCGCTGAGGGGCGGGCCAATGCCGAACATAATTCTCCTCGGACCGCCGGGCGCGGGCAAGGGAACCCAGGCCCGGCGTCTCGTCGAGGACCGCGGGCTCGTGCAACTGTCGACCGGCGACATGCTGCGTGCGGCGCAGACATCGGGCACCGAGATGGGCAGGAAGGTGGCCGCGGTGATGGCGGCCGGCCAGCTTGTCACCGACGACATCGTCATCGGGCTGATCGGCGAGAAGCTGGCCGAAGGCGGCTCGGGCTTCATCTTCGACGGCTTTCCCCGCACGCTCGCCCAGGCCGACGCCCTTGGCGATCTTCTGGCGCGGGCGGGCCAGACGCTTGATGCGGTGATCGAGATGCAGGTGGACGACGAGGCGCTCGTCGACCGGATCTCGGGCCGCTTCACCTGCGGCAACTGCGGCGAGGTCTATCACGACCGCACCAGGCCCACGTCGACGCCGGGCGTCTGCGACGTCTGCGGGTCGAGCGACCTCAGGCGGCGGGCTGACGACAACGCCGAAAGCCTGCGCCAGCGGCTGATGGAATACTACAAGAAGACCGCGCCGCTGATCGGCTACTACCATCACGCCGGCAAGCTTTTTTCCGTCGACGGCCTGGCCGAGATCGAGGACGTGGCGAAATCCGTCGCGCGGGTGCTGGATGGGGCAAAGGGCGCTTGACGCCCCCCCGGAAACCCACTAGGTCACGGCGTCTCTGACGAGAATCGTCTTGATTTGGCGCGGCTTGATGGCTGCGAATCGATCCTGACAGAACCGGCCCGGGGGTCTTCGTGCCCGCGGGCCATAGTTGTGAAAAAAGGTTCCGGGATTACGGAACCGCAACGAAAGGAAGACACGCGTGGCACGTATTGCTGGCGTCAACATCCCGACGGGGAAACGCGTCCCCATCGCGCTTCAGTACATCCACGGCATCGGCCCCGATGTCGCCCGCAAGATCTGCGAGGCGGTGAAGATCGACGAGGCCCGCCGGGTGAACCAACTTACCGACGCCGAAGTGCTCGCGATCCGCGAACATATCGACGCGAACTACACGGTCGAGGGCGACCTGCGCCGTGAAGTCACGATGAACATCAAGCGGCTGATGGACCTCGGCTGCTATCGCGGCCTGCGTCACCGCAAGGGTCTTCCCGTCCGCGGTCAGCGGACCCACACCAACGCCCGCACCCGCAAGGGCCCGGCGAAAGCCATCGCCGGCAAGAAGAAGTAAGGGGAGGGTTCCGACATGGCACGCGACAAGACCCGCATGAAGCGCAAGGAGCGCAAGAACATCGCCGCCGGTGTGGCGCATGTGAACTCCTCGTTCAACAACACCAAGATCCTGATCTCCGACGTCCAGGGCAACGCGATCGCCTGGTCCTCGGCCGGCACGATGGGCTTCAAGGGCTCGCGCAAGTCGACGCCCTA
>JAUQYA010000097.1 GCA_030837785.1 Albidovulum sp.
CGCCGAAGACAAGGCGGCCGCCCTCGGCCGGATCCGCACGACGCTGAAGCTGACCGACCTCGGCCAGACCGACCTCGTGATCGAGGCGGCGACGGAGCGCGAGACGGTCAAGCAGGCGATCTTCGAGGACCTGCTGCCGCATCTGAAGCCGACGACGATCCTGACCTCGAACACCTCGTCGATCTCGATCACCCGGCTGGCCAGCCGCACCGACCGGCCGGAAAAGTTCATGGGGTTCCACTTCATGAACCCGGTGCCGGTGATGCAGCTCGTCGAGCTGATCCGCGGCATCGCCACCGACGAGCCGACCTACCGGGCGATGCTGAAGGTGGTGGAACGGCTCGGCAAGACCGCGGCCTCGGCCGAGGATTTTCCGGCATTCATCGTCAACCGCATCCTGATGCCGATGATCAACGAGGCGGTCTACACGCTCTACGAAGGGGTCGGCAACGTGAAGTCGATCGACTCCTCGATGAAGCTCGGCGCCAATCATCCGATGGGGCCACTGGAACTGGCCGACTTCATCGGGCTGGACACCTGCCTCGCGATCATGAACGTGCTGCACGAGGGGCTGGCCGACACCAAGTACCGGCCCTGCCCTCTCCTGACGAAATACGTCGAGGCCGGATGGCTCGGCCGCAAGACCGGCCGGGGGTTCTACGACTACCGCGGCGAGGTGCCGGTGCCGACGCGGTAGTCCACCAAGCGATGTTCTTTGTCGGGTTCGTCGGACTGGAGGGCTGGAAATGTTTGGTCAGATCAACAAGATCACATCACTTGCCGACAAGCGCGACTTATTGGTCGAACTCGTCAGGACCGACGCGAACACCATGCCAGGTTGCAGGTCCTACATGGTGGCACTGGATTCGACTGACGACACTGTCATCTGGGTGACCGAGGTCTGGGACAATGCAGAGATGCAGAAGGCGTCGATGAGCATCCCGAGTGTCAAAGCCTCAGTCGAAAAGGCGATGCCGATGATCGCGGGATTTGAAACCGTGGCCACGATCATACCCATCGCGTAGACACGGACGGCGGATGGTGGGTTGGCACCCACCCTACGCCTGATCTTTCAACGCCAGCGTATGCTTCCTGAGCCACGCAAGGAACCCCCGCGGGTTGCCCTCCCACTTCCTCAACTCCTCCGCCGGGATCGGCTCACCGATCACGGGACGGGTCGGTTTGAACAGGCCGCGCTTGATCTCGTAGAGCAGCAACCCCTGCCGCAGCGTGTCGGAAAGCTGGTTGGCGATCTGGAAGGCGCGGGAGTTCTGGCCGGAGAAGTAGATCGGCAGGATCGTCGCGCCGGAGGAGCGCACGATCTTGTGGGTGAAGAGGTTCCATTCGCCCTCCACCGCCGGGCCCCACCAGCCTTTGGACATGGCGACCTTTCCCGCCGGGAACAGGATGACCGCGCCCCCCGCGTTCAGATGCGCCATCGTGTCCTCGCGCATCTTCAGGCCCAGTTCGCGGGCGTTCTCCTCGTGCGGGAAGGGCACGGGGATCATGAATTCCTCGACCTCGGGGATGCCGGTCAGGAGGCTTCGGGTGAGGATCCTGAAGTCGGACCGCACGCGGCAAACCATCTCGGCCATCACCATGCCGTCGACCAGGCCCGAGGGGTGGTTCGCCACCACGACCAGGGGCCCGGTCGCCGGGATGCGGGCGATCTCTTCCGGCGGCGTGTCGATCCTGATGCCCATGTGGCGGATCGCCTTGGGCCAGAACGGGGCTCCGAAGGGGGCGCCGGATTTCTCGAAGCTGCGGATCAGGCGCAGCAGCGTGACCTTGGCGGTCAGCCATTCGATGGCGCGGATCGTGCCGGCCTTGAACGGGTTCCTGAACGTGCCGGCATAGGACAGCCGCCGCATGTCGTACTGCCGTTCGGACCGCGCCGGGGGCCGCCCTGCCGCCTCGGGGGCGATCCTTCCCTCGTCGGTCGTGCGGCCGGCGTCCCTGGTGCCGGGCCAGGCGGGGCGCGGGACCTTTCCGCTCAAAAGTCTTCTCCGAAGCGCTGCGCCACCAGCGCCGCCAGCGCGTCGGCGAGCTGTTCGGCCTCGGCCCCGGAGGTCGTCACCTCGATCGCGGTGCCCCGGGAGGCGCCGAGCATCAGGAGCCCCATGATCGAATCACCCGAAACCCGCATCCCGTCGCGGGCCACCTCGGCAGAGGCGTCATGCGCCTCCACCACCTCGACGAAGCGTGCCGAGGCACGGGCATGAAGCCCCTTTTCGTTGACGATCTTCAGTGACCGCGTCGTCATTGGCTGCCTTGTCCGGACCCTGCGTAACTATTGATATACTTGCGCCCGGCATCAAGGGCAGAGGCCGCCGCCTCGGGCACGGAAAGGTGGCGCGACTTGGCAAGCTTGATGAGCATGGGCAGATTGGCGCCGAAGAGGATGCGGCGGTCTTCGCCTTCGCAGGCGCAGAGCGAGAGGTTGGAGGGCGAGCCCCCGAACATGTCGGTGACGACGACCACGCCGTCGCCGGAATCGACCGCGTCGGCGGCGGCGCGGATTTCGGCCTGCTTGGCCGCGCGGTCGTGATCTTCCTCGATCGCGATGGCGCGCATCCCCTTCTGCTTGCCCACGACATGTTCGACCGCGGAGAGATACTCCCGCGCCAAACCGCCATGTGCGACGATCACGATGCCGATCACGCCCCGCTACCTTGCGACAATCCGGGCGCGCCAGCGGCCCGTCGTTCCAGTTCCCGGTGCCTCTTAGACACCTGCCAGCCGGCCTCCGCAAGCGCCTTGGCCATGCTTTCCGTTACGACAACCGACCGGTGTTGCCCGCCGGTGCATCCGAACCCGATGGCGAGATGGCTCTTGCCCTCCTCGACATGCGCCGGCAGGAGAAACAGCAGAAGATCGCGGGTGCGGGTGAAGAAGGCGTCGAATCGCGGATCGGATTCGACGAAGGCCGCCACCTCCGGTGCACGGCCGTCGAGCGGGCGCAGCGCGGCCTCCCAGTGGGGGTTCCTGAGGAACCGGCAGTCGAACATCATGTCGAGCCCGCGCGGCACGCCGCGCTTGTAGGAAAAGCTGTGGAGCGAGACGGCAAGCCCGGCGGCCGCGCCCTGGCCGAACAGACGGGCGATCTCGGCCTTGAGATCGTGCGGGCTGAGGTCGGAGGTGTCGATGAGGATCTCGGCCCGCGCGCGGATCGGCGCGAGAAGGTCGATCTCGCCCGCGACGCCTTCGGCCGGCGTGTCCGCCCCGCTGAGCGGATGGCGCCGCCGCGTCTCGCCGTAGCGGCGGATCAGCTCCTCCGGCCGGCAGTCGAGATAGAGCACCTCGGGCGCGACCTCGGGGATCCGGGTCAGCCGGTCGATCAGCTCGATCAGCGCGGTGGCGGAGAAATCGCGGTTGCGCACGTCGATGCCGAGCGCCACGGGGCGCGCGATCGGCGGGCCGTCGAGAAGGCGCGGGATGAGGCTGAAGGGCAGGTTGTCGATCACCTCGTAGCCGAGATCCTCGAGCGCGTGGATC
>JAUQYA010000098.1 GCA_030837785.1 Albidovulum sp.
GTGGTTCTCGGTCTGGAACGCGAAGGACAAGGAATCGGCCATCGTCGTGGTCGATGACAAGACGCTCGAGCTGAAGAAGGTGATCAAGGACCCGCGCCTGATCACGCCGACCGGCAAGTTCAACGTCTACAACACCAGGAATGACGTCTACTGACGTCACCCGGACGGGCGGAGGGTTCAGGCGTTTCCTCCTCTTCGCCCGTCCACCAGCACCGGAGCAGGCGAGATGCGAGATTTCAGTCCGGGCAGGGTCTTTCTCATCGGCGCGGGGCCGGGCGACCCGGAACTGCTGACGCTGAAGGCGGTGCGGCTGATCCGGGAGGCGGAGGTGGTGGTTCACGACCGCCTTGTCTCCGACGAGATCATGGCGCTGATCCCGGCCGGCGTGCGGCGCATCGACGTCGGCAAGATGGCCGGTCACCACAAGCTTCCGCAGGCCGAGATCAACGCGCTTCTCGTCGCGCTTGCCCGCGAGGGTCACAGGGTCGCGCGCCTCAAGGGGGGCGATCCCATGATCTTCGGCCGCGGCTCGGAAGAGGCGGCCGTCCTTCGGGCCGCGGGAATCGCGGTGGAATACGTTCCAGGCATCACCGCCGCCCAGGGCGCGGCCGCGTCGACCGGCGTTCCGCTCACCCACCGGGGGCTTGCGACCGGGGTCCGCTACGTGACGGGCCACCGTGCGAAGGACGCCAGGCTCGACCTCGACTGGGCCTCGCTCGCCTCGCAGGACACGACGCTTGTCGTCTACATGGGCGTGGCGAACATCGCCGAGATCGCTTTCCAGTTGATGCGGCACGGAATGCCGGCCTCGCTGCCGGTCCTGGCCGTGGCCTCGGCCACGACCCGGCGCGAACAGCGCATCCTGTCGAGCCTTGGCAGCGTCGCGGCCGACATGGCTGCTGTGGCGTCCGACGTGCCGGTCCTGTTCGTCATCGGCCGGGTCGCGGCGCTTTACGACGAGATCGCGCTGGCAGACGCGCTTGCCTGCGAGGGGGCGGGGATGGCGGCCTATGCTTAGGTTCGCGGCCCTGCTCGCTCTCGCGCTGCCGGCCCAGGCCGAAGTCACGCCGGAGCGGGCGGGGAAGCTAGAACACATCGTGATCCAGGACTGCGGTTCCTGCCACGGGCTGACGATGAAGGGCGGACTCGGCTCTCCGCTCACGCCCGAGGCGCTGGCCCATGCCGAGCCCGAGGGGCTCGCCACGATCATCCTCGAGGGCGTTCCCGGCACCGCGATGCCGCGCTGGCGCCCGGTCCTGAGCGAGGACGACGCGCTCTGGATCGCCGACTACCTGAAAGGACGAACCCCATGAAGGCCCTTCTCGCAGCCCTGTTGGTCGCCGCGGCTCCGGCCGTGGCCGACGAGGTGCGCGCCACCGGCGATCTGGGGCTTGTCATCGAACGGGCGACCGGCTCGCTTCTGGTCGTCGACCGGTCCGACCATGCCTCGATCGGACGGATCGAGGGGCTTGGCGATCTTTCGCACGCAACGCTGACCTACAGTCCCGACGAACGCTACGCCTATGTGTTCGGCCGCGACGGCGGGCTGACCAAGGTCGACATGGTGACGCAGGCGATCGCGAAGCGGATCGTCCAGGGTGGCAATTCCATCGGCGGGGCGATTTCCGACGACGGCAAGCTGATCGCGGTGTCGAACTACGAGCCGGGGGGCGTGAAGGTCTTCGATGCCGGCACGCTGGAGCAGGTGGCCGACATTCCCGCCGGCGCCAAGACCATCGGCCTCGTCGATGTCCCCGGTCGCCGCTTCGCCTGGGCGACCTGGGAGACGGGCGAGGCCTTCATGGCGGATTTCTCCGGCCCCGAAACGGTCGTGACCAAGCTCGGCGACGTCGGCCGCAATCCCTTCGACGCGGTGCTGACCGACGACGCCCACACCTTCCTCGTCGGCCTCTTCGGCGAGAAGGGGGTGACCGCGATCGACCTCTGGGACGAGCATCCGGAGCCGGTCCGCTTCCTCAAGGACTACGGCAAGACCGAGGACGACCTGCCGGTCTACAAGATGCCGCACCTTCAGGGCTGGGCCTTCACCGAGGGGCAGTATGTCCTGCCGGCCGTCGGCCAGCACGAGCTGCTCTGGGTCGACCGCGAGAGCCTCGAGGAGGTCGCGCGCACGCCGGTTCACGGCCAGCCGGTGTTCATCATCGCCCAGCCGGGCTCGCCCTTCGTCTGGGTGAACTTCGCCACACCGCTCAACGACACCGTTCAGGTGGTGGACAGCCGCACGCACCAGGTGGTCCGGACGCTGACGCCCGGCGCTGCGGTGCTGCACATGGAATTCGCCCCGCGGGGCGCCGAGGTCTGGATTTCGGCGCGCGACGACAACCGGGTGATGATCTACGACACGCGGAGCCTGAAACTGGTGGGAGAGATTGCGGCCGAAAGCCCCTCGGGCATCTTCTTCACGGCGCGGGCGCACAGGATCGGGCTCTGACCATGTTCGACCGGCTCGACCCGATCGACCGCCGCCTGCTGGACGAGTTCCAGCGTGACCTTCCGCTGGTGCCGCGGCCCTTCGCGGCGATCGGCGCCGCGCTGGGCGTGGCGGAGGACGAGGTGATCGTCCGGCTCGACCGGCTTCGCGCCCGCGCGATGATCGCGCGCGTCGGCGCGACCGTGCGGCCGAACACCGCCGGCGCCTCGACCCTTGCCGCGATGGCGGTGCCCGAGGCGCGGTTGGAGGAGATTGCGGCCATTGTCGGCGCCGAGCCGGGGGTGAACCATTCCTACCTGCGCGAGGCCGACTGGAACCTGTGGTTCGTCGCCACCGCGCCCGACGGCGAAGCGCTGGATGGCTCGCTCGCGCGGATCGGGAAGGCCACCGGCCTCGGCGTTCTCGACCTCAGGCTGGTGCGGCCGTTCAACATCGACCTCGGCTTCCGCCTTGCCGGCACGGTTGTGGCGATGCCGGTGCCGCGGCCCCTGTCCCCGGCGGTGCTGAGCGAGGCCGACCGGCCGATCCTTCAGGCGCTGACCACGGGGCTGCCGCTGGTGCCCCGCCCCTTCGCCGCGCTGGCCGATGCGCTTGGCCAGGACGAGGCGACGGTGATCGCCCGGGTCGCGGCGCTGTCCGCGGCCGGGTTCCTGACCCGGGTCGGCATCATCGTGCGCCACCGCGCCGTGGGCTGGAATGCCAACGCGATGGTGGTCTGGTCGCTGCCCGAGGCCCGCATCAGGGAGGCGGGCGAGGCGCTGGCCCGCCAGCCCGGCGTCACGCTCTGCTATCAGCGGCGGACGGTTCCCGGCGTCTGGGACTATCCGCTCTATTCGATGATCCACGCCCGCAGCCGGACCGAGGCGCTGGCGACCCTGGCCGATGCCGCCCGTCTGCCCGAGCTTGCCGGCGCCACCCATCGCGCGCTCTTCTCCACCCGCTGCTTCAAGCAGACCGGCGCGCTTCTGAAGGCGGAGGCGGCATGAAACGCGCGGCCCTTTCCCCCGACGCGCTCGACGCGACCGACCGGGCGATCCTCAACGCGCTCCAGGAGGGATTTCCGCTGAGCCACCGCCCCTTCGAGGAAGCCGGGCGCGCCCTCGGCATCAGCGAGGACGACCTGATCGCGCGGATCCGCAACCTGCGCGAGGAAGGCGCGATCACCCGCTTCGGCCCGTTCTTCGATGTCGAGGCGATGGGCGGGGCCTTCTGCCTTTGCGCGATGGCGGTGCCGGAGGCGCGTTTCGATGCGGTCGTGACTTTGGTCAATGCCCATCCGGAAGTGGCACACAATTATGAACGCGCCCACCGGCTGAACATGTGGTTCGTTCTGGCGACCGACCGGCCGGAGGCAATCGAACGGATCGCGTGCGCCATCGAGGCCGAGACCGGCCTGAAGGTGCTGCGGTTCCCGAAACTGAAGGAGTTCTTCATCGGATTCCGCGTGACGGCATGACGATCGACGCAGACGACAGGCGTATCATCAACGCGACGCAGGGCGGGCTTCCCCTTGCGCCCGCGCCCTATGCCGAGGTCGCCCGCTGGCTCGGGCTCGGCGAGGCCGAGGTGATCGCGCGGCTCGCGGCGATGCAGGAAAGCGGCGTGATCCGGCGCATCGCGCTGGCGCCCAACCACTATGCGCTGGGCGTGACCGCCAACGGGATGAGCGTCTGGGACGTGGCCGACGACGTGGCCGAGGCGCTGGGCGCCAAGGTGGGCGCGCTCGACTTCGTCAGCCACTGCTACCTGAGACCCCGCGCGCTTCCCGACTGGCCCTACAACCTCTTCGCGATGATCCACGGCCGCGACCGGGCCGAGGTGGAGACGAAGCGGGAGGAGATCGCGGCGCTTCTCGCGCCTGCCTGCCGGTCGTCCGACATTCTCTATTCCACGCGCATCCTGAAGAAGACCGGGCTGCGCCTGACCGACGGAGGCTAGGCGATGTTCCGTCTGACCCAATACATGCAGGAACTCGTCCGACCAACGCCGGTCAGGCGGCGCGCGGGTGCGCCGAAGCCGGTGGTGATCTGGAACCTGACGCGGCGCTGCAACCTGCGCTGCCGGCACTGCTACACGACCTCGGCGGATGTGCCCTTTCCGGGCGAACTCAGCCACGACCAGGCGATGGCGGTGCTCGACGACCTTGCCGGCTTCGCCATCCCGGCGCTGATCCTGTCGGGCGGCGAGCCGCTGTCGCGGTTCGACTTCTTCGAGCTCGCCGAACGCGCGCGCGCGCTCGACTTCCGCCACCTGTCGCTCTCCACCAACGGCACCAAGGTCGCCGACTGCGCCGACCGGATCGCCGGTCTGGGCTTCGACTACGTCGGCATCTCGCTTGACGGGATCGGGGCGGTGAACGACTGGTTCCGCGGCGTCGACGGCGCCTTCGACGCGGCGCTGGCCGGGGTCCGCGCCTGCAAGGCGCGGGGCGTCAAGGTCGGCCTGCGCTTCACCATCACCGAGGACAACGCCCATACGCTGCCGCAGATGCTCGACCTCTGCGAGGCGGAAGGCGTCGACAAGTTCTATCTCTCGCACCTGGTCTATGCCGGGCGGGGCGACAAGAACCGGGGCGAGGACACCGCCCACGCCCATACCCGCAAGGCGATGGATTTCCTGATCGGCCGCGCCTGGGCCGCCGTCGCCGCCGGCGGGCCGCTGGAGATCGTGACCGGCAACAACGACGCCGACGCGGTCTGGTTCCTGCGCTGGGCCGAGCGCAATTTCGCGCCCGACAGGGTGGCGCATCTGCGCGCGCATCTGGAAGCCTGGGGCGGCAATTCCTCGGGCCTCGGTGTTGCCAACATCGACCATCAGGGCCGCGTCCACCCCGACACCTACTGGTCCGACTACACGGTGGGTTCGGTGAAGGAGCGCCGCTTTTCCGACCTCTGGACCGGCGACGACCCGATGCTCGCGGCGCTTCGCCAGCGGCCGCGCCCGCTCAAGGGCCGCTGCGGCGCCTGCGCCTTCCAGTCGGTCTGCGGCGGCAACACCCGGATCCGCGCCCTTCAGGTCACGGGCGACCCCTGGGCCGAAGACCCGGCCTGCTACCTTTCCAACCAGGAGATCGGCGTCGAGGAGGCCAGCCGCCTCACCGTGACGCCGTTCCGGGGCAAGAGCCATGATCCGGCACATCGTTTTCTCTAGTCTGCTCGTCGCCATGCCGGCGCTGGCCGCATCGTCGGGGGCTGCGCCCGACGGCGCGGGCGTCTTCGCCGACCACTGCGCCTCCTGCCACGGCGAGAACCGCCTCGGCGGCACCGGACCGGCGCTGATCCCGGAGACGCTCGGCCGGATCAAGCCCGATGCGCTCGCCGGGATCATCCGGGACGGGCGGGTGGCGACCCAGATGCAGGGCTTTTCCGGGACGCTGAGCGCCGAAGAGATCGCCGCCGTCACCGCCTGGATCGGCGAGCCGCTGGCTGAGGCGCCGGCGTGGCGCGAGGCCGACATCGCCGCGACGCGCGAGATGCGGGACGACTACACCCCCGCCGCGGCGCCGGTCTTCACCGGCGATCCGATGAACATCACGCTGGTGGTGGAGACCGGCGACCATCATGTCAGCGTGCTCGACGGCGACACGTTCTCGGTGCTCGACCGCTTCGCCACGCCCTTCGCCGTCCACGGCGGGCCGAAGTTTTCGCCCGACGGCCGCTTCGTCTTCATCATGTCGCGCGACGGCTGGGTACAGAAATACGATATCTGGTCACTGCACGAGGTTGGCCGCGTCCGCGCCGGGCTGAACAGCCGCAATATTGCCATGAGCCACGACGGCAAATGGCTCGCGGTCGCCAACTACCTGCCGAACACGCTGACGATCCTGTCGACGGCGGACCTTGCGGTGGCGAAGGTGATCGACGTGGCGGGCCGCGACGGCACGCCCTCGCGCGTCTCGGCAGTCTACCAGGCGCCCGACCGCAGGAGCTTCGTCCTGGCGCTGAAGGACGTGCCAGAGATATGGGAGGTGGCGACCGACCCCGATGCCGGGCCGTTCCACGACGGCTTCGTGCACAGCTACGAGGCGGGGATGGAGGAAAGCCTTGCCGCCGAGAAGGGCCTTTTCGCCCGCCGGCGGATCGCGGTGGGCGCGCCGATCGACGACTTCTTCTTCGACCCCGGCTACCACAACCTGATCGGCACCAACCGCGAGGGCGACAAGGGGGTGGTGGTCAACCTCGACGTCGGCCGCGAGATCGCCGACCTGCCGCTGCCGGGGATGCCGCATCTCGGCTCCGGGATCAGCTGGATGTGGAACGGCCGCCGGGTGATGGCGACGCCGCATCTGAAGGAAGGGGTGCTGAGCGTCATCGACATGGACAACTGGTCGCTGGTGAAGACGATCAGGACCGACGGGCCGGGGTTCTTCCTGCGCAGCCACGACGCCTCTCCCTATGTCTGGGCCGACGTGTTCTTCGGCGAGAACAAGGGCACGATGCACATCATCGACAAGCAGACGCTGGAGATCGTCCAGAGCATGCGTCCGGCGCCGGGCAAGACCGTGGCGCATACCGAGTTCACCCGCGACGGCCGCTATGCGCTCGTCTCGGTCTGGGAGGACGACGGCGCGGTGATCGTCTATGATGCGCGGACGCTTGAGGAGGTGAAGCGGCTGCCGATGCGGAAACCCTCAGGGAAATACAATGTCTGGAACAAGATCACCTTCGAGGACGGCACCTCGCATTGAACCTGACCGGGGCGGGAAATGGCCGCTCTGGAAGCTTGGGGCGGTGCTTTACCCCTTCGCGGCTGCGGCGGTGGCGATCAACCTCTTCATGCTTGGCCTGATCGGGCCGGCGGTCGGCCAGCCCGCCCTGTCGCCGGTTGTGTCGCTCGTACTTTCGGTGCCCCTGGGCGTGCCGGCCAGCTGGCTTGCCGCGCGCTGGGTCCGCCATCTTCTCGACGAGGCGGAGGGGTAGGGATGCGACCCTCGCGCGCCCGTCATGCCCGATCCGGCAGGATCACCTCGCAGCCCCAGTCGCGGCAGCGTGCGGCAAGCGCCGGCGGGAAGGGAAGGTCGGTGAACACCCGGCCAATGGCGGCGAGCGAAGCGATCCTGACCGGCGCGCGGCGGGCAAGCTTCGAGGCATCGGCGACGAGGCAGCTTTCCCGCGACTGCCGCAGGATCGCCTGGGCCACCCGCACCTCCTGCGGGTCATAGTCGAGAAGGTCGCCCTCGGCATCGAGCGCCGAGGTGCCGACGATGGCGTAGTCGACCTTGAAATGGCCGATGGCCTCGGTCGTGAGATCGCCGACGAGGCCGCCGTCCGACCGGCGCAGGACGCCCCCCGCGACGATCACATCGCAGCCTTCGCTTTCGGCGAGGATGTTGGCGACGTTGATGTTGTTCGTGACCACCGTGAGGTTGCGGTGGTGGAGAAGCGCGCGCGCCACAGCCTCGGTCGTGGTGCCGATGTTGAGGAAGAGCGAGGCGTTGTCGGGGATCGTCGCGGCGCAGGTCCGGCCGATCGCCGCCTTCGCCTCGGCGTTCATCAGCCGGCGTTCCGCATAACCGATGTTGGCCACGCCGGCGCGCAGGACTGCGCCGCCGTGAACCCGGTCGAGCTTGCCGGCGTCGGCCAGTTCCGACAGGTCGCGCCGGATCGTCTGGAGCGTGACGCCGAAGCGTGCGGCCAGATCCTCCACCGCGACGCGCCCCTCGGTGCGGGCAAGATCGAGGATTTCGCTTTGCCGGAAACTCAGTGCCATCGCGGCCCTCCCGGGCGCTTCCTATCACCGGAAGCGAACATTTGCGAATGAAAAAGTTGACAAAACGCGCATGCGGGGGCGATATGGAACCGCAATCCGGAGGGTGAATTGGTTTCCGAAGACATTCCCGAACCCGCCCTCGACCTCTTCGTCATCGGCGGTGGCATCAACGGCGCGGGCATCGCCCGCGATGCGGCGGGGCGGGGGCTGTCGGTCGTGCTGGCCGAGATGGGCGATCTGGCGCAGGCGACATCTTCGGCCTCGACCAAGCTCTTTCACGGCGGGCTGCGCTATCTGGAGTATTTCGAGGTCGGCCTGGTCCGCAAGGCGCTGGTGGAGCGCGAGGTTCTCCTGCGCGCCATGCCGCACATCTCCTGGCCCCTGCGCTTCATCCTGCCGCTGTCCGACGACATGCGGTTCGAAGGCACGACGCCCACCTCGCGGCTCCTGACGGTCTTCATGCCCTGGCTGAAGGGCCGGCGCCCGGCCTGGCTGATCCGGCTCGGCCTGTTTCTCTACGACCATCTCGGCGGGCGGAAGATCCTGCCGGGCACCCGCAGCCTCGACCTGACGACCGACCCGGCGGGCAGGTGGCTGAAGCCCTCCTTCGCCCGCGGCTACGAATATTCCGACTGCTGGGTGCAGGATGCGCGGCTCGTCGTGCTGAACGCCCGCGACGCCGAGGCGAGGGGGGCGAAGGTCCTGACGCGGGCGAAGGTGACCGGGGCGCGGCGCCTGGGCGATGCCTGGGAGGTGACGGTGGCGATGCGGGGGCGCGAAAAGCGGTTCCGCGCGCGGATGCTGGTGAATGCGGGCGGACCCTGGGTGGAGAGGATCGTGCGCGACACGACGCATCTTGCGACCGGGGCGCATATCCGGCTGGTGCGCGGCTCGCACATCGTGACGAAGCGGCTTTTCGACCACGACCGGGCCTATTTCTTCCAGGGCACCGACGGGCGGATCATCTTCGCCATTCCCTACGAGGAGGATTTCACCCTGATCGGCACCACCGACCAGGATCACCAGGGCGACCCGGCCGAGGCGCGCTGCACCGAGGCGGAGCAGGACTATCTCTGCGCCTTCGCCTCGCGGTATTTTGCGCGTCCGGTGACCCGGGCCGACATCGTCTGGACCTATTCCGGCGTCCGCCCGCTTTATGACGACGGGGCGCGGTCTGCGAGCGCGGCGACGCGCGACTATGTGCTGACGCTCGATACCGACGGCGCGCCGGTCCTGAACGTCTTCGGCGGCAAGATCACCACCTACCGCAAGCTTGCCGAGGCGGCGATGGCGCGGATCTCGCCGCTGCTCGGCGTGACCAGGGGCGACTGGACGGCGGGCGTGCCGCTGCCGGGCGGGGATTTCCCGGTGGACGGCGTGCCCGGTCTGATCGCGGACCTCTCCGCTCGCTACCCGTTTCTCGACGGCTTTACCGCCCGGCGCCTTGTCCGCAGCTACGGCACCGAGGCGCCCGCCGTGCTCGGCGATGCCGAGGACGCGGCCGATCTCGGCCGCGACTTCGGCGCCGGCCTGACCGAGGCGGAAGTGCGCTGGCTGATGGCGCGGGAATATGCCCGGACGGCTGAGGACGTGGTCTGGCGGCGCAGCAAACTCGGCCTCAGGATGACGGCGGAGGAGGTCACGGCGCTCGGTGCCTGGATGGCGGGGGAGGGGACGGCATGACCCATGTGCTGGCGATCGACCAGGGAACGACATCGAGCCGGGCGATCCTGTTCGACGACGGCCTGAAGGTGAAGGCCGTCGCGCAGGAGGAATTTCCGCAGCATTTCCCGGCCTCGGGCTGGGTGGAGCATGATCCTGCCGACCTCTGGTCCACGGTCGCGGCCACCACGCGCGCGGTGATCGAGAAGGCGCGGATCACGCCGCGGGACATCGCCGCCATCGGCATCACCAACCAGCGCGAGACGACGCTGGTCTGGGACCGCAAGACCGGCGAGCCGATCCATCGCGCCATCGTCTGGCAGGATAGGCGGACATCCGAGATGTGCCGGCGGCTGAAGGCGGAGGGCCATCAAGGCATGGTCGCTGAGCGCACCGGGCTGCTGCTCGACCCGTATTTCTCCGGCACCAAGCTCGCCTGGCTGCTGGAGAATGTGGAGGGCGCGCGGGCGCGGGCCGAGGCGGGCGGGCTTCTCTTCGGCACGGTCGACTGCTTTTTGATCTGGAAGCTGACCGGCGGCCGGGTCCATGCGACCGATGCCACCAACGCGGCGCGGACGCTGATCTACAATATCCGCAAGGGGGAATGGGACGCGGAGATCCTGCGGCTTTTGGGCATTCCCGCGGCGATGCTGCCGGAGGTGCGCGACTGCGCGGCCGATTTCGGCCTGACGCGACCCGACCTCTTCGGCCGCGAGATTCCGATCCTCGGCGTGGCGGGCGACCAGCAGGCGGCGACCATCGGCCAGGCCTGCTTCGCGCCCGGCATGATGAAGTCGACCTATGGCACGGGCTGCTTCGCGCTTCTGAACACCGGGGCGGAGCCGGTTGCCTCGAAGAACCGGCTTCTGACGACGATCGCCTACCAGTTCGGCGGAAAGCCCACCTATGCGCTGGAAGGATCGATCTTCATCGCCGGCGCGGTGGTGCAATGGCTGCGCGACGGGCTGAAGATCATCGGCGCGGCGGCCGAGACGCAGGCGCTGGCAGAGGCCGCCGATCCGGCGCAGGAGGTGGTGCTGGTGCCCGCCTTCACCGGCCTCGGCGCGCCCTACTGGAACGCCGATTGCCGCGGCGCGGTCTTCGGGCTGACCCGCAACTCGGGGCCCGCGGAGTTTGCCCGCGCGGCCCTGGAAAGCGTGGGCTACCAGACCCGCGACCTGCTGGAGGCGATGCGCGCCGACTGGGGCGCCGCGGTCGAGGGCGTGCTGCGCGTCGACGGCGGCATGACCGCATCCGACTGGACGATGCAGTTCCTGTCCGACATCATCGCCGCCCCGGTCGACCGGCCGCAGGTTCTGGAGACGACGGCGCTCGGCGCGGCGTGGCTCGCCGGGGAGCGTGCCGGGGTCTACCCCGACGCCGAGGGCTTTGCCCGCGCCTGGGCGCTCGACCGCCGGTTCGAGCCGGGAATGGCCGAGGCGACGCGCCAGACGAAATATGCCCGCTGGAAGCGCGCCGTCGCCGCGACGCTGGGCGTATGACACCCTTTGCCGTCGCCCAGCCCGGCCGCATTCGCTTCGGGCGCGGCGAGGCGCGGGCGGCATTGCCGGAGATTGCCGGCTTCGGGCGCCGCGCCTTCGTCGTGCACGGGCGAGCATCGGGGCGGGCGGACTGGCTGGCGGCGGGGCTTGGCGCGCTTGGGCTTTCGGTCACGCCCCATCCCTGCCCGCGGGAGCCGACGCTTTCGATGCTGGAGGCGGCCGTGGCGGCGGCCGAGGGGGCCGAGGTCGTCATCGCGCTGGGCGGCGGCGCGGCCATCGACCTCGGCAAGGCGGTGGCGGCGCTGGTCCCGGTACCCGGAGGGGCGCTGGACCACCTTGAGGTCGTGGGCCGTGGCCTGCCGCTTGAGCGCGTGCCCTTGCCCTTCGTCGCCATGCCGACGACGGCGGGAACCGGCGCGGAGGCGACGCGGAATGCGGTGATCGACGCGCCCGAGCGGCGGCGCAAGGTCTCGCTCCGCGACGACCGGATGATCGCGAGGCTTGCCGTGGTCGATCCCTGGCTTTCGACCCGCGCGACCCCCTACACCGACGCGCTCTGCCGCGCCGCGATTCCGATGGGCCTGGCCGCGCTTCGCTGGCTGATGGCGGCGGAAGATGCGGCGGCGCGCGATGCGATGGCCTGGGTGAGCCTTTCGGGCGGGCTTGCGCTTTCCAATGCGGGGCTCGGTGCCGGGCACGGGCTCGCAGGCGTCGTCGGCGGCATGACCGGGGCGGCGCATGGCGCGATCTGCGGCGCGCTTCTGCCGCATGCCCTGCGCGCGAACGCGGCGCGCGCCCCCTCGGCCGGGATGGCCGAGGTTCAGGGCTGGATCGGTGCGGCTTTCGGGGCCGCGGACGGGATCGCGGCGCTGGAAGACTGGATGCACGCCGAGGGCCTGCCGCGGCTCTCCGCGCCTGGGCTTGGCCGCGAAGACCACCCGACCGTCGCGGACGCCGCGCGCGGCGCATCTTCGATGCGCGCCAACCCGGCGGCGCTGTCGCCGGCCGATCTGGCCGCGATCCTGGCCGCCGCGGGCTGAGCCTCAGGCCAGCATGTCGCGGACGAGGGGGATCACGCGCGCGCCGTAAAGCTCCACCGAGCGCATCAGCCGGTCATGCGGCATCGGGCCCGACGAATACTTCATCTCGAACCGGGAAAGCCCCAGCGCCCTCACCGTACCCGCGATCTTCCGCGCCACGGTCTCGGGCGATCCGACATAGAGCGCGCCCTGCCCGGCCTCGGCTTCGAAATGATCGCGGCTGACGGGCGACCAGCCTCGTTCGCGGCCGATCCGGTCGAGAAGGCGTTTGTAATGCGGCCAGAGGTCTTCCTTTGCGGCCTCGTCTGTGTCGGCGACATGGCCGGGGGAATGGACGCCGATCGGCTGGGGCGCCCGGCCCGCCTGTCCGGCCGCACGGTGATAGAGATCGACGAAGGGGCGAAACCGCGCGGCCGGTCCGCCGATGATCGCCAGCATCATCGGCAGGTCGTAATGGACCGCGCGCATGACCGATTCCGGCGTGCCGCCGACGCCGATCCAGGCACGGAGCGGCCGGGCGAGCGCGGGATGGACCGGCTGGTCCTTCAGGGCGGTGCGCGTCGTGCCGGACCAGGAGACCTTCCGGTCGCGCAGGAGCATTGTGAAGAGGTCGAGTTTCTCGTTGAAGAGCGTCTCGTAGTCCTTGAGGTCGAAGCCGAAGAGCGGAAAGCTTTCGGTGAAGGAGCCGCGGCCGAGGATCACCTCGGCCCGGCCCCCGGACAGCGCATGGAGGGTGGAGAAGCGCTGGAACACCCGGATCGGGTCGTCGGAGGACAGCACCGTGACGGCGGTGCCGAGCCGGATGCGCGCCGTCCGCGCGGCGATCGCGCCGAGGATGACCTCGGGTGCCGAGATGGCGAAATCGTCACGGTGATGCTCGCCGAGCCCAATGAAGTCGACGCCCACCGCATCGGCGAGCACGGCCTGTTCCACCACGTCGCGGATCACCTGATCCTGCGGCTTCATCCGGCCATCCGGGCCAAGCGTCACGTCGCCGAAGGTGTCGAGGGCGAGTTCGAGGGTCATCGCGGGCTCCGTCCGCTGCCCGACCAATCTATGTGCGCGGCCCGGCCGGGGAAAGCGCGCCCGGTGCACAGGTGCCGTGCGGGCTCCGTGCGGGCTCCGTGCGGGCGCCGCTCAGCCGTTTTCGCGCAGCACCCCGCCGGCGAGGTAGAGCGAGCCGCAGATGAGGATGCGCGCGCCGGGGTCGGAAGCGGCGATGCGGCTGACGGCGGCGAGCACGCTTTCGGCCGTTTCGGCGGCGATTCCGGCCCGCGCCGCGGCGGCCTGCGTCTCATCCGCGCTCAGCGTGTTGGCCTCGCCCGGGATTGAGACGGCGGTCAGCGTCCGGGCCTCGGCGGCCACGGGGCGGAGGTAGCCCGCGATGTCCTTGGTGTTGAGCATTCCCAGCACCAGATGGGTGGGCTTTTTCGGCATCCGCGCCAGCGTCGCCGCCACCGCCACGCCGCCCGCCGGATTGTGCCCGCCGTCGAGCCAAAGCTCGCAGGTGCCGGCGGCCTCGACGAGGGGGCCACGGGTCAGCCGCTGCATCCGGGCGGGCCAGTAGGCCCCGGTCACCGCCGCCTCGCAGGCCGCCTCGTTCGCGTCGAGATGGCGCAGCGCGGCCAGCGCCGCGCCCGCGTTGTCGATCTGGTGCGGGCCGGGGAGGACGGGCAGCGGCAGGTCGAGAAGGCCGCTTTCGTCCTGGAAGACCAGCCGGCCGCGTTCCTCCCAGGCGGTCCAGTGCTGGCCGTGGACAAGGAGGGGGGCGCCGAGCGCCGCGGCCCGCGCCTCGATCACGTCAAGCGCCGCGTCTTCCTGCGGGCCGACGACGCAGGGCACGCCGCGCTTGAGGATGCCCGCCTTTTCGCCGGCGATCTCCGCCAGCGTCTCGCCGAGATACTGCTGGTGGTCGATCGAGACCGGTGTGATGATGGTCAGGCGCGGCCGGTCCACCACGTTGGTCGCGTCGAGCCGGCCGCCGAGCCCGACCTCCAGGAGCGTCCAGTCGGCGGGTGTCCGGGCGAAGGCGAGGAAGGCGGCGCAGGTCGTGATCTCGAAATAGGTGATCGGGATGCCGGCATTCGCGGTCTCACACTCTTCAAGAATTTCGGCAAGATATCCTTCGGAAATGAGATCTCCGGCCAGGCGGATGCGTTCGTGGAACCGCGCGAGGTGCGGCGAGGTGTAGGCGTGGACCTTTGCGCCCGCCGCCTCGAGCCCGGCGCGGATCATCGCCTGGGTGGAGCCCTTGCCGTTGGTGCCGGCGATGTGGATCACCGGCGGCAGCGCCCGTTCGGGATGGCCGAGCGCGGCGAGGAGCCGGTGCACGCGGTCGAGCGTGAGGTCGATGATCTTTGGATGAAGCGTCATCATCCGCTGGAGGATCAGGTCGGAACCTTGCGACATCTTGGCCTCGTTGTGCTGGCGTCGGGCGCCCGGGGGGCGTCTGCCCCCCGGAACCCCCCGAGAGTATTTCCGGACAGAAAGGGGCTATTTCGCCTCGGCCTTCGCGGCTTCGGGCTTCGGCAGCTCGCCCTTGACCGCGGGGCCCTGCCGGGTGAGCATCCTGAGGATCACCGTCAGCTCCTCCTTCAGCGCCTTGCGGTGGGTCACCCGGTCGAGCATCCCGTGGTCGAGCAGGTATTCCGACCGCTGGAAGCCCTCGGGCAGCTTCTCGCGGATCGTCTGTTCGATGACGCGGGCGCCGGCGAAGCCTATGAGCGCGTTGGGCTCGGCAAGCTGCACGTCGCCCAGCATCGCGTAGGAGGCGGTCACGCCCCCGGTGGTCGGGTGGGTCAGGACGACGACATAGGGAAGCCGCGCCTCCTTCAGCATCTCGACCGCGATCGTGGTGCGCGGCATCTGCATCAGGCCGAGGATTCCCTCCTGCATCCGCGCGCCGCCGGCGGCGGAGAAGAGCACGAAGGGCCGCTTCAGCTTCACCGCGCGCTCCGCCCCGGCGATCACGGCGTTGCCGACATACATCGACATCGACCCGCCCATGAAGGCGAAGTCCTGTGCGGCGGCGACGATGGGCGTGCGGCTGATCTCGCCCTCGGCCACTAGCATCGCCTCCTTCTCGCCGGTGGCCTTCTGCGCCGCCTTGAGCCGGTCGGGATATTTCTTCTGGTCGCGGAAGTGGAGCGGGTCGGCGATCGGTTCGGGCACCTTCACCTCGGTGAAGACGCCGCCGTCGAAGAGCGCGGCGAAGCGGTCGCGCGGGGTGATGGCAAGGTGGTGGTCGCAGTTGGTGCAGACCTGGAGATTGTCGGCGAGTTCGCGGTGAAAGAGCATCGTCCCGCACTCGGGGCATTTGGTCCAGAGGTTGTCCGGAACCTCGCGCCGCGAGAACAGCGAATTGATTGTCGGCCGGACGTAATTGGTGATCCAGTTCATGGGCCTGCTGCCTTCTGTCGGGTCGCGCGTGGCACGCGCTCATCGGTGCGGTGCCTGCGGCGGATCGGCCCTGAAATAAGCCCGAAAGGGGCGGAATGCAATCAGACGCGCAGCGCGGCGCGGGCGAGGAGCCAGGAGGTGAGCATCGTGGCGAAATCGACCGTGAGCGCGGGGCCGATGGCGCCCGGATCGGAAAGGTCGACCGACACCGACCAGAGCGCGAGCCCGTCGAGGTCATGCTCGATGCCGACGAGAAGAAGCGCCGCGACGTTGTTGGCGAAGTGAAAGCCGAGGGCGGCGCCGAGCGTTCCGGTGCGGGCGGTGAGGTCGGCGGCCAGAAGCCCGAAGACCCCGGCCCAGAGCGCGACCATCCAGGCGTTCGGGCCATAGTCGGCGGGCAGGTAGTGGCCCCAGGCGAACAGCGCCGAGGGAATCCCCATCCAGATCGCCGGATGGTCGAAGCGCGCCGCGATCTGCTGCTGGAGATAGCCGCGGAAGACCAGTTCCTCGGCGCCGGTCTGGATCAGGATGCCCGGAAGCGCGAACGGCAGGTAGCCGAGAAAGGCGCCGAAGGTCAGGCCGGGACGGATGTCCTCGGCCCCGAGCGTGAGCGGCAGGAGCGCCGCGTAGAGCCCCAGGAGCGGCAGGGCGACGGTGCGAAAATCGGCGATGGCCTTTCGGGCGGAGGGGCCGAAGAGCGTTCCGGCCGCGCGGCGATGGACGAGGCGGACGGCGACCATCGGCCCCGCGGCAAGGCCGAGGAAGGACCAGAGGAGGAGGATCATCACCCCCGGGGTGTCGCCTCGGGCGATCCGCTGGACAAGTGCGGCGGCGATGAGCTGGCCGTAGCTGTGCACGAGCCAGGCGCCGAGCAGGAAGAAAAGCGCCATGTAGGTGGCCACGATCACCGCGCCGCCCGTGAACAGCCGCCAGACCGCCGCCGTCCGGCGCGCCGGGGCGACGAAGACGTCGTGGGGCAGGTAGGCGGGGAACCGGGTCGCTTTCATCCTGGGGCCGGAAGCTAGCCGTGTCGGGCGGTCTCGGCAATCGGTCGAAATCGGCGGCGCGGCGCCTTGCGACTTCTTGTGTCCCGCGCGGCCCTCGCCTATTGCAGGGCAAACCGGTTGACCAGGGGGCAAAGCCATGAAGAACCGCCAGTTCGACAAGTCGAAACTGCCCAGCCGCCATGTGACCGAAGGCCCGGCCCGCGCGCCGCACCGGTCCTATTTCTACGCGATGGGAATCTCCGAGGAAGAGATCCACCAGCCCTGGGTCGGCGTGGCCACCTGCTGGAACGAGGCGGCGCCCTGCAACATCGCGCTGAACCGCCAGGCGCAGGCGGTCAAGCAGGGGGTGAAGGTCGGTGGCGGCACGCCGCGGGAGTTCACCACGATCACCGTCACCGACGGAATCGCGATGGGGCACGAGGGCATGCGCTCCTCGCTCGCCTCGCGCGATGCGATCGCCGACACGGTGGAGCTGACGATGCGCGGGCACTGCTACGACGCGATCGTCGGGCTTGCGGGCTGCGACAAGAGCTTGCCGGGGATGATGATGGCGATGGTGCGGCTCAACGTGCCCTCGGTCTTCATCTACGGCGGCTCGATCCTGCCGGGACGGCTCAACGGCCAGGACGTGACCGTGCAGGACGTGTTCGAGGCGGTGGGCAAGCATCAGGCGGGCAACTACTCGGATGCCGAACTGGCGGTGCTGGAACGCGTGGCCTGCCCCAGCGCGGGCGCCTGCGGCGGCCAGTTCACCGCCAACACGATGGCTTGCGTCTCCGAGGCGATCGGGCTCGCGCTCCTGAACTCCTCGGGTGCCCCCGCGCCCTACGAGAGCCGTGACGAATATGGCATGGCCTCGGGCGAGGCGGTGATGACGCTGATCGAGAAGAACATCCGCGCCCGCGATGTGGTCACCCGCAAGGCGCTGGAGAACGCTGCGCGCGTGGTCGCCTGCACCGGCGGATCGACCAACGCGGGCCTCCACCTGCCCGCCATCGCCCACGAGGCGGGGATCGATTTCGACCTGTTCGACGTCACCGACATTTTCCACGACACGCCCTATTTCGTCGACCTGAAGCCGGGCGGCGCCTATGTCGCCAAGGACCTCTACGAGGCGGGCGGCGTGCCCGTGGTGATGAAGGAGCTTCGCAAGATCGGGCTCATCCACGAGGATTGCATCACCGCCGGCGGCCGGACGATGGGCGAGGAGCTTGACCTGATCACCCGCGAGGCTGACGGAAGGGTGATCTATCCCGCTGCGACGCCGATCACGCCGACGGGCGGCGTGGTCGGGCTGAAGGGCAACCTTGCACCCGACGGGGCAATCGTGAAGGTTGCCGGCATGAAGCCGGAGGAACAGGTCTTCAGCGGCCCGGCGCGGGTCTTCGAATGCGAGGAGGACGCCTTCGAAGCGGTGAAGGCGCGGGCCTACAGGGAAGGCGAGGTTCTCGTCATCCGCAACGAGGGCCCGGCGGGCGGGCCGGGGATGCGCGAGATGCTGGCGACCACGGCCGCGCTTTCGGGGCAGGGCATGGGCAAGAAGGTGGCGCTGATCACCGACGGCCGGTTCTCCGGCGCGACGCGCGGCTTCTGTGTCGGCCACGTCGGCCCCGAGGCCGCGCATGGCGGGCCGATCGCACTTTTGCGCGACGGCGACAGGATCACGCTCAACGCCATCACCGGCGAGTTGTCGGTGGCGCTCACCGACGAGGAACTGGCGGTGCGCAAGGCCGAATGGAAGGGCCCACGGCCCACCCAGTATGCCTCCGGCGCGCTGTGGAAATACGCAAGACTCGTCGGCGGCGCCCGCAAGGGGGCGGTGACCCATCCCGGCGCCGGGGCGGAGCTGCATGTCTACATGGACCAGTAAGGAGGCGGCCCTTCTCCTTTCTCTGGCGCTCTCGGCCTGCGTCGAGGGCATGGCGCCCTCCGGCTCGGCGCCCAGGGCGGTCGCGGTCGCCGGCGGCGCGGTGGTGGCCACCGGGCCGGCCGGCTACTGCGTTGACCGCACGGCGGCCCGCGACGGCGGCGACGGCGCCTTCGTCCTGTTCGGGACATGCGCGGCACTTTCCGGCTCTGCCGCGGCGGGCCAGCCGGGAAAGCCCGCGGTGCTGACGGCCTCGGTCGCGCCCGGCACGGCGGATGAAGCCGCCCTTGTCGCCTCGTTTCCGGCGATGGCGCGGTTCTTCGGCTCTGACGCCGGGCGTGCGGCGCTGAGCCGGGCCGGCAAGGCCGCAACGGTTCGGGTCGGTGCGGTTTCCTCCCGCGACGGCGTTCTTTACCTGAGCGTGACCGACAACGCGGCGCAGCGGGACAAGGCGGTCGAGCCCGACTACTGGCGTGCGATCCTGCTTGCGCGCGGCCATCTCGTCACGCTGTCGGTCATGAGCCTTGCCGACCGGCCCCTGACCCTGGTCGAGAAACGCCAGATCCTCGATGCCTTCGTTTTGCGGATGCGCGCCGCGAACGCCGGCCCGGCCGCAGCGGGCTGAGCCCCAGGCAGCGGCTTGCGTGCAGGCGGAAAGGAAACGATAACGAATTATCGTTTCCATGATCCGGTCAGATGGTCCGACGGCGCGCAATGGCTGAAAGATTCGACACCTATTTCGACCGGTTCCTGTTTCGCCGGACGCTCGCCCGCTGGCAGGCGCTTGCCGACCGTGCCGGTGCGGCCGATGCCGAGTCGTTGCGCGGCCTTCGCACCCGGGGCCGCCTGCTGCGCCGGCAGATCGACCGCGCGCTGCATGTGGCCGAGGGGCGGCTGGCCCGGGGGGGCGAGGCAGCCGCGATCCCCAGGCCGCTTTTCGCCGACTGGACATGGCGGCCCGAGCTTTGGTCGGGCCCGGTCTCGCCGCCTGGCCTCGCCGCTATCGAGACGCGCGCGGCCTTCGGGTCCGAGGCGAAGCTGTTCCACGATTGCGACGAAAGCGAACTGACGCTGCGCCAGGTCCGCAGCACGGGCGAGACCGACCTCGCCCCTTTCGGGGTCAGGATGGATGTCTTCCGCTTCGACGGATCGTTCCTGTCGCTGGTGCTCGACCTGCCGGATGCGGGCCTTCAGGGGCTGACCTCGGGCCATGTCGTCGGTCTGGACGTGACGCTGGAGACCGAGCGGCCGATCGAGATTTTCGCGCGGCTCAACGTGCGGCACGGGCCGAACACCGAACAGCTTGTCCGCGAACTGCCGCGGGGCGCCGGCGAGGCGATGGTGGAATTCGACCTTGCCTATGCGCGGATAAACGAGAGGCGCGTCGAGGGGGCCTGGCTCGACCTGATCTTCGAGGGGCCGGAGATGAACCAGATCCTGATCCGCGACCTGACGATGAGCCGCCGCCCGCGAGCCGCGCTGTGAGGGTGCGGGGATGAGCGCACCACGGCTCGAGGGCGCGCGGATCAGCGCCGGGTGCTGGCGGGCTGAGGTCGTCGCGCCGGCGGGGGCCGCGGCACCGGCCATCGAGGTCTGGCACCGGGAGACCCGGCTGGACGGGGTCGAGACCGGTGCGGCCACCGCGGCCGGGCGGTGGCCGGTCTCGGTCGCGATTCCGGCCGGCTGTCTGTCGGACGGGGTGCAGACCTTCCTGGTGCGCGAGGCGGGCACCGGCGCGACGCTTGGCCACTTCACCATCGTCGCCGGTGCGCCGCTCGACTCCGACCTCCGCGCCGAGATCGATCTGCTGCGGGCCGAGCTTGACATGCTGAAGAAGGCCTTCCGCCGCCACTGCGTGGAAACCGGCGGCACGTGACCTGACCGCCCGTGACGCAGCGTCCGGCGTGACCGGCGCCCGCGGCTTTGGCATCGTCGCCGTGCAAGGAGGGCTTCCATGTCGCACTACCCGCATCTGCTCGCGCCCCTGGATCTTGGCCATGTGGTCCTGCCCAACCGGGTTCTCATGGGGTCCATGCACACCAACCTTGAAGAGACGAAGGACTGGAACCGGGTGGCGGAGTTCTACGCGGCGCGGGCGCGCGGCGGCGTCGGGCTGATGGTCACCGGGGGCATGGCGCCCAGCCGCGAGGGCGGGGTCTTTCCTGGCGCCGCGGGCCTCTTCACGCCCGCCGACATCGCCAACCACCGGGTGGTGACCGAAAGGGTCCATGCCGAGGGTGGCCGCATCGCCATGCAGATCCTCCATGCCGGGCGCTATGCCTACGGGGCCGACTGCGTGGCGCCATCGGCGATCCGCTCGCCGATCTCGCCCTTCCCGCCGCGGGAGCTGGACGAGGCGGGGATCGAAAGGCAGATCGCCGACATCGCCACCGCCGCGGCCCGGGCGCGCGAGGCAGGCTATGACGGCGTGGAGGTGATGGGGTCCGAAGGCTATTTCCTCAACCAGTTCCTCGTCACCCGCACCAACCGGCGGACCGACCGCTGGGGCGGCAGTCCGGAAAACCGCATGCGCCTGCCGCTCGAGGTGGTGCGGCGGGTGCGGCAGGCGGTGGGGCGGGACTTCATCCTGATCTACCGAATCTCGCTTCTGGACCTCGTGCCCGAGGGGCAGAGCTGGGACGAGGTGGTGACGCTTGCCAGGGCGGTGGTGGCGGCAGGCGCCTCGATCCTCAACACCGGCATCGGCTGGCACGAGGCGCGGGTGCCGACCATCGCCACTTCGGTTCCCCGCCGCGCCTTCGCCTGGGTGACGAAAAAGCTGATGGGGCAGGTCTCGATCCCCCTTGTCACCTCGAACCGGATCAACACGCCCGAAGTGGCCGAGGCGGTGCTCGCCGAAGGCTGCGCCGACATGGTGTCGATGGCGCGCCCGTTCCTGGCCGACCCGGATTTCGTGCGCAAGGCCGCCGAGGGGCGGGCGGAGGAGATCGCCCCCTGCATCGCCTGCAACCAGGCCTGCCTCGACCACACCTTCGCCGGGAAAATCTCCACCTGCCTCGTCAACCCGCGCGCCTGCCATGAGACCGAGCTTGTGCTGGAGCCTGCGGCCGCGCCGAAACGGATCGCCGTCGTCGGCGCGGGGCCGGCGGGGCTTGCGGCCGCGCTCGCGCTCGATCGGCGCGGGCACGCGGTCACGCTCTATGAGCGGGGGGCGAGCCTTGGCGGCCAGCTGAACCTTGCCCGCCAGGTGCCCGGAAAAGAGGAATTCCACGGCCTCGTCGCGTGGTTCGGGACGATGGTGGCGAAAAGCGCCATCGCCCTGAACCTCTCCACCGAGGCCACGTCCGACATGCTCGCGGGGTTCGACGAGGTGATCGTCGCCACCGGCGTGCGCCCGCGCGACCCGCAGATTGCGGGGCAGGGGGCGGCGAACGTGCTCAGCTACGTCGACGTGCTGGGCGGTGCGCCGGTCGGCGCCCGCGCGGTGATCGTCGGTGCGGGGGGGATCGGCTTCGACGTCGCCGAATACCTCGCCGAGGCCGGTGACAGCCCGACGCTGCATCTGGAGGAATGGCTCGCCGAATGGGGCGTCACCGACCCGGCCGCCGCGCGGGGCGGCCTCGCCGAGCCGAGGCCCGGGGCGCCGGCGCGATCGGTCACGCTCCTGCAACGCAAGGCCGAGAAGCCCGGGCGAAAGCTCGGCAAGACCACCGGCTGGATCCACCGCGCGGCCTTGCAGGCGAAGGGGGTGCAGATGATCGGTGGCGTGAACTACGAGGCCGTGGAACCGGGCGGCCTGCGCGTCTCGACCGGGCCGGAGCGGGCGGACCCGCGGCTGATCCCCGCCGACACCATCGTCCTTTGTGCCGGGCAGGAAAGCGAACGCGGGCTGGCCGACGAGCTGATCGCAAGGGGATGTGTTGTCCACGTGATCGGCGGCGCAGATGTAGCGTCAGAACTCGACGCGAAGCGCGCGATCGACCAGGGAACGCGGCTTGCGGCAAGGCTTTGACCGCACTCTGTTCCATTCCGTAAACGGATCGGCGGATTCTTGCCACTTTGGTTCCCGACAATACCCAAGTGTTGTCCGCCAACCTCCGCAATATTGCCCGAATTGCCCGCGATACCCGTCAGCGGCGGGCAATGTATTTGACGGGTGCACAATGGACCGACTGACGGAAATGGAGGCTTTTGCCACCGTCGTAGACCAGGGGGGGTTTACGGATGCCGCAAAGAAGATGGGGATTTCGAAATCCGCCGTCTCGAAACATGTCTCTTCGCTTGAAGCGCGTCTTGGGGCGCGGCTTCTGAACCGCACGACGCGCCGGGTGTCGCCGACCGAGATCGGTCTGGCCTACTACGACCGGGCGCGGCGGGTGCTGAACGACGCGGGCGAGGCCGACGCGCTGGTGACCTCGATGCAGTCGGCGCCATCCGGGCTCCTGCGCATTTCGGTCGCGACCGACTTCGGGGTGAACCTCCTGTCGCCGATCCTCGGGGATTTCCTCCTGGAATACCCCGACATCACCGTGAACATGGTCCTGAACAACCGCTATGTGGAGCTGATCTCGGAAGGCTTCGACATGGCGATCCGGGTGGGGGAGCTGGAAGATTCCACGCTCCGTGCCCGCAAGCTGACTGAAACCGTCAAGCGCATGGTCGGCTCGCCGTCCTATTTCGACAAATACGGCCGCCCCGCGAAGATCGACGACCTGAACGAACACAAGCTTCTGCATTATTCCAACCAGGCGTCGGGGAACGTCTGGAAGATCACCGCGCCCTCGGGGGAAAAACGGCAGGTGCGCACCGCCGGCTGGCTGACGGTGAACGACGGCCAGTCGCTTCTCAATGCCGCGATCTCGGGCCTTGGCATCGCCTACCTGCCCTCGTTCCTCTATGCCGAGGCGATGAAGCAGGGCTCCGTCGTCGACGCGGTCCCGGACCTTCCGGTGGAGACGCTGGGGATCTACGCGGTCTACCCGCCGGGCCGGTTCACCCAGCCCAAGGTCCGCGCGTTCATCGACTTCCTCGCCCAGGCCTTCGCCGACAAGGGGCCGGACGCCTGGTAGGCTCGGCGTTTCGGCAAAAAGGGTCGAGGGTAACGGAAGACGTCAGCGGGTCGAGGTGATCATCGCCTCGACCCTTCTGTTCTGGCTCCGCCCTTCGGGCGTGAGGTTCGAGGCAAGCGGGCTCAGGTATCCCACGCCGTCCGCCGTCAGCTGCGCCGGGTTCACCCCATGCAGCGACACAAGCCGATCCACTACCGACTGCGCGCGCTTGCGCGACACCGCGACGTTGGCGGTCAGAGTGCCTTCGGCATCGGTGTGGCCGACAAGTGCGATGGCCTTGCCGGGGTTTGCCCTCAGGAAGTCCGCCAGCGCGTCGAGCGAGGGGAAGTCCTCTCCTCCAAGCTCGGTCGAGCCGGTGGCGAAGCGCAGGTCGCCCAGCACGACCTTGCCGTTGGCGACGAGCTGGTCGGCCAGCGAGTCGGGCGAGGGCGCGGTTTCCTCAGGGCTGAATTCGGCGGCGGCGATGGGAAGGGGCTGCGCCAGCGCCGCCCCGACCCGGGTCATCTGGACATAGCCGCTGTCGGAGGACTTGCTGACCAGAAGGCTCACGTAATCCGGAGTGCCGCCGGTGTCGCGCCGGGCCGACAGGAAACGGTAGTCGCCAAGGTCGACGTGCATTTCCGGCTCGGGCAGGCAGGGCGTCGCGAAGCGGAAGTCGAAGCCGCCGCAATCGTCGGTGGCGCACTCGAAGAGGATATCGAAGCCTTCGCGGCCAAGCTGGTCGCGCAGCGTGGCAAGAAGCCCCATCGTGGTGACGCTGCCATCGCGAACCCGCCAGGCCGTCTGTGTGACCTCACCCTCGGTGCGGAGGGTTTCAACCCGCCCGTCCCGCCACGGGCCGACCGGCAGGGCATAGCTGCCCATCGCGCTCTGGTCCTCGGCCGTGCGCATCGCCGAGGGCGGCAGCGAGAGGGTGGGTGCCGCCTCGGCGGCGGGGGCAAGGATCAGAAGGGCAAGCGCCAGCGCCCTCATCGGTGTGCCCCGTGATATTCGGCGTTGGGTTCCATCGCCGTGGCGGAGGCGATGCGGTTGGTCATGTTGAAAAAGCCGGTGACCGAGGCGATGTCCCAGATGTCCCGGTCGGTGAAGCCGGCGTCGCGCAGCGCCTTGCGGTCGGCCTCCTCGACCTTCGAGGAGGCGAGGGTGAGCTTTTCGGCAAATTCCAGCATCGCCCGCTGTTTCGGCGTCAGTGGCGCCACGCGCCAGTTCATCACCAGCGCCTCGCCGAGTGTCGGATCGCCGGACAGTTCGCGCACGGCCGCGCCGTGGGCGACCTGGCAATACCAGCAGCGGTTGAGCGAGGAGACCGCGACCGCTATCATCTCGCGTTCAAGCTTCGAAAGCCCGCTCGGCGCCAGCATCAGGTTGTTGTAGATCGCGGTGAAGGCGTTGAGCTTGTCGACGTCAAAGGCATAGGCCCTGAGCACGTTCGGCACGAGCCCGAGTTTCTCGGTGCAGATGTCGAAATACTTCCGGGTGGCGTCCGGAAGCGGCCTGATCATCGGAAGATCAAGCGCCGTGGGGCTTTGGCCGTCGTCCTTCACTGCTCCGCTTGCCTCTTGGGGGTTATTTTGAGCGGTAGTGATACTGTCCCACAATCTCCATCGCGAGGGAAGCATAGAGAGCGTTGGCGGCGCCGTTGGCTTCGGTCACCAGCACGGAAAACCGTTTTGCGCCATGATCTTGGGCCCAATGGGCGGCGGTCCGCATGATCTTGACGGCGGATCCTTGCCGACGCAGCCCGGGCGCGATGTGGAGCGCGTGCAGCATCGCCCTTTCGCCGGCAATCGCGACGAAGGCCACGCCCGCGGCGCGGTCGCTGACGCGGCCGAGAATGGCGGTCTTCGGGCCGCCCGCGCGCTCCATCACCGCGATCCGATCGGGCCCGATGCCACCCTCGGCCCAGAGATCGCGCATGATCGCCAGGGGCGGCCAGACCGCGAAACCGGCCATCGGGTCGGCGGGCTGGGCCGCGAGCGTGGCGGTGGCACATTCATAGACGTTCACCGGGTCCTTCACCCGGTAGCCGCGCGCGGCCAGCGCCGCGTCGAGCGCATCCTCGCCCGGCCGGATCAGGAAGAGCGGCGGCTGGCCCAGCCTCGCCTGCATCCGTTCGGCGGCGTCGATGTCGTCTTCTGTCCAGTGGCCGTTGGCGGTCGCCGCCGAGACGCGCTGGCCGCCGCCTTTGCCCTCGCGCACGGTGAAGGTGCCGGCCGGATGGCGGGCCGCGGCGGGCCAGGTCGCGTCGGTCACGGCGAGGAAGCCGGTCACGCCCCGTCACCGGGGAAGAGCGCGGCCAGCCGGCCGATCGCGGCGTCGATCCGGGCCGCGTCGGTGCCGCGCACGACGATGTTGGTGCCGTAGGCGCCATTCTGGATGAACGGGTAGGAGCCGAAGCTGAGATCGTCGAACTCGGCCGCCAGCGCCCCGAGCGGCTCGGCGATCATGCCTTCGCCCCGGTCCACGCGCAGCGTCTGGCTGAGAACCGGCCTGCCGCCGGTGAGCCGGGGCAAGAGCGAGGCGACCATCGCCTTGAAGATGTCGGGCACGCCGGCCATGACATGCACGTTTTCAAGGCTGAAACCCGGTGCGGCCGAGATCGGGTTGTCGATGAGAAGCGCGCCTTCGGGGATGCGGGCCATGCGCTGGCGGGCGGCGTTGAACTCCAGCCCCGCACGGTCGTAATGGGCGGCGAGGATGGCGCGGGCGTCGTCGCGGACGGCAAGCGCCGTGCCGAAGGCCGCCGCCACCGCGTCGGCGGTGATGTCGTCATGGGTCGGGCCGATGCCGCCCGAGGTGAAGACCTGGGCGTAACCCGCGCGCAGCGCGTTCACCGCCGCCACGATCGCCGCGGTCTCGTCGGCGACCACGCGCACCTCCTTCAGGTCGATGCCGATGCGGGTCAGTTCCCCGGCAAGGTAGTGCATGTTGGCGTCGCGGGTGCGGCCGGACAGGATCTCGTCCCCGATGATCAGGATCGCGGCGGTCGGGTTGGACATGGCTCACCTCTTTGTCACCAGCTATAGGCAAGGGCCGCGCCCCGCGGAAGCCCCGGCACTGGCCAAAGCGGGCGTCGTTGACTATCTAGGCGCTGAACAAAGCCGAAGGAGGGGCCGGTGGACGATCCGCGCGGCCGTCTGACGAAGGACGGAATCAGGATTCACGAGCCCGGCGATTTCGCGGGCATGCATGCGGCCGGCCAGCTTGCCGCGCGGATTCTCGACGAGGTCGGGGCGCTGGTGGAGCCCGGCGTGGCGACCGAGGCGCTCGACGCCTTCATCGAGGAACGGGTGAACGCCGCCGGGGCAAAATCCGCCACCATCGGCTATCGCGGCTATCAGCATGCTTCGTGCATTTCCGTGAACCATGTCGTCTGCCACGGCATTCCGGGACCGAAGGTGCTGAAGGACGGCGACATCCTGAACATCGACGTCACCGTGATCCTCGACGGCTGGTATGGCGATACCAGCCGGATGTATGTCGCGGGCACGCTTCCCCGGAAGGCCGAGCGGCTGGTCCAGGTCACCCATGACGCGCTGATGCTGGGCATCGAGGCCGTCCGGCCTGGCAACACCTTCGGCGACATCGGCCACGCGATCCAGTCCTATGTGGAGGCGCAGCGGATGAGCGTGGTGCGCGACTTCTGTGGCCACGGGCTTGGTCGGGTGTTTCACGCACCCCCGAACGTGCTGCACTACGGCCGCCCGGGTGCCGGGCCGAAGCTCGAGGAAGGGATGTTCTTCACCATCGAGCCGATGGTGAACCTCGGCCGCCCGGAAACCAAGGTGCTGGCCGACGACTGGACGGCGGTTACCCGCGACAAGTCGCTGTCGGCGCAGTTCGAGCACTCCGTGGGCGTCACGGCGGACGGCTGCGAGATTTTCACCCTCTCGCCGGCCGGCCGGTTCTGGCCGACGCGCTGACGCGTTCAGAGGCCGGACCCGGCAAGCGCCGCTTCAAGGAGGGGCGCGAGCCGGTCGGCCCAGGCGATCTGGCCGTCCTCTGAGCGGATCAGGTCATGACGAATCTCGATCAGCACGTTCGGCCGGCCCTGCCGCAGCGCGTGACGGTCGATCGCATCGCCTTCGAGATGGCCGCCGTAGGGCTCGTTCTCGCCCACGCAGAGATCGGGCTCCGCCCTGAGCCGGTCGAGAAGGCCAAGCGCAAGCCGCGGGTCGAGATGCGAATAGAGCACTCCCACCTGCCAGGGCCGGTCGGGGCCGCCGGAAAGCCGCGGGGTGAAGCTGTGGATGGCGCAGATCACCGTGTCGCCGCGCCGCGCCGCGAGGCGTTCCAGCGCGTCGTGATAGGGCCGGTGGAACGCGGCCAGCCGCCGCTCGACCTCGGCCGCGTCGACATGGCGGTTCACCGGGATGATCGTGCCGTCATAGAGCTTCATCACCAGCGTCGGGTCATCCTCGCCCCGGTTGGGGTCGATGACGAGGCGGGAGAAATCGCTGAGGATCGCCGGCGCGTCGAGCCGTTCGGCAAGGTGCCGCGTCACGCCCGCGGCACCGATGTCGTAGGCGATGTGGCGTTCCATGTCGGCGGGTGCGATGCCGAGGCTGCCGCCGCCGACACAGTCCGGCACGCGGTTGGTGGCATGATCGCAGGTGATCAGCCAGCGCGACGGCCGGCCGGCACCGAGAATGTGAAAAGGCTCTGTGGTCATCGCGTTTTTCGTCGTTCGGCAACGAAAGATCGTTTAGACCGAGAAGGATGAAAGCGCCAGTTGCCGTAGTCACGGTTTTCGGCCATAGAGCATTCGGGCGCTGCGTTAGCGCAAACACGAAGGAACCCACGGATGAGACGGCTGCGCAACGTGAAGATCGTCGCCACGCTCGGCCCTTCGTCGAACGACTATCAGACGATCCGGGCGCTGTTCGAGGCCGGGGCGGATGTGTTCCGGCTGAACATGAGCCACGGCAGCCATGCCGAACAGGCCGCGCGCCATGCCCTGGTCCGCCAGGTGGAACGGGACGTGAACCGCCCGATCGCGATCCTTGCCGACCTTCAGGGGCCGAAGCTCAGGGTCGGCACATTCGTCGCCGGTGCCCACGATCTGACCGAGGGCGACCGTTTCCGCTTCGACCTCGACCCGGCCGAGGGCGACGGGCGACGGGTCTGCCTGCCGCACCCGGAGATTTTCGCGGTGCTCGAACCCGGCGCGCGGCTTCTGGTCAACGACGGCAAGATCCGCCTCACGGTCGACGCCTGCGGGCCGGATTTCGCCGACTGCACGGTGACGGCGGGGGGCACGATCTCCAACCGCAAGGGTGTGAACGTGCCCGATGTGGTGCTGCCGCTTGCCGCGCTGTCGGAGAAGGACCGCGCCGACCTGGAATTCGCCTGCGACCTGGGCGTGGACTGGCTGGCGCTGTCCTTCGTCCAGAGGGTTGAGGACGTGCGCGAGGCGCGGGACCTCGCCAAGGGCCGCGCCGCGATCCTCTCCAAGATCGAGAAACCCGCCGCGGTCAATGCCTTCCCCGAGATTCTCGCCGCCTCCGACGGGATCATGGTGGCGCGCGGCGACCTCGGCGTGGAACTGCCGGTCCATTCCGTGCCGCCGATCCAGAAGCGCCTCGTGCGCGCCGCGCGCACCGCGGCCAAGCCGGTGATCGTGGCGACGCAGATGCTGGAAAGCATGATCGAAAGCCCGATGCCGACGCGGGCCGAGGTGTCCGACGTGGCGACCGCGATCTACGAAGGGGCGGATGCGGTGATGCTTTCGGCCGAAAGTGCGGCCGGCCAGTATCCGGTCGAGGCGGTGGCCACGATGGACAACGTGGCGAAATCGGTGGAAAGCGACCCGACCTACCGCGAGGTGATCGAGGCCTCGCGCCGGGTGGACCGCAAGACCGTGGCCGACGGCATCGTCGCCGCCGCGCGCGAGATCGCCGAGGCGACCGACATCCACGCGATCTGCTGCTTCACCCAGTCGGGGACGACCGCGAGCCTTGTCGCGCGCGAACGCCCTTCGGTGCCGATCATCGCGCTTTCGCCGCTCATGACCACGGTGCGGCGGCTCTGCCTGACCTGGGGGGTGCATTGCGTGCAGACGCTCGAACCGGTCGACCGCTTCAAGATGGCCGTTGTCAGTGCCGCGCGGGCGGCGCGCGAATACGGCTTCGCCACCGAGGGGGACCAGATCGTCGTCACCGCGGGCGTGCCCTTCAACGTCAAGGGCACGACCAACATCCTGCGCGTCGCGCCCTGCGACGAGCGGCTGATCTTCCGCACCGATCCCGAATAGGGGCAGGCTCAGGAAAGCCAGCCGGGCAGGGCGTGCTGGGCATGTCCGCTGACCGCGGCCCCGGCGCAGGCGGCGAGGCCGCCGAAGCGGAGGGCGCGGCCGGAAAGGCCGGGGCCATAGTGGGCGTATTTGCCGGAGTTGGTCATCACCGTCCGGGCTTCGGACGGGAAGACCGGTTCGGAGATGGAGCACCAGCAGAGATCGGGCAGCACCTGCACGCCCGAGGCTTGCAGCCGCGCGAGCGTGCCCTCGGCGCGGGCGGCCTCGATCACCTGCCGACCGGCGGTGACGATGGTGGCGATGGCAACCTTGCGCCCGGCCAGCGCATCGGCCAGCGCGCGGCATTCCTGCAAAGAGGCATGGGGGCTGCCGATGGCAACAAGGTCCACGCTTTCGGGGCCGTCGTTCAGCATCTGCCAGCCGACGATCATGTCCCCGCGGGTGATCGCGGCACGGTCGGCTTCCGGGGCGACCCGCCCGGCCTCGGGCGTCACGCCCTCGACATGCAGCATCGGCGCGGCGGAGGTGGTGCCGAAGGCGGCGCAGAGGGCCTTGAGGTCTTCCGGCGTGGGTCGCGTCGGGTCAAGCCCGCGCAACAGGGGAATCCGGTCGGGCGAGGCCCTGCCGGCGAGCCAGCCGACGAGCGGCCAGAAGGCGTCGTCGATCCCTTCGGGCCGGTCCACGTCGAGGATCCGCCGCGCCTGTCGGTTCCCGTCGAGATAGACGCCGGACAAGGGCGCCCGGCCGGTCAGCGCGATGCAGAGGTCGAGGAAATCGGGGTGTTTCGCGGTGCGGGCACCGAGCACGCTGTTGGCATAGATCACCGCGTTCGACTCGGCCCAGGCGATCGCCTCGCCCTCCGCCGGCGGGGTGTCGAGCAGATAGGGCGCGCAGGTGAAGGTCGGCCGGCAGCCCATGCGCACATAGGCATCGGCCAGCCGCTGTGCCGGCCCGCCGAACGAGGGCGGCACGCCCTGCGCCCGCCAGTTGGCGTGATCGACCGAGATCGCGTTCATCGTGGTCGGGATGCGCACCCGCGCGCCCATCTCGGCCATCGTCTCGGCAAAGATCAGGTTGGCGGGGCCGGCGTAGATGCAGCCGTCGATATGGCCCCGGGTCACAGAGGTCAGCCGCGTGGCGCCCTGGTTCGCCGCCATCGCGCAGAGGATGCGCATCGCCTGCGCCACCGCCCTGTCGGCGCCGTCGAGCAGGGCGCGGTCTTCCGGGGCGAGGTGCAGCGCGGCGGCGTCAACCGGGGCGAGCGGGATGGTCAGGCCCGGCGCCTCGATGGCGGCCCCGGTGATGCGGGCGCTTTCCGCCTGCGAGAGTCGCGCCCAGGCGTCGGGCGGCAGGCGCAGCACTGGCAGGGCCTTGCCGAACATCTCCGCCGCGACCAGCGCGCCGAGCGTCACCACGTCCTCGGGCTCAGAGAACACCAGCGCGGCGGGGGCGTGGCCGCTGAGCGCCATGTCCAGCAGCACCCCCGAGCCGGAGCAGGAGCCGCGGGTCGAGGGCATCATCAGCACCGTCCCGGCGATGCAGCGCCCGTGCAGCGGGTGATGCACGTCGATGATGCACCCCGTGGCGGGATCGACCCCGCCCCAGAAGCTGAGCGGTTCCCGCGTGGCGAGGACCGGGCCTTCGGCCATCCCGCCGAGGAGGAAGCGCGCCGCCTCCGTCACCTCACCACGAACCCGTGCGCAAAGGGATCGCGGTCGTCGATGAAGATGGTGTTGTAGCCGGTCATCCGCGCCCAGCCCGCGACCGAGGGCACGATGGCATCGCGACCCGCGACCGTGGCCGCGGCCTCGACCCGGCCCTTGAAGAGACTGCCGATGATGCTCTCGTGCCAGAACTCGTCGCCGACCCTCAGCTTGCCCTTGGCCGCCAGTTGCGCCATCCGCGCAGAGGTGCCGGTGCCGCAGGGCGAGCGGTCGATCGCCTTCTCGCCGTAGAAGACGGCGTTGCGGGCATGGGCGCCTTCGACCGTGGGCTTGCCGGTCCAGAGGATGTGCGAGAGCCCGTTGATCGCCGGATGCTCGGGGTGGGCGAAGTCGTATTTCGCGTTCAGCGCCGCGCGCAGCTTCGGCGACCAGCCGACCAGATCGCCGGCGGTATGGTTGGCCATGTCGCGGAAATTCTTCTGGGGTTCGACGATGGCGTAGAAATTGCCGCCGTAGGCCACGTCCACCACGATCTCGCCCAGGCCCTCGACCTCGGCCGTCAGCCCCTCGGCGTAAAGGAAGCCCGGCACGTTGGTCAGCCGCACCTCGTCGACGAAGCGGCCCTCCTGCCGATAGGTCACGTCCACCCTGCCGGCGGGCGCGTCGATGGAGAGCCGCCCCGGCTCGCGCGGGGTGATCAGGCCGTTCTCGATCCCCATCGTGACGGTGCCGATCAGCCCGTGGCCGCACATCGGCAGGCAGCCCGAGGTCTCGATGAACAGCACGGCCACATCGCAATCGGGGCGGGTCGGCGGATAGAGGATCGAGCCCGACATCATGTCGTGGCCGCGCGGCTCGAACATCAGGCCGGTGCGGATCCAGTCGTAGTCGCGCAGGAAATGGCCGCGCTTTTCAAGCATGTTGGCGCCTTCAAGCCGCGGCCCGCCGCCGGAGACGAGGCGGACCGGGTTGCCGCAGGTGTGGCCGTCGATGCAGGAGAAGGTGTGGCTGGCCATGAGGAACCTCGGTCAGAAACGGTGGGGCGAGAAGGGGCGGATGTCGATGGCGGGTGTGCCGCCGGTGATCAGGTCGGCGACGATTTCGGCCGTGCCGGTCGACTGGGTCAGGCCCAGATGGCCGTGGCCGAAGGCGCAGATCACATCGGGGCGCGGCCCGAGCGGGCCGATCGCCGGCAGCGTGTCGGGGAGCGAGGGGCGGAAGCCCATCCATTGCGTCCCGCCCGTGGTCTTCAGCCCCGGCAGGAAGGCCGCGGCCCTCTTCAGCATCGCCTCGGCGCGCGCATAGTTGGGCGGCAGGTCGAGCCCGCCAAGCTCCACCGCGCCGCCGACGCGGACACCCTCGCCGATCCGGGTGACGACGAAGCCGTGGCCGCCGAAGGTGACCTGCGTGCGCAGATCGAAGGCGCCCCGGGGCAGCGTGGTGTTGTAGCCGCGCTCGGTCTCCAGCGGGATGCGCACCCCCGCCGTCCGCGCGATCCGCTGCGAGAAGGCGCCGGCGGCGAGCACGATCCATCCGGCGCGCATCACGCCCGTGGAGGTCTCCACCCCGCCGGGGACCAGCGCCCGCGCCTCGGCGACCTCGATCCGGCCGCCCCTTGCCCGCAGCCGGTCGGCCAGCGCCAGCGTGTAGTCGCGCGGATCGGTCACCGACCACCAGCCGGGGGTGAAGGTGGCATGGCTGAAGCGCGGGGCGAGGCCGGGCTGGACCTCTCCGATCTCGGCGCCAAGCAAGTGGTGAAACTCGATGCCTTCCGCCTCCCGCGCCGCCCAGCCCGGCAGCGCGGCGCGGAACTCCGCCTCGCCCTCGTAGACCTGGAGATTGCCGTCGCGGCGCAGGAAGGGCAGGAGCCCCTCGCGCGCGAGGAAGGGCTCCAGCGTCGCCCGCGACAGCCGCATCATCGCGGTCTGCACCCGGGTGGAGGCCGCGACCCGTGCCGGCCACGACGCTTTCCAGAACCGCCACATCCAGGGCGCGATCCTGAGTGCGTAGGCCGGCGGAACCGACAGCGGCCCGAGCGGGTCGAGAAGCCATTTCGGCGCCTGCCGGATGATCCGCGGCGAGGCGAGCGGCAGGATGTCGGTGAATGCGAAGGCGCCTGCATTGCCGGCCGAGGCGCCGGCGGCCGGGCCTTCGCGGTCGATCACCGTCACCTCGACGCCGCGCGCCCTGAGCGCAAGCGCGGTGGAAAGGCCGATCACCCCGGCCCCGATGACGATGACGTCGCGTCTGTCTTCTGCCATCGTCGGTCCGGTCCTCAGGCGGCGTATTTCATCACATGCGGCTGGGTCGACCAGTCGGCATACCAGGCGTCGAACAGAGCCACCTGCTGTTCGATGAACCGGCGCTGGCTTGGCGACAGGACGTCGGTCTCGTTGAAGTGCAGCCGGTAGGCCTCGTCGCCCTTCAGCACCATCATGTGCTTGAAGTAAAGCACCAGATCCGGCCCGGCATCGACCTTGGAGAGCACCTGCATCGCGCTGTCAAGCTCGTATGCCAGCCGCCGCGCCTCGGCATCGCCGGTCATCGCGACCTGGCAGAGCGCGGTCAGGTGCAGCACCTCTCGCGGCAGCACGTTGCCGATGCCGGTGATCGCGCCGGTCGCGCCGCAGTTGACGAAACCGTGGTAGACGGCGGTATCGACGCCGATCATCAGCGTCACCGCGTCGTCCTTCGAGGTGATGTGCTCGGCCGCATAGGACAGGTCCTCGTTGCCGCCGAATTCCTTGAAGCCGACGAGGTTCGGGTGTTCGGCCCTGAGCGCGAAGAAGAGGTCGGCGCGGGTGGCGAAGCCGTAGTAGGGGCTGTTGTAGATCACCGCGGGCAGGTCCGGCGCGGCGGCGAGGATGGCCTTGAAATGCGCCTTCTGCGCCGCGATCACGGTGCCGCGCGACAGGACCCGCGGAATGACCATCAGCCCCCTGGCGCCGACACGCTGCGCGTGCGCCGCATGGGCCACCGCCACGCGGGTGTTCACCGCGCCGGTACCGACGACCACCGGCACGCCGGCGGCGACAAGGCGTTCGACGCCCTCCATCCTCTCGGCGTCGGTCAGAAGCGGCCAGTCACCCATCGAGCCGCAGTAGACCACGGCCGACATGCCAAGCCCGATCAGCTCGCGGGCCTTTTCGACCAGCTTGTCGAAGTCGGGGGTCCGGTCGGGCTTGCAGGGGGTCATCAGCGCCGGGATCGTGCCGGAAAAGATGGCGGGGTTCATGGGCGTCTCCTTCGGGTGGGGGCCGGGTAGGGGCGATTCCTCTCTTCGGCCATCATAGCTCTTGCATTTTATTTGTCGACAAGATTTCTATGGCACCATCCGCCCCGCGCAGACTGGCGCCTGCGACGGCTAGAGGTCCGGGTGCTGGCGGCGGTCGTGCGCGATCATGTCCTGGATCTGCCGCACGATCTGATCGGCGTGTTCGCGCGCCAGCCGGTCGCAGAGCGCGACATCGCGGGCTTCGATCGCGGCGATGATGGCCTCGTGCTCGACGATGTAGGGGTGCGGCAGGCGGGGCTCGAAACCGGGGTAGTAGTAGAGCCTGAGGATGCGGCGCCCCTCGTCGAGGAGCCGCGCGAAGAGCTGCGCGTAGTAGGGGTTGCGCCCGGCCTCGGCGATGGCGGCGTGGAAGTCCCTGTTGCAGACGATCATCCGCGCCGCATCGCCGGCGGCGACGGCTGCCGCAAAGGCCCGCTGCCGGGCGCGGATCCGGTCCATGTCGGCGGGCGTATGGGATTCGGCCGCCGCCCGGGTGGTGACGCGGTACATCAGCGTCAGCGCGTCGAAGAAGGCGTTGAGGTTGGCGAAGTCGATCGTTGACACCACGGTCGAGCGGTTGGGCAGCATCGTCACCAGCCCCTCGCCCGCGAGCCTGACAAGCGCCTCGCGGATCGGGGTGCGGGAGATCGACAGGCGCTCGGCCTGCTGGATCTCGTCGATCGGCGCGCCGGGCGGCAGCACCATGTCGAGAATCTCGTCGCGCAGAAGCTCATAGACCATCCGCGCGCCGGAGCCGCGCCGGCGCTCCGGCAGGGCCGGATCGGGTGTGTCGCTCATGTGCCCTCCTTGTCCTGGCCAGACAAGTAGCGAGGGAACCGGTTCGGAGCAATCGCGGGCATCGCGGGGGCGCTCGCACCGGACAGGCTTTCCCAACGCCGCCCGTCACGCTAAGACGGCTGCAAACTGCCGGAGAGCCGACGATGCAGCGACTGACCCGCCGCACTGCCCTTGCCCTTCTCGCCGCGCTGCCCGCAGCCTGCGGACGGCGCGACATTGCTTCGCCCCGGGGGCCGCAGGGGCCGGCCGAGGTCAGCCGCCTGATCAGCCGCTATGCCCAGGCCTATGAGGTTCCCGAAACGCTGGTCCACCGCGTCGTGCAGCGCGAAAGCGGCTACAACCCGGCGGCACGCCACGGCCCCTATTTCGGGCTCATGCAGATCATGCCGCAGACCGCCGCAACGATGGGCTATCGCGGCGCGCCCGAGGGGCTGCTCGATGCCGACACCAACCTTCGCTTCGGGGTGAAATACCTGCGCGGCGCCTGGCTGGTGTCGCGCCGCAACCCCGACCGGGCGGTGATGTGGTATTCCAAGGGCTATTACTACGAGGCCAAGCGGATGGGGCTGCTGGAGGAGACCGGGCTCAGGGCCTGATCCGCGCGGCTGTCGCCTCAGACCGGGATCGCCGTTGTCTGCCGCACGGTCCTGAGCGCGAAGGACGAATGCATCTGCGCGACGCCCGGCAGGCGCGCGAGGTGCTGGCGGTGGATGCGGGCGAAGTCCTCGGTATCCTCGGCCACGACCTTGAGAAGGTAGTCGGCCGTCCCCGCCATCAGATGGCATTCGAGGATGTCGGGCACGCGTGCGACCGCGCGTTCGAAGGCGTCGAGCAGCTCGTCCGCCTGACCCGCCAGCGTGATCTCGACGAATACCGTCGTCGGCCGGCCAAGCTTGCGGGCGTTCAGAAGTGCCACGAAACCGTCGATATAACCCTCTGCATCGAGCCGCTGCACGCGGCGATGGCAGGCCGAGGGCGACAGGTTCACCCGTTCGGCCAGGTCGGCGTTGGTCACGCGCCCTTCCTTCTGCAACACGCCAAGGATGCGCCGGTCCGTCGCGTCGAGTTCCATGCCCGCGCAATTTCCTTCGATGAATTCCCGCATTCGTCGAAGAAGTATTGCACGAACCACGCGCGGCGCCAGCCAAAACTGTATGCAATTTCCCGCGTGATCAACGAATATTGCCCATCACACCATTCGGGAGGACCCCATGAAGATCGGATGCCCCAGGGAGATCAAGCCGCAGGAATTCCGCGTCGGCATGACCCCGGCGGCCGCGCAGGAAGCGGTGGCCAACGGCCATGAAGTCTATATCGAGACCAACGCCGGCGCCGGCGCGGGTTTCGCCGACGCCGACTATACCGCCGTTGGCGCCGGGATTCTCGGCACCGCGAAGGAGGTCTTCGCGAAGGCCGACATGATCGTGAAGGTGAAGGAGCCGCAGGCGGTCGAACGCAAGATGCTGCGCGAAGGCCAGATCCTCTTCACCTACCTGCACCTGGCGCCCGATCCGGAACAGACGAAAGACCTTCTCGCCTCGGGCGCGACCTGCATCGCCTATGAAACCGTGACCGACCGCATGGGCGGCCTGCCGCTTCTGGCGCCGATGTCCGAGGTGGCGGGGCGCCTGGCGCCGCAGGTCGGCGCCTGGACGCTGCAGAAGGCGAACGGCGGGCGCGGCGTGCTGATGGGCGGCGTGCCGGGCGTGGCGCCGGCGAAGGTCGTGGTGATCGGCGGTGGCGTGGTCGGCACCCATGCGGCGCGGATCGCGGCCGGGATGGGCGCGGACGTCACCGTGCTCGACCGCTCGATCCCGCGGCTGCGCTACCTCGACGACGTGTTCGGCGGGCAGTTCAAGACGTCCTACGCCTCGGCCGGCAACACGATCGAGCTGGCGCGCCAGGCCGACATGATCATCGGCGCGGTGCTGATCCCCGGCGCGGCGGCGCCGAAGCTGATCTCGAAGGCGCAGCTGAAGGAGCTGAAGCCCGGCGCGGCGCTCGTCGATGTCGCCATCGACCAGGGCGGCTGCTTCGAGACCTCGCGCGCGACGACGCACCAGGATCCGATCTACGAGGTTGACGGCATCATGCACTATTGCGTGGCCAACATGCCCGGCGCGGTCGCGCGCACCTCGACGCTCGCGCTCGGCAACGCGACGATGCCGTTCATGATCGCGCTTGCGAACAAGGGCTGGAAGAAGGCCTGTGCCGACGATCCGCACCTGCTGAACGGGCTCAACGTCCACGCCGGCAAGCTGACCTATGCCGCCGTCGGCGATGCGCTGGGGATCGCGTCGATCCCGGCGGCCGAGGCGCTGAAGGGCTGAACCGGGCCCCGGACCGGCGCGGCAGCGGTGCCGCGATCAACAGGAAACGGCCGCGCGGGGATTCCGCGCGGCCGTTCCGTTCCGGCGAGGGCGTTCGGGCGGGCTCAGCCCCGGCACTCCGGATGTTCAGCCCGGTCGCGGGCGCTGTCGCAGCCCGAACCGCCCGGCACGCGCGGCTTGCGCCGCTTCTCGACGACCGAGGTGGCGTCCCGGGCCCAGATGCCGGGAAGGTCCTGTCCGGCGGCGAAGGCCGGGGCTGCGGCGGGCATCGCGATCAGCGTCGCGACGGCGAGGGTCAGAAGTTTCGTCATCGTCTCTCTCCCTTGTCGATGAGTGAGACAAGGCTAGCGCGGCGCGTCCGGCCGGCCCATTGACGAAGGGCCGGCGGAATGGGCGGCCGAACGGGGGGCGAAACCCGGCGCGGAGCCCGCCTTCCGCCCCGCCGCGGCCGGACCTTCGGCGCCGCCCGCCCCGACCTTTGCCGGCCCCCCGATGCCGATGGTCGGTCGTCGCCGCCCCGGCCCAGGGCAACCCCGCAGCGAAAAAGGAAAGGCCCGCCGGGGGCGAGCCTTTCCAGTGCCGTCGGGAACGGCTTACTTCTTCAGCGCATCGCGGATCTGCATCAGCACGTCAAGTTCGGTCGGGCCGGCCGGCGCGGGTGCGGCCTCTTCCTTCTGCACCGCTGCGTCCTTCACGCGGTTCACCATCTTGACCAGCAGGAAGACGACGAAGGCGATGATCAGGAAGTTGATCACGGCGGTGATGAACGAGCCATAGGCGAAGACCGGCGCGCCGGCATCGCGCGCCGCGGCGAGCGAGGAGTAATCGCCGTCACCAAGGTTCACGAAGAGGTTGGAGAAGTCGATCCCTCCGGTGATCACGCCGATGATCGGGTTGATCAGGTCGGCCACGAGCGAGGTGACGATCGCCGTGAAGGCAGCCCCGATGATGATGCCGACAGCCATGTCCATGACATTGCCCTTGGCGATGAAATCCTTGAACTCTTTGATCATTCTGGTATCCCCACATTTCTGGACCGCAGACATCAGAATGCCTGCGACGTTTTGACCGTATCACGACAAATCATCACGAACGCGTCTTTTCCCCGCGCCCTGCCGGATTAGTTGATAGACGTGTCACCATCGCCGCACAGGGGGAAATCTTGAACAAACCCGTCACATTCGCGATCATGCAGAAATGGCCGCCGCGCAATCCGGACGCGATCCAGCTCTATTCGCTGACGACGCCAAACGGGGTCAAGGTCTCCATAGCGCTGGAGGAGACGGGCCTTGCCTATGATGCGCATCTGGTCGACTTCGGCAAGAACGACCAGATGAGCGCCGAGTTCCTCTCGCTCAACCCCAACAACAAGATCCCCGCGATCATCGACCCGCACGGGCCGGAGGGGGTGCCGGTCACGCTTTTCGAGAGCGGCGCGATCCTTCTCTACATCGCCGAGAAGTCCGGCCGGCTGATGCCGCAGGGCGCGGCGAAGTGGGAGGTGATCCAGTGGCTGATGTTCCAGATGGGGGGCATCGGGCCAATGTTCGGGCAGGTGGGCTTTTTCCACCACTTCGCCGGCAAGGAAATCGACGACCCCCGCCCGCGCGAGCGCTACTATGCCGAGGCGCGCCGGCTTCTTGGCGTTCTGGAACGGCAGATGGCCGGGCGCGACTGGATCGCGGGCGACTATTCCATCGCCGACATCGCGATCTGCCCCTGGATCAGGAACCTGCGCGAGGTCTACCGCGCCGGGGCGGAAACCGGCCTAGAGGAGATGCCGAACGTCCTGGCCTGGCTTGACCGTTTCCTCGCCCGACCCGCCGTCCAGCGCGGGCTGAAGATTCCGGCGCGCACATGAGCCGGTGCCGGTGCGGCAGGGGGCATCCCCCTGCCGTCAGCGCCTGAGAATCCCGCCGGTCGCCTTGCCGACCTTGTCGACGATCTTCGCGCTCACCGCCTCGATCTCCGCCTCGGTCAGCGTCCGCTCGCGCGGTTGCAGCCGGACGGTGAGGGCGAGCGACTTCTTGCCCGGCCCCATCTGCGCCTCGGCCTTGTCGCCGGCGAACTCGTCGAAGACCGAAACGCTCTCGACCAGCGCCTTGTCCGCCCCCTGCGCCGCATTGACCAGCGCCAGCGCCTCCACGCCCCGGTCGACGACGAAGGCGAAATCGCGCTCCACCGCCTGCAGGTCCGACCGGCCGAGCGCGGCCCGCGTCGCGGACTTCGCCTTGGGGAAGGGCACCGCCTCGACCCGGATGGTCAGGGCCACCGCCGGCCCCTTCACATCCATTGCCTTCAAAACGCGGGGATGAACCTCGCCGAAGGTGGCGATGACGTTCGGGCCAAGCCCGATCACGCCCGACCGGCCCGGATGCCACCAGCCATCGGCCTTCCGCGTGATCTGCACCCTGGCGGGGGCGCCCAGGGCCGCCAGCACCGCCTCGGCATCGGCCTTGGCGTCATAGATGTCCGCTGCCCGGCGCGAGCCGTAGGGATCGCGTGGGCTGACGGCGCCGACCAGAAGTCCGGTCGCATGCAGGGTCTGTTCGCCGGGCTCGCCGCCGGCGAAGGCCGGGCCGACTTCGAAGAGCGCCAGGTCCGCGAAGCCCCGCGCCTGATTGCGCGCCGCCGCCTGCAAGAGGCCCGGCATGAGGTCGGGGCGCATATGCGTCATCTCGGAGGAGATCGGGTTTTCCAGCCTGACCGCCTCGGACCCGCCGCCGAACAGCTCGGCCGACCTGGCGTCGATGAAGGAATAGGTCACGCATTCGTTGTAGCCCAAGGCGGCGAGCGTCCGCCGCGCCGCCTTCTCGCGCACCTGCATCGGCGTCAGGATCGGCTTCGGCACGCCGGGCTTCGCGCGGCGCATCGGCTTGCCTTCCAGCTTCGTCAGGGAGGCGATGCGCGCCACCTCCTCGATCAGATCGGCCTCGCCGAGGACATCCGGCCGCCAGGATGGCGGCGCCGCCATGTCGCCCCTGAGCGTGAAACCCAAGGCCTCCAGCGTCGCGCGCTGCTCGCCCTCGGGAATGTCCATGCCGACAAGGCTTGCGACCCGCTTCGGGTCCAGCCGGTAGGCGCGGGTGGTATCGACCGGCGCGCCCGCCTCGACAATCTCGGAAGCCTCGCCGCCGCAAAGGTCGAGGATCAAACGGGTCGCGAGTTCCAGCCCGTCGCGGGTGAAGGCCGGGTCGATGCCGCGCTCGAACCGGTAGCGCGCATCGGAATGGACCTTCAGCGCCCGGCCCGTGGTCGCGGTGATGATCTGGTCGAACCAGGCCGCCTCGACAAAGACATTCACCGTCTCGTCCGAACAGCCGCTCCGCTCGCCGCCCATGATGCCGCCGAGCGATTCCACGCCCTCGGCATCCGCAATGACAGTCATGCCGGGGCCAAGCGCATAGGTCTTGCCGTCCAGCGCCTGATGGCTTTCGCCGTCCTTCGCCTGACGGACGGTCAGCCCGCCCTTGACCTTGTCGGCGTCGAAGACATGGAGCGGCCGGTTGAGGTCGAAGGTGAAAAGGTTGGTGATGTCGACAAGCGTCGAGATGGGCCGCAACCCGATCGCCTTCAGCCGTTCCTGCAACCAGAGGGGCGAGGGGCCGTTCTTCACGCCGCGGATCAGCCGGCCGACGAAATGCGGGCAGGCCTTGTCCTTCACATCATCGGCGAGCGTCACCGTGACCGGGCTTTGGAAGGCCCCATTCACCGGGACGACGGCCAGCGGCTTCAGCCGCCCCAGCCCGCGCGCCGCGAGGTCGCGGGCGATGCCGCGGATACCGAGCGCGTCGGGGCGGTTCGGGGTGATCTTGATATGGATCATCGGGTCGACCGTCTCGGGCCGGTTCGCCGCCAGCCAGTCCACGAACCTGTCGCCGACCTCGCCCGAGGGCAGTTCGATGATGCCGTTATGTTCGTCTGAAAGCTCAAGTTCGCGTTCCGAGGCCATCATGCCGTGGCTCTCGACACCCCTGATCTTGCCGACGCCCAAGGTCACGTCGATCCCGGGCACATAGTCGCCGGGCTTGCAGAGAACCACCGTGATCCCCGCCCGCGCATTCGGCGCGCCGCAGACGATCTGCTTTTCGCCCTCGTCGGTCAGAACCCGGCAGACCCGCAGCTTGTCGGCATCGGGATGCTGCTCGGCATGAAGCACCTTCGCCAAGGTGAAGGGTTTCAGCCGGGCGGAGCGGTCCTGAACCTCCTCGACCTCAAGGCCAAGATCGGTCAGCGCATAGGTGATCTCGTCGAGGGTGGCCCCGGTGTCGAGATGGTCCTTGAGCCAGGAGAGGGTGAATTTCATTTCGTCGTCCCATTCGTAGGGTGGGCAATCTGCCCACCAATTCGGCGGATGGCGGGGTAAACCCCCGCCATATGGTTCGCTCACGCCTGCGTCGCTTTAAGCCTATCGATGAAGTCGAATAGACGATCCATCCATTCAACTGCGAGTTCAGTGTGAGCAAATATGGCGTATATGAACGGTGCAGAAAGAAGTATGAATATCAACGACATATAGTTCTTCACAAGAAACCAAGTCCCGATCAGACCAACTGACGCCACTGCTGCGAACTGCAAACCAAGATTGAGGACGATGAACCAAATCACCGTCATTGCTATAGACATTACGAGCGAAGGCAGACCCTGCATAGTTTAGCTCCAAGCCAAGTGCTTTGATTGACGCTTCACCTGCTCAACCCCCCGCTCACCGTCGGCATGTCCAGCGCCGCGAACCCGTAGTGCCTCAGCCACCGAAGATCGCTCTCGAAGAACGCGCGCAGATCCGGGATCCCGTATTTCAGCATCGCCAGCCGGTCGATGCCCATGCCGAAGGCAAAGCCCTGCCATTCGTTGGGATCAATCCCGCCGGCGGCCAGCACCTTCGGATGCACCATCCCCGAGCCGAGGATTTCCATCCAGTCGTTGCCTTCGCCGATGCGAAGCTGCCCGCCTTCCCAGGAACAGCGGATATCGACCTCGGCCGAGGGTTCCGTGAACGGGAAATGCGACGCCCGGAAGCGCAGTTCCACGGCATCCACCTCGAAGAACGACCGGCAAAACTCCTCCAGCACCCATTTCAGATTGGCCATAGAAATGTCGCGGTCGATCGCCAGCCCCTCGACCTGATGGAACATCGGCGTATGGGTCTGGTCCATGTCCATGCGGTAGACGCGGCCGGGCGCGATCACCCGGATCGGCGCGCCGTGGGTCTGCATCGCCCTGATCTGCACCGGCGAGGTATGGGTGCGCAGCACATGCGGCGGGCGGTTGTCGCCCGGCTCGCGCGCCATGAAGAAGGTGTCGTGCTCCTGCCGGGCGGGATGCTCCGGCGCGATGTTCAGCGCGTCGAAATTGTACCAGTCGCTTTCGATCTGCGGACCCTCGGCCACCGCAAACCCCATGTCGGCGAAGATCGCCGTCACTTCCTCGGTGACCTGGCTGACCGGGTGGATCGTTCCCTGCCGCCTGGGCCGCCCCGGCAGCGTCACGTCGAGCCATTCGGCCTTCAGCCGCTCATCCAGCGCCGCATCGCCGAGCGCCGCCTTCTTGGCGCGAAGCGCCGCGTCGATCTCGTCCTTCAGCCGGTTCAGCGCCGCGCCCGCCGCCTGCCGCGCCTCGGGCGCCATCTGCCCAAGCTCGCGCATCCGGAGCGAGACCTCGCCCTTCTTGCCAAGCGCCGCGACGCGCAGTTCCTCAAGCGCGGCCTCGTCGCCCGCCCCGGAAATTCCGTCCAGATACTTGCCCTTGAGCGCGTCCAATCCGTCCATCTTGTCCTCCGGAGCCGTCCGGTTCCTGCTACCCACGGCGCCCGCCCATTGCAAGGCGCCAAAGAAAAACCCCGCGGCGCCGTTCCGGCACTCGCGGGGTTCTCCTGTCCCTCGGAGAGAGGAATTACGCGAGCGCGGCCTTCGCCTTTCCGACGATGGCCTCGAACGCCGCCGGCTCATGCACGGCGAGATCGGCGAGAACCTTGCGGTCCACCTCGATCCCGGCCTTGGAAAGCGCGTTGACGAAACGCGAATAGGTCATTTCGGCATCGACCAGGCGCACCGCAGCGTTGATCCGCTGGATCCACAGCGCGCGGAAGTTGCGCTTGCGGGCCTTGCGGTCGCGGGTGGCGTACTGGTTGGCCTTGTCGACCGCCTGGGTGGCGGTGCGGAAATTGGTCGAACGCGCGGCGTAGTAGCCTTTCGCCTTCTTGATGACCTTGCGGTGACGGGCGTGGGTGACGACGCCGGATTTAACGCGAGACATGTGTCACTCTCCTCAGCGGTCGTAGGGCATGTATTTCTTGACGATCTTCGCATCCGCATCCGACAGCACCATCGTGCCGGTCGCCTTGCGGACGAAGTCCGTCGAGCGCTTGATCATGCCGTGCCGCTTGCCCGCGACACCCGCCTTGACGCGGCCAGAGGCCGTCATCTTGAACCGCTTCTTCGCGGCCGATTTGGTCTTCATCTTGGGCATTTCCATCTCCTGTACGGATGTGAACGCGCGACTCGGCAATGCCACTTGGCCGGCCGCGCGGAGTATTCGAGACGCGCCGTATAGCCCTGCGGGGGGTGCTTGGCAAGGGGCATGGGCCGGGGGGCATGGGCGGGGGGGCATGGGCGGGGCGGGGCGAAAGCAAAGACGCAGCGCATCCGGGGATGCGCTGCGCCCTTCGCTCCGGCAGTGCCGGTCAGTCCTGCTTGGCGAAGTAGCTGTACTTGCCGTCGTCGCCCTTCTTCCATTCATACATGATGTAGTCGGGACGGGTGATGTCGCCCTTCTCGTTGAAGGACAACTCGCCCAGCACCGTCTGGAACGGGCCCTTCGCCTTCAGCGCCTCGGCGATCGCCATCGTGTCGTTCGACCCGGCGGCGGCGGCCGCAGCGGCCACGACCTGGACCGCGGCGTAGGAGTAGAGCGTGTAGGCCTCGGGCTCGAAGCCCTCGGCGCGGAAGGTGTCGACCAGGGCCTTGGCTTCGGGGCGCAGGCGCGGATCGGGGGCGAAGGTGTTCATCGTGCCCGCGACCGCGTCGCCCGCGATGGCGGCGAGTTCGTTCGACACGATGCCGTCGCCCGACATCAGCGGCACCTTCAGCCCCTGGTCGGCCATCTGCCGGATCAGAAGCCCGGCCTCGGTATGCAGGCCGCCGTAATAGACCAGCGTGACGCCGGCTTCCTTCATTTTGGCGACCAGCGCCGAGAAGTCCTTGTCGCCCGCGTTGATGCCTTCATACATCACCTCGGTCACGCCGCCCTTGTTCATCGCCGCCTTGGTCAGGTCGGCAAGGCCCTGGCCGTAGGGGGTCTTGTCGTGGACGACGGCGATCTTGGCGTCCTTGTAGTGCTCGGCGATATAGGCGCCGGCGATATCGCCCTGCTGGTCGTCGCGGCCGCAGGTCCGGAACGTGTTCCACATGCCGCGGTCGGTATAGACCGGGTTGGTGGCGGCGGGCGAAACCTCGAGGATGCCGTTCTCGGCATAGACTTCCGAGGCCGGGATCGACACGCCCGAGTTGAAGTGACCGATCACCACCTTGACGCCATCGGCCACGAACTTGTTGGCGACCGAGACGCCCTGTTTCGGGTCGGACTGGTCATCGCCCAGCGTGATCTGGATCTGCTCGCCGTTCATCCCGCCGGCCGCGTTGATGTCGGCGATGGCCTTTTCGGCGCCCTTCTGGATCTGTGCGCCGAAGGCGGCGTTCGGACCGGTGAGCGGTGCGCCCACGGCGAGGAGGATGTCGGCCCAGGCGGCGCTCGCAAGCCCGAGAGAGGCCGCCAGCGCAAGGGCCGAAAGGACGGATTTCTTCATTGGAAAACTCCCATGTTGTACGGAACCCTTCGTAATCGGTCAGCCGCCGGTGTTCCGCTCACCGTGCCGCTGCGCGCGCCACCCGGCGATCACCGGGCGGCGGAAGCCGGTCATTTCGACGCCCAGCTGAAGGGCGAGGTCTTGCGGTAGAGCCAGTAGTATTGGGTCGTCATCTGGCGCGTCCGCGTGAACCGGTATCCAGCATATGCGAACACCAAAAGGATCGCGGTATCAACCAGATAATAGTGTATCGACAGGAAGGTGCCGGCAAAGAGCGCGTGGTGGATGAAGCGGATCGCCACACCCAGGAGCGCCACGTAGGTGAGCAGCACCCCCAGGTCGCTCCAGCTTTCGGCCGCCGCGCGTCCGGTGCGCCAGGCCGTCCAGCCGCCCATCACGAAGGTGATCAGCGCAAAGGTCAGGACCGACGGTTCCTCATACAGGATTCCCTGCATCGCTACGCACTCCCCCGTATCGCCACCGGCATCAGTGATGCCCCCCTTCCAGATAGGCCGCGCGGACCTCGGGGTTGGACAGAAGCTCCCTGCTCGGCCCCGACATCGTGATCTTGCCGTTCACCAGAACATAACCGCGGTCCGAAAGCTTGAGCGCGGCGAAGGCGTTCTGCTCCACCAGGAAGACCGTCAGCCCCTCCCGCTGGTTCAGGATCCGGATCGCCGCGAAGATCTGCTTGACGATCAATGGCGCAAGGCCGAGCGAGGGTTCGTCCAGCAGAAGGAGCTTCGGCCGCGCCATCAGCGCCCGCGCGATCGACAGCATCTGCTGTTCGCCGCCCGACAGCGTCCCGCCGCGCTGGTGCTGGCGTTCCTTCAGCCGCGGGAAGAGGGTGAAGACCTTTTCCACGTCTTCCCTGAAATGGGTCTGGCCGTCGATGCTCGCCCCCATCTGGAGGTTTTCGAGCACCGTCATGCGCTGGAAGATCCGCCGCCCCTCGGGCGACTGGGCGATCCGCCGGCGGGCGATCAGATGCGTCGGCATCCGGGTGATGTCGTCGCCCTCGAACAGCACCCGGCCGGTGCGGGCCTGCGGCGCGCCGCAGACGGTCATCATCAGCGTCGACTTGCCGGCACCGTTCGCGCCGATCAGGCAGACGATCTCGCCACGGCCGACCTCGACGTCGACGCCGGCGAGCGCGCGGATGTTGCCGTAGTAGGTCTCGACACCCTCGACCTTGAGAAGTGCATCCGTCATGCCCCGGCCCCCTCGGTCGTGTGCGTGATCTGCTCCAGCACCTCTTCCACCTCGTCGTCCTCGACGCCGAGATAGGCGGCGATGACCTTCGGGTCGTTCTTCACTTCCTCGGGCGTGCCGTCGGAAATCTTGATGCCGTATTCCAGCACCACGATGTGATCGGAGATTTCCATGACCACCGACATGTCATGCTCGATCAAGAGAAGTGAGGTGCCGGTCTCGTCGCGGATCGCGCGCAGGAGCGCGTTCAGCTCCGTGCTCTCGCGCGGGTTGAGGCCCGCCGCCGGTTCGTCGAGGCAGAGAAGCTCGGGGCCGGTGCACATGGCGCGCGCGATCTCGAGCCGGCGCTGCGCCCCGTAGGGCAGGTCGCCCGCCGGATCGTCGGCCCGATCGACCAGCCCGGCCTTTTCCAGCCAGTGCTTCGCCTTCCGGGTCGCCTCGGCCGAGGCCTGCCGGTAGGCCGGAAAGCCCAGAAGCCCCAGCACGGTGTAGCCGGATGCCCGCATCAGCATGTTGTGCTGTGCGACCAGCAGGTTTTCCAGAACCGTTAGCCCGGTGAACAGCCGGATGTTCTGGAAGGTGCGTGCGACCTTGGCATGATGGTTGATGCGGAAGTCGTTCAGCCGCTCCAGATGGAACTGGGTGCCGTCGCGCTGGATCAGGGTCTGCATGCCCATCGTCGGCCGGTAGAAGCCGGTCACGCAGTTGAAGACGGTGGTCTTGCCGGCACCGTTCGGCCCGATCAGTGCGGTGATCTCGCCCCGGCGCACGTCGAACGA
>JAUQYA010000099.1 GCA_030837785.1 Albidovulum sp.
GCTCCTTGATCGCGGCGAGATGGGCGAGCGTGCCGCCGATCTGTCCCGCGCCGATGAGGGCGATCCTGGGTCTGGCCATGCTGAGTCTCCGGCTCCTGATGGATATACGATCGATTCCGGGGGACTGGGTAATCCCTCGGGCCGAATCGCGCAAGCCCGCCGCGCTGCGGCATGTCTGGCGCCCCCTTTTGCCGCCCCCCTTTTGCGTCCCGGGCCTTCGCGATAGGGAAGGCGACGGTGCGGCAGGTAGCGGGCAGGCGGGGGCCGGCGGGATGGAGGGGGTCGAATTCTGGGTCGCCGGATGCGTCGCCGCGGCGCTGGTGGGGCTGTCGAAGGGCGGCCTGCCGGTGGTGTCGATGCTGGCGGTGCCGGTGCTGTCGCTGGCGATATCGCCGGTGGCGGCGGCGGGACTGCTCCTGCCCGTCTATGTCGCCTCGGACGCGATCGGGCTCTATGCCTACCGCCGCGCCTTCGACGCCCGCGTCCTGGCGATCCTGGCGCCGGCCTCGGTGCTGGGGGTCGGGCTCGGCTGGCTGACCGCGACAGTCGTCTCCGACCGGCTGGTGACGGGGATCGTCGGCGCGATCGGCGTGGCCTTTGCGTTGAGCCTTTTCTTCGGGCGGCGGCCGGAGGGCGCGGGCAAGCCCGCCCGGGTGGCCCCGGGGCTCTTCTGGGGGGCGGTCACCGGCTACACGAGTTTCGTCAGCCATGCCGGCGCGCCGCCCTATCAGGTCTATGTGCTGCCGCTCGGGTTGGAAAAGACGGTGTTCGCGGGGACGACGACGATCTTCTTCGCCTTCGTGAACGCCGTGAAGCTGCTGCCCTACTGGGCGCTTGGCCAGCTGTCGGCGGAAAACCTCGAACACGCGGCCGTCCTCTCGCTGCCCGCGATCGCGGCGGTGCTGGCCGGTGTGCGGCTGGTGCGGGTGCTGCCGGAACGGCTGTTCTTCCGGCTGGTCACCTGGGCGCTTCTGGCGGTGTCGCTGAAGCACCTCGCCGACGCGGCCTTCGGCGGCTAGGCGCCGGTTTCGCGCGGCGCCGGGGCGGCCGGGGCGGCGCTGGCGGACACGGGGCTGGCGGACACGGGGCTGACGGACACGGGGCTGGCGGACACGGTGCGGGCGGACCCGGGGCTGGCGGACACGGTGCGGGCAAGCCCGGCGCGCGGATCGGAGACCGCCGCGAAGGCATGGTGGGTGGCGAGGATCAGCCCGCCGAAGCCGAGCGAGAGGGCGAAGAGTTTCTGTTGCATGACCGGCCTTTCATCGCCGCGGATGACGGGGGCGATGCTGGGCGGGCAGGCGCAAGAACCGGTTAACCGGGGGCGCGCCGCTGCCCGCGCCGCCCCCGGCGGACCCCTCCGGGTCCAGGGGGTAGCGCGCGCGGTTTCTGCGGCGCGGCAAATTGGGGCTTGCCGGATGCGCCGCACCTGTGGTCTTTGACGCAATAAAATTGCGAGGAGACTGCAATGCCCGCCCAGACCGACCGGCCGCGACCCTATCGTTCGGTTCTCTACATCCCCGGCTCGAACCTCCGCGCGCTGGAGAAGGCGCGGGATCTCGACTGCGACGCGATCATCTTCGACCTCGAGGATGCGGTGGCGGCGGAGGAGAAGGCGAACGCGCGGGCGCTGCTTGCCGGGGTGCTGGCAGAGGCGGACTATGGCGGGCGGGCGCGGATCGTCCGGGTCAACGGGCTCGACACCCCCTGGGGGCGGGACGACGTGCTGGCCTTCGCCGCGGCGATCGCGGCGGGGGGGAAGGTCGATGCGGTGCTGGTGCCGAAGGTCTCCTCTCCGGCCGATCTCGACAGGGTGGCGGCGCTGATCCCCGGCGTCGCGCTCTGGGCGATGATGGAGACGGCTGCGGGGATGCTGAACGCGGCCGCGATCGCCGCGCACCCGAGGCTTCGGGGCATGGTGATGGGCACCAACGACCTGGCCCGCGAACTGGGCAGCCGGTTCCGCGCCGACCGCCTGCCGATGCTGGCGGGGCTCGGGCTTTGCCTTCTCGCGGCGAAGGCGCAGGGGCGGATCATCGTCGACGGGGTCTACAACGCCTTCAGGGACGACGAGGGGCTGCGCGCGGAATGCGAACAGGGCCGCGACATGGGCTTCGACGGCAAGACGCTGATCCACCCCGCCCAGCTTGCCGTCGCCAACGCCGCCTTCGCGCCCTCGGCGGCCGAGATCGACCTTTCCCGCCGCCAGATCGCGGCCTTCGAGGAAGCGCAGGCGGCGGGGCAGGGGGTGGCCGTGGTCGACGGGCGGATCGTCGAGAACCTGCACGTCGCCACCGCGCGCGCCCTTCTTGCCCGTGCGGAAGCTATTGCGGAGCGGACGAAATAGGGAAAGTCTTCGCGTGGTTTCCGGGTAGGGAGGTTTCGTGATGCAGATCCTGGTGCTTGGCCTGATCCTGTGGCTGGTGTCGCATCTGTTCGGGCGGCTGGCCCCGGGGCTGCGGGCGCGGATGGGCACGGTTCCGGGCAAGATGGCGGTGACGATCCTGTCGCTGGCCGCGATCGTCCTCATGGTCATCGGCTACCGCCGGGCCGAGGTCGTTCCGGTCTACACGCCGCTGCCGGGGATGGGGCACCTGACCGACCTTCTGATGCTGGTCGCGCTCTATCTCTTCGGGGTGTCGCATTCGAAGGGGCGGGCGCGGTCGCTGATCCGCCACCCGATGCTCTGGAGCGTGGTCGTCTGGGCGGTGGCGCATCTTCTGGTCAATGGCGACGCCGCCTCGCTGGTGCTGTTCGGGGGCATCGGGCTCTGGGCTGTCGTTTCCATCCTGCTGATCAACGCGCAGGAGCAGTGGACCCGCCCGGCGCCGGGCGGGCTGAGAGGCGATGCGGTCGTCCTTGCCGTGGCGCTCGTCCTCTACGGGGCGATCGCGGGCATCCATATCTGGCTCGGCCACAACCCGTTCCTCGGGACCTATGGCTAGGTCGGCAGGCATCAGGCTGAGGGACGCAAGATGAAGACCAATCCGGGCAGGTTCTTCGAGGACTATGCGGTGGGCGAGGTGATCGCGCATGCGGTGCCGCGCACGCTGTCGGGCGGCGAACGGGCGCTTTACCACGCGCTCTATCCGGCACGGGGTGCGCTTTTCTCCTCGGACGCGTTCGCCCGCGCCTGCGGCCTTCCGGCCGCGCCGATGGATGACCTGATCGCGTTCCACACCGTCTTCGGCAAGACCGTGCCCGACATCTCGCTCAACGCCGTGGCCAATCTCGGCTATGCCGAGGGGCGCTGGCTGAAGCCGGTCTGGCCGGGCGACACGCTCAGGTCGGAAAGCCAGGTGATCGGGCTGAAAGAGACCTCGAACGGCAGGTCCGGCGTCGTCTGGGTGCGCACGCGGGGGCTCGACCAGCGGGGCGAGGTGGTGCTGGAATACGTCCGCTGGGTGATGGTCAGGAAGCGCGACGCGGCCGCGCCCGCGCCCCAGGCCGTCGTGCCCGACCTCGCGCCGTCGGTGGCGGCGGCCGATCTGGTGCTGCCCGAGGGGCTCGACTTCACCGGCTACGACTTCGCGCTGGCGGGCGAGAGGCACCGCTGGGGCGATTATGCGGTGGGCGAGAGGATCGACCATGTCGACGGCGTGACCGTCGAGGAGGCCGAGCACATGCTGGCCACGCGGCTGTGGCAGAACACCGCCAAGGTGCATTTCGACGCGACCAACCGCGAGGACGGGCGGCGGCTGATCTACGGCGGGCATGTGATCAGCCTCGCGCGCGCGCTATCGTTCAACGGGCTGGCCAACGCGCAGATGATCGTGGCGCTGAACGCGGGCGCCCATGCCAACCCCTGTTTCGCCGGCGACACGGTGCGCGCCTGGTCGGAGGTGCTGGACCGGGCCGAGACCCCGGCCCCCGGCGTTGGCGCGCTGCGCCTGCGGCTTGTCGCGGTCAAGCAGGGCGCTGTGCCCTTCGCGCTGAAGGGCGCGGACGGGAAATACCTGCCGGAGGTGCTTCTCGACCTCGATTACTGGGCGCTGATGCCTTTGTGATCGGGCGGCAGAGGCGTATGCTCGGCCCATGCGCCGGGCCCTTGCCGTCTGTCTTCTTTCCGCGCTCGCCGCGCCGGCGGCGGGCTGCGAGGTGGCGCTCCTGCTGGCCGTCGACATCTCGGGCTCGGTCGACCGGCGCGAGTTCGCGGTGCAGATGCAGGGGCTGGCCGAGGGGTTGCGCGACCCGGTGGTGAGCGAGGCGCTGGTGCGGGGCCAGTCCGCCGTGGCGCTGATGCAGTGGACGGGGGCGTCGCGGCAGGTACTGTCGGTCGGCTGGACCCGGATCGCCGGGCCTGAGGACGTGGAGGCGCTGGCCGCCCGCATCACCCGCCTGCCGCGGGTCTGGACCGAATTCTCCACCGCGATCGGCCAGGCGATGACCTACGGCAGCGGCGTCTTCGACCGGGCGCCCGCCTGCCGCCGGCGGGTGATGGACATTTCCTCGGACGGGCGGAGCAACGAGGGCACCGAGCCCGCAGAGGTGAAACCGGCGATGGACAGCCTTGCCATCATCGTCAACGCGCTGGTCATCCGCGGTGACGACCCAGACCTTCCGGCCTATTTTGCCGAGAACGTGATGACCGGGCCGAATGCCTTCGTGGTGACCGCCGAGGACTATGGCGAATACCCCGAACGGATGCGCCGGAAGCTGCGCCGCGAGACCGAGCGGGCGATGTCGGCGCTGCCGGCGCAAGCGATTCCCGCGCACTACGCGCCATGACCGGAAGCCGCGAAAAGTGTGATCACGATATTTTGCCATGTGATCACAAAAACGATCTTTTGCGCTAACTTGCCAGAAATCAGCGCCTTTCGGCCAATCGCGGCGTGACACGGGCGCGAATTGCGCTATTGAGGGGGGCGAAAGCGCCCCGCCCCCGGGCGACCGGCGGGCGACCGGCGCGCGAACAAGGGGGACCGAAATGGCCGATGTCAACCGGGGCAACCGCCCGCTGTCGCCTTTCATGATCGGGCCATACTACCGCCCGCAGATCAACTCGATCACCTCGATCCTG
>JAUQYA010000100.1 GCA_030837785.1 Albidovulum sp.
GGCGCCGCGCTGACCCGCGTGCCCGAAGGCTTCGACATCCACAGGACGGTGGCGCGCCAGCTCGAGGCGAAGGCCGAGATGTTCCGGAAAGGCACCGGCTTCGACTGGGCCACGGCCGAGGCGCTGGCCTTCGGCTCGCTCCTCACCGAGGGCTTCCCGGCGCGGCTTTCGGGCCAGGATTGCACGCGCGGCACCTTCTCGCAGCGCCATTCCGCCTTCATCGACCAGACCACCGAGGAACGCCACTATCCGCTGAACCACATCAAGGCCGGCCAGGCGCGCTACGAGGTCATCGACTCGATGCTCTCCGAATACGCCGTCCTCGGCTTCGAATACGGCTATTCGCTGTCGGAGCCGAACGCGCTGGTGATGTGGGAGGCCCAGTTCGGCGACTTCGCCAACGGCGCCCAGATCATGTTCGACCAGTTCATCTCGTCGGGCGAATCGAAATGGCTCAGGATGTCGGGCCTCGTCTGCCTCCTGCCGCACGGGTTCGAGGGCCAGGGGCCGGAACATTCCTCGGCGCGGCTCGAACGCTTCCTGCAGATGTGCGCTCAGGAAAACTGGATCGTCGCCAACTGCTCGACCCCGGCGAACTACTTCCACGTCCTGCGCCGCCAGATCCACCGGCAGTTCCGCAAGCCGCTGATCCTGATGACGCCGAAGTCGCTTCTGCGCCATCCGATGTGCGTCTCCGGCGCGGAGGACTTCACCACGGGCTCGAGCTTCCACCGCGTCCTCTGGGACGACGCGCAGAAGGGGCATTCGGCAACGAAGCTCGTCGCGGACAAGAAGATCAGGCGGGTCGTCCTCTGCTCGGGCAAGGTCTACTACGACCTTCTGGCCGCCCGCGACGCACAGGGGATCGACGACGTCTATCTGATGCGCCTCGAACAGTTCTACCCGTTCCCGGCGCAGTCGATGGTGCACGAGCTTCAGCGCTTCAAGGCGGCCGAGGTCGTCTGGTGCCAGGAAGAGCCCAAGAACCAGGGCGCCTGGTTCTTCGTGGAACCCAACATCGAATGGGTGCTCGGCCACGTCGGCGGAAAAGAGACCCGCCCGCGCTATGTCGGCCGCGCCGCCTCGGCCTCGCCCGCCACCGGCCTCGCCTCGCGCCACAAGGCCGAGCAGGACGCGCTGGTGAACGAGGCCCTGACCGTGGGAGCACCGGGCTGATGGCGATCGAGGTCCGCGTCCCCACGCTTGGCGAAAGCGTCTCCGAGGCCACCGTCGCCACCTGGTTCCGCAAGGTGGGCGACATGGTCGCCGCCGACGAGATGCTGTGCGAGCTTGAGACCGACAAGGTGACGGTGGAGGTGCCCGCCCCCGCCGCCGGCCGCCTTGCCGAGATCGTGGCGAAGGAAGGCGAGACGGTCGGCGTGAACGCGCTTCTCGCCCAGATCGCCGAAGAGGGCCACGCCGGCCCCGAGGAAATGACACCAAGGAAAGGCGCCGAAGCCGCGCCGCAAGCCGAAGAGGGCAAGATGTCTGGCAAGAATATCGATGTGATGGTTCCCACCCTCGGCGAAAGCGTGACCGAGGCGACCGTTTCCACCTGGTTCAAGAAGGTGGGCGACCGCGTCGGGGTCGACGAGATGCTGTGCGAGCTTGAGACCGACAAGGTCTCGGTCGAGGTGCCCTCGCCGGTCGCCGGTGTGCTGGCCGAGATCATCGCGCCCGAGGGCGCGACCGTCAGCGCCAAGGGTCGCCTGGCCGTGGTGACCGAAGGCGCGGCCGGTGCTGCTGCCGCCCCGGCCCCCGCCGCTGCCGCTGCCGCCGCGCCGAAGGCGGCGGCAGCCGCCGCCGTGGGCTCCCCCGGCGCCGGCCCGGAAGTGCTGACGCCGCGCGCCGACGTCGAACATGCGCCCTCGGCAAAGAAGGCGATGGCCGAGGCGGGGCTGGCCCCCGATCAGGTCACCGGCTCGGGCCGCGACGGCAGGATCATGAAGGAAGACGTGGCGAAGGCCGCCTCGGCGCCCGCCGCCGTCGCGCCGGCCGCCCCCGCCGCCGCTGCCCCCGCCGCTGCCGCCGTGCCGCGCGCCCCGGTCCCCGCCGAGGACGCCGCGCGCGAGGAACGGGTGAAGATGACCCGGCTCCGCGCCACCATCGCCCGGCGGCTGAAGGACGCGCAGAACACCGCCGCGATGCTCACGACCTACAACGAGGTCGACATGTCGGGCATCATGGGCTTGCGCAACGAATACAAGGACGCCTTCGAGAAGAAGCACGGCGTGAAGCTCGGCTTCATGTCCTTCTTCGTGAAGGCCTGCACCCATGCGCTGAAGGAGGTGCCCGAGGTCAACGCCGAGATCGACGGTCAGGACATCGTCTACAAGAACTACGTCCACATGGGCGTGGCGGTCGGCACCCCCTCCGGCCTCGTCGTCCCGGTGGTCCGCGACGCCGACCGCATGTCCTTCGCCGAGATCGAGAAGAAGATCGCCGATCTGGGCCTGCGCGCCCGCGACGGCAAGCTGAGCATGGCCGAGATGCAGGGCGGCAGCTTCACCATCTCGAACGGCGGCGTCTACGGCTCGCTGATGTCCTCGCCCATCCTCAACCCGCCGCAGTCCGGCATCCTCGGGATGCACAAGATCCAGGACCGCCCGGTGGTGATCGGCGGCCAGATCGTCATCCGCCCGATGATGTACCTGGCGCTTTCCTACGATCACCGCATCGTGGATGGGAAAGGGGCGGTGACGTTCCTCGTCCGGGTCAAGGAGGCGCTGGAGGACCCGAGACGGTTGTTGATGGATTTGTGACGGGGTGGCAGGCGTTGGCCTGCCATCACACCGGAAAGGGAGCCGCCATGCAACTGATCGTCATCATCGACACCGGCGGCTTCGACGCCTGGAAAGCGGACTTCGACGACCGGGCCGAGGCCCGCGGCCAGGCCGGGCTCATCATGCTCCAGATGTGGCGCGACGCCGATGACGGGTCGCGCGCCGTGGTCCTGTTCGAGACCCACGACCGCGCCCGGGCCGAGGAATGGGTGCGGACGGAATCCGCGCTCCACGCCCCGGTCGCCGCCCGCTTCCTGAGAACCGCATGATCCGGCCGGCCGGTCTTGACCCGCGCGCGCGGCGGACGCAGGCTCGGGCCAGCCGCCAGCCACGGAGGAACCGGCCATGTCCAGCGAACTGAACATCCTTGCGATCTACGGCCTCTACACGGCGCTGATCCTGCTTCTGCAGGTGACGGGCGCGACGGCGCAGCTCGGCATGGGCTATCTCCTCTCGTCGCGCGACGAGCACCGGACGCTCACCGGCATCACCGGGCGGCTTGACCGGGCGCTCACCAACTCGGTCACCGCGATGGCGCTCTTCGCCCCGGCGGTCCTGATCCTTGCGCTGAAAGACGGCTTCGGCCACGCCAGCCTCGTCGCCGCGCAGGTCTTCCTCGTCGCGCGCGTGCTTTACGTGCCGGCCTACGGGCTCGGCCTGACCGGGGTGCGCACGCTCCTCTGGCTCGTGGGCTTCGCGGCGACCGTCGTCCTTTACCTCATGGCGCTGATGGCCGGCTGACCGATGCCCCGCCCCGCCACAGAGATTCCAAGGGCTGCGCCCCGCGGCTGCCCGACACCTGTCGGGACGGATGCCCGACGCAAGACCGACGCAAAACCGACGCCCGCCCGACGCGGACCAGATGCGGGCCAGACGCCAGATTCCGAAGGAGCAAGACATGGCAGAGTTTGATGTGATCGTGATCGGGGCGGGGCCCGGCGGCTATGTCTGCGCCATCCGCTGCGCCCAGCTCGGGCTGAAGACCGCCGTCGTGGAGGGCCGCGAGACGCTCGGCGGCACCTGCCTCAACGTCGGCTGCATCCCCTCGAAGGCGCTGCTCCACGCCAGCCACATGCTTCACGAGGCGGGGCACAATTTCGAGAAGATGGGGCTGATCGGTGCCACGCCGAAGGTCGACTGGGCGAAGATGCTTTCCTACAAGGACGAGGTCATCGGCCAGAACACCAAGGGCATCGAATTCCTGTTCAAGAAGAACAAGATAACCTGGCTCAAGGGCTGGGGCTCGATCCCCGCCGCAGGCCAGGTCAAGGTCGGCGACGAGGTCCACGCGGCGAAGGCCATCGTGATCGCCACCGGGTCGGAGCCCTCCTCTCTGCCCGGCGTCGAGATCGACGAGAAGACGGTGGTCACCTCCACCGGCGCACTGGCGCTGCCGAAGGTGCCGAAGTCGATGGTGGTGATCGGCGCCGGCGTCATCGGGCTCGAGATGGGCTCGGTCTACGCCCGGCTCGGCGCCGAGGTGACGGTCGTCGAATACCTCGACGCGATCACCCCCGGCATGGACGGCGAGGTCCAGAAGACGCTCCAGAGACTCCTTTCCCGTCAAGGGCTTAAGTTCGTCATGGGCGCGGCCGTCCAGGGCGTCACGAAGGGCAAGGGCACAAGCAGGGTCGCCTACAAGCTCCGCAAGGACGACAGCGAGGCGGCGATCGAGGCAGAGGTCGTGCTGGTCGCCACCGGGCGCCGGCCCTATACCGCGGGCCTGGGCCTGGAGGCGCTGGGGGTGGAGATGTTGCCCCGCGGCCAGGTCCGGACCGACGACCGCTGGCGCACCAACCTCCCCGGCCTCCATGCCATCGGCGACGCGGTCGCCGGCCCGATGCTCGCCCACAAGGCCGAGGACGAGGGGCTCGCGGTGGCCGAGGTCATCGCCGGCAAGCACGGCCATGTGAACTACGGCGTGATCCCCGGCGTGATCTACACCACGCCCGAGGTGGCGAGCGTCGGCAAGACCGAGGAGCAGCTCAAGGAAGAGGGACGCGCCTACAGGACCGGCAAGTTCTTCTTCATGGGCAACGCCCGGGCCAAGGCGGTGTTCCAGGGCGAGGGCTTCGTGAAGATCCTCGCCGACAAGGACAGCGACCGGGTGCTGGGCGCCCATATCATCGGCCCCGCGGCGGGCGAGCTCATCCACGAGATCTGCGTCGGCATGGAATTCGGCGCCTCGGCCGAGGACATCGCGCTGACCTGCCACGCCCACCCGACCTTCTCGGAAGCGGTGCGCGAGGCGGCACTGGCATGCGGCGACGGGGCAATCCACGCCTGAGGCCCCGGACGCGGGGGAAGCGCCCCCGGTCGGGGGCGCTTTCGTTCAGGAGGCGATGCCGAGAAGCGCCGCGGCCAGTTCTGCATCGCTCTTGCCCGAGCCGGCGGCGATGTCGCGCAGGGTCTTGCCCGGCTCGGCGCCCGAAAGCCCCGCGCCCTTCAGCCCCTCGACAAGCTCCGCCCCGGTCAGTCCGAAGACCGGCCCGGCGACTTCGGGCGTCGCGGCATAAAGCGCCTGGGCGAGCTGGAACTGGGGCGGGCCGCTCTGCGCCTCTCCCGTCGGCACCAAGAAGACCGCCGCCGCGGCGACCGACAGGGCGAGGGACAGTGCCATCGGCGCGCGTTTCAGATAGACGGTCATCGGCCGCCAGTTCTTCCAGAGGTGAAGCACGAAGCCGAGGATCAGCGCCATGCTGAGCCATTCGTGCATGCCGTGGAACCCGGCAGGCCCGACGTGGAAGAAAAGCGCGATCCCGGAGACGAGCGAGACAAGGAAGAGCCCGGTGATGAGCGGGGTCGCGTAGCGGTTGACGAAGGACGGCATCGGAAACTCCTGACACTACGGGTCGCCTGACCGGCCCCGCACACCTGCCACGCGGCGGCGCGGCAATTCCGTCGCGGCGGCGCGGAAAAATCAGGTCAGGAGGTGCCTCAGCCCCTGGGTCACGTCGGTGCGCACCGCAAGCCTGAGCGCCGGCTCGTCGCCGGCCTTGAGCGCGGCGAGGATCATGCGGTGGGTCTGCGGCGGGTCGCTGCGGTTCAGCCGCGAATAGAGCGCCCGCATCGTCGGCCCGAGCTGGAGCCAGACGGTTTCGGCCACGGCGAGCATCGCCGGCGCCTGGGCGCGCAGGTAGAGGGTGCGGTGAAACTCCAGGTTGGTGCGGATGTAGGCCACCGCATCGCGCTTCACCGCGGCCTCGGCATTGGCGACGTTGATCGTCTGCAACCGGTCGATCAGCGCCAGATGGGCACGGGGCAGCGCCCGGCTGGCCAGTTCCGTCTCGATCAGCGCGCGCAGCGTCGCCAACTCCTCGATCCGCTCGTTCGAGAGGTCCGGCGTCGTCACCCGCCCCGAGGCGGAGAGCGTCAGCGCTCCTTCCGCCGCCAGCCGCCTGAGCGCCTCGCGCGCGGGCGTCATCGAGACACCGAAGCTCTTTGCAAGCCCCCTCAGCGTCAGCGCCTGGCCCGGCGCCAGTTCGCCATGCATGATCTGCTGGCGGAGCGAGCGGTAGAGCCGGTCATGCGCGGCGGAACCGGGGCCGGCATCGGAGGATCGGGGCTGCGTCGGCATCAGGGAACCGCGAAGGCGCAAGAGGCGTCAATCATCTGCCCACCCGGCGCCGAAGTCCAGCCGGTGCAGACCGGTGCCGTTCCTCTTGAGCCAGCGCCGGTGGCGTTCATACTCCGGCATCAGGCGGCGCACCACCTGCCAGAACGCCTCCGAATGGTTCATCTCGACCAGATGCGCCACCTCGTGCGCCGCGACATAGTCGAGCACCTCGGGCGGCGCCATGATCAGCCGCCACGAGAACATCAGCGCGCCGTCCGCCGTGCAGGACCCCCAGCGCGAGCGCGTGTCGCGGAGCGTGATGCGGGCGAACCGGCGGCCCAGGGCGGCGGCGTGCACCTCGCAGGCCGCTTGCAGCCGCTGCCGCGCCGCGAGCTTGAGGAAGGCCTCGACCCTCGCGCCAAGCCGTGCGGCGTCGGGCGGTGCCAGCAGCGCCACGCCCTCCACCCGCGCGACCCTGATCGCCGCGGGCCTCAGTTCCAGCACCCGCCCCTCGAAGGGCACCGCGGCGCCGAATCCGAGCGCCTCGCGCGGCGGCGCCGCGTCCAGAACCGTGCGCAGCCAGCCAGCCTTCTCGGCGGCGAAGCGCAGGGCCTCGGCTTCGCGGGCGCGGGCAGGCATCGACAGCGTCACCCGCCCATCGAGCCGCGAGACCCGCAGCGAGAAGCGCCGTGCCCGCGCCGACCGGCGCAGCGTGATCTCGACGGGCGGCTCACCCGGAAGCACGTGTCGCGTCATTTGTCCTCCTGACGGGCGCAGTCTAGCGCCCCCCGCGCCCGGGAAAAGACCGCGCGTGGCCCATCCGCGAACTGCCGCCGAAAGGCTTTGACAGCCCCGCCTCGTTGTGGCAGAGGGCTGCGACTCTCGCACAGACGAGCACGGAAGGAGTGTTCCATGCCCAAGGACGAATGGGGCGTCAAGCGCCTCTGCCCGCATTGCACGAGCCGGTTCTACGACCTGGCCCGCGACCCGATGACCTGCCCGGAATGCGGCCACACCTTCACGGCCGAAAGCCTGATCGCC
>JAUQYA010000101.1 GCA_030837785.1 Albidovulum sp.
GCCATGCGGCACCGAAAGGATCGCGCCGCGGATCACCTCGGTTGAATAGGCACCCTGCACCACGCCGAGGACGCCGATCCCCGCCGCCACCCCCGAGAGCTGGATCGGCCCGTAGTCCCAGAGCGCGATGATCTTGTTCACTGCATCGGTCAGCGCGAAGTAGAGGATCAGGATCAGCACGAGTTCCGGGACCGCCCGCACCAGCGTCGTGTAGGCTTCGAGCAGGTCGCGCAGCACCGGCCCGCCATAGACCTTGCCGAAGGCGCCGCCGATGCCGATGGCGAGGCCGAGCGCATAGGCGCCAAGCGCGATCAGGATGGAATTCCACAGGCCCGCCACCAGCGTCGCCCCCCAGCCGGGGGGCGACCATGCCAGAAGCTCGGCCGCGGAGGGTGACCCCACGAACGCGAGGAGCGAGCCCACCGCGCCGCCTTACCCGCCGTAGATCGACGAGGCGAAGTAGTTCTTGCCGATCGCGTCGTAGGTGCCGTCCTCGAGGATCTTCTTGATGCCGGCGTTGAACTTCTCCTTCAACGCCTCGTCGCCCTTGCGCAGGCCGACACCGACACCGGCCCCGAGGATCGCGGGATCGTCGGCGACCGCGCCCACCACCTCGCAGCAGGCCTTGCCGGCATCCGTCGCCATGAAGGCGTCAATGGCGATCGAATCGGCCTGCGACGCGTCGATCCGGCCGGCGGCCAGATCCTGGAAGCCCTCGTCGGTGGTCTGGTAGGTCTTGAGTTCCGCATCGGGGAAATGCGCCTTGGCATAGGCCTCGTGGATGGTCGAGACCTGGACGCCAAGCGTCTTGCCTGCCAGGCCCTCGGGCGTGGGCGTGATGCCGAGCCCCTTGGCCGCGACCACCACCGTCGGGGTGTTGTAATACTTGTCGGAGAAGTCGATGACCTTCATCCGTTCCTCGGTGATCGACATCGACGCCATGATCGCGTCGATCTGGCCGCCGGTCAGCGAGGGGATGATGCCCTCCCAGGCTACCGGCGTGACGGCGCATTCCATCTCGGCGGCCTTGCAGACGGCATTGATGATATCGACCTCCCAGCCCACCCAGTTGCCCGAGGCATCGGGGCTGGCGAAGGGCGGATAGGGTTCGGCGGCGATGCCGACCTTGACGGGGTCGGCAAGTGCTGCGGTGCCGAGCGCGAGGGCCGCGGCGGCAACGGTGGCGAGGGTCTTGATCATCTTCTTCTCCCTGTTGGTCTGTTGGTTCCGTGTCAGCCCACGGATTTGAGGAACTGTTTCAGCCGGTCGGAGCGTGGGGCGCCGAAGAGCTGCTCGGGCGGCCCCTCCTCCTCGATCAGGCCGTTGTAGAGGTAGACGACATGGCTCGCGACCTCGCGCGCGAACTTCATCTCGTGGGTGACGATGATCATCGTGCGGCCCTCGGCGGCAAGATCGCGGATCACGGCCAGCACCTCGCCCACCAGCTCGGGATCGAGCGCCGAGGTCGGCTCGTCGAAGAGGATCGCGCGCGGCTCGACGGCGAGCGAGCGGGCGATGGCGGCGCGCTGCTGCTGGCCGCCGGACAGGTAGGCAGGGTATGACCCGGCCTTGTCTGCCAGCCCCACCCGCGCCAGAAGCCGCTCGGCGCGCGCCACCGCCTCGGCCCTCGGCACCCCGAGGACGTGGACGGGTACCTCGGTCAGGTTCTCCAGGATGGTCTTGTGGGTCCAGAGGTTGAACTGCTGGAACACCATGCCGAGGTGCTGGCGCAGCCGTTCGATCTGGCGGCGGTCGGCGGGCGATCCGTCTGCCCGCATCGCCACCTCCTCGCCGCCGATGACGATGCGCCCCGACGACGGCGTTTCGAGGAAGTTGATGCAGCGCAGCATCGTCGACTTGCCCGACCCCGATCCACCGATCACCGCCACGACGTCGCCTTCATGCGCCACCAGCGACACGCCCTTCAGCACCTCGAGGCTGCCGAAGGACTTTCGCAGGCCATCCACCCGGATCGCCTCGGCCGTCTGCGCCACTCGCGGCGCGCTGGCTGTTTCGGGCATCGGCGGCTCCCTGCGGCGGAATGCCATTGGCATTAACACCGAGCCCGGCCAATTATGCAAGCGTATAATTACGGCCAGGGCGGGCGCCGGGCCGGGCCGGCGCGACCCTGCGGACACGGGCGGGCGCGGACCGGTGTTGTGCACATCACGAGGCGTCAAATGGCATCGCGGGGGGATTACAGTAGAAACCTCGGCAATATCGCGAGAAACTCCTTGCCGAGTCACAGACTCCGGTCTAGCGTTGTATACAAATACTTCGCAGGAGCCACCGATGCCGCACGGAAACGCCCCCTTCTCCGCCGCCGAATACGCCCGCCGGATCGCCAGGACCCGCGCGGCGATGCAGGCGGCAGGCCTCGACGCGATCTTCGTCACCGACCCTTCGAACCAAGCCTGGCTCACCGGATACGACGGATGGTCGTTCTATGTCCACCAGGGCGTGATCCTCACGCAGGAGGGCGCGCCGCATTGGTGGGGCCGCTACATGGACAGCATCGGGGCGGGACGCACCTGCTGGATGGACCCCGCGACGATCCACGGCTACGCCGACAACTTCGTCCAGTCGACGGTCCGCCATCCGATGCAGGATCTGGCCCGTATCCTCCGCGACCTCGGGCTGGCGAAGGCGCGCATCGGCGTCGAGATGGAGAATTACTACTATTCGGCCAAGGCCCACGCGGTGCTGACCGCCGAATTGCCCGGGGCGACGCTGGCGGACGCTACAGCGCTGGTGAACTGGCAACGGCTGGTGAAGTCGGGTGAGGAAATCGCCTTCATGCGCAACGCCGCGAAGATTTCGGAAAAGATCGTGCGCACCGCCATCGACAAGGCCGAGCCCGGCCTGCGCAAGAACGAGCTGGTGGCCGAAATCTACCATGCCGGCCTCACCGGGGTCGGCGATGCCTGGGGCGACTATCCGGCGATCGTGCCGCTGACGCCCTCGGGGATCGACGCGACGGCGGCGCACCTGACCTGGAACGGCGATCCGATGCGCAGGGGCGAGGCGACGTTCTTCGAGCTGTCCGGTTGCTACCGCCGCTACCACGCGCCGCTCTGCCGCACCGTCTACCTGGGCAAGCCGCCGGCCGAGGTGCTGGAGGCCGAGAAGGCGCAGATCGAGGGGATCGAGGCGGGGCTCGAGGCGGCGCGGGCGGGCAACCGGACCTGCGACATCGCCAATGCCTTCATGGCGGTGCTGCGCCGCCACGGCATCCACCGTGAGGGGCGCTGCGGCTATGCCATCGGGCTCAGCTATCCGCCCGACTGGGGCGAGCGCACCGCCTCGATCCGCGCCGAGGACGAAACCGTGCTGGAGCCCGGCATGACCTTCCACTTCATGCCCGCGCTCTGGATGGAGAGCTGGGGGCTCGAGACAACGGAATCGATCCTGATCCGCGAGAGCGGCGCGGCCGAGGCGCTGTGCAACGTCGAGCGCAAGCTGTTCGTGAAGGACTGACCTTGCGCATCCTCGAAGACACCAAGGCGCTCCTGCGCGATCTCGTCGCCTTCCCGACGATCTCCGAGGACAGCAATCGCGCGCTCATCGACCATCTCGCCGACCGGCTGGCGATGGCCGGCGCGCGGGTCGAGGTCCTTCCCGACGCGACCGGCGCGAAGGCCAACCTCTTTGCCACGCTCGGCCCAGCGGGCGACGGCGGCATCGTCCTCTCGGGCCACAGCGACGTGGTGCCGGTGGCCGGGCAGGACTGGACGGTCGATCCCTTCGCGCTGACCGAACGCGACGGGCGGCTTTATGGCCGGGGCACCTGCGACATGAAGGGCTTCATCGCCGCGGCCGTGGCGATGGCGCCGGTCTTTGCCGGACGCAGGCTGACCCGGCCGCTGCATTTCGCCTTCACCCATGACGAGGAGGTGGGCTGCTTCGGCGCCTGCGCGCTTGCCGCCGCGTTGACGGCAAAGGGGTTGCGTCCTTCCGTGGCGATCATCGGCGAGCCGACCTCGATGCGGATCATCGAGGGTCACAAGGGCTGCTATGAATATTCCACCCACTTCACCGGACTTGCTGGCCATGCCTCGGCGCCCGACCGAGGCGTCAACGCGGTGGAATACGCTGCGCGCTACGTCGCCCGCCTGCTCGACCTCGGCGAGGCGCTGAAGGCGCGCGCCCCCGCGGCAAGCCCGTTCGAGCCGCCGTGGACGACGGTTTCGACCGGTGTTCTCACCGGCGGCAACGCCCGCAACGTCATCGCCGCCGAAGCGCGGGTGGACTGGGAGATGCGCCCGGTGCAGCCCGGCGACGCCGATTTCGTCAAGGAGGCGCTCAGGCGCTACTGCGACGAGACGCTGCTGCCGGCGATGCGCCGGGTGGCGCCGGAGGCGGCCATCGTCACCGAGGTGGTGGGCGAGGTCGAGGGGCTGGTGCCCGCCTCCGACAACGAGGCGCGGCGGATCGTGTCGGAGCTGACCGGGGCGAACGGCGCCGGCACCGTGCCCTTCGGCACCGAGGCGGGCATCTTCCAGTCGCTCGGCATGTCGGTCGTGGTCTGCGGACCGGGCTCGATCGAACAGGCGCACAAGCCCGACGAATACCTGGCGGTGGACCAGCTCCGCGACTGCCTCGCCATGCTGGAGCGACTGGCCGACAGGATCGGCGGCTGACCATGACCGATGCCGCCCCCGCGCAGGAAACCCCGGTCGCGGCCGCATTCTGGCGGGCGGCACCTTTCATTTTCGTGATCCTCTGGGCCGGCGGCTACAGCTTTGCCAAGCTCGGCCTTGCCCATATCGAACCTCTGACCATGCTGGCGCTGCGCTATGCTCTCGCGGTGCTGGTACTCCTGCCGTTCCTCCTGCGCAGGGGCACCCGCTGGCCCTCGGGACCGCGGCACTGGGGCGCGGTCGTGGTGACCGGCTTCCTGATCCAGTGCGTCTACTTCGGCCTCGCCTACCTGGCGATGAAGCGGGGCATGAACGCCGGCACCACCGCGATCATCATGTCGCTGCAGCCGATCGTCGTCGCCGCGCTCGCGCCGGTCGTGGTCGGGGCGCGCGGTGGCCGCGGTCTCTGGGGCGGCCTGATCCTCGGCTTCCTCGGTGCGGTCCTCGTGATCCTGTCTGGCCACGCGCTGGGGCCGTCGCCGCTCGCTGCGACCGTCTTCGCGATGATGGCGCTGCTCGGCATGAGCTCCGCCACCCTTTTCGAGAAATGGCACGGGATGAAGACCGATCCCGTCACCGGCGGCCTGATCCAGTATGTCACGGGTTTTCTCGTCCTGATGCCCGCCGCCTGGGCCAGCGAAAGCATGACGATCGACTGGCAGCCCGAGCTTGTGGTCTCGCTCGCCTATCTGGTGATCGCGAATTCGCTCGTCTCGATCGGGCTCTACATCGCGCTCCTCCAGCGCGGCGACGCGACGCGGATCTCGGCGCTGCTCTACCTTGTTCCGCCGCTTGCGATGATCGTCGCCTGGGTGCTTCTGCGGGAACCGGTGACGCCCCTGACGCTTGCGGGCTTTGCCATGTCGGCCAGCGGGGTTTACCTCGTGAACCGGAAGACTGCGCAAGTGGAGATCGGATGACCCTCGATACCCCGGACCTCTTGCTGACGGCACGCGATCGGTTCGACCGGCTGCACGCCGATCTGCGCAACCGCATCTGCCTGCTCGACTACGCCCCCGGCACACGGCTTTCCGAGGAGACGCTGGCGGCCGAATACGGCGTGAGCCGCACGCCGCTGCGCCGGGTTCTGGCGCGGCTCGAATCCGAGGGGCTGGTGCAGTCGGTCCACGGGGTGGGCACCTTCGTCACCGATGTCGACCTCGAGGAACTGGCGCAGACCTATCAGCTTCGTCTCGAGCTTGCCGAGATGATCGGGCGGCTTTCGCCGGTGCCGCCGTCACCCGAGATCATGGCCCGGCTCGCCCGCGCTGCCGAGCGCGCCCGCGCGCTCGTCGCGGCCCCCGACCCGCGCGCCTTCGCCCAGCTCAACATGGAGGTGTTCCTCGCGAGGCTTTCGCTGACCGCCAACGAGGCCCTGCGGGAGTTCGCCGAACGGCTCTACATCCGGACGGCGCGGATCTGGCTGAAATCGGTCTTCGCCTCGCGGGTCGATCTCGCCGAGGAGACCGAGATGTTCCTGCGCGAGATCGAGGAGGTGGAGGCAGCACTTGCCACCGGCGACCTGCATGCCGCCGCGCTGATCCAGCGGGCGCATATCTCGATGAGCTTCACGCGGATGAAAACCGGCCGCAGGCCCGGCCAGGGGTGACGCGGCGCGGCCGGGCCCTCCCCTCCCGCGCTCAGGCGAAACGATGCCGCAGCCGGCGCGGTATCGCCTCGATCACATGCCACAGGAACGCGGCATAGGCGATGCAAATGATCGCCGCCGCCGCAATGAACAGGGCGGCGTTCCCCTCGAACCAGCCGTGCTTCTGCAGGATGCGGATGATCACGTAATGCGCAAGGTAGATTGAATAGGAGTAGAGCCCGAGCGTCTTCACCCAGCCGAAATTCAGCGGCCGGAAGAGCCAGTAGTCGGGCCGCGTGACCGCATAGTGGAACACCACCATCAGCGCCCCCCCCTGCACGGTGTAGCGCAAGGTAGACCGGAAGGTGACGTCGCGGGCAAGGATGCTTAGCGCCAGGACCACGAGCGCCCCCAATAGCACCGGGGTCAGCCGCCGGGTGTCGGTGGGCAGGAACCGGCCCGCGACGCCGTCGCGCTCCAGAAGCGCAAGCAGGCAGCCGAAGAGGATCGAGTCGAACCGCGTGTCGGTCGAGATGTAGATCGTCCATTCGGTATCGAGCAGGACCTGCCAGCGGACATAGCGCCAGGCCACGATGGCCACGAGCAGCGCGAGGATGTGCAGCACCCCGACCTTTCCGCGGGTGAACAGCAGGAAGATGAGCGGGAAGAGCAGGTAGAAATGCTCCTCGACCGACAGCGACCAGAGCGGCTGCAACCCGACCACGACCGATCCGGCATCCGGCCAGGCGGCGAGGTAGTAGTTGTGGAAGTAGAAAAGCTGGCTGAGGACCGCGAGCGCGTCGAATTTTCCGTCGGCGAAGCCGAGCCAGACGAGCAGATAGCCGAGCCCGAGCGTGAAGAAGAGCGGCGGCGACAAACGGAGGAAGCGGCGCACATAGAACTTGCCGATGTGGATGCGGCCGGTGTCGCGCCATTCGCGGATGAAGAGCGTGGTGATGAGAAAGCCGGACAGGAAGAAGAAGATCGTCACCCCGAACCCGCCCGCGATCGCGTCCGACAGGCCCGCATGGGCGAAGAACACGATGGCCACCGACACCGCCCGGATTCCGTCGAGCGACGGAATTGCACCCCGCGCGAGGGTCTGGGGCAGCACCCCCGGGCGGGGCAGTGCCTGCGGCTGCCCTTCCTCGCCTGCCCCCCGTTTCCGGCTCCCTGCAGCCTCGCTTGGCATCATGCCACCACCAACCATACGCAACCGTCCAACGTCTCAGTCATGCGACGCTCCCGTCACCGCCGGGCCGGCAACCGGCGTGGCGCGGCGCTCCAGCCGGCGCCCGAACTGCAGCATCGGGCCCTCGAAATACCGGAAGGACACGACGGCCGCAGCAACCGAGAGCGCGAGGCAGAGCGCGGCGTTGAGCCAGAACGGAAGGCTTTCGAGCCCAAGCCTGCGTTCGACCATCAGTTGCGCCTCGAGCACCATGAAATGGAAGAGATAGATGAAGTAGGAATAGAAGCCCACCCGCGCGTAGGCGGTCGCCAGCAGGCCGCGGTATCCGGCCAGCCAGGTCTCGGACACCGTGATCGCCAGAAGCGCGAGGCAGGTCACTAGGGTGTAGAGGAAGGTCGGCGCGAAGGCACCGCCGAGGCTGCGGGCGGCGATGCTCCCGAGCGTCGCGAGCACGAGGGGCCAGAACATGTTGATGCCGCGCCCCATGCACCAGGCGAGAATCCCGCCCATGCCGATGGAATCGAGCCGGGTCAGCGGGAAGTGATAGATGCCCTCGTGGCCGATGAGGTTGAAGTAGAACCGCAGGCCGAGCGACAGGAGGCTGATGCCGATCAGGAACGCCAGCAGCGACCGCCGCGCCAGGAGTGCGGCAAGGCCGATCAGGATGTAGGAGAATTCCTCGACCGACAGCGACCAGGTGATCGTGTAGGGCACGCTGTCGACCCCGTCGAAGAAGATGAACCAGCCGGTAAGGAAAGTGTAGGGAATCCAGATCCGGTCGATGATCGCCGGCTCCTGGCCCAGAACCCGCATGGCGACGAAATAGATCGTCACCGCGACCATGTAGAGCGGCACGATCCGGAAGAACCGCCTGAGGAAGAAGGTGCGGATCGAACCGGCGTTGACGTGCCGGATCAGGAACGAGGTGATGAGGTAGCCGCTCAGCGGGAAGAAGATGTCGACGCCGAGCGTGCCGTACTTGCGAAAGAGCGCGGCGACAGGATCGAGTACCGCGTCGGGATAGCGGGTTGCGACATGGAACACCACGACCATGACGATCGCCGTCGCCCGGATGCAGTCGAGCGGCACCGACCGTTTGGAGATGAAGTCCGATCTGACACTCATTCCTGTTCGCCCGCCCACTCACAACCGCCCGTGTGCCGGACCGCTTGCCCGCCCGTGCGCCCGCGGTATCGCGCCCTGCGCGAGCGGCCGCTGCCGCGAGGGCCCGAAGCGGGTGTATTGCGGCCCCCGCGGCCGTTCCGGCCCGGCTTCCGGCGCGGGCGCATCGCCCGCTTCCACTTCGGCATCCATCATCCACAGGCCGGCGGCGAAGAAGAAGAACATGAACGATGCGATCTCGCTCCAGACGAACACGGTGCCAAGTGTCAGCGTGGCGCTGATCATCGAGATCACCCAGGCCGTC
>JAUQYA010000102.1 GCA_030837785.1 Albidovulum sp.
ATCCATCATCCACAGGCCGGCGGCGAAGAAGAAGAACATGAACGATGCGATCTCGCTCCAGACGAACACGGTGCCAAGTGTCAGCGTGGCGCTGATCATCGAGATCACCCAGGCCGTCCGCACCCGGTCGAGCGTGCTGCCTTTGGGGAAGTCGCGCTTCGCGATCGCGGCGATGGCGAGGATGAAGGCCGCAAACTGCGAAAAGAAGGTCGGGAATCCGAAGGCGACAGCGAGCCCCAGCCAGTAGTTGTCGAGACTTCCCGTCATCCAGGGCGGCAGGTTCCAGGGCCGCTTGAAGATACCGAAGACCGGTGTCGCGATCACCTGGTCGATCCCGTAGTCGAGAAGTACCCGCCGGGCGTTCGCCGTGCCCGGGTTGAAGGCGAGCTTGGTGATGATGACATAGAGCGCCGGCCCGTTCGATGCGACTTCGAGCACGACGTAGAGCCCGAGGCAGAGCCAGGTCAGCGTCATCCACGGCCGCTGCAGGTTGCGCATCACGTAGAGCCACATGATGAGCAGGAACTGGATCACCATCGACAGGAACGGTCCGCTCGAAAGCGAAAAGAACGTCGCAAGCGCGAGCACGGCGGTCTGTGCCCAGAGCCGGAAGTTGCCCATCTGCTGCTTCATTGCGACGAAGAAGAGCCCGACCGACAGCGAGCAGAAGAACCCGAAGTGGATCGGATGGACGAAGACGAACTGAACACGGTCGAGCCCCATCCGTCGCGGATACTGCACGTCCTTGTTGGAGGTCAGGCCGGGGATCATCTCGATGAGCTTGGGGATGGTCAGATGACCGGACAGCGTCTCGTAAAGGATGAAGGGCAGGCTGAGCGTCAGGAGGAAGGCGAAGAACCGCACGAAGCCCAGGAACTGGTCGAGATCGCGGATGGCGGCGCGCCCGGCGAGGTAGCCGCCCAGAAGGATCACCGTGTTGACGCCGGTGTAGGTCACGGCAACGCCCGGCGAAGCGTTCACGAAGACGCTGAGCGTGAACCAAGACATGTGAAAGAGGATCATCCAGTCGATGTAGGTCACCCGGCCGTACTGCTTGCCGAGAAGCTTGAGCAACAGCAGCGGAATGAGCAGCAGGAACAGAAGCCGCGACGGCGTCATGAGAAGCGTTCCGAGATGGAAGAACGCCGGAATCAACAGCGAGACGAAGACCACCAGCGCGAAGAACGGCATGCGCTGCGCCGCCCGCCCCGCGCCGTCGGGGCGAACCACCACATGGCCGTCGCGCATCAGGACGCCGCCCGCTTGCGCCGGGAGTGTTCTCACGCCTGCCACGCAAGCCCTCCTTTTCCTGCCTGCGTTTCTGAGGAAAGTAAGGCATTTGCGCAAGGAGAGATGTGGTTTTCGCCCGGATCGGCAACAATCCGTGCCCCCTGAGGGATAAGTGCGGCGCTGGCGGCACACCCGGCGCAGCGCCGGGGCGGCCCGCGGCGCTCGTGACTTGTGGCTCATGGCACCGATCGACCGCGCGGCTTGGCCGGCGGCGATCACAGACGCGGCATCGCCACGGTGACGACCTGTTGCGGAAAGGGGTGCGGGTGATGCGCTGCGACCATGCGTGGATCGTGCGGAGGCTCCCGAAGGCACCGGGCGGCCAACCGGGCCTGGTGGCGGTTCAGCGTCTGTGCAGGAACAGACCGATGAGGCCGCTGCGGGACGCCGCCCGCAATGTGGCCGACTTGCCCGCAAGCCAGTTCAGACGCGTCCGCAGCCGCGTCACGAACGGTGGTTCCGCCTGATCATGCTCGTCAGGCGGAACCAGATCCGGAAACACTCGTGCACCCTTACCAACCACTTTGACTCGTAACCCATTCAAATCGCACGATTGCAAGTATCGCACAAAGGCGGCGGCGGGCGAACCTGTCCAGTTGGACTAGTCCTCCAGGTTGTTCATCGACAATGCGCGGCACCCCGTCGGATTGGCCCGCAGAACGGCCGAGTGCGCCATGCCGATGGCGCATTTTCTTGACGATTTCGCCACGGTCCACCTCGCCGCGCCCGCCAGGACCGGCGCCCCGATTCGCCTGCACCGCGCAGCCCTGGATGACGCGATGGACTGCGGCAACTATGCCGGCGATCCGCCGGTGGCGGCGATAACCACGTTCTCGCGCCGGATCGCGAGTTCCTGCGGCCGGGCGAGATGGGCGCGCCCGGCGCGGTGGCCGTCATGGACGGCGTGCGCGATGAGGCCCGGCGCACGTGCATCGCCCACCCGTTCCAGCGTCGCGAGCCCCGCGTCCTGGAGCGCCGGCCAGAGCCCGTCGCGGGGTTCGCGGGAGGTGACGGGGACAAAGCCCGCGCAGGCGATCTCGGATCGCCGCCCGGTGAAGGCGCAGGCCAGTTCGGCCGCGCCCGGCTTGAGGCCGGTCAAGACCGTCGAGGTCACGATCCGCACCCCGCGCTCGATCAGCCGGGCCTGGAGGCGCGGCTGTTCGGTGGTGAAGATCGACCATTCGGCCGCGACCTTTCCGGGTGTGACATAGGTGACGTCCAGCCCCTCTCCGGCCAGCCGGTCGGCGAGTGCGGCGGCGATATGGTATTCCTCGTCATCGAAGATCACGACAGGCCCGGCGGGCCGGTCGCCGCGCAGGATCCGGTCGGGGGTCATCGTGCGGGGGTCGGCGAAGCTTCCCACCCCGGCGGGATGGCTGCGGCCCCGCCCGTCGGCGCGCCAGAGACTGCCGGTCGCCAGCAGCACGTGCCGCACGCCGGTTTCCAGTACCGCGGCGCGGTCCATCTCGGAGGCCGGATAAAGCTCGACATGGGCGAGCTTGCCGATCTGGTGGACGCGCCAGTCGCGGACCCGCGCCCATTCGGCAAGCCCCGGCAGCGAGGATTCGAGCGTCACGCGCCCGCCCGGCGCGTCCGCCGCCTCGGCCAGCAGCACCGGCACGCCGCGCCGACCGAGCGTCAGCGCCGCCTCGAGCCCCGCGGGGCCGGCGCCGACGACGAGCACCGGATCGGCGCGGCCCACCACGGCTGGCGCCTTTTCCGGGTGCCAGCCACGCCGCCATTCCTCGCCCATCGTCGGGTTCTGGGTGCAGCGGATCGGCGCGCCCAGCCAGTCGTGCGCATAGCAGATGTTGCAGCCGATACATTCGCGGATGTCGTCAAGGCGCCCTTCGCGGATCTTCGCCGGCAGGAACGGGTCGGCGATCGAGGGGCGCGCGGCACCGACGAAATCGAGGATGCCACGCCGGACCTGGCCGAGCATCGTCTCGGGGCTGGTGAAGCGGCCGACGCTGACCACGGGCTTGCCGGTCGCCGCGCGGACATGGGCCACGTGGTCTTCCAGCGTCGCCTCCCTGACGAAGCGCGAGGGGCCCATCTCGTGGCCGTAGTCCGGCACCGTCACGTCAAAGAGATCGACGAAGGGCGCGACCTGCGCCAGGAGCGCGGAACGTTCCTCTTTCCCCGCGCCAGCCTCGTCATAGACCTCGATCCGCGTGGCAAGCGCGGCGCGGTCGCCGAGAACCTCGCGGGTTTCCTCCACGAGATCGAGATAGAGCCGCGCCCGCCCCGCCGCGCCGCCGCCGTAGTCGTCGCGCCGCAGGTTGGTCGAGGCGTCGAGGAACTGGGTCACGAGATAGGTGTGCGCGGCATAGACATAGACGATGTCGAACCCGGCCGCGAGCGCCCGCCGCGCCGCCGCCCGGTGCCAGTCGCGCAAGGCCACGATGTCGTGCCGGTCCATCCGCCGGCACTGCCAGGGATTGCGCTCGGCCATCATGCTGTCGGGGCCGATCGAGGCCTCGCGGGTCAGCGCGTTCGACGACCGCTGGCCGCCGTGCCAAAGCTCCACCCCGGCAAGGGCGCCGTGGGCGTGGACCGCCTCGGTCATCGCCCTGTGGTTTCGCACGTCGCCCTCGTCCCAGAGCGAGGCATAGGGCGCGTGGGTGTCGTCCGAACTGGGATGGATCGAGCAGTATTCGGTGTTCACCACCCCCCAGCCACCCTCGGCCTTCATCCCCCGCATGGCGGCGAGCGTGTGCGGGTGGAGGTTGCCCATGCCGGTGCAGTGCGGCACCTGGTAGAAGCGGTTTGGTGCGGTGACCGGGCCGATCCGGACCGGCTCGAAGAGGATGTCGAAGCGGGGGTCGCGGGTCATCCGGCGGGCCGCCTCAAGCCACTGCATGGGTTTCGTGGATCGCCTTCAGCCGGGCGTGCAGATCGGCAGGCAGCGGCTCCGGCCCCGGCGCGGCGAGTCGCTGCCTCAGGTCGCGGTCGATCCGCTGATACAGCGTCTCATCGGCCTTCTCCGAAGTCGAAACCGGCGTGTTGGCACCGAAATAGCGGCTCGGCCAGAGGTTCGTGCGACAGTGCCGCGCCGTATGCTCGTGGCCGAGAACGGTGCCCGTCAAGCCGATCTCGCGCAAGAGATCGAGCGCCAGCGCATCCTCGTCGATCTTCGTGCCGGCCCAGAGCGTGCGCAGCATCCCGGCATATTCGTCGCAGAGCAGGAGCGCGTGCAGGGAATAGGTGATCCCCTGGTCGAGCGAGCCGAGATAGTCACAGGTCGCGGGCCGGGTGTGGAAGACCTGGCCCATCATCGTGGCGATCTCGAACACCGCGTCCTGGCCGAAGCGGCGGGCGCGCGCATCGCCGCCAAGGCCGGTGAACGAGGGCAGGCCGAGGTGCCGCCGCACCTGGCAGATCAGCTGCTCGCCAAGCATGGTCTGCGGCAGGTTGCCGATGCCACCGGTCTCCGGCTCCATGAAGTAGGGGTTGGTGGAGCCGATGCAGAAGGCGCCCTCGCGCGCCGCCTGTCCAAGCACGATGCCGGCGAAGTCGGTGGCAAGGCACTGGACGACCGTGCCCGCCGTGGTGATCGGCGTCGAGGCCCCGCCGATCGCCAGCGTGCCGACGCTGACCGGCACGCCGGCGCGGGCGGCGAGGATCACCTGTTCGATGTGCGACTGGGCAAAGTAGAGCGGCAGGGGCGTGACGATGTGCAGGAAATAGGGCCGTTCGGAAAGTTTTTCGTGCCCGCCCCTGAGCGCCGCCGCCATCTCGATCGCGGCTTCCAGCGAGCGCGTCCATTCGCAGAGGTATTCGAGCGGCTTGGTGGTGTTTTCCATCATGCAGAGGAATTCGCCGATCTCGCCCCTGAGCGTCGAGTCCGCCACGTCCTTGCAGGCGACGCAGACCGCGTCGATGTTGTCGAGCCCGTCGGCGATGCGGGTGATGGTGGCGAGGTCGGCGCGGGTGCTCGGGCGCGGCTCGCCGGTTGCCTCGTCGAAGACCTTGATGCAGGTCATCCCCGGCATGAACCAGGTATGGTGCGCGTCGATGTCGATGGCGCGCGTTCCGTCCCGGTCCCACAGCCGGACCGACTTCGCCACGGTGGCCAGCGCGCGCCGGACGACGAAAGCGGGCATCCGCACCACGCCGTCGGGCGCGATCGTGCACCCGGCCCGGGTCAGCAGCCCCTCCGCCTCGGTGCCGGAATCGAAGCGCAGGCCGATCTCGGCAAGGAGCGTAAGCGCGGCCTCGACGACGCGTTCGGCCTCGGTGGGCGCGATCGTGTCATAGGGGCGGCTCGCGGCCGAATGCGGGCCGCGAGGGGCGGTCGCGGCCGTGTCGGGCGCGGCGTGCTTGCGTTGCGTGGAGCGGCGCATGGTTCATCCTCCGGAAAGCTTCCGTTAGACTTTGACTATCAGATCAGTCAAAATTTGGCAATGCCTCTCGCCGGGGCGCGGGCCGCATTCATGCCGAATGGCGCGCCGCGATCGCGCGCAGCCGGGCGTGAAGCGCCCGATCAAGCGGCGCGGGCGCCGGCCCGGCCAGGCGCCGCGCCAGATCGAGGTCGATCCGCTCCCCGAGGTCAAGGTCTGGCTTGTCGGTGGCGGAGAGCGGGGCATTGGCGCCGAGGTAGAGCGAGGGCCAGTTGACCGCGCGACAATGGTGCGCGGTGTGGGCATGGCCGAGGTAGTTGCCGAAGGGGCCGATCTCGCGCGCGACGCCGAGGGCGATCTGGTCGTCGGTGACCGGTGCCCCCCGCCACAGCGTGCGCAGGAGCCCGGCAAGATCATTGGCGAGCAGCAGCGAATGGACCGAATAGGTGATGCCGTTGTCGTGCAGGCCCAGATAGTCGCAGGTCGCCGGCCGGCAAAAATAGACCTGGGTCATCAGGGTCGACAGTTCCCAGACCGCATCCTGGTTGAACCGTCGCGCCTTCACCCGCCCGGCGAAGGCGGTGAAGGACGGAATGCCGATCTGCCGGCGAATCTGGCAGATGATCTGTTCGCCCAGCATCACCTGCGCGATCGAGCCGATGGCGCCGGTCGCGGCCTCCATGAAATAGGCCATGCCCGCGCCGATGCAGAACGCGCCCGGCACGGCGAGCTGCGCCAGCACCATCGCCGCGAAATCGGTGGCGAGTGCGTGCATCACGCAGCCGGCCACCGTGATCGGCGAGGAGGCGCCGCCGAAGGCGACGGTGCCGCAGACGACCGGCACCCCCGCGCGCGCGCAGGTCAGGATCTGTTCGACATGCGTCGCCGCATAGCTCGCCGGCAAGGGCGTGACGAGGTGGAGGAAATAGGGCCTTTCCCGCAAGGCCTCCCTGCCCCCGCGCAGTTCCGCCGCCATCTCGATTGCAGCCCTGAGCGTGCCGTCATGCTCGCAGAGGAATTCGAGCGGCTTGGCGGTGTTCTCCATGAGGCAGAGAAACTCGCCGATCTCGCCTGCGGGTGTCGAGTTCGGAATGTCCTTGCAGGCGACGCAGACCGCGTCGATGTGTTCAAGCCCGTCGGCGATGCGGGTGATCCGGGCGAGGTCGGCCAGCGTGCTGTCGCGGGGGGCGCCGGTGTCCGGGTCGTAGACCTTGATGCAGGTCATGCCGGGGATGAACCAGCAATGATCCTTGTCGACATCGAGATAGCGGGTGCCGTCACGGTTCCACAGCCGGACGGATTTCGCGCAACTTTGCAGCGCCGCGCGGGTGATCGCGGCGGGAATCCTCACCAGGCCGCCCGCCACCGCGCAGCCGCCGGCGGCGAAGATCGCATCGGCCTCGGTGCCCGGCTCGAACCGGACGCCGATTTCGGCGACATAGGAAATGGCGGCGTCGAGGATGCGCCCGGCCTCCTCCGGGGCGATCGGATCATAGGGCCGGTTCACGGTGGAATGCAGGCCCCGGTCGGCCGGTGCGGCCGCCCCGGGCCGGTGGTGCAGGCGTCGCGTCGACCGGCGCATGGCTCGCCCCCGAAGGAAGGTCTTTCCGACAGGAATTAACAGACCGGTCAATATCTGGCAAACCGGATCGCCGGCACGCGACTCGCCGACGACTCTGTTGCGCAAATCGGCTGACGGCCGGAAAGCCCCTTTTCGCAGGCGGACCCTGTCCCACAACCTTTGTGACGGGGATGCCGAGCGCGCGTAGCCGTTCAGGACGGCAACACGGACCTGGAACTCCGCGACTTCACAGGATTTGCGCAACAGAGCCCCGTCAGGGATTTGTGGCCTCCGCCGACACCAGATGGCCGGGTGAGACTTCGGCATAGCGCCGCGCCGGCGGGCGGTAGTCGAGTGGCCGGACCGGGGTGCGCAGTTCGTGGATCTGCTGGTTGCGCCTCAGGTGCCGGCGGGCGGGATCAGGCACGGTGACGGCACCGATCAGGCGCTGCGTATAGGGATGCCGCGGGCGTTCGAGGATTTCGTTGCGCGGCCCGATCTCGACGATCTCGCCCATATACATCACGGCGATGCGGTGGCTGATCCGTTCGACCACCGCAATGTCGTGGCTGATGAACAGGTAGGCGATGCCCATCCGGTCCTGGATGTCGAGAAGCAGGTTCACCACCTGCGCCTTGACCGAAACATCGAGGGCGGAAACCGATTCATCGGCGATGATCAGCTTCGGATCCAGCATCAGCGCGCGGGCGACGCAGATCCGCTGCCGCTGCCCGCCGGAAAACTCGTGTGGATAGCGGCCCAGCATCGCCGGGGTCAGGCCCACCTGTTCCATCAGTTGCACGGCCTTTGCGCGGCCGTCCCCTTGCGTGCCAAGCCCGTGTTCGCAGAACGGCTCGACCAGCGCCGCGCCCACGGTCATCCGCGGGTTCATGCTGGCCAGCGGATCCTGCGGGATCATCTGGATCTCGCGGCGGCGGCGGCGCATGGCCTCGGGCGCCAGCGCGAACAGATCCTCGCCGCCAAGCCTGACGCTGCCTTGGGAACGGTCGTTCAGGCGGATGATGGATTTGCCGGTGGTGGACTTGCCGCAACCCGATTCCCCCACCAGCGAAAGGGTTTCGCCGGGGAAGATCGAGAAGGACACGTCCTCGACCGCATGGATGCGCGCCACCCGCCGGTTGAGAAGGCCGCCCCGCACGTCGAAGCGGGTGACGAGGCCGCGCACGTCGAGGATCGGTGCATCCCGGCCCGGCGTGCCCGAGAGCGGCCTTGCCGGGCCGACGATGCCGGTCTGAAGATCGACGATCGGGAACCGCAGGGGCGCGGGCTCGCCCCGCATCGAGCCAAGGACCGGCACGCTTGCCAAGAGCGCCCGCGTGTAGGGTTCGCGCGGACGGGCGAAAATCTCGGCGGTCGCCCCCTGCTCGATCGCGCGGCCACGATACATGACGACGGTGCGATCGGCCATTTCCGCCACCACGCCCATGTCATGGGTGATGAACAGCATCGCCATGCCGTATTCGGCCTGAAGATCCTTCAGCAGGTCGAGGATTTCACCCTGCACGGTCACATCAAGCGCCGTGGTCGGCTCGTCCGCGATCAGAAGCCGCGGGCGCGAGGCCAGCGCCATGGCAATCATCACCCGCTGGCGCATCCCGCCCGAGAAGGCATGCGGGTAGTCGTCGATGCGCCCGGCGGCATTGGGGATGCGGACCCGTTCCAGAAGCGCGATGGCTTCGGCCCGCGCCTCGGCCTTCGGCATGGTGCGGTGGCTTGTCAGCGCCTCGATGATCTGGTCGCCGACGCGATAGATCGGGTGCAGGCTGGTCATCGGTTCCTGAAAGATCATCGCCGCCGCCTGGCCGCGGATGTGGCGGATCATCCCCGCCTCGTCGAGGCCGAGCACCGCGTGGCCGTCCAGCGTGACCTCGCCCTCGATCCGGCTGGTCGCAGGATCGAGAAGCCGCATCACCGACATCGCGGTCACGCTTTTCCCCGACCCCGATTCACCGACCAGCGCCACCGTCTCGCCCGGCGCTATGTCGAACGACAGGCCCTCGACCACGCGGTTCCATCGCCCGCGCGCGCCAAGGAACGACACGCCGAGCCCCCGGATCGAGAGGATGGGGGCCTCTTGCAGCCCGGCTGCACGCGCCATCGTCTGGGTCGAAGTCTGGGCGATGGTCTCGGTCACGGTCATGCCCGCCGCATCCTCGGGTCGATCAGCAGGCAAAGCATGTCCACCACGGCATTGGCGATCACCACGAAGAACGAGGCGTAAAGCACCGTCGCCATGATCATCGGCAGATCGAGCACCTTGAGCGCCTGATAGGTCAGCCGCCCGACGCCGTTGATCCCGAAGACCACTTCGGTCAGCACGGCCGCGCCGCCGACCAGCACCCCGAAATCCATGCCGAACATGATGACGATGGGAATGATGGCGCTGCGCGTCGCGTGCTTGAGCAGCACCTTGCGCGCGGGCAGACCCTTGGCGCGGGCGGTGCGGATGAAATCTTCCTGATAGGTCTCGACGATCCCGGTCCTGAGCACCCGACCGTAAAGGCCGATGTTGAGCAGCGCGAGCGTAAGCCAGGGAAAGACCAGCGACTTGAACCAGAGCCACGGGTCCTGGCTGAGCGCAGCATAGCCCAGAGGCGGAACCCAGGAAAACGCCCAGGTGTCATGGAACCGGCTTTGCGTGATCAGGTTCACCATCTCGCCCACCCAGAACACCGGCATGGCGACCGCCGCCATCGAAAGCCCCATCAGAAGCTTGTCGGGCCAGCGGCCCTTGGTGGCCGCGGCGACGATGCCCGCCAGTATGCCGCCCAGCATCCACAGGATCGCCGCGCCGGTGACCAGCGACAGCGTGGCCGGTGCGGCATTGGTGATCGCCGGGATGATCTTCTGGCCACGGTTGGCAAAGGAGGTCAGGTCGCGCGTGACGAAGAGCCGCTTCATCATCAGCGCGTATTGTACCGGCAGCGGCCGGTCGAGGCCGAAGTCCTTGCGCACCGCCGCGACGGTCTCTGGCGCGGCATTGCGCCCGGCGATGCGCGCCGCCGGGTCCGATGCGGGCGTCGCAAAGAAGATGGCGAAGGTGATGACCGAGATGCCGAACATCACCACCACCATGCGCAAAAGCCGCCCGAAGATGACCGCCAGCACCTCAGCGCCCCCTTGCCGATTTCGGGTCGAGCACGTCGCGCAGCACGTCGCCGAACAGGTTCAGCAGAAGCACCGTCACCATGATCGCCAGCCCCGGCGCCATCGACACGACCGGGCGTGAATAGAGCAGGCCCTGTCCGTCCTGAAGGATCGTGCCCCAGCTTGCATTGGGCGGCTGCACCCCCACCGACAGGAACGAAAGCGAGCTTTCGGTGACGATGTTCAGCGCCATCAGCATCGGCGCGAAGACGATCAGCGTGGTGGCGACATTCGGCAGGATGTGGCGCAAGAGGATCCGCCAGCGCCGGATGCCAAGGCCGCGTGCGGCCATGATGAACTCGCTCTGGTTCAGCGCCAGCACCCGGCCCCGCACGGGGCGCGCCACATAGGGCACATAGACGATGCCGATGATCAGGATCGGCACGATCAGGCTGTCCGACGCGATCTCGAACGGGCCGAAGCTGTAGCTTTTTCCGATCATCACGATCGAAAGCGAAATCGCCAGCAGATAGACGGGGAAGGCCCAGATCATGTCGATCAGGTTCGACAGGACCGAATCGACCCGCCCGCCGGTATAGCCCGCGACGATGCCGACCACGGCCGCAAGCACCAGGCACAGCAGCGTCGATGCCCCCGCGATCAGAAGCGAGCTGCGGCCGCCGTAGAACATCCGTGCCGCCACGTCGCGGCCCTGGGTATCGGCGCCAAGGAAATACTGCGCGCGCCAGGTCGGGCCGATCGGGGTTACGCCCAAGCCCAGCCCCTCGGTCGACTGCTGCATGACGGGAACGCGTTTGCCGTCGATCTCGATCTTCGCCGAAAGGCCGGAACGGAACGGGTCGGTGCCCGCCACCCGCGCCGAATACACCGGTGCCAGCAGCGTCGCCACGACGATCAGCAAGAGAAGCAGCCCGGAGATCACCGCCGTCGGACTGGCCAGAAGCCCTTCGAGGACACGCCGCCACGGGCTGCGGCTGACCAGGGGTTCCTCCCCGGCCATGACGGCCGGGGAAGAGGGCGTCCCTTCGGTTCGGGGCGTGGACATTCCGCCCGTCACTGGACCCATGAATTCGCGATCAGCCAGTGATACTGGCTGGAGAATTCATAGTTGCCCACGCGCTTCGAGATCAGGTCCACGTCCTTGGGGGTGAACAGCGGCACCGCCGGGGCCAGCGCCATGAAGTCATGGTCGATCTTGGCCCACTCCTTGTTCGCCGCTTCCGGGTCGGTCACGCCAAGCGCCATCGCCGCCTTCATCCGCGCATCCAGATCCTTGTCGCAGATCCCCGAGATGTTGATCGAGGAATCCGAACCCGGATGGAAGGTGTCGCAGCCGAACAGCACGTTGAGGAAGTTCGACGGCGCCGGGTAGTCCTGATACCATTGCGAGATCGAGATCTGCACCTTGTTGTTGGTGTTCTGGATGTAGGTGAACTGGATATCGCCCGAGATGGTCTGCACCGAGGCGTCATAGCCAAGATCGCTCAGCACCGTCTGAAGATAGGTGCCCACCCCGCGCGAACTGGCGCTGTCGTCGGTCACCACGGTGACCTTCTGGCCCTTGGTGCCCGATTCCTCGACCAGCGCGCGCGCCTTGTCCATGTCGGGCGCGGTCCATTCCGTTCCCGGGTCCAGCGTGTATTCGCAGAAATCCTCGTGGCCGGGAAAATCGGGAGGCAGGATGGTGCAGACCGGTTGCGCCAGCGCCGGGCCGCCAAAGGCCGAGACCAGCGCATTGCGGTCCACCGCATAGTTCAGCGCCTGCCTGGCCTTGAGGTTGTCGAAGGGCGCAAGATTGACGTTGAGCGGCGCGTACCACCACGCGGCCAGCGGGGCCACGCGCAACTGGTCGGCTGCCGTCGTGCTCAGCTCCGCCAGGCGGTCGGCCGGGGTCGGATCGTACATCCAGTCGGCCTGCCCGTTCATGATCGCGTTCACCGCCGCTTCCTCGGTGCCGCCGAAGGTATATTCGATCCGGTCGGGATAGCCCTTGGGCTGGGCGTCCTTGCTCCATTCGGCGAAGTTCGGGTTGCGCACCATCACGAGCTGCGCGTTCGGGTCGTAGCTCTCGATCATGTAGGCGCCGGTGCCGGGGATCGGCGTGTTGCCCATGTCCGAGGCAGCCGTCTCGGCCGGCAGGATCGAGGCATGCGGCACGCTGAGCTTGTAGAGGAACTCGGCATCGGGCGCGACGAGGTTGATCGTCACCGTGCCTGCCGCAGCGTCGCCGGTGATGCCGCCTTCCAGCGTGCAGCCTGCCGCGTCGGCCAGGCATTTGTCGGCACCGACGATGCCGCCGTAGAACCCGCCCGAGGTGGGGCTCAGCACCTTGAAGATGCGCTGGAACGAGGCCACCACGTCATCGGGCGTCACTTCCTTGCCATTGGCGAACTTCACGCCCTTGCGGAGCTTGAACGTATAGGTCTTGCCATCGTTCGTGACTTCGGGCAGCGCCTCGGCCAGATCGGGCACCACCTCGGCGCTGTCGGCACCGCCGACCTTCTTGAAGGTCACCAGCCCGTCATAGAGAAAGCCGTAGAGCTCCCAGTAGATGGCGGTATAGTTGATCTGCGGGTCGAGCGTGCCGCCCGCCGCCACCGCCAGCAGTTTCATCGTGCCCCCGTAATGGGCATCGTCCTGCGCCAGCGCGGGCTGGAAGGCGGTGGAAAGTGCTAGGGCCGCGGCACCTGCAAGCATCTGCCAGCGAGGGGCCGCCGGCATCCTGTTCCTGTTCATCTACTTCTCCCTGTCAGCTAGAAAAAGGCGGCAGTTTCCGCCATTTGTGCCCGTGCCGGGCGCGGTTGTCGATGTGGATCATGGCCTGTCCCGCCGCGCGTCGCAATCGGCAAGAAAGTGGCCGACCAGATCCATGCAGTCGTCGAATTCCTCGACATGGGGCATGTGGCTGGAATAGGGAAAGACATGGCCGCGCACGTCGGGGATATGGTCGAGGAACGGCTGCCAGGTGGCCGGCGTCGCCTCGTCATGGGCGCCCGAGATCACAAGGACCGGCACATTGATCCGGTGAAGCCGGTCTATCACCGTCCAGTCCTGCAAGGTGCCGGTTACATGGAATTCGTTGGGGCCGTTCATCAGGTTGTAGACATGCGCATCTTCCTCCAGCGCCCGGAAGGTTCGCGCGACGGCATCGGGCGGCGGGTCAAGCCGGCAGACATGGCGGGCGTTGAACACCTTGGTCGCGGCCCTGTAGTCGGGGTGCGCGGTGGTGCCGGCCGCCTCGTGGCGCGACAGCACCGCCTGCACCGCGGGCGGCAGGGCCGCGCGCAACCTCCCCGTCTCGGCAATCCAGAGCGCCATCGACGCGGGGCTGTCGGCGATGACCAGCCCTTTCAGGCCGGCAGGCCGCAGGGTGGCGAATTCGGCCCCGAGCATCCCGCCCCAGGATTGGCCCAGCAGCAGATAGCCGCCGCCAAGCCGCAGATGCGCGATCAGGTTTTCAAGTTCCTCGATGAAGAGCGCGGGCGTCCAGAAATCGGCCCCCTTGTCCGGCAAACGGGTGGAGCGGCCGCAGCCGATCTGGTCGTAATGGATCACCGCGCGCCCGTCGCGGGCAAGGGCCGCGAAGCTTTCGACATAGCCATGCGTGGCCCCGGGGCCGCCGTGGACGACGATCAGCGGCAGCTTGGCCCCCTTCGGATCGCCCGTCACGCGATACCAGGTTTCCCAGCCGCGAAACGGCGCGCGCCCCTCGGTGATCTGGCTTTCGGTCTTGTCCTTGGCGCTCATGCCTGCCTCCGGTAGCCGATCCCGCGGGCCAGCCATGACCCGAGCGTGAGCCCCGTGACCGTGCCGGATGCGTCGCGCAAGACGCGCAGCGTCCAGTCACCCGGCGCCGGCGCATCCATCGACCGCCGCGTGGCCACCAGCCAGACGTCGCGGCCGGCGGGCGCCATGCGTTCCGGCCGCCCCCGGCCTAGCATTCCGTCGAAGCGGGCCGTGACGCCGCCGCCGCTTGTCTCGATCTCCAAGGCGGCGCCAAGTTCGTCAGACACCCAGCGCCCGGTGATGTCGCCGGCATCCGCGGCCTCGATCGCCGGCAGGGGCACGAGAACCGGGGCGGTGTTGTCGCCTATCCGCCGCATGGTCAGCCCGCTGCCGCCGCGCGCCAGCACCACGTCGGGAGATGCCAGCGTGCCATCGGCTGCCAGCGTGACGGTTTCCGCTCCGGTTGCGTAGCGCAGGGTGGCTTCGGTCCGGCCCGGTTCGATCTGCACGACAAGCCCGTCATCGGCCAGCCACTGCCCTTCCCAACCATCGGGGATCGGGACCGGAGGAAGGGGTTTCTCGCCCAGCGCCGCGCGCACCAGATCCTGTGCGGCGGAATGGGCGTCGCCCTCGTGGTTGAACATCACCACCACCGACAGCCGCGCATCGCGCGAATGCTGCCGGTTGGCGCGAAAGCCGCGCAGCGCGCCGCCATGCCCGGTGAAGGCATGGCCCGCGATCTCCTCATGCGCAAGCCCGTAGCCATAGCGCGCGGGCGCGCCGTCGCGGAACAGCGGCGGGGCCGAGACGCGCCGGTAAAGACCGCCCTCGTCCTCGCGCGTGGCGTCGATCCAGACCTCATAGGCCAGCATGTCGGCAAGCGAGGCCGAAATGCCTGCGTCCCCGATCCAGAAGATGCCGTTGTCGGCGGCCATGAACCCCGTGGCATCCGAGCCTTCGTAACCGGCAACGCCATCTTCGGGGTGGCGGGTGTCCGATGTCAGGACCGCGGTCTGCATCCCCGCCGGCCCCCAGATGTGGCGGCGATAGAGCGTTTCCAGATCCGTGCCCGCCTCGGCCTCGATCAGTTCGGAAACGATGCGGAAATTGCAGTTGCAGTAGGAATAGGCGGTGCCGGGCGCGAAATGCCCGGTCTTCATCCGCGCGATCAGCGGCAGCGCGTCATCGCGGGTGAAGGTCTGTTCGGCCAATGCGCCGTGCAGGATGGTCAGCGCCCAATAGTCGCGCAGGCCCGACTGGTTGTCGCAAAGCTGGCGCGTGGTCGGCATCTGCCCGGTGAAGGCCGGCAGAAAGCGGGCAACCCCGCCGTCCAGCCGCGCCGGATCGCCCACCGTCGCCAGCAGCACCTGACAGGTGAACTGCTTGGAAATCGAGCAGATCGGCAGCCGCGTTGCATCGGTCATCGGCCGGGCGGTTTCCAGATTGGCGTGGCCCCAGGCACGCGCGGCGATCACGCGGCCATCCTTGACCACCCCCGCCACGCCGCCGGGACCGGGATAGCGTTTGGGCAGCGCATCAAGGGTTGCGTCAAGTGCGGGCAGATCGACCACGGGCATCGCGGAAAGCCTCCTTTTCGGGCAGGATCGGACGGCGGCCCCGAAAGGGCCGCCGCGACGGGCGGTCAGCCGCGCCTCAATAGGTCTTGACCGTTTCCTCCAGATAGAACCGGCCCAGCGGGTTCTGGCCGAAGTTCTCGATCCCCTTCTGCGTCACGCTCAGGAACGGGCTGTAGTAGAGGTCGATCCAGTGGACATCGGCCTTCGCCAGTTTCTGGATCTCGTGGTAGATCGCCTCGCGCTTGGCGGGGTCCATCTCGATCCGGCCCTGGGCGACCAGGTCCTTGACCTTCTCGTTATGATAGCGGGTCATGTAGTTCATGTTCACGTCATGCCCGAGGACGAAGGTGGTCTTCTGGTCGGGGTCGAGGATGTCGTTGACCCAATAGTTCATGCCCAGATCGAAGTCGCCATCCAGTTCCATCTGCCAGGTCTGGCTGGGGTCCACCTTCTGGAGGTTGACCTTGATGCCGACGGCTTCGAGCTGGCTCTGGACCAGGATCGCCACCTGTTCCTGGGTCTGGTCGCCGGAATCCACCAGATAGTTCAGGGTGAAGTCGCCCGCACCCGCCTCGGCCATCAGCGCCTTGGCCTTTTCAGGGTCGAAGGGGCGCGCGCCGTTGTCGGCCAGATGATAAAGCGCGCCCTTCGGCACATAGGAATTCGCCGCCTCGCCGATGCCGAAGGTCACGGTGTCGACGATGGCCTGCCGGTCGATCGCATAGTCGATCGCCTCGCGCACCTTGACGTTGTCCAGCGGCGCGTGTTCGTGGTTCAGCAGCAGGTGATCCTCGCGCGTTGAGGGGTTGATCACCACATTGAGCTTGTCGTCGTTCTTCAGTTCGGCCACCTGCGAGAAGGGAACGAAGATCGCCGCGTCGATCTGGCCGGCCTGCACCGCCAGCATCCGGGTGTTGTCGTCGGGCATCGAGATCCATTCGACGCCGTCAAGGCTGACATTCGCGGCATCCCAGTAATCGGGGTTCTTCTTCAGGATCACCCGGTCGCCCCGGCGCCATTCCTGAACCATGAAGGCCCCCGAACCCACGGGCTTTTCGGCGAAGGCTTCCTCGCCCATCTCCTCCATCGCCGCCTTCGAGACGATCGAGGCGCCCGGCATCGCCAGTGTTGACAGGAACGGCGCCGAAGGCCCGGTCAGCGTGACGACAAGCGTCTTTGCGTCCGGCGTCTGCATGTCCTTGATGATCTTGTAGGTATCCTGCCAGAGCGAAAGTTCGCTGTCGCGGATGCGGGTCAGCGAATAGGCCGCGTCCTCGGCCGTCACCGCGCTGCCGTCGGAAAACTTCGCATCGCGCAGATGGAAGGTGTAGGTCAGCCCGTCGTCTGAGACGTCCCAGCTTTCGGCAAGGCCGGGCAGCAGCTTCTGGCCTTCGTTGTCGACGCGAACCATCACGTCGAAGACGTTCGAGAACACCCAGAAATCGACGTTCTGCGCGGTGTTGATCGGATCAAAGGTGGTGCCATCCTCGCGCCGGGCGATCGTCAGCACGCCCGCGGCCTCGGCCACCGAGACGATCGCCGTGGTCATCGCCAGGCCGATCACCGCAGCCCGTGTCAGGGTTCTGATCATGATGCAAGCTCCTCCTGTTTTGCGTTGTTGCCGTTCTTGTCGTTTGTCTCGGCCCCGCCCATCGGGCGATCAGGGTCGATGTCGGGAATGGCGGCGATCAGCTCGGCCGTATAGGCGCGGGCGGGGCGCGCGAAGACCTGGGCTGACGGCCCGTCCTCGACGATCTCGCCGTGGTGCATGACCACGACACGCTCGCACAGATTGCGCACGATGGCGAGGTCATGGGCGATGAACAGCAGCGTAAGCCCCTGCCGTTCGGCAAGTTCGCGGAACAGCGCCACGATCTGCGCCTGGATTGTCACGTCGAGGGCCGCCACGCATTCGTCGGCCACGATCACCTTCGGGTTCACCGCGAGCGCCCGCGCGATCCCTGCGCGCTGACACTGGCCGCCCGACAGGCTGCGGGGCCTGCGATCCGCCAGTTCGCGTTCCAGCCCCACCATGTCGAGCAGTTCGCCGATCCGTCCGGGGATGCGGTCATGCGGGGTTTCGCCCTGGCTGCGCAGCACCTCGGCCAGGGTCTGGGCCACGGTCATGCGGGGGTTGAGCGAATTGAACGGGTCCTGAAACACCATCGCCACGTCTGATCTGAGCGCCTTCAGCGCGACCGCCCGTTCGGACATGAGCGAGTGACCGGCAAAGACCACATCGCCCCCTGTCGCCCGGGTCAGGCCCATGATGGTCCGCGCCAGTGTGCTTTTGCCGGACCCGGATTCGCCGACGATCCCCACCGTCTCGCCCGGCCGGACCGAAAGCGACACGCCCCTGAGGGCACGAAACATCCGTTTCGGCCGCAGGAACCCGCCCCCCAGCGGAAAGGCCACCTCGAGCCCACGCACGTCGAATAGGGGCTGCGCCCCCTCGGCATCGTGGCGAAGGGGATCCTCGGCATGGCTCAGGGAGGGGTGCGAGGCGACAAGCTGGCGCGTGTAGGGGTGGACCGGCGACGCGAGGAGCGCGCGTTTCTCGCCCACCTCGACAAGCCGGCCCCGCCGCATCACCGCGATCCGGTCGCAGGTCTGTGCCACCACGCCCAGATCATGGGTGATGAGGATGATCGACAGGCCCCGCCGGTCGCGCAGGTCCATCAGAAGCCGCAGGATCTGCGCCTGGATGGTGACGTCAAGCGCAGTGGTCGGCTCATCCGCGATCAGGATTCCGGGCTCGCAGGCCAGCGCCACGGCGATCATGGCGCGCTGGCGCATGCCGCCCGAAAACCGGTGGGCATAGCTCGAAAACGCCGCCCCGGGGTCGGGAAAGCCCACCTGGCCCAGCAGATCCACCGCGGCGGCGCGGGCCGCCGCGCCGCTCAGCCCGCGGTGCTGGCCCAATCCTTCGCAGATCTGGCGACCGATGGTCATCACCGGGTCGAGGTGGCTCGTGGGGTTCTGGAAGATCATCCCGATCCGCCGACCCCGGATCGTGGCCATATCGGCGGTCAGGATGTCCTGCCCCTGAAGCCGCACCGCGCCCCCGGCCACATGCAGCCTGAGCGACGGCAAGAGACCCATCACCGCCCGGCACAGCAGACTTTTCCCCGAGCCGCTTTCGCCGACAAGCCCGAGGATCTCGCCCTGCCCGAGCCCGACGGTGATGTGGTCGAGCAGCAGGCGATCCTCGTCCGCGTCGCGGAAAGCGACCGACAGGTTCGAAATCTCGAGGAGGGGGCTCATTCATGCACCCCCATCAGGTCGGCCAGCGCGTCGCCCGTCAGCGAAAAGCCGAAAGCGAGCGTCACGATCGCAAGGCCGGGAAACAGCGTGATCCACCAGGCCTGGCTGATGAAGCCCTGGGCCTCGGCCACCATCACCCCCCATTCGGCGACCGGCGGCTGCACGCCCAGCCCCAGATAGCTGATCGAGGCGCCGTTGAGCAGCACCAGCACCGCGTCCGACATCACGAAGACCAGCGATCCGGCCAGCGCGTTGGGCAAGAGGTGGCGGAACATGATCCTGAGCCGCGAAAACCCCAGCGAGGCGGCGGCGACCGCGAAATCCTGCGATTTCAGCACCAGGATCTGCGCCCGGATCAGCCGCGCGTAGCTGACCCAGCCGACAAGGGCCATCGCGATGTAGAAGCTGGCAAGCCCGGGGCCGAGAATGGCGATGATCGACAGCATCAGCACAAGGAACGGGAAGGCCAGCACCACGTCGATGATGCGCATGAGCACCGCATCGACCCAGCCGCCGAAGAACCCCGCCACGGTGCCGACCCCGGTGCCGATCAGGAACGGGAATACCACCCCCAGCACGGCGATCTGAAGGTCGATCCGCGTGCCCCACAGGACGCGGCTGAACACGTCGCGGCCGAAGTTGTCGGTGCCGAAGGGATGGTCCCACGACGGCGGCATCAGCTTGGCCCCGGGGTTCTGGAGGATCGGGTCGAAAGGCGCGATCAGGGGGGCAAGCAGCGCAAGCGCCACGAAGCCGCCAAGGATCGCAAGGCCCGTGGCCAGCATCGGGCGGCGGCCGAAGCGCGCGCGAAGCGGTGGGGAAAGCGACAGGAGGCTCACATCTCCACCCTGGGATCGAGCGCGACCGTCAGGATGTCGGCCAGGAAGTTCGTCAGCACCGTGGCCAGCGCGAAGGCCAGCGCCACGCCCTGCACCACCATGTAGTCGCGGCTGAAGATCGCCCGCACCATCAGCTGGCCGAGCCCCGGCACGGCAAAGACGCTTTCCACCACCACCGTGCCGCCGATCAGCCAGCCGATGTTGACGGCAAGCAGGTTCACCGTCGGCACCATCGCATTCGGCACCACATGGCGCCAGAACACCACGCCCTCGGGCATGCCGCGCGCGCGTGCCGCCGTGGCGACATCGGACGACAGCCCCGCGATCATCCCCGCCCGCAGGGATCGCGTGATGATCGCCGACAGCGACAGCGCGATGGTCAGACCGGGCAGGATCATGTGCTGGAGCCGTTCGGAAAGGGTCTCGCCATAGCCGGCCACCGGCAGCCAGTCGAGCCGCACCGAAAACAGCAGGATCAGCATCATCCCGAGCCAGAACGCGGGAAACCCGAGGCCCGCGGTCGAGACCAGCCGCACGGCATGGTCGGCCGCGCGGCCCTGCCGGCGGGCCGAGAGTGCCGCGAAGGGCACTGCGATCAACAGCGTCAGCACCACACCCGCGGCCACGAGCGCCAGCGTCGGCTCGATCCGCGTGGCGATCAGGCGCAGCACGTCGATCTTGTAGACGACGGACTTGCCCATCTCGCCCTGCCCGAGGTTCTTGAGGAAATAGAGATATTGCACCCAGATCGGGTCATCGAGCCCGTATTGCGCGCGGATATTGACAATGGCGCTGGGCGTGGCGCGCGCGCCCAGAAGAACCCGCGCCGGATCGCCGGGAATCAGCCGCACCAGCACGAAGGTGATGACCGAAATGCCGAAAAGCACCGGCACAAGCTGAAGCGGACGCAAGAGGACGAAGCGGTAGCGATGCATGGCGGCTGGCGTCGACTCGACAGGGCTGACCGGATGGGCGCCTCTCGGCCACAAGATTTCGCTTCGTGCCGCCCGATACCCAACCCGGCGGACTGTGGCACCCGGATTTGCGTGTTGCAAGTGCCGACCGCACACGTGGACGGATCGGAGGCTCCCGGTTTGCTGCCCCCTTCCCCCCGTCCCGGCCGAAGCGCCCGCCCCAACCGTCTTGCAATCAAGGCCTGCGGCACTATCACTGGGCCGGTAGCGCAGACTTGGGGTCCACATGTCCATCACCGTCACCACCGTTGCCCGACCCGATGAGGCGGCCGCCGATGCGGCACGGGTCGTCGTCCTCCTGAAGGCGGGGGCCGGGGGGCTTGGACCACGGGGCCGGGAGGTCGATGACCGGGCGGGGGGCGCCCTGTCGCGCGCGCTGGCCGCGCCCCGGCTCAAGGGCGAGGCAGGAGAATGCGTCGATGTTCTGTCCCCGGTCGGGCTGGAGGCGCGGCGCGTGATCGTTCTCGACCTTGGCGCGGCCGCCGCGCTGGCTCCGCTTGCGGCAACCCTTGCCGGCGCCGCACTGGCCCGCCGGCTGGAGGAGGAGGCCGAACCGGCGGCCACGCTGCTGTTCGACAGCTTTGACGGCAGCCCGGTTCCGCCGGGGGAGGTGCTTGCCCGGCTGGTCCTCGGAATGCGTCTGCGCAACTACCGCTTCCACATGATGCCCCGGGACGAAACCGCGCCCGATCTGGCGCTGACGGTGGTTGCCGATGCCCTGGACGCGGCGGCACTTGACCGCAGCGCCGCGCTCGCCGAAGGCGTGACGCTCGCCCGCAGCCTGGTGAACACCCCCGCAAGCCACCTTCACCCCGACAGTTTCGGCGCCCATCTCGGGCCGCTGCGGGCGGCGGGGATCACGGTCGAGGAACTGGAACGCCCCGATCTCGAACGCCTCGGCATGGGCGCGGTCCTTGCGGTCGGCAATGGCTCCGTCCGGCCGCCGCGGGTCTTCGTGCTGCAATACCGCGGGCCGGGGGCCGAAGGGGCGCCGCTGGCGCTGGTCGGCAAGGGCATCTGCTTTGACGCGGGCGGCCTTGCCATCAAGACCGGCCCGCAGATGTTCACCATGAAAGGCGACATGGCCGGCGCGGCGGCGGTGGCCGGCACCATGCTGGCGCTGGCGCAAAGGCGCGCGCCGGTGCATGTCGTCGGCGTGCTCGGCGTGGCCGAGAACATGCTCTCGGGCGCCTCCTACAAGCCGGGTGATGTCGTCACCACGCTTTCGGGCCGCACGGTCGAGGTCTTCGACACCGATTGCGAGGGGCGCATGGTGCTGGCCGACGTGCTGCATTACGCGGCGACGCGGTTCGAACCCAGGGCCATCGTCGATCTGGCGACGCTGACCTATTCGGTGATGCGCGGCCTTGGTCATGTCTTTGCCGGGCTCTTTGCCACCGATGACGCTCTGGCCGACGGACTTCTTGCCGCAGGCGAGCGGGTGGGCGAAAGGTTCTGGCGCCTGCCGCTGGACCGGGCCTATGACAAGGCGCTGCGCTCGCCGATCGCCGATCTGCGCCAGCACGGCCGCGACCTTGAGGATGGCGATGCGCCGATGGCGGCGGCATTCCTGAGGCATTTCACCGAGGGGCGGCCCTGGGTCCATCTCGACATTGCCGGCAAGGAAATGACCGACGGGGATCTTCCGCTGGCCCGTCCGGGTGGCGTCGGCTTTGCGGTTCAGCTGCTCGAGGAATGGATCGACGCGACCGCGATCGCGGGCAGGCCGGAAGTCACTTGCCAGGGGTGACGGGCCTGAAGGCCTTGCGCGCGGCCGGCGCTACGCAACGGCTTGCCATCGAAGCGGGAGTTCAAATCGTCGCCGGCATCATGGCAGGGCAGGCAGCGGTGGAGGTTGCGGCTGCCTTTACCGTTTCGGTGCGCGGTGCGAAACTGGCGAGCCCGGTTCCGGGCGGGCGGGGAGCGGTTGCGTCATGGCCATGCTTGTTCTCGAGGGTGTCATCCGCGACCGCGGCTCGAAATACGCGGTCTCGGGCGGCCCCTGCCGGTCCGGCAGTGAGGCGAAGGCGTTCGTCGCCGATCTCAAGCGCAGGAAGAAGTTCGCCAAGGCCACGCACAACTCCTGGGGGCTTCTGGCCGACAATGGTCCGCTCAAGGATGATGACGGCGAAAGCGGTGCCGGGGCGGTCATCCTGCGGATGCTCGAGCAGGCGAACCTGCGCAACCACGTCGTCGTCGTCACGCGCTGGTATGGCGGCAAGCACCTGGGCGGCGACCGGTTCCGCCATGTCCAGAACTGCGTTCGAACCTATTTCGACCGGATGACCGCGGAGGATGCGCGATGATCCCCTGCTCGGTTCTCGATCTCGCACCGGTCTCGAAACCGAGAACGCACGCCGGGCGCAAATGATCAAACCTTCCGCCAAAAAGCGTCAAACCCACGCCGAAAGGGGCATCAGAGTCAGAAGAAACTTCGAAGATTTCGAGAATTTAAGTGGTGCCCAGAGCCGGAATCGAACCAGCGACACGCGGATTTTCAATCCGCTGCTCTACCAACTGAGCTATCTGGGCACCGGCGGCGCAGGGCGCCCGGCGGGCCGTGTTTAGGCGAGGGCGGCGGGCCTGTCCAGAGGCTTTTGGGAGGAAAACGCCTCCGGGGTCCAAACCGGGCCGCAAATCAGTGCGGGCGCGGCGGCGGGTCCGGCCGGTCAGCCTCGTCGGGGAGGTCCTCCTCCTCGGCCGGGATCGCATAGGCGCCGGTCAGCCAGCGGCCGAGGTCGATGTCGGCGCAGCGTTTGCAGCAGAACGGCCGGTATTTCGGGTCGGCCGGCTTGCCGCAGATCGGGCAGGTCATTCGCGCGCCTCCCTGAGGATGAGGGCAAGAGGCAGCCGGTCGCGCTTGCGCTGGAGCTCGAAGTTGCCCAGTGGCGTCCATCCGGCGAGGCTCGTTTCCGCCGCCTCGCCCTTGAAGGCAAGGCGGATCTGCTGGTCGAGCACGGCGCGGTCCTTCTTCGGCATCGGCGCGAAATCCACCGTCACCTGGCCGCCGAGCCCCCTCAGCCGCAGCTGCCGCGGCAGATCGCGGGCGGCGGCGATGTTGGCCTTGAGGCTCGCCGCCGGCGAGGTGTCGGCGCCGGTGTTCACATCCACGGCGATGAGCGCGCGGGTCGCCTCGATCGCCATGTGGCCGCCGCCCGGCAGCGGCACCAGGGGCGAGAGGAGCGCGTCCAGCATCTCCTCGACGCCGTGCCGGGCGAAGGCGCCCTCGCCCTCGGCCACCTCGTCGGGCAGGGGCTCGGACCAGTCGCGCCAGGCTTCCTCGTGGGGGCCGGGGGCGGCGAGCAGAAGCTCGGGGCCCCCGCTCACATCGGCGATGACCGCCTCGGCCAGCGCGCGCGTCGCGGCGATGTCGGTGGCGACCTCGTCGTCCTCGGCCGCGTCGGCGGCCGACCGCAGGATCAGGCCGAAGTCCGACCCCGCCATCCCGGCGGTGGCGATCGCGGCCAGGCGGTCGCGCGCGGCCTCGTCGCGGATGCGGCGCGAGAGGTTCAGCCCCGGCGCGGCGGGGGTGATGATGCAGAGCCGGCTCTTGAACAGCACCCGCGTCGTCACCGGCAGGGCCTTGCCCGGTTCGGCGAAGCCCGCGACCTGGACGATGACCGGCTTGCCGGGCCCCAGCCCCTTGGTCTCGCGCAGGAAGCCCTTCTCGCCGCCCGGCAGCTTGACGAAGGCCCCACCCTGGCCCTTCATCGGCCGGTCGAGCACGCCCCTGAGGATCGCGCCCGGCGCGAATCCCGCCGCCTCCCCGGCGTCGACAAGCAGATCCTGAAGCTGGCCGTCGACGATCAGCGCCGCCGCCTCGCGCCCGCGATACGCGCCCAGAACCACCACTCGGCCCTTCATGCCTCCACCCCCTGGATATCGAGTCCGGCGGCTTCCAGCAGATGCGCCGTCTCGGCCACGGGCAGGCCCACCACGCCGGTGAAGGAGCCCTGAAGCCAGGGGATGAAAGCGCCGAAGCGGCCCTGGATCGCATAGGCCCCGGCCTTGCCCCGCCATTCGCCGCTGGCGAGATAGGCGTTGAGTTCGCGGTCCGACAGCGGCTTGACCTTCACCACCGTCTCCACCACCCGCTCCCACAGCCTCTCGCCACGGCGCACCGCCACGGCGGTGATGACGCGGTGGCGCCGGCCCGACAGCGCCAGCAGGAACTCCGCCGCCTCGCCCGCGCTTTCCGGCTTGCCGAGGATGCGCCGGCCCAGCGCCACGGTCGTGTCGGCGCAAAGTACCACTTCGCCTGCGCCGCAGGCCACGGCGCGCGCCTTCTCCCGCGCCATCCGCGCGCAATAGGGGCGCGGCAGCTCGCCCTTCAGGGGCGTCTCGTCGATGTCGGGGGCGCGCACCTCGTCGGGCGCCAGCCCGAGCTGCGCCAGAAGCTCGCGCCGCCTCGGGCTGGCCGAGCCGAGGATGAGGCGCGGTCGCACCTCAGCGGAAGCGGTAGTTGATCCGCCCCTTGGTCAGGTCATAGGGCGTCATCGTCACCTGAACCTTGTCGCCGGCCAGAACCCGGATGCGGTTCTTGCGCATCTTTCCTGCCATCGTGGCGATGATCTCATGGCCGTTTTCCAGCTCGACCCTGAACGTCGCGTTCGGCAGGAGTTCCTTCACGACGCCCGGAAATTCGAGACCTTCTTCCTTGGCCATGTTCACTCCAAATTCGATCCTCCCCGAGCCTCGGCCCGGGCGCGCGTTAAATGCGCCGGAAAGACCGGGAATTCAAGCCGAATCTGGCCTGCGCCCCTGACGGATCACCCGCGAGAGCTGCGGCAACTGCTCCGGCCAGTGGCGGAAGGGAAGCACGCCGCCGTCGGCCCGCGCACGGGCCACCGAAGCACGGTCGACCTCGGCATAGACCCAGCCGGGCACGTCCATCGCGCCTTCCGCAAGGATGCCGGTCGCGGGAAAGCCCCGATCAGGGGGGCCGTAGACCGCGGCGCGGCCGGCATTCTCCTCCATCCCCGCGCACCAGGGGACGGGGCCCACCACCGGGGCGTGCACCGCGATCATCTGGCCTTCGAGCGCACGCGCCATCGCGCCGACGCGGACCCGGGTGAACCCGGCGAGCGCCTCGGTCGCGGAAGGCACCAGCAGAATCTCCGCTCCCGCCTCGGCCATCGCCCGGGCGAGAAGCGGGAATTCGCTGTCGTAGCAGATCAGGATGCCGATGCAGCCGAGCGCGGTGTCGAAGACCTTGAGCCCCTGGCCCGCGACGACATGCCAGTCCTCGCGCTCGAACCGGGTCATCATCGCCTTGTCCTGATGGCCGATCGGCCCGTCGGGGCCGAAGAGACTCGCCCGGTTCACCGGCCGGTCGCCGGCGTGGGCGACGTCGTAGACGGGGCCGGACGCGGCAAGGATATGGACGCGGTGGTGGGCGGCGAGCCGCGCGTGCATCGCCTCCGCGGCGGGCCGGTGGCGGTCGACCTCGCGCAGCGCGGCCTCAAGGTCGGCCGCGACCGCCGTACCGCCAAGGGAGGCCAGCTCCATCGCCCCGTATTCCGGAAAGACCAGAAGCTCGGCCCCCTGCCCCGCGGCCTCGACCACCCAGGCGGCAATCTTCGTCTCGTAGTCGGCCCAGCTCTCGAGCCAGTCGAGCCGATAGGCCGCGGCAGCAACTTTCATCGTTCCCTCCCCATGCACGGACGGCGGCGCTAGAGCGCCTTGATCCAGAACTGCATCGGCTTGGCGGTCTCGGTCGCCTCGCCCACATCCTTCCACGAATATTCGGCCATGACACCTTCCAAAGGCGCATAGCCGCGTTTCCGCCAGAACGGGTCGAGCGGGCGGTAGTCGCCGGGTCGCGCCGGGTGATCCTCGGGCCGGACCACCCGGCAGAAGGCCGACCAGCGCCGGCCGAGCCTGCGGGCGTGGCCCTCGCGCAGGTCGAAGAACGCATGGCCGATGCCCTGGCCGCGATACTCTTTGAGAAGCACAGATTCCGCGCAGTAGAAGATGTCGGAAAGCACAAGCCCGGTGCCGGCGAAGGCGGTGCTGAACTCCTCGGCGTGGTCCTCCATCGGCGTGCCCGTGGCCGCCCCGACCAGCCGTGCGCCGTCGAAGGCGCCGACGACGAGCGCCTCTGGGCTGTCGCGATAGGTCGCCAGATAACGCCGCTCGTAGTAGAGGTCGCCGTCGTAGAGATAGGGCCAGTCGCGGAACACCGCGATGCGGAGCCGGGCCACATCGTCGAGTGCGGCCTCGAAGGCCGCGCCGGTCAGGGGCTGGACCGTCACACTCACGCCGAGACCTGCCGGATCCAGTCCTGGAGGTTGTAGTAGGTCGTGATCCGGGTGATCCTGCCCCCCTTCAGCGTGAAGAACGCGCCCCCGGGCAGGACGTATTTCTGCCCCCTCGCCTCGGGCAGGCCGCTGTCGGTCCTCAGGTATTCGCCGTTCACCACGAATTCCGCCGCGCCCCGGGTGCCGTCCTCGCTGGCGAAGACGACGACGTCGGTCAGCCGCTCGCGGTAGCTGTGGTTCATGTGGGCGCAGAATTCCGCGAAGGCGGTCTTGCCGCGGCGGATGCCGCCCTCGTTGACGTGATGCTCCACGTCGGTGTCGAGAAGCGCCAGCATCGCCTCCACGTCACCCCGGTTGAAGGCACCGTAATAGGCCTCGATCACTGCCTTGGTCATGTCGTCTCTCCTTCCGTTGCGGGCTCGGGTTCGCCAAACCGCTCGATCATCCTGGCGCGGATCTGGTCGCGCGTCTGGCGATAGGCGGCGAGCTTCGCCTCCCGCGTCTCGCCGATGCCCGTCGGGTCCATGACGGGCCAGTATTCGACGTCGAGATGATAGAACCGGGTCAGCTCCAGGGCCTGCCGCTGGCTCGCCGGCGACAGCGCCACGACCAGATCGAAGCCCGACAGGTCATCGCCCCACTGCTGCATCTCCTCGAAGCTGCGCGAGCGGTGGCGCGACAGTTCGATCCCCAGTTCCTGGCAGGCCGCCACCGCGAAGCCGTCCACCTCCAGATCGTTCTTGACGCCGGCCGACTGCACGTAGGTGGCCCGGCCGTAGAGCTGCTTCATCAGCCCCTCGGCCATCGGCGAGCGCACCGAATTGTGGTCGCAGCAGAACAGGATGGAATGCGGCAGGCTGCCGGGCACGGTCATTCCCCGGATTGCAGGACGCAGATGAGGGTGAAGAGCCGCCGCGCCGTGTCGATGTCGAGCGCGGCCTTGCCGTCGAGCCGTTCCTGCACGACGCGTGCGCCTTCGTTATGGATGCCGCGCCGGGCCATGTCGATCGCCTCGATCTGGCTCGGCGGCAGGCGCTTCACGGCCTCGAAATAGCTCTCGCAGATCTGGAAATAGTCCTTCACCACCTGCCGGAACGGCCCGAGCGACAGGTGGAATTCCGCCACCTTGCCACCGTGGTCGGTGGCGAGGTCGAAGACCAGCCTGCGGTCGCGGATCGACAGTCCGAGGCGAAACGGCCCATCGGGGGCGGGCGCCCCGTCCTTGCCCGGCAGGTCGAAGGAATTGTCCTCCAGAAGGTCGAAGATCGCCACCCGGCGCTCCTGCTCCACCTCGGGCGTGGGCGCCGGCAGGCCGGCATCGTCGATCTCGATATGGCAGATGCGGCTCATGCGCCCCCCTCGCGGTTCAGCCGGTCGAGCCGCGCCCGCACCGAAGCCCCGTGCGCCTGAAGCCCCTCCGATGCGGCGAGCCGCTCCGCCGCGGGGCCGATCGCGGCCAGCGCCGCGGGTGTCATCCGCGCAATCGTCGTCCGCTTGAGGAAGTCCATCACGCTCAGCCCGCTCGAAAACCGTGCCGAACGCGCTGTCGGCAGCACATGGTTCGGTCCGCCCACATAATCGCCGATCGCCTCCGGCGTCCAGTGACCGAGAAAGACCGCACCGGCATGGGCGATGCGCGGCAGCAGCGCCTCGGGATCGGCCACGCAAAGCTCCAGATGCTCGGGCGCCACCCGGTTGGACAGCGCCGCCGCCTCCACCAGATCGCGCGTCACGATCACCGCGCCGAAGTCGCGCCAGCTTGCCCCCGCGATCGCGCGCCGCTCGATCGTCCGAAGCCGCGCCTCGACCGCCGCCGTCACCTTGCACGCCATCGCCACATCGTCGGTGACGAGGATCGCCTGCGCGCTCTCGTCATGTTCGGCCTGGCTGAGAAGGTCGAGCGCGACCCAGTCGGGGTCCGCCGTCGCGTCGGCGATCACGAGGATTTCCGAAGGCCCCGCGATCATGTCGATGCCGACGCGCCCGAAGACGCGGCGCTTGGCGGCGGCGACATAGGCGTTGCCGGGCCCGGTGATCTTGTCCACCGGCCGGATCGTCGCCGTGCCGTAGGCGAGCGCGGCGATCGCCTGCGCGCCGCCGACGCGGTAGACGGTATCGACGCCGGCGAGCCGCGCGGCCAGCAGCACCAGCGGATTGACCGCCCCCCCCGGCGTCGGGCAGCTGATCACCAGCCGTTCCACCCCCGCGACCTTCGCCGGGATCGCGTTCATCAGCACCGACGACGGATAGGAGGCAAGTCCCCCCGGCACATAGAGTCCTGCCGCCGCCACTGGGCCCCAGCGCCAGCCAAGCTCGGCGCCGGCCGCATCGGTCCAGCGCGCATCCTGCGGCATCTGGCGTTCGTGGTAGGCGCGGATGCGCCCGGCCGCGAGTTCCAGCGCGGCCCGATCCGCGGGCGAGACCCTGGCGCATTCGGCCTCGATCTCGCCGGCGGAAAAGGCGAGCGTTTCGGGGCTGAGGTCCAGCCGGTCGAACTTCGCCGTCAGCTCGATCAGCGCCGCATCGCCCCGCGCCCGCACCTCGGCGATGATCGCCGCCACCGCCGCGTCGACGTCCGGCGCATCCTCGCGCTTCATCGCGAGAAGCGCCGTGAAGGCGGCCTCGAATCCGTCCTCGGCGGTCGACAGCATCAGTGGCATCGGCAGTCCCCCGTTTCCGCCCCCCATAGCGTCCCGCCGCGTCCGCCTCAAGCGGCACGGGTTTCTTCGTCGCCTGAAATACCCGGGGGAGGCGCCGCAGCCGCGGCGCCGGGGGCGGCGCCCCCTATTCCGGATGCTCCGGCGCCTTGCGCGAGGGGGCGAGATAGGGCCGCGTCACGTCCGACAGCGTGAGGTCGAGACATTCGACACGCGCCCGGATCGCCCCGTCGCCGGCCAGCGTCACCTCGACCCAGCCCGCCGCATCCACGTCCGGGCTCCAGCCGAGGTCGAGGACCGACAGGATTTCCTCGCCGTCGGATCGGCCGATGCCCTGCGAGGCGACATGGGTCACGCCGCCGATGATCAGGACCGAGCGCACCCGCTCGTAGGGGCGTCCGCGCGCCTCGGCCGCCGCCCGGTCCTCCCAGCGGAAACGGTTGACCAGGAAGGCGAGCCGGCGGAGCTTCGGCTGCCAGCTTATGTCGGCCGCCGTCAGCACCGCGTCCTGCACCAGCGCGGCCAGCACCGGGATGTCTTCCGCCGCCTCGGCCCTGAGCCTCAGCGGCCGTTCGGCGGCATCCTCGAAACGGGCGTCGCCGAAATCCTTGTCCGCGCTCATTCGCCGGTCACCCGCTCGACCCTGGCGCCGCAGGCCGACAGCTTTTCCTCTACCCGCTCGTAGCCGCGGTCGAGGTGATAGACCCGGCTCACCTGGGTTTCGCCCTCGGCCCCGAGCCCGGCGAGGATCAGCGACACGCTCGCCCGGAGATCCGTCGCCATCACCGGCGCGCCGCGCAACCGCTCCACCCCCGTCACCGTCGCGTGGCCGCCGTGGACGTCGATCCGGGCGCCCATCCGCATCAGTTCCGGCGCGTGCATGAAGCGGTTCTCGAAGATCGTCTCCTCCAGCACCGAGATGCCGTCGGCGGTGCACATCAGCGCCATCATCTGCGCCTGCAGGTCGGTCGGGAAGCCCGGATAGACCTCGGTCCTGACGTCGACCGCCCGCACCCGTCCGTTGGCCCGCGCGACCTTCAGCCCGTCGTTGGTCTGCGTGATCGTCACGCCTGCATCCTCGAGCTTCTCGCAGAAGGCGGGCAGAAGCTCCCGCCGCCCGCCGGTCAGTTCCACCTCGCCCCCGGCGATGGCGGGCGCGATCATGTAGGTGCCAAGCTCGATCCGGTCGACGACGACCTTGTGGGTGGCGCCCCCCAGCCGGTCCACGCCCTCGATCTCGATGGTGTCGGTCCCCTCGCCGGCGATCCGCGCGCCCATCTCGCGCAGGCAGCGCACCAGATCGACGATCTCGGGCTCGCGCGCGGCGTTTCTCAGAACCGTCGTGCCCTTGGCGAGCGTCGCGGCCATCACCACGTTCTCGGTGGCGCCGACGCTGGCGAAGCGCTGCTCGATCACCGCGCCCCTGAGGCCGCCCGGCGCCACGGCGTGCAGGTAGCCGTCCCTCAGCTCGATCTCGGCGCCCAGCGCCTCGAGGCCCGAGATGTGGATGTCCATCGGCCGCGCGCCGATCGCGCAGCCCCCCGGAAGCGAGACGACCGCATGGCCGGTCCGCGCCAGCAGCGGCCCGAGCACGAGGTTCGACGCCCGCATCTTGCGCACGATGTCGTAGTCGGCCCGGTGGCTGGTCAGGCCGTGGCTCGACAGCGTCAGCACCCGGCCCTCCTGCATCGCCGTCACCTCGACGCCGAGCGACTGCAAAAGGTGCGTCATCGTCTTGATGTCCGAAAGCCTCGGCGCGTTCATCAGCGTCAGGGGCTCGTCGGACAGAAGCGTCGCCGGCATCAGCGCCAGACAGGCGTTCTTCGCCCCGGCGATCGGAATCCGCCCCGAAAGCTCCGCGCCGCCCCTGACGATGATCGAATCCATGCCTGCCTCAGCCTTCCTTGCCCTGCCCTGCCGCCCCGTCTTCGGCGCGACCGCCCGCTGTCTCTCGCGCCTCCTCGCCCACCGTCCCGCCCGCCGTCCCGCCCCGGGCCCTCGCCTGCGCCTTGCGCCGTGCGATGTTCGCCTTCAGCGCCGCCTTCAGCCGACCGGCACGGTCGTCGCCTGCCTTTCCGGCAGCGTTCCTCGGGGGACTTGTCGTCATGCCGTCTCTCTACATGGCTTGGCCCGACCCGTCCAGATCGCGCGCCCGCCGGCCGCCAGATAGCGCTTGCGCGGGAAATCATTTGCGTCTAACACCCGCCCGACCGAAACGGGCTGCGGTAGCTCAGTGGTAGAGCACTCCCTTGGTAAGGGAGAGGTCGAGAGTTCAATCCTCTCTCGCAGCACCATCCCG
>JAUQYA010000103.1 GCA_030837785.1 Albidovulum sp.
TCGTCGCCGACATCCACCGCCAGGGCACAACCGTCCTCCTCATCGAGCAGAACGCCGAAGCCGCCCTCGCCCTCGCAGACCGCGGATACCTCCTCCTCAGAGGCCAGATCGCCGCAACCGGTACCAGCACAGAACTCCTCCACGACAATACCGTCCGAAACCTCTACCTCTGAAAAGAACAGCCCACCGCCGCCGCCGGGGTCGCCGAGCCAGCCCGCAATCGCCACGCCGCCGACAGCGGGTCGGGGTTTGAGCAATCGCCCGGCGCGCGGAGCTTTCAGCTCGCGCGGCGGGTCGGGAGATTGCGATGGTCAGGTGCAGGTCCAGCCCTGCGGAGGTCTGGTAGCCGCGGGCTGAATGGGGCGGTGCGGTGTTGTAGTAGTCACCCATGTTGCGATCAGATCGCACGCATGGGCGAGGTTGCGGAGCAGGGTCTCGTTCAGAAACTCGTCCCGCATCCGACCGCTGAAGCTTTCCACGAAACCGTGTCTCGCATCGGCTTGCCCGGCACGATGCGGTGCCATTCGACCTTGTGCTCGGCGCACCACCTCAGGATCACATTCGAGGTCAGTTCGGTCCCGTTATGCGCGGCCACAGCGCCCGGCGGCGCAGGCTGCCGCAAGACGCCCTCTGTGACTTGCGCCTCGCCCCTAAGGAAGCCGCGCCTGTTGCTTCACATCCGGCACCGACAAAGCCAGAAAGCCTCATTGGTCATGGCGCATCCATCTGCATCAGAGGTCGAATATCTTGCCCGGATTCATGATGTTCGCCGGATCGACCGCGCGCTTGATCGCACGCATGAGATCGAGCGCCGGACCGTGCTCGGCCGCCATATAGGCCTTCTTGCCGAGGCCCACCCCGTGCTCTCCGGTCGCGGTGCCGCCCATCGACAGGGCGAGATCCACCAGCGTTTCGTTGATCCGTCGGGCGGCCGCCGTTTCGCCCGCATCTGCGGGGTCGAACAGCAGGACGAGATGGAAATTTCCGTCGCCGACATGGCCGATCAGCGGCGCCTTGAGACCGGTCGCAGCGATCACCCGCTGGATCCGGCCGATGCAGTCGGGCAGGTTCGAGATAGGCACGCAGACGTCGGTCGAAATGCCCTTGATGCCGGGCCTGAGCGCACGGGCTGCATAAAGCGCGTCGTGGCGGAGGCGCCAGAGACGATTGGCCGCCTCGACGGTGTCGGCCCGCCGGATCAGGACGGCGCCAGACTCCTGTGCGAGTTGTTCGAACAGGGACAGATCGTGAGGAACTGCGATTTCCGAGCCGACAAGTTCGACCCAGAGCGTCGGCGTCTCGGGCAGATCGGTCTTCGCATAGTGGTTGATCGCCGTCATTTGCAGCGCGTCGGCCAGTTCGATCCGGTTCACGCCGAGGCCGATCTGAAGCGCCGCAACGACCGTATCCGCCGCGCTTTCCAGATCGGGAAAGCCCGCCATCAGCGACTGCCGCAGGGCGGGCTGGCCATGAAGCCTGAGCGTCAGTTCGGTGATGGCGCCGAGGGTGCCTTCCGAGCCGACGAACAGATGCGTCAGATCGTAGCCGGAGGCGGACTTGCGCGCGCGGCCCCCGGTCCTGACAATCCGGCCGTCGGGCAGCACGACCGTCAAGCCCATGACGAGATCGCGCATCGAGCCGTAGCGCACGGTGGTCGTGCCCGAGGCGCGGGTGGCCGCCATGCCGCCGAGCGTCGCATGGGCGCCAAGGTCGACCGGGAAGAACAGCCCGGTCGCGCGCAATTCGTCGTTGAGCCGCTGCCGCGTCACGCCGCATTCCACGGTGCAGTCCATGTCGGCGGCATGAACGGCGAGGATGTGGTTCATGCCGGACAGATCGAGGCTGATCCCGCCGTTGATCGCGATGATCTGCCCTTCGATCGAGGATCCCGCGCCATAGGGGATCACCGGAACCCGGAGCGTGTTGCAGGTGGCCAGAACCCGCGCCACCTCCGCGGTGGTCCGTGCCATGACGACGGCATCGGGCGGCGCGGCGGGCAGCCAGCTTTCGCCCGAACCGTGCTGTTCGCGCACAGCCATGCCGGTCAGCAGCCGGTCACCGAACTCCGGCTTCAGCGCGGCGATTGCCTCGCCGGCACGGCCTGCGGTGAAGGTCTCGGGCATGGCGGGCGGTCCGCGAGGCCCGGGCGCGGGGGAGCGCCGCACCCGGGCCGGTCCTGGATCAGGCGGCGAACCACCAGCGCTCGGACGCGCGGGAGCCATCCAGTTCCCAGTCGTTGCCGACCTCGCCGTGCATGACCTTGTCCGAGGTGGCGTCGATGAAGTCGGCCCAGACCGGGGCGACCATGCCGCCGTCGGCACTGATCAGCGCCTGGCATTCCCAGTAGAGCTCCTTGCGCCTGGTCTCGTCCTTTTCGCCCCGCGCCGCGGCGAGGGCGATGTTGAACGCCGCGTTGTCCCAGCTCGTCTCGTTCCAGGTGCCGATGCTTTCGCGGGAATAGGCCAGCGTCAGCATCGCATCCTCGTTGATCCGGCCGGACCACTTGGTGGCGAACATCGGCGTCTTGCCCCAGACGTTCGACCAGTATCCGTCCTCGGGCTCGCGCTTGACCTCGATGGCAATGCCTGCGCGAGCGGCCTGCTCGGCATAGAGTTGTGCCATGTCGGTCGCCCCGGTGAACGGCGTCTCCGCCACATGCAGGGGCACCGCCGCGCCTTCGAGCCCGGCCTTCTTGAAGATCGCGCGCGCCCGATCGGGGTCGTGGATGTGCTGCTCGAAGTCGGGATTGTGATACTGGTAGGCGGCCGAGATCGGCTGGTCGCTGGCGATCGAGCCGTAGCCGTTGAGAATCTTGTCGACCATCTCCTGACGGTCGATGGCGAGCTTCATCGCCATGCGCACCTCGGGGTCGGTGAAGGGGGCTGCGGTGCAGTTCATGCTGAAGGCATAGTGCTGCTTGCCCTGTGTGCGGATCAGCGCAACCCCCGGCATCGCCTGAAGCAGGCCCGCGGTGGTCGTGTCGACGAAATTCATCGCGTCGATCTGGCCGGTCTGGAGCGCGGTGGTGCGGGCGTTCACGTCGGCGATGGCGCGCAGTTCCACGGAGTCGAAATGCGCGCGCCCTTCCTTCCAGTAGTTCGGGTTGCGTTTCACCAGGCTGCGCACGCCGGGTTCGTAGGTCTCGAGGACATAACCGCCGGTGCCGATGCCGGCATCGAAGTTGCGGTCCTCGGCCGGCACGATCAGCATGTTGAAGAGCGACATGAGCGAGGCGAAGCCGGCATTCGGCGCGGCGAGCGTCACCGTCACCTCTCCGGGCGCCGTCGCCTTGACGTCGCTGACCTGAGCGATCAGCGACTTGGCCTCGGAAATCGTGTCGGCGCCGCGGTGCAGGTTGATCGACCAGACCACGTCGTCGGCGGTCATCGTCTTGCCGTTGTGGAACTCCACGCCCTCGCGCAGCTTGAAGGTCCAGACGGTGGAATCGGCATTGCTTTCCCATCCGGTGGCCAGTTCGGGCACCAGCACGCCGCCCGGCCCGATCTCGATCAGGCAGTTCCGGATTTGGTATTGCAGGTTCATCATGAACCGCGACTCGTTGACCTGCGGGTCGAGCGTCTCGGCGGTGTCGAAATCGGCGATGGCAAGCCGGAACGTGCCGCCCTTCGCTGGCTCCTGCGCGCGGGCGCGGCGCGGCGTCAGGCCGATTGCGGCCGCGGTGCCCCAGATACCCGCACCGAGAAGGAGCGACCGTCTGTCCGTCCTGAAAGTCATGGAACCCTCCGATGTTGTGCGTGGACTTTCCCGTCCGCTTGGGTGTGGACGGCGATGCCACCTGCTGGCGCGCTTCCCCGTGATCCGTTGTAGGGGTCACTTTCGGCTGCCGGCCATTCGCATTTCCCGAAAGCAGCAAGAGGAAAATCGGAGCGCCGGCGGCATCCCCGCAACACCGCTCCCGTCAGCAGGCGCCACCACCGCCCTGCACGCCACTGCGCGCCGCAAGGCGCCGGTCGAGCCAGTCAGGGTCCATCTCCGGCACCGAAGACAGGAGAAGGTCGGTATAGGGGGCCTGCGGGGATGCCAGCACCTCATCCTTCGGCCCCTGTTCGACGATCCGCCCGTTCTGCATCACCACCACCTCGTCGGCGATCGAGCGGACGATTGCCAGGTCGTGCGTGATGAACATGTAGGCCAGCCCCATCTCGCGCTGGAGCCGGTCGAGCAGCCGCAGGATACCGTCGGCCACCAATTGATCCAGCGCCGAGGTGACCTCGTCGCAGATGACGAAATCGGGCTCGGCCGCCAGCGCGCGGGCGATGCAGACGCGCTGCTTCTGGCCGCCCGAAAGCTCGGCCGGCAGCCGGTCGATGAAACGGTCTGGCTCGAGCTCGATCTGGTCCAGCAGGTCGCGGATGCGGCGCTCCTTCGCCTGACCCCTCAGGCCCAGGAAAAACTCCAGCGGACGCCCGATCACGTCGCGGATGCGGTGGCGCGGGTTGAGCGCGGTATCGGCCATCTGATGGATCATCTGCATCCGTCGCTGAAGGCTGCGCGGACGGTCGCGGCAGGCGGCGGGAAGCGGCTGGCCGTCAAAGTCGATGGCACCGCTGCGGGGTGCCAGAAGACCCATGATGACACGGGCCGTCGTCGACTTGCCCGACCCGCTTTCACCGACAACCGCAAGGGTCCGGCCGCGCCGCACCGTGAGATCGATGTCGCTGAGCACGTTCAGCGCACCATACCGCGCGCTGACGCCGCGCAGGGCGAGCAGCGGCGCGTCTTCCTGGCGCGGCGGGACGGGTGCCGGCGCCCGCCGGAAGGCGCGCACCGCCCAGAGCGATTTCGTGTAATCCTCGCGCGGATGGGCGAGCATGGTGCGGGTGTCGGCTTCCTCGATCTCCTCGCCGCGCAGGAGCACCTTGATCCGGTCGGCCATCTGGGCCACCACGGCGAGGTCGTGGGTGATGTAAATCGCGGCAGTGTGATAGTCGCGCACGATCGCACGGATCGCCGCCAGCACCTCGATCTGGGTGGTGACGTCCAAGGCCGTGGTCGGCTCGTCGAAGATGATGAGGTCCGGCCGGCAGGACATCGCCATCGCCGTCATCGCCCGCTGCAACTGCCCGCCGGAGACCTGGTGCGGGTAGCGAAAGCCGATCTCCTCGGGCGCGGGCAACTGCATCTCGCTGTAAAGCGTGACCGCGTCGGCCTCGGCCTGACGGCGGGACATGCGGCCGTGCCGGACCGGGCCTTCACAATACTGGCTGATCAGCCGGTAGGCGGGATTGAACGCGGCAGCCGCCGACTGCGCGACATAGGCGATGCGCGCACCTCTCAGGCGCCGTAGCGTTTCGGGCGATGCGCCGACAAGCTCCTGCCCGTCGAAGCGGATCGATCCGCGCTCGATCCGGCAGCCCGGCTTGGTATAGCCCATCGCCGCAAGGCCGAGCGTCGACTTCCCCGCACCGCTCTCGCCGATCAGGCCGAGAACCTCGCCGCGGCGCAGCACCAGGCCGACCTCCTTGACGATCTCGTGCCATCGCCCGTCGGAGCGGCCGGAAATACAAAGACCGCGAATCTCGAGCAGAGGAGCATTCTCGTCACCGCGGTCCCCCGCCATCGGTTACTCCTTCAGCCCGCTTGCGATTGTCAGGATCCAGTCCACCACCAGGTTGACTGCCACGGTCAGCAGCGCCACCGCCCCCGCCGGCAGCAGCGGCGCGAGACCAAAGGTGGCGGTCTGCCAGCTTCCGAAGTTCGCAAACGCGATCAGCTTGGCGCTGTCGCGCACCATCGAGCCCCAGTCGGCGGTCGGCGGCTGCAACCCCAGCCCGAGGAACGAGAGCGCCGCGATGAACAGAAACACGAAGCAGAACCGCAGCCCGAATTCGGCGATCAGCGGGGCCGCGGCGTTGGGCAGGATTTCCCGCCGGATGATCCAGAAAAGACCCTCGCCGCGCATCCGCGCAACCTCGATGTAGTCGAGGGGAAGAATTCCCTGCGCCACCGCGCGAGACAGCCGGAACACACGGGTGCTGTCGAGAAGCGCGATGACGAGGATCAGCGCGAGAATCGATGTTCCGGTGACGGTCAGGACCAGAAGCGCGAAGATCAGCGCGGGGATTGCCATCAGCACGTCCACCACGCGCGAGCTCACGGCATCGAAACGGCCGCCGACCGTCACCGCCATGAACCCCGTCGTCGCCCCGATCAGGAACGCCAGCACCGTCGTCACCAGTGCGATTCCGACGGTGTTGCGCGCGCCCCAGATCAGCCGCGACAGCACGTCGCGCCCGAGCGCGTCGGTGCCGAGACGGTATGGAGCCGTCCAGGGATGATACTGCGGCCCGACGATCGCGGTTTCGGGGAACGGCGCGAGCAGCGGCGCGAGAACAGCCACGGCGGCATAGGCCAGGATCACCAGAATTCCGACCCAGGCCGAAACCGGCGCCTCGCGCAACCTGGCCATCCAGCCTGTCATGATCCCCTCGGATGCAGAAGCCGAGGATTGGAGACCGTCGACAGGATGTCGGCGGCGAGGTTCAGGAGGATGTAGGTTGCGGCGAAGATCAGGCAGGCCGCCTGCACCACCGGAAAATCGCGCTTGGCGACGCTGTCGACCAGCAACTGGCCGAGTCCGGGATAGACGAACACCACTTCGACGAGCACCACGCCGGTGACGAGATAGGCGAGGTTCAGCGCCACCACGTTGATGATCGGCGCCAGCGCGTTCGGCAGAGCGTGGACCGCGATCACCCGCCAGCGCCGCATGCCCTTCAGATGCGCCATCTCGATATAGGGCAGCGCCAGCAGGTTGACGATTGCGGCCCGGGTCATCCGCAGCATATGCGCCATGACGATCAGCGTCAGCGTCAGCGCGGGCAGGAAGGTGGCGTGGAGCCTCTGGCCAAGCCCGTCCCCCGCCGAAACATCGGCAAGACTCGGGAACCAGCCGAGCTCCACCGAGAAGAGCAGGATCAGGATGTAGCCGACGAAATACTCGGGAAACGAAATCGTCGCCAGCGTGCTGCCCGAGATCAGCCGGTCGAAGGCCGAGTTGCGGTAGAGCGCCGCGACCATCCCCAGCCCCACTGCCAGCGGCACGGCGATTGCGGCGGCGTAGCCGGCAAGGAAGAACGTGTTGACGGCGCGGGTGGCGATCAGGTCGGCGATGGGCCGCCGGTTGGCCAGCGACATGCCGAAGTCGCCGGTGACCGCCCTGCCGAGCCATCTGCCGTAGCGGAGGACGGCGGGATCGTCGAGATTGAGTTCGGCCCTGAGCGCGGCGAGTGTTTCCGGGGTCGCCGACTGGCCGAGCACCTCGGTGGCGACATCGCCGGGCAAAAGCTCGACCGCGCCGAAGACGATCACGGTCACGATCAGCAGGGTGAGCCCCCCGAGCCCCAGCCGGCCAAGGATCATCGCCAGAATCGGCCGCATGGCCGACGTGCCGCGACGCCTTGGCGGCGGCATCGGGGCGGCTCGGACAGCCCTGATCTTCATGGCCGGTACTTGATCCAGACCGTCTTGAGCGCGGTGTACTTGTCGAGCGAATGGAGTGACAGGTCGCGGCCGAACCCCGACTGCTTCATGCCGCCGAACGGGGTCTGCGCCGACAGCGCGTCCACCGTGTTCACCGAGACCGTTCCGGCATGGAGCGCATCGGCCACCCGGTGCGCACGGCTCAGATCATCGGTCCACACCGACGCGGCAAGACCGTAGATCGAGTCGTTGGCCATCGCCACCGCTTCTTCCTCGGTATCGAAGGGAATGACCGACAGCACCGGGCCGAAGATCTCCTCGCGGGCCAGGGGATCGTGATGGGCGACATCGTCGAAGATGGTCGGCTCGACATAGAGACCCCTATCCCCGACCGTCACCTGCCGGCCGCCGCAGACAAGATCGGCGGTTCGGCGGCCAGCCTCGATGAAGCCCATGATCCGGTCGGTCTGCGCCTTGTCGACGATGGCGCCCATCTTCGAGGCCGGATCAAGAGGGTCGCCGGGTTGATGGGCCGCCGCAAGGGCGATCATCTTTTCGACGAAGGCGTCCCGGATCTCGCGCTGGACATAGAGGCGCGAGTTGGCCGAGCAGGTTTCGCCCTGATTGAAGAAGATGCCGAAAGCGGCCATTTCGGCGGCCTGGTCGAGGTTGCCGCAATCGGCGAAGATCAGGTTCGGACTCTTGCCGCCGGTTTCGGGCCAGACCGGTTTCATGTTCGACCGGCCGGCATATTGCATGAAGAGCTTGCCGACCACCGTCGAGCCGGTGAAGGCGAGGCAATCCACATCCCCGTGCAGGCCCAGCGCCTGGCCGGCGGTCTCACCGAAGCCTGGTACGACGTTGAACACTCCCTCCGGCACTCCCGCCTCGGCGGCGAGTTCCGCCAGCCTGAGCGCCGAAAGCGGCGACTGCTCGGCGGGTTTCAGCACGACCGAGTTGCCGGCGGCGAGCGCGGCGGCGGACTTCCACGTCGCCATGTCCAAAGGGAAGTTCCACGGCGTCACCGCGCCGACGACGCCCAAGGGCACCCGCCGGATCAGCGCCAGATCGCCCGGTCCGGTCGGCGCGACCTCGTCATAGATCTTGTCGATTGCCTCGGCATACCACTGGAAGAAATGCGCCGACCCCGGGGCGTCTATCGTCGCTGCGTCGGTGACGAGCTTGCCCATGTCGAGCGAATCCAAAAGTGCCAGCTCGGCAAGGTTGGCGCGGATCAGCTCGGCAAGACGCAGCAGCACAGACTTGCGAGCCTCCGGTGCGGCGCGTGACCAGTGGCCCGCCTCGAACGCCCTGCGCGCCGCTGCCACGGCGGCATCGACATCAGCCGCCTTGCACGAGGCGACCCGCGTCAGCACCTCACCGGTCGCCGGATTGATGCAGTCGAACCTGTCGCCATCGGCGGCGTCGACAAACCGGCCGGCGATGAAGGCCTGATTGCGGAACGTCAGCCTCTCCGCGCGGGCCTTCCAGTCGTCATGCGTGAGGTCGAGCATTGTCCCCTCCCCGTGTTTTCATCGATCACCGTCCAGCCAGCCGGCGCCTTCGTCGACCACGATCAGCGTCGGCGCCTCGGCCGACAGCGCGGCGGTAACCGCCGCGGTGAATTCCCCGCCGCTGGCAGGCCGGGCGAACCGGCAGCCGAACCCCTCGGCCAGTCGGGCAAAATTTGGCGTCAGCGGGCTGTCAGCGGTACGCACCATGCCGGCGGCATCCATTCCGGCGCGGATCATCCCGTAGCCCTCGTCGTTCCAGATGACGATGGGGATCGGCAGGCGCAGTTCCGCCGCGGTCATCAGCTCCTGGACCGTGAACATGAACCCGCCGTCGCCGGCGACCGCGACGACCGGCGTATCGGGGCAGGCGATCTTCGCGCCGATGGCGCTCGGCACCGCGCAGCCCAGTGCGCCGAAGCCCGCCGGATAGATCCAGCGCCGCGGCAGTTCGACCGGCATCACCGCCGAGCCAGTGTAGACGATGCGGGAAATGTCGCCCCAGATGATCGCCTCGGGCGGCAGTGCGGCGCGCAGGGCATCCCAGACAACCTTGTGCTGGCGCTCGACCGGCGACAGATCCTCGATCATCCGCCGGCGCACCGCGGCGACGCGCGCGCGTCCGCCGCCCTGCCGGGGTCTGCCGACAGTCTCCTCCAAGGCCGCCAGCAGCGCCGCCGCCGCCTCAGCGGCATCGCCCAGGATGCCGGCCTCGGCCGGATAGGTGTCATTGAGTTTCCCGGGGTCAATGTCCACCCGGATCAGCCGCCCGCCGATAGGCAGGCGCGGAACGAAGCTGTCGGTCGGAGCCAGTTCGGTGCCGAGCGCAAGGATCACGTCGGCCTCCGCGAGATGGTCGCGCACCGCCTGCCTGATCAGTCCGCCGCCGAGGCTCAGGGGATGGCTGTCGGGCACAACTCCCTTGCCGGCATTGGTGGCGATCACGCTGGCGTCCAGCCATTCCGCAAGCCCGGTCACGGCGCTGCCACCGGCGACGGCACCACCGCCGACGATGAGGGCGGGGCGTTCGGCCGCCGCCAGCAGCGCCGCCGCGGCCCGGATCGCCCCCCGGTCCGCGAGCGGGCGCGCGGGTAACTGCCGCACCGTCCAGCCGGGCTCCACGGCCACCTCGAGCACGTCGAGCGGCACCGCGACATGGGCCGGCCGCGGCCGGCCGGCGGCAAATCGGGTGAAGGCTTCGCCGAGAAGATCTGGCACGTCGCCGGGCGCCAGCGCGGTCTTGCTGAAGGCGGTGATCGGCTCGGTCAGCCGCTGCTGATCGGCGGTTTCGTGCAGGCAGCCCCAGCCTTTGCCCAAAGTTGCGCTCGCGTTCGTGCTGCTGAGCAGGAGCAGCGGCACGGAATCGGCATAGGCTTGGCCGACTGCGGTGCTCGCATTGGTGACGCCCGGTCCTGAGATGGTCAGGCAGACCCCCGGGCGGCCGCTGGCGCGGGCATAGCCATCGGCCATGAAGGCCGCGCCCTGCTCGTTGCGGGTGAGAACGTGGCGGATGCCGCTTTCAGCGAGGCCGCGATAGAACTCGAGCGTGTGGAAGCCCGGGATGCCGAAAACGGTGTCGACACCGTAGTCGCGCAGGAGCCGCATGGTAGCCTGACCGCAGCGGAGCGGCGCGTTGTTTCCCTTGATCCCCGTCGCGTCAGGCACGCTTCGCCTCCCTCGCCCGGCGCCGCTTTCACTCCCCGCTCAGCCCTTGCGGCCGGCCTCGCGGAACGCCCGCGCGATCTTCTCCGGCGTCAGCGGGAAATCGTGGACCCGCACGCCGATCGCGTCGGCCACGGCATTGGCGACGGCCGGCGCCGCCGGTGTATGGCCGGGCTCGCCGATCCCCTTCGCGCCGAACGGGCCGAGGCCGCTGCGCGATTCCAGAATGATGCAGTCGATCCGCGGCGAATCCATCGAGGTCGGGCAGAGGTATTCGCTGAGAGACGGTGTCACCAGGCAGCCGTCCTTGTAGATCAGCTCCTCGCTCAGCGCGTAGCCGTGGCCCTGGGCGACGCCGCCCTCGATCTGCCCCTCGACCGCGGCACGGTTCACCACCTGCCCGACGTCATGGGCGCCGATGCTTCGCAGGATCGTGACCTCGCCGGTCTCGGTGTCCACCGCCACCTGCACCGCGTGAGCGCCGTAGGTATAGTCGGGGTGGACCTGGCCCTGCCCGGTCTCCGGGTCGATCCAGTCGCCGAAGGGCGCGCGAAAGATCGCCAGTTCGGATCGGTGGATGCCCTCCGAGGCGCAGACGGCAACCAGATCCCTGAGCTGCACCGACCGCGCCGGGTCGCCGCGCACGAAGACCGCGGAGTCGGCGAAGTCGATCGCCTCTGGAGCGACCCCGAACCTGCGCGCAGCCTGTTCGGCCAGCCTGCCGCGGACAGCCTCGGCGGCGAGACGCACGGCATTGCCGCTCATGTAGAGCCCGCGGCTGGCCGACGACGTTCCGGCGAGCGGCGTGGTCGAGGAATCGCTGTTGTAGACAGTGACCTTCATCATGTCGACGCCGAGCAATTCGCCCGCGATCTGCGCCAGCGCCGAGGTCTGGCCGGCGCCGATGTCAGTCATCCCGGACCGCACTACGATGGTGCCGTCCATCTCGACCCCGACCCAGCCCTCGGCGGTGTCGTGCAGCCAGATCATCCGGCCATAGCCCTGCTGGTAGGCGGCAAGGCCGTGGCCGTAGCGGATCGACCCGTTGTCCTTCGGCTTGTCACCGAGCGCCGCCCAGGCGCGATCCATGCACTCCCCGGTCCAGACCGCGCTCTGCACCCTGAAGCCGGTGGCAATGGCGTCGCCGGTCTTCAGCAGGTTGCGCCGCCGGAGTTCGAGCCGGTCGATGCCGAGAACCTTCGCCGCCTCGTCCATCTGCTGCTCGTAGGCAATGCAGGCCTGGGTCGCGCCGAAGCCGCGGAAGGCGCTGGTATACATGTTGTTGGTGGCGATCGACCGCGCGTCGATATGCACGTTGTCGACCAGATAGGGCCCCGGGCCCGCTTCGGTCGCATACATCAGCACATAGGGCGACATGAAGGCGTAGGGACCGGATTCAGAGGTGATGTCGATCTTCGAGGCGGTAATCCTGCCGTCCTTGGTGAAGCCGGTCCTGTGGGTGATGATGAACGGATGCCGCTTGCCGTGGCCGTAGAAGGAATCCTCGCGCGTATAGCACAGCCGGACCGGGCGACCGGTCCTCTTCGTGAGAAGCGCGATGTAAAGCTCGACCGTGACGTCGCACTTGCCGCCAAAGCCGCCACCGACGAGGGCGCCGCGGATGCGCACCTTGCTGTGCGGTACGCCGATCGCGTCGGCGATGTAGCGGAAGGTTTCGACCGCCTGGGTCGAGGTGTGGATGTTCACCACGCCCTGCTCGTCCTCCCAGCCGAGCCCGACCTCGGGTTCCAGGAAGGCGTGTTCGATATACTGGGTGCGGAAGGTGTTCTCGACGATCGTGTCCGCGGCGGCGAAGCCGGCCTCGATGTCGCCCTTGCGGACCTTGTAGCCGGCGACGAGGTTGTTGGTGCCGAAGACCTTGGGCGCGTCGGGTTTCTGCGCCTCGAACACGTCGTAGACGCCCGGCAGCGGCTCCAGATCGACCTCTATGAGGCCGAGCGCCTTCTGCGCGATCTCGATCGTCTCGGCCGCCACCAGCGCGATCGGCTCGCCCTGGTAGCGCACGATTTCCTCCACCAGGATCTGCTGGTCGGTATCGCGGCGCTTGAACCCGGTCTGGGCGGGAATGTCGGTGGCGACCGTGTTGTTGGTGAGGTCGCGGAAGGTCAGCACACAGGCGACACCCGGCAGGGCGCGCGCCTTGCTGACGTCGAGCCGAGTCATCCGCGCGCTCGGCAGCTTGCTGCGCAGAACCCTGGCATGCAGCATGTTGGGCATGACGTAGTCGCCGGCATAGGGCGTCTTGCCAAAGACCTTCCCCGGCGCGTCCGTTCGGGTCCGCGACTTGCCGACCTGACGGAAGCCGATGTTGTGCTCGCTGGCGGGGGGACTGTCCATCCGGGTCATTTCACGGGCTCCATCCTGGGTGCGGCGGCAGCATCGGCCCGCGTCTCTCCGGCCGGTGCCGCGGCGGCCTCGCGCAGCGCCTGCGCGGCATCGAGAACCGCGTCGTAGATTTTCGTGTAGCCGGTGCAGCGGCAGAGATTGCCGCTGAGCGCAAGGCGGATGTCGGCCTCATCGGGCGTGGCCGTGTCGTTGGTCAGCATCGAGTGCGCGGCGATGATCATGCCCGGCGTGCAATAGCCGCACTGCGCCGCGCCGCGGTCGGCAAAGGCGGTCTGCAACGGATGCGGATCATCCGGGCCGCCGAATCCCTTGACGGTAGTTATGGCGCGGTCGCCGACGGTTCCGGTCAGGGTCAGGCAACTGTCCACCGCCATCCCGTCGAGCAGCACCGCGCAGGCTCCGCAATCGCCCTTCTCGCAGCCGCACTTGACCTCGACCGCGCCGAGCCGCCGGAGCGTCTCGAGCAGGGTCTCGTTCGAGCCGACTTCGACGCTGCGCGCCTTGCCGTTCACCTTCAGCGTCGTCATCCGCCTGCTTGCCATCTACCCGCGCCTCCTCAGGAAAGGGATTCGATTGTCTGGTTGAGCAGGCGCCCGACAAGCACCTCGACCTGCTCCTTGCGGTAGGTCCCGGTGGCGCGGATGTCGTCGATCGGCGCCGCCTCGGTCGCCGCCGCGGCCGCCGCCCGGGCGACCAGATCGGCCGAGGGCCGCTGGCCGCGAACCAGCGCTTCCGCCTCGCGGGCGCGGAACACGCAGGGCCCGACGGCGCCGAGCGCGATGCGGACCTCGGTGCAGAGCCCGGCCTTCATGGCGACGAGGACCGAGACGCCGACGACGGTGATCGCATCGCCCTTTCGGCGGGCGAGCTTGTAGAACCGGCTCGCCGCAGGGTCCACGGCGATGGGCCAGGAAACCGCGGTAACCAGTTCGTCCGGCCGCCGCACCGAGGTCTTGTAGCCAGTGAAATATTGGTCGAGCGGCACCTCGTGGCGGTCGTTTCCGCCCTGCAGCGTGACCGTGGCGCCAAGCGCCATCAGCGGCGGCACAAGATCGGCCGCAGGCGAGCCGCAGCAGATGTTGCCGGCGACTGTGGCGGTGTTGCGCACCATCTGACCGGCGAAGACCCTCGCCGCCTCCACGAGCGCCGGCGCCACCCGCGCCATGCCGGGATGGCGCAGGAGGTCCGATACTGTGGTCGCGGCGCCGATGGTGACGCGGTTCTCGCCGATGGCGATGCCGCGCAACCCGTCGAGCCGCCCGACGCTGACCAGCGTCGCCGGCCCCTTGCCGCGCGCCCGCATCTCGACCACGAGGTTGGTGCCGCCGCCGAGCGGCGCGGCCTCGCCAGGCGTCGCCGCGATCATCGTCAGCGCCTGATCCAGCCTTTCGGGGACCAGAAGCTCGAAATCCGCATACATCTTGTTCTCCGTCGCTGGCGCCGTCGCTTCTCCGCCCAAGTCTATCGGAGGCGGCAGCCTTTCCGGTATAAGGGAATTCCTAGACCGGACCCTGAAAACGCTGATTGCCCGGCCGTCAGGCAAAGGCGGCGTCGAACCGCTCCCGGATCACCTGCCGGTCGAGCCCCTGGGTGATGAAGACCAGCCGCGTGTCGCGTGCCCCGTCGGGCCAGCGTTCCAGCCAGGAGACCGGAAAGAGCACATGGTGGACGCCGTGGATCACTGCCGGCGCGTCGGGCCGGTCCCGCACGTTCAGGATTCCCTTCAGCCGCAAGAGCTTCTCGCCGAACTCCAGCACCAGCCGTTGCAGGAAGTCGTTGAACCGCGCGCCGTCGACCGCGGTGCCGATGCGCACGACGAAGCTGGTGATGCCATCCTCCTCCTCCGGTCGCTGGTGCGCGTGGGCGGCATGGTCGTGGCCGGGATCCCCGCAGTGCGGATCATGGCAGGGGCGCCCCCCTTCGTTCGCCTCCGCCGCCGCGAGCCAGCCGGAGAAGTCGCGGAATGCGGCCTCCGCATCCTCCGCCGCCCCCCGCAGAAGCGCGGGATCGACCCTGCCGTTGACCGCCTCGTGCAGTGTCGCGCGCGGATTCAGCTCGGCCAGCCGGGCGCGGAGCGCAGCCTCGGCCTCGGGGCTGGCGTGGACGCCCACCAGATCGCCCTTGGTCAGGATCAGCCGGTCGGCGATTGCCACCTGCTTCACCGCCTCCGGGAACCGCGCGAGCGAGCCGCCGCCGGCGACCGTATCGACGGCGGTGACCACGCTGTCGAGCCGGTAGCGGTCGAGCAGCGTCGCCTCGGTCATCAGCGTGTGCATGATCGGTGCCGGATCGGCCAGCCCGGTGGTCTCGACGATCACCCGTTCGACCGGCGGCACCCGCCCGGTATCGAGCCACATCGCCAGCGAGCCGAGCTTGTCAGCCAGGTCGCCGCGGATGGTGCAGCAGATGCAGCCGTTGTTGATCTCGATCATCTGTTCCTCGCTGGTTTCCACCAGCAGGTGGTCGATGCCGATCTCGCCGAACTCGTTGATGATGACGGCGGTTGCCTTCATTTCCGGCTGCCTGACGATGTGGTTTAGGATCGTCGTCTTGCCGCTGCCAAGGAAGCCGGTGAGGATGATGACCGGAATCTTCCTGTCCCTTTGATCTGCCATTCCGTCATCTCCCCTCGTGATCAGGCGGGCACCGCCTCGGGCACCGCCGGTCCCGTCATTGCGGGAAGCGGCACCGCCGTTGTCTCGATGCTGCAGATATGCCGATACAGCCGTTCGGCCTCGGCGGGAGAAACCCCACCCGCATCGCAGCATCGCAGGAACTTGCCCCGGAGCGCGTCTGCGCTCATCGGATTGCCCGGCATGCCCGTGGGCTGGCCGAGATAGTCCGTGAACCTCTGTCCGTCGGGGGTGACGATGGTTACCCGCGTGCCCTCCGGAGCGTGCTCGTCATGCAGCGAGTCGTCGCGGATCATCCTCACCTTTGCCATCGCCTCGCGCATTGCCGGATCGGTCAGGACATGCGGCGCCAGGCTTGCGATCCCCAGGTTCCCGAACGCGAGGATCGAGCCGACGGCGAAGGGCATGGAAAACTGTGCCTCTTGCGGTGTCTGCGGTCGGTCGTGAACCAGGCTGATCGCAACCGTCGGCGTCACCTCGCAGATCACCTCGGCTATGTCCGAGGCGAGAAGCGCATGGCGTTCGAGCAGGTGCAGCGTCAGCTCCGCCGCCGCGTGGGCCCCGGAACAGACAGGAAATTGCTTGAAGAAGACGCCGGGATCTACCAGCCGCCAGTTGACGCCGATCTGGTCAAGGGCCTGCCTGTCGCCCTGTTCGCCATCGAACAGCTTGAGAAACCCGCGGCTGTTCTCCAGCACGTCGGCGGGCCCGGTCACGCCCGCTGCGGCCAAAAGCGCCGCCTCGACCCCGGCGGCGGCGGCGCGGCCGGCCATGTAGGGCTTGGCGTCGGTGCCGAAGGCCGCCTTCAGCCCGCTGGCCTGCGCCCCGGCGATGGCCAGCGCCATCCGTGTGCGTGCCGCGTCCAGCCCGAGCCCCCGCGCGGCGGCCGCGGCAGCGCCGAAGACGCCGAAGGTCGCCGTGCTCCACCAGCCGCTGAAGTAGTGCCCGGTGCCGCACAGGAGCGCGAGAGCATAGCTAACCTCGGAACCGGCGATGAAGGCCTCGAGAAGGCGCCGCCCGTCGCCGCCCGCGTGCTGCACGGCGGCGAGCGCAGCGGGAAAGACCACCGCCGAGCCGTGCATGATTCCGGTATAGCTGGTGTCGTCGAAATCGAGAACATGGGCCGCGGTGCCATTGACCAAGGCTGCGCCGACCGGGCTGAGCCGCTCCGGCCGGCCGAGCAGCGCCGGCGCGCCGGGCGCGTGATTGACCGTGGCATAGGCCGCGACCCGGGCGCACAGCGGGTCGCGCGCACCGGCCAGGCTAACGCCGACAAGATCGAGGATACAGGTGCGTGCCGTATCGACGACCTGCACCGGAACCTCGGCGAGCCGCAACGCACTCGACCAGGCGGCGGCACGGCCGGCAAGGGTTTCGGCATTGCGCGCCATCACGCTTCCTTCCCCTCGACCCGCCCGCCCAGCGGTGCAGCGGCCTCGATCAGCCATTCCCAGAAGGTGACCGCGTATTCGCGCGGAACGTAGAGATCGAACACCGGATCGGTCTGCGATGGCAGCCGGTGGACGAGCACCGGCACATGATGGATGACGCTTTGCACGAAGACATGCTCAGGAAAGGCGCCGTTTTCGAGGTCGATCGGCAATCCGCGGTTGAGCAGCGTCCGCACCTCGGGGCCGCGGACCCGGATCACCGTGCGGCTGTGGTCGATTTCGGTGACCACAGCCTCCGTCGCGTCGAACGCGGCGAAGAAGTCGCGCAGGCGGTGGCCGCAATCCCCCCCGCAGACAAGCCACAGACGGGTCGGCCCCACGCGGAAGATCGTGACATTCTCGTGCGCGGTGGCCGTAAGGCAGTCGACCGGAACGCGGACGGCAAGGTGCGACGTGATCCGCTCGCAGATCAGGCCGAAGCTGTCGGGCCAGCCGGAAAGCTGGATCAGGCAGCGTGGCGCGCATTCGCGCAGGATCACCGCAGGCGGTTCCTGTTTCAGCCCAAAGGCCCCGACAGCGTAGCTTGATGCGAGCGCCGAACGCAGTTCAGGCATGCAACCGTTCTCCTTCCGGATCGACGAAATGCGGCGATGTCACCCGCAGCCTTGTCAACTCCCCGCGCAGCGGGAACGCCGCGTCGATCTCTTCGCCGATCCGCGACGCGCCGCCCGCAACGAAGCCGAGCGCGATGGTGCGTCCCAGTTCCGGTGACCAGGTGACCGACGAGACGAAGCCGATGCCGTGGCCCATGTGGCCGCTGCCGTTGTCGGCGGTGAAATCGGCCGAGCCGGAATCGGACAGACGATCCGACAGGACCGGGGATCCTTTTGCGAACGCCCTGCGGTAGCGCGCCGCCGGGTCGCAGAGGATGGCCCCGGCGCGCAAGGTACCGGTACCGTCCGCCAGTTCCAGGCCGACAAGCTGCGGACGCTTCGGATCGGCCATTCCCTCACGCTTGGCCAGCGCGCCGCCGAGGCACGGTTTTGCAGCGCTCGCCATCCCCGCCAGCCCGAGGTCGGCCAGCGTGGTGCGCCCGTCGAGTTCCGGCCCGGCGACATGGCCCTTCTCGGTTCTCAGCGCGCCGAGCGCCTCGACGCCGTAGACCGTGAGATCGAGATCGGAACCGCGGTCGCAGAGCATCTGCCACAGGTCCATCCCGTAGCCCGCCGGGGTATAGACCTCGTAGGCGCGTTCGCCCGAAAAGCTCACCCGCAGAATGCGCACCGGCAAGTCGCCCGCATGGCCATGCGCCACGCCCATGAACGGCAACGCCCCGTCCGACAGGTCGATATCGGTGACCACCCGGTCGAGCAGGTCGCGGCACTTCGGGCCGGCAACCGCCATCCCGGCCCACTGGCTGGTGACCGAGGTGACGTGCACCCTCAGATCGGGCCAGGCGGTCTGGAGCAGGAACTCCAGATGCGCCATCACCTTGCCCGCGCCCGCCGTGGTCGTGGTCATGAAGTAGTGGTGATCGGCGATGCGCGACACGGTGCCGTCGTCCAGCACGATCCCGTCGGGCCGCAGCATCACGCCATAGCGCGCCTTGCCGACCTGCAGCTTCGAGAAGCCGTTGACATAGACGCGGTTCAGGAACTCGGCCGCATCCGGCCCCTGGACGTCGATCTTGCCGAGCGACGAGACATCGGTCAGCCCGACCGAACGACGCACCGCGGCGGATTCCCGGGCATAGGCGTCCCGGCGCGTTTCCCCCGGTTTGGGGAAATACCACGCCCGCAGCCAGAGCCCGGTCGTGGTGAGCGCGGCGCCATGTTCGTGATGCCAGTCGTGCATCGGGCTGCGCCGGATCGGGCGGAAGTGCAGCCCGGTCTCCGGCCCGGCCAGCGCGCCGACGGCGATCGGCCGGAACGGCGGCCGGTAGGTCGTGGTGCCGACCTCGCCGATCGCCCGGCCGCTAAGCCCGGCGAGGATGGCGAGCGCGTTGAGGTTGGAGGTCTTGCCCTGGTCGTTCGCCATCCCAAGGGTGGTGTAGCGCTTCAGATGCTCGACCGAGGCATAGCCCTCGCGGTGCGCGAGCACGATGTCGTCGGCGCCGACGTCGTGCTGGAGATCGACGAACATCTTGCCGGCGCGACCGTTGAGCGGCGCCGGGATCGTCCAGACCGGGGCGATGGTGGCTTCATCGGCATCGGCAGGCAGATGCTCGGCGAGCGGGCGGCCTGGAACACCGAAAGCCCGACCGCACGCCTGGACTGCCGCCTGGGCCGCGGCCACCCCGCTTTCGATGCAGGATCGCAGCGTGGTCTGGCCGGCGGCGCCGCCGGCGAGGTGAAACCCCTCCGGCACGTGGGCCGCGACCAGCATGGCCCGGTTACCGTCATAGGCCGGCTTGCAGCCGCGCTGCGCGAGCAGGTGCAGCGTCGGCGTCCAGCCGCCAGAGACCGCGAGAAGGTCGCAGGACAGGCGCTTGCGGGTGCGCGCGGCTTCGGGGCGCCCTGCGTCGAAGGGGACGATGTCGACACTGGTGACAGCCCGTTTGCCGTTGGCGCGCCCCACCGCGCAGCCGGAACGCACCTCGATGCCGGCCCTGGCGGTCCGCGCCCGCAAGGCTTCGGGGATCACGGCGCGGATATCGACGATGCTGACATCCGCGCCGGACGCCCGCAGATCCTCGGCCGCGCCATAGGCGCTGTCGTTGTTGGTGAACACCACGACGCGGCGACCCGGCCGCACCGCGAAGCGGTTGACGTAGCAGCGCGCGGCAGCGGCCAGCATGACCCCCGGCAGGTCGTTGTTGGCAAAGACGATCGGCCGTTCGATCATGCCGGTCGACAGGATCACCCGCTCGGCCCGGACACGCCAGTAGCGTTGCCGCGGCTGGAATGGCGCGGGGACGGCGAGATGGTCGCCGACCCGTTCGAGAAGCCCGAAGGTCATGCCGTCATAGGCGCCGAAGGCACAGGTCCGCGTCATCATCCGGACGGAAGGCAGCGCCGCCAGTTCGGCAAGCGTCGATTTCAGCCAGCCAACCGCTGCGTCGTCGCGGCAGCCGAGCATCGACCCGCCAAGCTCGGCATCGTCCTCGACCAGGATGACCCGCAGCCCACTGCGTCCCGCCGCAACCGCCGCCGCCAACCCCGCCGGGCCGCCGCCGACAACGAGGAGGTCGCAGAAGGCATGGGCCTTTTCATAATGGTCCGGATCGGGCGCAAAGGTCGGGTCGCCCATCCCCGCTGCCTTGCGGATGAAATGTTCATAGAGCATCCAGGCCCGCCGCGTCGGGCCCATGAAGGTCTTGTAGTAGAAGCCCGCTCCGAGCGCCTTGGGGAAATTTCCGACGACGCTCATCACGTCGTGGCGCAGCGACGGCCAGCGGTTCTGGCTATGCGCCTCGAGCCCGTCGAAAAGCTCGACCTTGGTCGCCGGAACGTTGGGTTCGTGGCGCCCCTCGCCGCGCAGCGTGACCAGCGCGTTCGGTTCCTCGATGCCGGCCGAGTAGATGCCCCGCGGCCGGTGATACTTGAAGCTGCGCCCGACCAGCGTCACCCCGTTCGCCAGAAGCGCCGAGGCGAGCGTGTCGCCTTCGTAGCCGCCGTAGGACCGTCCATCGAAGCGGAAGGAGATCGGCCGCGATCTGTTGATCCGCCCGCCCGCGGCGAGCCTTCGTGCCTGCCCGGTCATGCCACTTCCACCTGCTTTTCCTCTGTCGCGGGAAGCGCTTCACGCGCCGGACGAACCGACATCACCGCATGCGTAACCGTATGGCGCACCACCCTGAGCCACTGCCGGCAGCCGTGCTGGTGCTGCCAGAACTCGGCATGCTCGCCCTTGGGGTTGTCGCGAAAGAAGACGTAGTCGACCCAGTTGTCCATGTCGTCGTCAAGTGCCGGCATCTTCTGGCTCGCATCACCGCCATAGAGGAACTCGACGTAATCCCTTTCGCCGCAATAGGGGCAGGCCAGTCTCAGCATCGTTGCGTCCTTTCAGTGCGCCCAGGGGGTCGGCCCCATGCCCTTCTCGTCGAGCTGGTGGCCGCGATGGAAGCGGTCGAGGGTGAACCGTGCGTTCAAGGGATGGGGCTGGTCGTTGGCGATGGTATGGGCAAAGCACCAGCCGCTGGCGGGCGTCGCCTTGAAGCCGCCGTAGCACCAGCCGCCGTTGATATAGAGCCCGTCGACCGGCGCCTTGCAGATGATCGGGCTGCCGTCCATCGTCATGTCCATCACCCCCGCCCAGTGCCGTAGAAGCTGGAGCCGCGACACCAATGGCACCAGCGCCTTGGCCGCGGCCATGGTTTCCTCGACAACCGGCAGGTCGCCGCGCTGGCCGTAGGAATTGTGGCCGTCGAGATCGCCACCCATCACCAGCCCGCCCTTGTCGGACTGCGAGATGTAGAAGTGCACCGCGCCGAAGGCGACGACGCAGTCGATCACCGGCTTGATCGCCTCGGTCACGAAGGCCTGGAGGATATGGGTTTCGATCGGCAGCCGGAGCCCGGCCTTGGCGGCAAGCTGGCCGGTGTGTCCGGCGACTGCCAGTCCCACCTTCTTCGCCCGGATCGGCCCCCGCGTGGTTTCCACCCCGACGATGCGGCCCTGTTCCCGGATATAGCCGGTGACCTCGCAGTTCTGGATGATGTCGACCCCGCGCGCATCGGCGCCGCGGGCATAGCCCCAGGCCACCGCGTCGTGACGGGCGGTGCCGGCACGCTGCTGCCAGAGCCCGCCGTGGATCGGGAAGCGCGCATTGTCAGAATAGTCGAGGATCGGCACCCGGCGCTGGACTTCCTCGCGCGGCAGAAGCTCGGCGTCGATGCCGTTCATCCGCATGATGTTGCCGCGCCGCGCCAGCGCGTCCATCTGCGCCGGCGAATGGCCGAGGTTGAGCTGCCCGCGCGGCGAGTACATGACGTTGAAGTTCAGGTCGCGGCTCATCCCCTCCCACAGCTTCATCGAATGCTCGTAGAAGGCGGTATTCCCGTCGATCATGTAGTTCGACCGGATGATGGTGGTGTTTCGCCCGGTGTTGCCGCCGCCGATATAGCCCTTCTCGATCACCGCGATATTGGTGATGCCGTGGTTCTTCGCCAGGTAGTAGGCGGTGGCGAGCCCGTGGCCGCCGCCGCCGATGATGACGACGTCATAGGCGGGCTTCGGCGGGGCGTCGCGCCAGGCGCGGGTCCAGCCGGTGTTGCCGCGCAGCGCCTCGCGGAAGAGGCTGAAGGCCGAGTAGTGGGTCATGGTCCTGTCCGGTCGGGATCGGAACGGGCCCCGCGGCGGTCGTGCCGCGGGGCGCCTGCGGCCTGTCAGCCGACGAGGGCGTCGTAGGTGGGATTGTAGTATTTCATCCAGAAGTCGCCGCGCATGTCGCGCAGGGTCGGCACCTTGATCCGCGCCTCGTCGACCTTGGCGAGGTCGAGGTCGGCCATGATCACGGCATTCTCCTGCTTGCCGCCGGTGGCCAGCACCTCGCCCATCGGGTCGACGATCATGCTTTCGCCGAAGTAGTCGTTGACGCCTTCCTTGCCGATCCGGTTCGAGTAGACGCAGAACATGCCGTTGTCGACCGCCCGCATCACGTTGAGGTTGCCCCAGTGCACGCCGTGGGCGTAGCCGGGCGCGGCGGTCGGGCAGAACATCACCTCGGCACCGAGCATGGCGAGAATACGCGCGGTCTCGGGATAGCGGCGGTCATGGCAGATGATGGTGCCGAACTTGGCATAGGGCTCGAAGGTGGTCTCGTGCACCTTGAAGTCCTGGCCGGCGCGGAAATACATCTTCTCCAGCGCCTGGACGCCCGCCACCTGGGTCTTGCGGTAGGTGCCGACGATGGTTCCCTCCGGGCCGATCGTCGCCGAGGAATTGTAGTAGATGCCGGGATGCGCCTTCTCGAACAGCGGGAAGATGACGTAGTTGCCGTATTTCTTGGTCAGCTTGGCGACCTCGTTGGTGCTGTAGCCCGGGATCGTCTCGGCCTCCTTGAAGAGGTCGTTGTCTTTCTGGCCGTAGCAGCGGTCATAGTCGGTGGTGCAAAGCTCGGTCGCCAGGATGATCTGCGCGCCCTTCTTCGACGCCTCCTCGATCAGCGGCAGCGTCCGCTGCTCCATCTTCTCCTTGATCGAGGCCCGCGGCATCGCTTTTTCCTGAAGCGCCGCGACTGTCAAAGTTCTGGTTGCCATCTCGTTTCTCCTTGGTGTGTCTCTATCAGTGGTTGTCGAAGGTCAGGCCGGATCGGCCCGGAGGAATTGCGCGCGGCCCTTCCTGGCCTTCAACTCGCCGTCCTCAAGCAGGATCTCGCCGCGCTGGATGACGATCTCCGGCGCACCCAGCACGGTGCGGTTCTCGTACATCGTGTAGTCGGTGTTGACGTGCTGGTTCGCCGCCGTGATCGTGTGTTGCTTCATCGGGTCGAAGATCAGCACGTCGCCGTCGGCCCCGGGCTGGAGCACGCCCTTGCGCGGAAAGATCCCGAAAATCTTCGCCGGCTTCTCGCACATGATCTCGACCAGTCGGCAGAGACTGACCTGGCGGCGGTTGACGCCTTCGTCATAGGTCACGGTGAACATCGTCTCCTGCCCCGGCAGCCCGGCCGGCGCCTTGAAGACATCACCGAAGCGCGGTTCCTTCTTGGCGATCAGGTGCCCACCGGTGTCGGCGCCGACGACATCGACCTTGCCGTCGATGATCGCCTGCCAGAGCGCGTCGATATGCTCCTTCTCGCGCAGGGGTGGACTGACCTTGGCCAGCGAGCCGAGCTTGAGCATCTCTTCGTTGGTCAGCGTCAGGTAGTGGGTGCAGGTCTCGGTGTAGATCGGCGCCCCGCCCCAGGCCTTGAACATCCCGATGACGTCGAGCGCCTCTCTGGTGCTGACGTGGACGACATACATCGGGCAGTCGAGCACCTTGGCGAAGCTGAGGATGCGGAAGGTGGCCTCGGCCTCGGTGATCGCCGGGCGCGAGGGGGCGTAGTATTCCGGCCCGGTCTTGCCCTCGGCGGTGAAGCGATCCTCGAGGAAGTCACAGAGATCGCCGTTCTCGGCATGGACGCAGAACAGCCCGCCGTTCTCCTTCAGCACGCTGAGGATGCGCATGAGATCGGCGTCGCTGAGGAACATCCCGCGCTTGCGGTAGGCCATGAAGCCCTTGAAGGATCGCACGCCCTTGGCGCAGATCTGCGGAATGGTGGTCTCCAGATCCGCCAGGTCGGAGGCGACGAGGCTGCAATGCAGCCCGAAGTCGATGACCGAATCGCGCGCGCCCTCCTCCATGAAGTAGTTCACCGCGTCGAGAAGGTTGCCCTCGACCCCCCAGGCCTTCACGGCGCCGATATAGGGGATCAGCGTGGTGATGCCCCCATAGACCGCCGCCCGCGACAGGGTTTCGAGCCGGTCGGCATAGACCGGATGCAGGTGCGCCTCGACGATGCCCGGCAGGACGTATTTGCCTGTCGCGTCTATGGTCCTCTTCGCTTTCCTGCCGCTCCCCGGCGTCTCGATGCTGTCGACCAGGCCGTTCCGGATGAAGACATCCGCCAGCTTCATCTCCTTGCTGCTGACCAGCACGCCGCCCTTGATCTGGATGTCGCAATCGTCCGTTGTCATCGTGTCGTCCCTCTTGCGCCAAGGTCCCGGCCTGGGCGCGGTAGCCATTACCTGCCGCGCCTTGCCGGCAAGCCTCTCTCCTGCCCGGAAAGCGGTTTTCGCTTTGGGTCAGGTCGGTCTGTCCGGTCGCGATGGTCTGCCGGCGCCTATTCCGCCGGCAGAAGAAAGTCTTTCGTTTCGTATTTTCCGGCCCCCATCACCGCCTTGGCGATGCTGGCGTAACCGGTGCAACGGCAAAGCTGGCCGCGCATGTGGGTCCGCACCTCGTCCTCGGTCGGGTTGGGATTCTCGTCGAGCAGTGTGCGCCCGATCATGATCATCCCCGGCGTGCAGTAGCCGCACTGCACCGCGTTGTTGTCGAGGAACGACCGTTGCAGCGGATCGAGCTCGCGCCCCTTGGCGAGGCCCTCGATCGTCACCACTTCGCAGCCCTCGGCCTCGACCGCGAGCTTGAGGCAGGACAGCACCGGCTTGCCGTCGACATGGACGGTGCAGGCGCCGCATTCGCCGATACCGCAGCCGTATTTGGTGCCGGTCAGCTTTTCCTGCTCGCGGATGACGTTCAGCAGCAACTCGTTGGCCTCGACCGCAAATTCCCGCGGCGTGCCGTTAAGCGTGAAACGGACGATCTGCTTGGTCATTTCGGGGCTCCTTTCCCGGCGCGGTGCCAGGCTGTTTGCAGGGCGTCGCGGACGATGGTCCGGGCGACTTGCCGGCGATAGCTTTCGGAGGCGCGGACATCCGAGATCGGGTTGATGTCGGCCGCGACGATCTCGGCCGCCGCAGCAAAGGCATCCGTGGTTCCGTCGGCTCCGACGAGCGCCGCCTCGGCCCGCGCGATGCGGATCGGCGTCGGCGCCACCGAGCCGAGCGCGATCCGGCAGCCGGTGACCTTGCCGCCATCGCGCGTCACCGATACCGCCGCGCAGACCTGCGAGATGTCTGCCACCACGCGCGAGACCTTCAGGAAGGCGCTACCGGTGCCCGCCGCAGGCTTCGGCACCGCCACCGCGGTGACGATCTCGCCCGGCTTGAGCACCGTCTTGCCGGGGCCGGTGAAGAATTCGGCCAGTGGCACCGTACGCTCCGACCGCACCGACCTGACGATCACGCCGGCGTCATGGACAAGCAGCGCGGGGGCGGTGTCGGCGGCGGGCGAGGCGTTGCACAGATTGCCTCCGATCGTGCCCATGAACATGATCGACACCGTGCTGAAGGCGTTGCAGGCCTCGCGCAGTGCCGGCAACTGTGCGCCGATTTCCGGCGACTTGCTGATCGCCCAGATCGTGGTTGCCGCACCGATCGTCAGGCTGTCGCCGGCGGCGATGCCTTCGAGCTCCTTCACGCCGGCAAGGCTGATCACCAGGTCAGGGCGGAGCCGCTCCATCTTCATCTGCACGAGAAGGTCGGTGCCCCCGGCGAGAAGACGCGCGCCGGGGCCATGCTCCTTCATCAGGGCGAAGGCTTCGGCAAGGCTCGCCGGCCGCGCGAACGCGAACTCGGGTGCAAGGATGCGGGTATTGGTGTTCATATACATCTTGAGAACCTCATTCAGCGACCGGCGCGGGGGCCGCGGGCGACCGACGCGGGGACTTGTCACGCGCCTGCGCTTCCTGGCCGGCCAGCGCAGCGAGCACTTTCTCCGGCGTGATCGGCACTTCGTAAAAGCGGATGCCGAGCGCGTTGTAGACCGCATTGGCGAAGGCGGCGATCGCGGGGTTCTTCGCCGCTTCGCCAAGGCCCTTGGCTCCAAAGGGGCCGGTCGGTTCGTGGGTATGGGCGAAGTGGGTCATGATGTCGTCCGCAAGCGGCGATTCCGCCATCGACGGGGTCTTGCCGTCGACCCAGAACCCCTTGCTGGCCAGTTCGCCCGTCACCGGGTCCCAGTGGTTGTCCTCGATCAGCGCATAGCCCTGACCCTTCGACAGACCGCCGACGAGCTGGCCGCTCGCGAGTGCCGGATTGACCACGGTGCCGCAATCACTGCCCAGCGCGGCGCGGCGGGTGTGAATCTGGCCGGTTTCGGTATCGACCTCGACCTCGACGTAGTAGGACACGTAGGCAGGCGGGCAGTTGACCTGCCGCATGCTTTCCGAAGCGCTGATCGTGCCGAGGCTGTTGATGTGGAGATAGCGCGCCACATCGCCCACGGTCATCCGCCGTTCGGCCAGGTTGGGGCAGTAGACGACGCCCTGGCCCAGCTTTTCGTCCGGTTCGATCACCAGCGATTCCGGCAGCACGTCGAGCACGCGCGCCGCCCAGTGCAAAATCTGCGCCTTGACCGACTTCGCCGCCTTCAGCGCCGCGGCGCCGCCGGCATAGACCCCGCGCGTCGCATGGGTAGTGACGTCATAGAGCGAGGTGCGCGTGTCGCAGGGCGAGATGCCGACCATGTGCCCCGGCACGCCGATCTCGTCGGCCACGATCTTCGAAATCGCGTGGTTGGTGCCGCCGCCGTGGTCCATCAGCGACTGGATCAGGTCGATCGTCCCGTCCTCGTTCAGCTTCACGATCGCGCCGGAATAGTCGATCATCTCGGCGCCCGAGGCCTTGGCATGGCCGACGCCGCTGGTGTGGAAGCCGCGCGCCATGCCGATGCCGCGCCGCATCCGCCCCGTCTGCGATCCCGGCTTCGGACGCTTGTCCCAGCCGATCTTTTCGGCACCGGTGCGCAGCAGTTCCGGCACGCCGTCGCTGCGGATGATGCATTTCGACGCCGGCCCCTGACCCCAGAACGTGCCGCCGAGCCCGACGTAGTGCCGGAGCTTGTATTCAACGGGGTCGAGGCCGAGATGGTGCGCGATCTCGTCCATCAGGCACTCGACCGCGAAATGCGCTTGCGGCGCGCCAAACCCCTGCATCGCGCAGGAGGGCGTCTTGTTGCTGTAGATCGCCCGGCCGAGGTATTTCATGTTCGGCAGCTTGTAGAGCGAGGCCCAGAAGCCGCCGAGCCCGCCGAGGAACGGGTATGCCTGGATGTTGTGGGCGCCGATGTCGATCTCGGCCCGCATCTCGCCGGCGACCAGGGTGCCGTCCTTCTTCGCCCCCAGCTTCAGGGTGATCTGCGAGGGATAGCGGACATGGTCGTGCATGTCCTCCTCACGGGTCGAGGCGATCTTGACCGGCCTTCCGGCCTTGAGCGCCAGCCCGACGCAGATCGGCGTCACCGAGTTCATCTGGATGCTCGATCCGAACGCCCCGCCCAGCGCCACCTTGACCACGTTCACCTTGTTGAGCGGCAGGTCGTAGATCTGGCCAAGCAGGATGCGGGTGTTGTGGATCGACTGGGTGCTGCACCAGACCGTGATGCCGCCGTCGATCTCGGGCCGGCAGGTCACCGTCTTCGGCTCCATCTGGGCGTGATAGATGCGGCTGGTGCGGAAGGTGCGCTCGAACACCAGCTCCGCCTCGGCGAAGCCCTTCTCGACATCGCCAACGTCGATCGTGCGCTGCACCGCCACGTTGTTGTGGATCGGCACGTCCTTGCCGTTCAGCAACACGGTGTCATGGATCGGATCTGCGCCATCCTTCAGCGCCTGCTCCATCGTCGTGATGACCTGCATCGGCGCATATTCGACCTTGACCGCGCGCAGCGCCCTTTCGGCCAATTCCTCTGTCGGGGCGGCAACCGCCAGCACCGCCTCGCCGACGTGGCGCGCCTTGTCGGCAACGACGGTACGGTCGCGGTAGAGGCAGGGGGGCGTGCTGACGATCCGCTCGTTGTAGCGCATCTTCGGCACGTCGCCGTAGGTCAGGCAGACCGCGCCGAGCGCCTCGGCCGCGCTGGTATCCACGCTCACGATCCGTGCATGGGCATGGGGGCTGCGCAGCACCCGGCCGTGCCACATCCGGTCGACGGATACGTCGGGCGCGTATTTCTCGGATCCGGTTACCTTGGCGAGGCCATCCTTGCGCCAGGAGGCGTCGCCCACGGATTTAAGTTCGGTCGACAGCATGGGGGCTCCCCGTCATATCGTGTTCGTCATGCCGGATCATAGGATGCGGTGTGCGACCGCCGGTATTAGTGTTTTCCGTGGGCCGGACATGGATTTCCTTCGCCACCATCCGGCTTGCAAAGAGCCTCGGCAGTCAGACGAAATCGGCGACGACTGCCCGCCAGGACCGCATCAGCGTGGCGTCTTCCAGCCGGGTGACCGCAACCAGCGGCGCCACCGCCCGGGGATAGACGGCGCCCAGGATGCCCTCGGCCTTGGCAATGATTTCCTCAGGCGCGAAGGGGCGATCCGGCCCGCCGCGCGCGCTCGGGCATTCGCCGCGCAGCTCGCGGCCGCCCGCCAGCGTCAGCGTTACCCGCGCGGGCCGGTCGTTCGGCCAATCCATCTGCGGGGTGAACGGGGCGATGGCAACCCGGTGTCGCAGCCGGGCGAGGCCATCGTCGGTCAGCGTCCCGGCAGCGAAGGCCGCGGCGCCGGCATGACCGAAGATGGCGGTCGCGGCGGCGATGTGCTGGATCGAGAACTTGGCCGCCAGCGTGGTCGCCGGCGCGGCATTGTCGAGCGCGCGGCCCTTCTCGTGCACTTCGACGAGAATCGTTTCGATCCTCCCGGGCGCCAGTGGTTCGCACCCTTGTAGTGCCGCCTGCACCGCTTCTACCGTGGAGTGGCCATACTGGCAGCAGGCATGGATCTTGTGATAGCCATCGCGCATCGCCCAGTCGCGGCCGAGCCCGGTGTCGATCCTCGCCGCCTCGGCCGTTGCGCCGAGGATCGTGACGAAGACCTCGGCGACGCTGCCCGGCGTGCCTGATATTCCGATCTCGCTCCAGTCGACCGCCCTGAGCCCGTTCTGCGCGCAATGGCCCGGCCAGACATTGCGCACCAGCGCTCCCTCGACCGCGTGGCGGAACGGGCCGGGAAGGACCAGCGTCGCCGCCGTCGAGACCGCCCGTCCGAACGCCTCCGCCCCAAGGCCGCGCAGCCGGGCGACGGCGGCAGCGGCGCCGATCGTGGCAAGCCCGCCATGCGGATGCAGGACGAGCGGGGGAAAGGTGAAGGCGCTGGCAAAGCGGGCTACCGTTTCGTAGCCGGCGACGAGCGCCACCAGCAGGTCGCGGACCGTCGCACCGCCGGCTTCGGCCTCGGCCATCAGTGCCGGCAGGCAGTAGAGCGCGGCGTGGCACACCGCCGGGCGATAGCCGCCGTCCAGCTCGCACCAGTCGGCGGCCGCGCCGTTCGACAGCGCGGCCGAATAGCGGTCGAGCCGGGCGCCGCCGCCGTCGAACACCGACGCCTCGGCCGGCCCGGCGCTGCGCACCAGGCCCTTCCTGAGGGCAACCAGTTCGGGCTCCGCCCGCGCTGCCACCATCGCGGCGAAATCGTCGAAGAGGATCAGCGCCGCGCGCCGGCGAACATCGTCCGGCAGGTCCGGCCAGGACAACCCCGCCGCCCAGCGCACGAGCCCGCCGACCGCCTCCGCCACCTCGTCCCGCATCCCGAACCTCCCGCATCGCCGGGCCGCCGCTTCCGCGAACCGACGCTACACGGCCGGGGCCGCCGCTGCGTCCCACGAAATTCCGTCTGCACGGTTCAGCTTTTCTTCTTTCCGCCCGCCGGAGGGGTCAGTCGGTTCAAACCGGCAGCAGCAGGCTGGAAAGCCCCTCCTTCGCCACCTTGCGAACGCAGCCGTAGGTATGGCTTGACGCCGTCTCGGCCGTGGCCAGCATCCCCACGCAGAGGTTCGGCAGGTCGCCCGCCAATGGCCGGACCGCGAATTCGCTGCCGTCGATGGCGAAGGTGTGCCGCGTCGGCATCGCCAGGATCGAATAGCCGAGCCCGTGTGCGACCATCACCCGCGCCACCTCGGGCGAGGTGGTGCGGTGGGCGATCTTCGGGCTGATCTGCGCGATGTCGAACAGCGACAGGTAGTATTCCCCGCTCTTGGGAAGATCGAGCAGGATCATCGGATCGTCGGAGATTTCCTTCAGGTCGATCCTGTCGGCGGCGGCCAGCCGGTGGGTCTTGGGCAAAATGCAGTAGGGCTCGACCTCTCCGAGGGGTTCGAACATCAGATCCCGGCCCATGCCGAACTTGTAGGTGAAGGCGATCTGGACGATGCCGTCGCGCAGTGCGCCAAGCAACCAGGCCTGGTGACCCTCCACGAACGAGAGCCGCGATTGCTCATAGGTCTTGGCGAAGCCGGTGGCGATCAGCGGGATGATCACCGGCGCCAGGGTGACGAAGCAGCCGGCGTTGACGATGCTCGAGATCGTCTTGCCCATTCCCTGTGCATCGCTTTCGAGCTGTTCAGCATGGTCGTAGAACGCCTTTGCAACCGAGAAGAACGCCTTGCCGTCCTCGGTCATCAGCAGCCCGTGGGAATGATGCCGGACGAAGAGCTGGATGTTGTACTGCTCCTCGATCTGGCTGATTGCCGCCGAGATCGACGGTGCCGAGATGTTGACGTCAAAGGCCGCCTGGTTCACGCTTCCTGCCCTGGCAGCGGCAAGGAAATAGCGGATCTGGCGCAGCGTGAAGCGCGGTTCCATTGTTGGGGCTTCCCTCCCGTTTGAAGTATATGTCGCGCCGGACGGCCAGGCCGTGACGAGAGTCGCGCCCCCTCGCCGGGTCGATTGGACCGCTCCGCAGGAGCGGCGCGGGTCGATCAGGCGGCGTCCCCACCGCCTATGCTTCCGGCCCGGCCGTGGTCGCCACCGACAGCACCTCGGCCAGCACGGAGATGGCGAGCGTGCGTGCGTCGCGCGCCGAGCGCAAGAGCCCGATCGGCCCGCGCAGCCGCCGCAGCGCCGCGAAATCGATGCCCAGGGACTCCAGCTCCAGATTGCGGGTGTCGCGCGCCATCCGGCTGCCCTGGGCGCCGATATAGAAGGCCGGGCTCGCCAGCGCGTCGGCGAGGATCGGCGGTTCCCAGTCGTGGTCATGGAAGAACAGAACGATCGCGGTCCTGGCATCAACGGCGAGGTCGGCGGGAAACACCTTTGCTGTCAGCGCCCTTGTCGCGCACCCCGTCGCCGCGCCGTGCTCCAGCGTCTCGTCATCGGGTGACAGGAGGACATTCGGATAGCCGGCCGACTGCACCAGCGCGGCAAAGGTTCCCGCCTCCGGGCCCTTGCCGAAGACGAGAAAGCGGATTTCCGGAATGAAGCGCAGCCGGAACACCTGCCCGTCCCAGCCGGTTTCGCCCTCGTCCTCCAGCGATATCGCACCATCGTCCCGTGCGATGCGGAGCGTGCAGGGGATGCGCTGCCGGCGCCGCTCGGCGAGCCGGCGGAGCGTGCCGCGATCAGGCCGCGGCAGGAGCAGGATGTCGAGCCCGCCGCCGCAAGGAAGCCTGATGTCCATGTAGGGCGAGCCGCGACCGTATCGCACCGCGGCAGGCCGCCCCTTCTGGAGCGCGTCGAGAGCATGGAGCGCGATGTCGTTCTCGATGCAGCCCGACGACAGGGTGCCGACGCGATGGCGGTCGGGAAAGACCGCCATCGTCGCGCCGACGGGGCGATAGGACGGTCCCTCGACGCCGGTGATGACCGCCAGAACGGCATCCCCGTCACGCGCCAGGATCGCATCGAGAGGATCCACGTTCAGGCCGAAGACGGGTTGGGTCAGGGTCATGGCACGATATCCTCAGGCGGCCTGTTCATTCTGCCCATCCGGATGGGAATGCCAAGGTGCCGCGGTCCTTCCGGTGCATCCGGAAGATCGGCAACGACCGGAGGCGAGGCCGGACTCACCTGCCTCGCCTCCGGTGGATGTCTATTTGGACAACCATACCTGGAACTTGGCGTCCAGGTCATCGCGGTGGTCTGCCCACCAGACGTAGTTGTTGACGTATTTGTGCGCGCCATTGGCCGGATTGGTCGGCATGTGCGGCGCCATTTCGACGTCAAGTTCCGCGTGGTTGCCCACCAGCGGGATCGAAGACACCCTTGCCGGCGCATAGGGGATGTATTTCGCCTGATCGGCGAGCCGCTGCGAATCGGTGGCGAAGAAGAGATAGTCCATCACCGCCTTCTCCCGCTCCGCCGGCAGGCCCGCCGGCACCACCCAACCGTCGAGTTCCAGCACCTGGTGATCCCAGGCGATCCCGAGCGGCTGGTTCTGCTCGGCGATCGCCGAGAACAGGCGGCCGTTGTAGGCCGACCCCATGAACACCTCGCCGTCGGCCAGAAGCTGGATCGCCTCGGCGCCCGACGACCACCAGAGCGTGTCCTTCTTGATCGTGTCGAGCTTGGCGAAGGCGCGCGCCTGGCCCTCCTGGGTCGCAAGCGTCGAATAGACCTCCTCGTAGGGCACGCCGTCGCACAGAAGCGCCCACTCCAGATTGACGATCGGATGTTTGTTGAGCGCGCGCCGCCCGGGGTATTTTTCGAGATCGAAAAGATCGCAGGCACCCGTGGGCGGCTCCGCCCCTGCGGGCAGCTTGTCGGTCCGGTAGCCGACGGTTGTCGAGAATGCGATCTCGGGAACGAAGCAGTCGGCCACCACCGTATCGCCGAAATCCGCGCGCGCCAGTGTCCCGTCAGGGGCCGCGGCCAGTTCCTTGTCGAAGTCGATCTTCTTGACAAGGCCCTCATCGCACATGCGGATGCCGTCGGCGGCCTCGACGTCGATCAGATCCCAGGTGATGTTGCCCGCCTCCTTCATTGCGCGCAACTTGGCCACCGCCTCGGCCGCGCTTTCATCGTTGATGATCTTCACGTCCGGATTGGCCGCCATGTAGGGCTTGTGATAGGCCATCTCCTGAGAATGGGAATAGGCCCCTCCCCAGGACACGACCGTCAGGTCGATGGCAGCGGCGGTGCCTGCAGATATTGGCAGCAATCCCGCAGCGAGAATGATCCGGTTCAGTTTCATCTGTTCCTCCCGAATAGCTCCCGGGTTTGTTTGCATTGCCGCCATTCGCTCCGGGAGTAGGCGAAGTGACCGCGGATATCCGCAAGCCGGCGAAAGATGTCGTTTCGATGCCACCGCACCCGCACGATCTTTTGCGCGGGCACCGTGGGAAGTGCGCTGGACGTTTCGGAAACCCTGGCGAGCCGGCACGGCGAGGATTATCGTAGGCGACGGGGACTACGAGCCGAATAACGCTTTTCCTTTAGCAACGTTCGGTTTTGTTGAGGGGAGATCAGATCCCATCGCGATGACCCCGGCCGCGAGCCGAAATTTCATTCCGATGGTGTTGGATTCAGCCAAGCCTTTCCCACTGCGATTGGCCACAATCTGCGTCGCGATCGCCATGACCGTCCGACCACCGACGCGCCCGTCTGCCCCTCATCCCCCGAACCGGGTGACCCCCCGACGTTTCTCGTCCACCGGTCGGGACAGCACCACTGCCTGATGCGCGCGCTGGTCGCAGTCCGCGCGCGGACAGATACGGCAGTTGATGCCGATCGGCGTCATCCGTGCGCCGGCTACCGAAAAGACCTCGGCATAGCCGATTTCGGACGCATGTTCAATCGCGCAGCCCATTGCGACGGCCAGCCGGTTGTCTTGCGCGTGCCGTGCCCAGGTGGGTCGGTCCACCGTCCGGGAGAAGACGAAGAACTGCGACTTGTCCGGCATTTCCACGAATTGCGGCACGATCCGCCCCGGGGTCCGGAAGCTCGTGTGCACATCGAGCCGCGGACAGGCGCCGCCATGTTCGGCCAGATGGAACCCGGTGGCGTTGAATCGCTTTGTGACGTTTCCGCCCTTGTCTATCCGCAGGAAGAAGAACGGCACGCCCTGCGCGCCCTCGCGCTGAAGCGTCGTGGCGCGATGGCAGGCCTGTTCGAAACTGACGCCGAAGCGGATGGCGATGTGGTCAAGGTCGTACTTCGTCGCCCGCGCCTCGGTGAGGAAGGCATCATAGGGCATCAGCACGGCGGCGGCGAAATAGTTGGCCAGTTCGACCCGGAGCCGCGCCACGCCGCGCGGATCGGTGATTCCCGACCGCACCACCAGGGTGTCGAGCAGCGTCCGCTGTTCCAAGAGGGCGCACATGTGAACGAGCTGAAAGATGCGGTTGGTGTGGTCCAGTGCCTCGGACAGCCGGATCTCGCGCCGGGATGCGTCATATTGGCGCAGCGTCCCCGGCAGGTCCTTCACCCGCACCAGCCGGACCGTGACATCCACATGGTCTCGCAGCCGCCGCTTCAGCGCGACATAGACCTCGTCCGCCTCCACCGCGGCGCCCGCCCAGAATGTCTCGGCTGCCTCCTCCAGTTCGCGGAAATGGTTGCGGCGGCGGCGGAACTCGTTGTGCACCACCGCCTCGGGCGTCGTCACGATCTGCGGGGCCTCGCCCTGGGTCAATGCCAGAAGTTGATCGGTTGCCGCCTGATAGGCGCTGTGCAGGCGCAGAAACGACGCCGCGAGCGCAGGCGAATGCACGAGCGCGGCACGCAGTTGCGCGAGGTCGGGCCGGGATTCGGCAAACAGCGGATCCTGCGTCACTGCCCGCAAATCGGCCAACTGGCTGCGGCCATCCTCGTCGGCGATCTCGCGCCAGTCGACGCCATAGACTTCAAACAGCCGCAGAAGAACCGCGACGGATACGGACCTTTCGTTGTTTTCCATGAGGTTGACGTAGGAGGCGCTGAGTCCCAGCGCCTTTGCCATCTGGACCTGGGTCTGGCCGCGGTCGATCCGAAGCCGCCGCAGATGCGGGCCGATGAAGGTCTTCTGCATACTATCGCACACAAATTGAATACAGTCACATTTACACTATTACAAACTACGAAGATTGTAAAATCTCGCATTCACAACAGAACCCGCTTTCGGTTTGCACCGAGGTCGGCCGGTGTCATGTCTCATCCCCACCAACGGGAGGATGCGATGAAAACCGGAACCCAGCACCTTTACATTCCCGGCCCCACCAACGTGCCCGAGGCGGTGCGCCGGGCCATGCTCGTGCCGATGCAGGACCACCGAGCCCCGGATTTCGGCGACCTCACGATGGGCCTGTTCGCGGACCTGAAAAAGGTGCTCGGGACCGAGACCGGCACCGTGATGATGTTCCCCGGTTCCGGCACCGGCTGCTGGGAGGCGGCGATCTGCAACACGCTGAACCCGGGCGACAGGGTGCTGATGGCCCGGCATGGCCAGTTCAGCCATCTCTGGGTCGAGATGGCGCGGAAGCTCGGGCTGGATGTCGAGCTTGTCGATCTCGCCTGGGGGGCAGGGACGCCCACGAACGAATTCGCCCGCATCCTCGGCAAGGACCGCAAGGGCGAGATCAAGGCCGTCTTCGTCACCCACAACGAAACCGCCACCGGCGTCACCTCCGACGTGGCGCTCGTCCGCCGTGCGCTGGACGAGTCCTTTCACGATGCACTCCTCTTCGTCGATGGCGTCTCCTCGGTCGGCGCGATCGATTTCCGGATGGACGAATGGGGCGTGGACCTGGCGGTGACCGGCAGCCAGAAGGGGCTCATGCTGCCGCCGGGCCTCGGCATGATCGGCGTCTCGGCAAAGGCGATGGCGGCGGCGAGATCGGCGCGGATGCGCCGTGCCTTCTTCGATTTCGCCGAGATGGCGCGGATGAATGCGACGGGCTACTTCCCGTATACCCCGCCGGTTCCCCTGCTTCACGGGCTGCGCAAGGCGCTGGACCTGATGCTCACCGAAGGGCTGGAGAACGTCTTTGCCCGCCACCACCGCCTTGCGACCGGCGTGCGCAGGGCCGTCGCCGCCTGGGGGATGGACCTCTGCGCCGAACATCCCTCGCTTCATTCCGACACGGTCAGCGCGATCCGCGTGCCGCAGGGCGTGGACGCGCGCGAGGTGATCCGCATCGCCTACGATCGCTTCAACTGCTCCTTCGGGGCGGGCCTCGGGCCGCTGAACGGCAAGGTCTTCCGCATCGGCCATCTGGGTGATCTGAACGAAGGCATGTGCCTGTCGGCCGTCGCCATCGCCGAATTGGCCCTGGCCGCCGCCGGAGCGCAGATCACCTTCGGCGCGGGCGTGGCGGCCGCGCAGGAGGTCTATGCCCAACCCGTCGTCCGCGCCGTGCAGCCCACGTTCGGCGCCACCACCCCCATCGCCGCCGAATAGGCGCTCAGGAGAGCAGCATGAGTCACACTCTGTACCCGCTCAGGCGGCAACGCCTGCAGCGTTCGGAACTGGCAGTTCCGGCGTCGAACCCGACGATGATCGACAAGGCTGCGCAGGGTCCGGCCGACTACGTCTTTCTCGACCTTGAGGATGCCGTCGCCCCGCCCGAGAAGGAACAGGCGCGCCGGAACGCGATCGAGGCATTGAACGACATCGACTGGGCAGCGAAGGGCAAGACCGTCTCGGTCCGCATCAACGGGCTCGACACGCATTACATGTACCGCGACGTCGTCGATGTGATGGAGCAGGCCGGCAACCGCGTCCACACGCTGCTGGTGCCCAAGGTCGGCGTTCCGGGCGATCTCTACATGGTAGAGGCGCTGGTGAACCAGATCGAACAGGCCAAAGGCCACGCCACCCGCGTGGGGCTCGAGGCGCTGATCGAGACCGCGCTTGGCATGGCCAATGTCGAAACCATCGCCCAGTTCGGTGGCAGGCTCGAAGCCTTGCACTTCGGCGTGGCAGACTACGCGGCCTCGATGCGCGCGCGGACCGTGAACATCGGCGGCCTGAACCCGATGTATCCGGGTGACCAGTGGCATGGCGCGATTTCGCGCATGGTCATCGCCTGCCGCGCCTACGGCCTGCGCGCCATTGACGGGCCGTTTGGCGATTTCTCGGACCCTGAGGGCTACAGGGACGGTGCCCGCCGCGCTGCCGCTCTGGGCTGCGAGGGGAAATGGGCGATCCATCCCAGCCAGGTGGCGCTTGCCAACGAGGTCTTCAGCCCGACCGAGGCGGAGGTCACCAAGGCGCGCCGGATCATCGAGGAACTGAAGCTGGCCGAGGCGCAGGGCAAGGGCGCGGCGAGCCTGGACGGCAAGATGATCGACGCGGCCAGCGAAAAGATGGCGCGCAACGTGCTGGTCATCGCCGAGGCGATCGCCGCCGAGTGACGACCACGGGGCGGGGAATCCCCACCCTGCCGTGGAACAGGGAGGAGCCGATGGACATCCACGAATACCAGGCCAAGGAAATCCTCGCCCGCTTCGGCGTGCCGGTGCCGCGGGGTGGCCTTGCCTACAGCCCCGAACAGGCGGGCTACCGGGCCCGCGAACTCGGCGGCAGCGCCTGGGTGGTCAAGGCCCAGGTCCACTCAGGCGGGCGCGGTGCCGCAGGCGGCGTCAAGCTCTGCCGCGACGAGCATGAGGTGGCAAGCTTTGCCGCCACGCTCTTCGGCAAGCAGCTTGTGACCAGGCAGACCGACGCGAACGGCAAGGGCGTCTACCGGCTGTGGATCGAGGCCGCCTCGGACATCGCGCAGGAGATCTACCTGGGCTTCGTGCTGGACCGGAAGTCCGAGCGGATCATGATCGTCGCCTCGGCACAGGGCGGGATGGAGATCGAGGATCTGGCCGAAACCGATCCCGAGAGCCTGCGCCGGATGACCATCGACCCGGCCGTCGGCCTGACCGAGTTCCAGGCACGCGAGCTGGCCTTCCAGCTGGGCCTGAAGGGCGGGCAGATCGCGCAGATGGTCTCGATCCTGCGCGCCTGCTACCGTGCCTATCGCGATCTCGATGCGGTCATGGTCGAGATCAACCCGCTGGTCATCACCGGCTCGGGCGACCTGGTGGCGCTGGACGCGAAGATGTCCTTCGACACCAACGCCCTGTTCCGCCAGGCCGCGGTGGCGGAACTGCGCGACCGCAGCCAGGAAGATTCGCGCGAAAGCACCGCGGGCGACCACGGCCTCGCCTATGTCGGGCTGACCGGCGACATCGGCTGCATCATCAACGGCGCCGGCCTTGCGATGGCGACGATGGACATGATCCATCTTGCCGGGGGCGAGCCGGCCAACTTCCTCGACATCGGCGGCGGCGCCAGCCCGGAGCGGGTGGTCAAGGCGTTCCAGACCGTGCTGGCCGACCGAAACGTCGGGGTGATCCTGGTGAACATCTTTGCCGGCATCAACCGCTGCGACTGGGTGGCGGACGGCGTGGTCACCGCCTACCGCCAGCTTGACCTGACGCTTCCGGTCGTTGTCCGCCTCGCCGGCACCAATGTCGAGGCTGGCCGCCGGATCATCGAACGATCCGGCCTGCCGCTGATTTCTGTCGACACCCTGGCCGATGCCGCCGCCGCCGCGGTGGCCGCGCGTCCCACGCTCGCAGCCTGAAGGGAGCCCCGCATGGCCATTCTGATCACCGACAAGACCCGCGTCATCGTCCAGGGCATGACCGGCCGCATCGGCGCCTTTCACGCCGCCGAGATGATCAAGCACGGCACGAACGTCGTAGGTGGCGTAACTCCGGGGCGCGGCGGCGAAAGCCATCTCGACCAGCCGCTCTTCAATACGGTGCGTGAGGCGGTCGAGGCGACCGGGGCAGATGCGTCGCTTGTCTTCGTTCCTCCCCCCTTCGCCGCGGATGCGATCATGGAGGCCGCCGACGCAGGGATCCGTACCGCCGTCTGCGTGACCGACGGCATCCCCGCGCAGGACATGATGCGGGTCAAGCGCTTCCTGCGGCGCTACCCCGAGGCGCGGAAAATGCGGCTGATCGGCCCGAACTGCGCCGGGGTCATCAGCCCCGGCAGGGGATTCATGGGGATCATGCCGCCGCAGATCTACATGTCCGGCCGGGTCGGGATTGTCGGGCGCTCGGGGACGCTGGGCTATGAGGCCGCCAGCCAGATGAAGGCGCTGGGAATCGGCGTCTCGACCAGCGTCGGCATCGGCGGTGACCCGATCAACGGATCAAGCTTCAAGGATATCCTGCAGCTCTTCGAGGATGATCCGGAAACCGATGCCGTGATGCTGATCGGCGAAATCGGCGGCCCGCAAGAGGCCGAGGCCGCCGCCTATGCCCGTGACCACATGGCGACGCCGGTCGTCGCCTATATCGCCGGGCTGTCGGCGCCGAAGGGCCGCAAGATGGGCCATGCCGGCGCGATCATCAGCGCCTTCGGGGAATCGGCGCAGGAAAAGGTCGAGATCCTCACCGCCGCCGGGGTCACCGTGGCGCCCAACCCCTCCGAGATGGGCGCGACCGTGGCCCGCGTGCTCGCTGCCCGGCGTGCGGCCGCCTGACAGGGTTCCGTCGTTCCCGCCGGTTCGTTTGCACCGGGATCGACGAGCTTCCAGCGCAAGGCGAAGGCGTGCCCCCCCGATGCGCTTGCGCGCTATCCCCTCGGGTCGACCTTCCATTCGACCGGCACCGTCAGCGCCTCTGGGCGCAGCACCGCATCGAGCCGGTCCTTCGCCATCAGCCCGCGTTCCAGCACGATCTCATAGACCCCCCGGCCCGACCGGTGCGCCTCCATCGCGACGTCGGTCGCATTGCGATAGCCGATATGGGGGTTCAGCGCGGTGACGATGCCGATGGAGTTTTCGACGGTGCGGCGCAGGTGTTCCCGGTTGGCGGTGATGCCGCGCACGCAGTTCGCCTCCAGCGTCAGGCAGCCGGCGGCCAGATGGGCAAGGCTGCGGTGCAGGCTGTAGAAGATCACCGGCTCGAAGGCGTTGAGCTGCAATTGCCCCGCCTCGGCCGCCATGGTGATCGTCAGGTCGTTGCCGATCACTTCGAAGGCGATCTGGTTCACCACCTCGGGGATCACCGGATTGACCTTTCCCGGCATGATCGACGACCCCGCCTGGCGCGCCGGCAGGTTGATCTCGCCCAGACCCGCACGGGGGCCGGAGGAGAGGAGCCTGAGGTCGTTGCAGGTCTTCGACAGCTTCACCGCGACGCGCTTCAAGACACCCGACAACTGCACGAAGGCGCCGCAGTCCTGCGTCGCCTCGACAAGATCCGGCGCGGTGATCAACTCGATTCCGGTGATTTCCGACAGCTTCGCCCGCACCAGCTCGGCATAGCGCGGATGGGTGTTGATCCCGGTGCCGATGGCGGTGGCGCCAAGGTTGATCTCTCGGATCAGGTCGACGGCCTCGGCCAAACGCGCCTCGTCCTCGGCCAGCATCCGGGCATAGGTGCCGAACTCCTGCCCGAGCGTCATCGGCACCGCGTCCTGCAACTGTGTGCGGCCCATCTTCAGGACATCGGAAAATTCCGCCGACTTCGCGGCGAAGCCCTGCCTGAGCACCGCCATCGCCGCGATGAGCCGCCCGACGCCCGCACGCGCGGCGAGCTTCAGCGCCGTGGGATAGACATCGTTGGTCGACTGGCCGAGGTTCACGTGCTCGTTCGGGTGCAGGTGCCGATAGTCGCCACGCGCACGCCCCATCAGTTCCAGCGCCCGGTTGGCGATCACCTCGTTGGCGTTCATGTTGGTCGAGGTGCCGGCGCCGCCCTGGATCGGATCGACAACGAACTGGTCGTGCAGCGCGCCTGCACTGATTTCGCGGCAGGCGGCGACGATCGCCTCGCGGCGGACCGCATCGAGCAGGCCCAGCCCGGCATTGGCTTCGGCCGCAGCCTGCTTGATGCTGGCCAGAGCCGCGATCAGGTCGGGCGTCTCGCCGATCCGCTGGCCGGTGATCGGGAAGTTTTCCACCGCGCGGAGCGTGTGGATGCCCCAGTAGGCCGCGGCGGGAACCTCACGGTCGCCGATCAGGTCGTGCTCGGTCCTCGTGGCGTCGGTCATCGGCGGTCCCTCAGGCAATGGCGATCCGGCCGATGAAACATGGACGTCTCATCGCAGGGCGCGCAGGGTGGTGTCATGTGCTTGGCCGGATGAGTCGACCCCCCGGCGATCGGGGTGATATGCCGCCTGCGCGGCCGGAGCCAATGCCAAGAGCGACTGGGTTATTCCGGAATTGCATAGTTTTGGCCGCCAGCCGCCTTCCACACCCGCTCGACCACCGCGCGCGACCGGCCGGCGTTGCGGTAGAGACGGATTTCCATCGGCAGTTCCGGGGCCACCACGATCAGCCGGCCGGCTGCCAGATCGCTCTCGACCAGTTGCCGTGGCAGCCAGGCGATGCCGTGGCCTTCCAGCGCCATGAACTTCAGCGCCTCGGCCAGCGAGTTCTCGTTGACATGGACGACCTCGGTCTGCGGCGCACCGGGCTGGTTCTGCGCCAGGGCGGCAAGCAGACCCAGGAACGAGCCGCGCGAATACTGCAGCAGCGGCAGGCGCCCGCCCCTGCCCTGCCATGCGGCAAATTGCACGGTGTTCGCCACCGCGGTCAGCCGGTCCGCGCCGATCACCGCATGGGGAAAGCGCGCCGGGTCCAGCGGCACCGGCACGCTCGGGTGATGGTAGGTCAGCATGAAGTCATAGCCGCCCTCGACCAACGCCTGAAGGCAGAGCGCATAGTTTTCCGGCAGGACGCGCGTGGCGACCTCGCCGACCTCGCCGCGCAGCTGCGTCAGCCAGGGCGGCAGGAAAGTTAGTGTCAGGCTATGCAGCGCCGTGATCGCGATCGAGGCGGCAGCCCGTTCCGCCGCGCTGCGCCCGCCAAGCCCGGCGCGGCCCTGGTAGACCAGGCGCACGATTTCTTCCGCGGCCTCGCGGAAGGCGCGACCGTCGTCGGTCAGCCGGATCGGATAGGTGCTGCGGTCCAGCAGATCGGCGCCAAGCCAAAGCTCGAGCGACCTGATGCGGCGGCTGAAGGCCGATTGCGTGACATTGCGGTTCCGCGCCGAAGCCGAGAAGCTTTTCGTCTCCGCAAGACTGAGGAAATCCTCAAGCCACTTCAGGTCCATCGCCGCACCTTCCCTGCCACACCACCGCTCGCGACCATCGTCGAGGATCGACCAGCCGGCCCCGTGCGCCGGGAGAAGGCGACAGCCGCTTCCCCATCTGGATCGCAGTTGGATCGCAGTCGCGCGTCCGGCCCCGGGTCATGTCGGCAAACTATCCCGCTGCAACGCGGTCCGCCAGAACTCCGCCGTTGCTGCCGCCAAGCACGTGGTGTCGGAATGCGAGACGCCCGCGTGCGGCTTCGTCGCACACGGGCACCCGTGATCGGGACAGGGCACTCGCTACCGATCGGTCACCGGGGGCCTACGGGCAGGGGGCGACGTAGGAATAGCCGCTCGGGTAGCGGTAGGTGCATTGGCGCGGCTGGTTGGCGGCGCCGACGAGGCTGCCGACTGCGGCGCCGGCCGCGCCGCCAAGGACGGCACCTTCGAGCTTGTCGCCATCATCGGAGGCGATCGCCCCCACGGCAGCGCCGGTCAGGGCACCGGTGGCTACGTTCTGGTCGGTCGTCGACTGGCAGGCGGCGAGGCCGGCGAGCAGCGGCAGGACGAGCAGGAACTTGGTCATGGCGGTCTCCAGGATTGGTCGCAGATCGCAGGACCAACGCGGGGCAACGGGAACGGTTTCCGCCCTCAGCCTTCGTCGGCGAGAAGCCGCCGCAACCCCGCCCGATAGTCGGGATAGGCCAGTCGCACCCCAAGCTCCCGCTTGATGCGGTCGTTCCGCACGCGCTTGGATTCGGCATAGAAGCTGCGGGCAAGCGGCGTCATTTCCGCTTCCTCGAACGGCACTTCGGGTGGCAGCGGCAGGCCGAGCAAGCGCGCGGCCTCGGCCAGCACGTCCTCGGGCGGCGAGGGGTCGTCGTCGGCGACATTGTAGACCGCGCCGGGGTTCGGCCGGGCCATCGAGGCGGCGAGGACCGCGGCGATGTCGTCGACATGGGTGCGGCTGAAATACTGGTTCTCGCGCAGGATCCGCCGCGCCGTGCCGTTGCGGACCTTTTCAAAGGGCCCCCGGCCAGGGCCGTAGATGCCCGCCAGGCGGAAGATGTGGAGCGGCAGCCCGGCGCGCGCTGCAAGCGCCTGCCACTGCTCTTCGGCCAGAAGCCGCTGGCGGCCGCGGGTCGTCGTCGGGCCGGGCGGCGTCGTCTCGTCGACCCAGCCGCCCCGGTGGTCGCCATAGACGCCGGTCGTGGAGAGATACCCCACCCATGCGAGATGTGGCGCGGCGGCGGCGACGTTGGCGGCATGGTCGGCCAGCACCGGGTCGCCGGCCGCGTCCGGGGCGATCGAGGCGAGGACATGCGTCGCCTGCGCGATGGCGGGGCCGAGGTCGCTGCCGGGCCAGACGAGCGCCTCGATCCCCTCGCGCGCGAGACGCGCGGCCTTCTCGGGCGACCGCGTCGTGCCGATGATCCGCCAGCAGCGGCCGAGACGCCGGGCTAGGGCGGTAGCCGAATAGCCGTGGCCGAGGGAAAGGAGCGTTCCGGTCATGGGCCGACTATTCCGGCGGATGCGCCGATCCGCAAGGCGGCTTGACGTCGCGCGCCGCACATGGCCGCATGGACCCATGAGCGGTGGACCCGAAGACCTCGATGGCGCCTATTCGCTGCGCACACCGGACGATTCGGTGCGCCACTACCGCGACTGGGCCGATCGCTACGACCGCGACTTCGCGGCGGGTATGGACTACCGCAGCCCCGCGGCGGTCGCTGCGGCCTTCGCCGCACTTGGCGGGCGCGGCCCGGTGCTCGATGTCGGCGCCGGGACAGGGCTGGTGGCCGAGGCGCTGGCCCGCGAAGGCATCGGGCCGGTGGACGGGATCGACATTTCCGCCGAGATGCTGGCGATCGCTGCGGCGAAGGGCGTCTACCGCAGGACGATCCTGGCCGACCTGACGCGGGCGCTTCCGATCGAAAACAGTGTCTATTCCGGCCTGATCAGTGCTGGAACCTTCACGCATGGCCATGTCGGGCCCGAGGCGTTCGAGGAACTTTTGCGCATCGCCCGCCCGGGCGCCGTCTTTGCCGTGACGGTCCATGCGGCGGTCTACGACCGGGACGGATTCGCAACGGCCTTTGCGCGCCTTTCGGATCGCATCGCGGGGTTCCGGACCGAGCCGTTCCGCATCTACGGACCCGGCGCGGACGGCGCGCATGCCCAGGATAGCGGCTGGATCGTCAGCTTCGCCCGGCGCTGATCAACGCCGCCGCACCTTTCCCGGCTGTTCGCGCGGAACGGGCAGGAACTCCACCCCGCCCGACTGGCGGACCGGCTGGGGATAGAGCGTCATCAGCGTCAGCACATCCTCGGGCATGTCGGTGGACACCGGCAGGCCCAGCGCCTTCGCCTCGGCCGCGGGAATGGGATAATCATGCGTCCAGGTGCCCGAAGCCAGCTTCTCGGCGAGCGCCGCCGCCTCGCCCGGCGGCATCCGCACCGCGAGAAGATCGGTGGCCGCCGCGATCACCTGATCGAGCGCCTTGCGGCTGATATCGGCGAGGATGAGCGTCTCGTCATCCAGTTCCGCCACCGGCTTGGCCTGCACCGCGGCGAGGATGGAGGCGGCCGGATACTGGTTGATCTGCGGGTCGATGGGCCCGAGCACGGAATGTTCGCACATCACGATCTCGTCCGCCGCGAGCGCCACCAGCGTGCCGCCCGACATGGCGTGATGGGGTACGAAGACGGTGACCTTGCCCTTGTGCGCCTCGATCGCGCGGGCGATCTGGAGCGCGGCCAGGACGAGCCCGCCGGGCGTGTGCAGGACGATGTCAAGCGGCATCTTGTCGTCGGTCATGCGGATCGCGCGCAGCACATCCTCGCTGTCCTGGATGTCGATGTAGCGCATCAGGGGAAAGCCGAGGAGCCGCATCGTCTCCTGCCGGTGAACCATCAGAATCACCCGGCTGCCGCGGTTCTTTTCCAGCCGCGAGATCATCGCGAGGCGCTTCATCTCGATCAGCTTCCGCGCCAGTATCGGCTGGAGCATCGAGAAGATGACGAAGGCCCAGAGGAGGTCGGAGGCGGAAAAGTTCATGCCCCGCTCCTTTCCCCGCCGGCCCGGTCGACATGGCCGAGGTCGCGCGCGGGCTCGACCCGGTCGCGCACCCGCTGCTTCAGCACCCTGATGTCCGGAAACCCGCCATCGCGCTTGCGCTCCCACAGAAGGTCGCCGTCGAGCCGGATCTCGAAGATGCCGCCGGTGCCGGGGATGAGCGTGACGCTGCCGAGTGCCTCGCCGAAGGTCGAAAGCAGTTCCTGCGCCATCCAGGCGGAACGCAGGAGCCAGTTGCACTGGGTGCAGTAGGCGATGGAGACGGCAGGCAGGGTCATGCGGCGGCTCTTTGCAGGCACGCGCCCACTAGGTCACATACCCATAAACGGGATTCCTCGGGAGGCAAGCCTGTGATTCACTTCTGCGAAAGGACGGGAGGCAGGCATGGGGCGTTTCGATCTGACGGATTTCGAGTGGTCGGTGATCCAGCCCTTGTTGCCGACGAAGGTGCGGGGAGTGCCTCGGGTCGATGATCGGCGAGTGTTGAACGGGATTTTCTGGCGCTTGCGGACCGGGGCGCCCTGGGCCGACATACCTGCGCGATATGGGCCGTACACGACCTGCGTCAACCGCTTCAACCGGTGGCGCAGGGCGGGCCACTGGGCGCGCATTCTGGACGCCGTATCAAGAGCTTACGATGGCGACATCCAGATGATCGACTCCTCCTCGATCCGGGTCCACCAGCACGGGGCCAACGGCCCGAAAAAGGGGGGCGATCCGATTGCATGGGTCGCTCGCGCGGCGGGTTGACGACGAAGATACACGCGCTTGTCGATGCCCTGGGGCGCCCGATCCGCCTAAAACTGACCGAAGGCCAGGCCCATGACGGACGGTCCGGCGCCGACATGGCCGAGACCGTCGGCGCCGGTCAGACCCTGCTGGCAGACCGGGGCTATGACAGCGACGCACTGCGCAACAGTCTCGCCGCGCGCGGGGCCATCGCCAACATCCGCCCCATGCCGACCCGCAAACGCGTCCCGGCCTTCGATCCGATCTTGTACCGCGCCCGCAACCAGATCGAGCGGTTCTTCAGCAAACTCAAGCACTTCCGCGCCGTCGCCACCCGCTATGACAAACGTGACGACAACTTCCTCGCATCCGTCCAACTCGCCTCAATCCGCATCTGGTTGCGC
>JAUQYA010000104.1 GCA_030837785.1 Albidovulum sp.
GGCGTCTTCATCTACCTGCGCAACCTCGTGCTCATCTCCCGCGAGCAGCGGGAGAACCGGCTTGGCTAGGGGCTGGTTCGGCCCCGCCGCGGCGGTGGTCGCGGCGGTGACGGCGGCGCGGATCGCGGCGCTGGCGTTCGACCGCACCGACCTTTTCGTCGACGAGAGCCAGTACTGGCTCTGGGGACAGCACCTCGATCTCGGCTATTATTCGAAGCCGCCGCTCATCGCCTGGGTGATCCGGGCGGTGACGGAGCTGTTCGGCAGCGACGCGCCCCTTGTCGTGCGCCTGCCCGGCGCGATCCTGCACGGGGTGACGGCGCTGATCCTCGGCGCGGTGGCGGCGCGGCTTTTCGATGCGCGGGCTGCGGTCTGGACGGCGGTGACCTACCTTACCCTGCCGATGGCCGCACTCGGCTCGCTCCTCATCTCGACCGACACGGTGATGGCACCCTTCTTCGCCGGCGCGATCCTGATGTATCTGCGCGCGGCCGACACCGGGCGCGCGGGTGCCGCGGCGCTTGCCGGCGTGCTGGCGGGCCTTGCGGTCCTTGCGAAATACGCGGGCGTCTATTTCCTGATCGGCGCGGGCCTTGCCGCGGCCTTCGTGCCAACGGTGCGTCTGTCCCTTCGCGGCTGGCTCCTGCTTCTCGCCGCCTTCGCCGCGACCATCCTTCCGAACCTCCTTTGGAACCTCGCCAACCAGCTTGCGACGCTGGAACACACGATGGACAATGTCGGCTGGGTTCGCGGGGAAAGCTGGCTCGCAGGCCTGAACCCCTCCGGCCTCGCGGAATTCCTCATCGCGCAGTTCGCGGTCGCGGGGCCGGTGGTCTTCGCCGCGGTGCTCTGGGGCTGTGTCCGGCCGCGCCAGCCGGCGCTGCGGGCGCTGGCGATGCTGTCGGCGCCCGCATTGCTCATCGTCTCGATGCAGGCCCTGCTCGCCAAGGCCTATGCCAACTGGGCGGTGGCCGCCTATTTCGCCGGCACCGTGCTGGCGGTCGCGATGATGCGCGCCCGCGCGCCGCGGCTCCTGCCCGTCTCCGCCGCGATCAACGGGGCGGTCTCGGTTCTCCTGCCGCTTTGCATCGTGCTCGCGCCCTGGCCAGCGGTGGACGGCAAGCCACTTCTGGCGCGCTATCTCGGCCGCGCCGATCTCAGCCGGCAGATCATCGCGGCGGCAGAGGGGCAGGGGCTGTCCACCGTCGCCGCGGCCGATCGCGACATTCTCGCCGATCTGTTCTACACCGGCCGCGCCTCGGGCCTGGCTTTCGCGGCCCCCGCGCCGGCAGGACGGCCCCGGAACTACTACGAACAGACCTATCCGCTGGGGGACGGGCCGATGCCCGTGCTCCTGGTCGCCGACACCGCGCCGCCCTGCGCCTCCGAACCGCCCGTCGCCCGGTTCGCGACGGCGGCGGGGGCCTATTCCGGGCGGTCGATCGCCGCCTGGCGCGTGACCGCGGACTGTGCCAATGCCGCACGTTGACCACCGCGCTGCCGCCATCGGTCTGGGGCTCCTGACCCTTGCCGCGCTTGGGGGTTTCCTGGTCTTCCCGCGGGTCGATCTGATCGTGTCGGGCTGGTTCTACCGCCCCGGCGACGGCTTCTGGCTAGCCCGCATCCCCTGGGTCGAGGGGCTTCGCAACGGTATCTGGAACCTGTCGATTGCCACGTTCCTGCTGTCGCTGCTCGCGCTTGTCCTTTCGGCGGCCGGGCGCCCGATCGGCGGGATCGGCGCGCGCGAGGCGGGGTTCATCTTCCTTCTCTACCTTCTCGGCCCGATCCTTGCGGTCAACGGCATCCTCAAGGAACACTGGGGCCGGGCACGCCCCGTGGACGTGGCCGAGTTCGGCGGCGCCGCCGCCTTCACCCCGCCCTGGCTGCCCGCCGACCAGTGTGTCTCCAACTGCTCCTTCGTCTCGGGAGAGGGGTCAGCCGCGGCGGCGCTGGCGCTCGCCTTCCTGATCCTCGCGCCCCCCGCGCGCCGCGCCCTGCCGCGCGGGGGCTTCGTGCTCTACGCCCTGGCCGGGGTGCTGCTGCCCGCGGCGGGGCTGGCGCTGAGGCTGGTCACCGGCCGGCATTTCCTGTCGGACACGGTCTTCGCCGTCCTTCTCGTCCTCGCCATCGCGCTGGCGCTTCACCGTCTGCTTTTCCCCCGCCCGGGGGCGCGGTAAGCCCGTGTTGACAACCCCCGCGACTCCCCCTATACGGCGCGCACTCGGGTCGCGAGGGTTCTCGCGTGCCCGGGTATCAGTACGGAAGTGGTCATGATCCGGGCGCAAGCCCCGATCCTCTGGAATTCCACCGCGTCGGCCCCGCGAAGGGGACGAATGCGGTTTTGGTGTTTTGCGGACGCGCAAGGCACGTCACCGTGTGAAAGCCCCCGGGAACGTCGCTGACGGGCGAGCGTCGATCGGGTTGCAAGATAGGGCGAGAGTTAATGCCGACGATCCAACAGCTGATCCGGAAGCCCCGGGAAGCGAAGCCGCAGAAATCCAAGTCGCAGCACCTGGAAT
>JAUQYA010000105.1 GCA_030837785.1 Albidovulum sp.
CCCGACAGGATTCGAACCTGTGACCCACTGATTAAAAGTCAGTTGCTCTACCAACTGAGCTACGGGCCCATCACAGGGCGCCTCTTTATGAACCCCGCCCCTGACGGTCAAGTGTAAAAGCAGGCGCCACTGGCAAAATCCCGGGCGGCGGCGTATATGGCGGCGCATGAGGAATGCGCGTCCCTCCGATGGCGTGCCGTTCATGAAGATGCACGGCGCGGGCAATGACTTCGTGATCGTCGATTCACGGGGCCGCGGGGCCGTGACCACGGCAACGCTGGCCGCGGCCCTGGGCGACCGGCATCGCGGCGTGGGCTTCGACCAGCTGGCCGAGATCCGCGATGCGGCGGCTGCGGACTATGCGCTCGACTTCTGGAACGCGGACGGAAGCCGGGCGGGCGCCTGCGGCAATGCCTCGCGCTGCGTCGCCGATCATATGATGGGCGTGCTGGGGCGCGACGCGGTGACCTTCACGACGGAACGCGGGACACTCGAGGCCGTGCGGCGGGCCGACGGCTTCGTAAGCGTCAACATGGGCGCTCCGATCCTCGACTGGCAGGGCGTGCCGCTTGCCGAAGAGGCCGACCTCCTGCATCTGCCGCTGCCGGGCGATCCGGCCGCCGTCGGCATGGGCAATCCCCATTGCGTCTTCTTCGTGCCCGACGCCGAGGCGGTGGATCTTGCCCGCGACGGCGCGGCAATCGAGCACCACCCCCTCTTCCCCAGGGCCACGAATGTTGAATACGCCAGCCTTTCCGGCCCCGACCGCCTGAGGATGCGGGTCTGGGAACGCGGCACCGGGATCACGCTTGCCTGCGGGTCCGGGGCCTGCGCGACGGCGGTGGCGGCGCATCGGCGCGGGTTGACCGGGCGGCAGGTGACGCTCGACCTCGATGGCGGCACGCTCGAGATCGACTGGCGCGACGATGGCGTGTGGATGGCCGGACCGACCGCACATGTCTTCGACGGCGTCCTGACGCCTGCTTTCCTGTCCCGGCACGCATGAGCGCCCCGGTCTTTTCCACCCTCGGATGCCGTCTCAACGCCTATGAGACGGAGGCGATGCGGGAACTGGCGGCGGCCGCCGGGCTGGAAGGTGCGGTTGTCGTCAATACCTGCGCCGTGACGGCCGAAGCGGTGCGCAAGGCCAAGCAGGAGATCCGGAGGCTCCGCCGCGACCACCCCGACGCGACCCTGATCGTCACCGGCTGCGCCGCCCAGGTGGAGCCCGAGACCTTCGCCGCCATGCCCGAGGTGACCCGCGTCATCGGCAATGCCGAAAAGATGAAGCCGGAAACCTGGGCCGCCCTGACGGCCCCCGCCCTGATCGGAGACACCCAGCGCGTGATGGTCGACGACATCCTGTCGGTGAAGGAGACCGCCGGGCATCTTATCGACGGATTCGGCCGGCACCGGGCCTATGTGCAGGTCCAGAACGGCTGCGACCACCGCTGCACTTTCTGCATCATCCCGTTCGGCCGCGGCAATTCCCGCTCGGTCCCGGCAGGTGTCGTCGTCGACCAGATCAAGAGGCTGGTGGACCGCGGCTTTCTCGAGGTCGTGCTGACCGGCGTCGATCTCACCTCCTGGGGGGGCGACCTGCCCGGCGGCCCCCGGCTGGGCGACCTCGTCCTGCGCATCCTGCGACTCGTCCCCGATCTGGCGCGGCTGCGCATCTCGTCGATCGATTCCATCGAGGCCGACCCGAACCTCATGCAGGCGATCGCCACCGAGCCGCGGCTGATGCCGCATCTGCATCTGTCGCTCCAGCACGGCGATGACCTGATCCTGAAGCGGATGAAGCGGCGCCACCTGCGCGACGACGCGATCCGCTTCTGCGAGGAGGCGCGCCGGCTCCGCCCCGACATCGTCTTCGGCGCCGACATCATCGCGGGCTTCCCGACCGAGACCGAAGAAATGTTCGAAAACGCGCTTCGGCTCGTGCGTGACTGCGGCCTGACGTTCCTGCACGTCTTTCCCTTCAGCCCGCGCAGGGGCACGCCGGCCGCGCGGATGCCGCAGGTCAATGGTCCGGCGATCCGCGACCGCGCCGCCCGGCTCCGCACCGAAGGCGATGCGGCGCTGGCCCGGCACCTGGCGGGCCAGACGGGCCGCGTGCACCGCATCCTGACGGAGGGACCGCGGACCGGGCGGACCGAGCAGTTCACCGAGGTGGCCTTCGCCGCCGACCGGCCCGAGGGGCGGATCATCACCGCCCCGATCACCGGCCACGATGGCCGGACGCTGCTGGCCTGAGTCGCCTCGCGACTGATCCGCATCAATCGACCGGTCCCGGCCTGCGCTAGTCTTCCCTGCGAAGACACGAGCTTCGGAGGGAGACGATCATGAAATCCGCACTGGCAGGCCTGGCCTGCGCGATGCTTGGCGCATTTTCGGCGGGCGCATGGCGGTCCGATGCCGGTGTTCGGGCGGGTTTTCGCCTCGCACGAGCCGGGGCCGGACGATCCTTACGGGTCGGTCCTGGAGACGAGAGGGCGGGTTCTCTCGCTGGCGATGTATCTCGAATCCATTCGGGAGAAATGACGAAACCGCGGCGGCACCCGGTGTTCGGGTGCCGAAGGGCGCGCAGGCTCGGCCCTGACGTCGCAGCGGCCGGCGGACGGCGATGATGCTCTACCCCACCCGGCGACGTGCAAGCGTTCCGCTGGCGGGGCCGAAGCGGGTGCGCACGATCTGAAGCATCCGCCGGTACGCCGAGCGGTGGCGGTTGCGTACGTTCAGCCCGGCGAAGATCGGCTGGGGGATCGGCGGTGCATCGGCGACAAGCCGGCAGCGGCCGTCGCGGATCAGTTCCTCGGCCGAGGCGCGTACGACATAGGCCGTTCCGCCGAGCGAACGAAGGATCGCGACCATCGCCGTGTTCTGCCCGATGGACAGACTCGCCGCGGCCAGATTCGGGTGCAGCGCCGCGTGAAGCGCTGGCATCGCGTGGGAATAATGCGGCATGACGTAGGTCTCCTGCCGCACATCGGCGAGCCTGTCGGTCTCGGTCGAGACCATGAGGTAGGTGACTTCGCCGATCGTCTCGAAATGCAGGTCGGGGTGGTATCGCGGGCTGAACAGGATCGCGAAGTCCTCCGCCCCGGTCATCAGGTCCGAACACATCTGCACCGAATAGTCCGCCTCGAACAGGAAGGAGGTGCCCGGAAGTGCCGCCCGGAAATCGCCGATCAGCTCGCTGAAATGGATCGTGACGAGATCGCTCTGGATGCCGATCCGCATCGTCAGGACGCCGCCGGAATCGCCCACCGCGTGACGGGCCTCGGTCCAAGCATGCAGCAGCGCGCGGGCATGGGGGGCAAAGCGCAGGCCCTCCGTCGTCAGTTCCGTCCCGGCGCGCGACCGCAGGAAAAGCCGGTGGCCGAGGCTCTTTTCGAGGGCGAGGGTGCGACCCGAGACGGTCGACTGGGTCACCGACAGCCGCTCGGCCGTCCGGTTGAAGCTGCGCGTCTCGCACAGGTCGAGGAAGGTCTGGATCAGCTCGATCTGCATGGGCGTTCCTGATCGGAATACCCGATCAATAATGCAGCGGGTGACGAATTGAAAGGCGGCCGCCAGGCGTCGATACTCCGCGCGACGAAAACGAAGGGGGTTGGCATGGCCGGGTTTCCGACAACGGCGCGGGTGGTGATCATCGGCGGAGGCGCCGTGGGCGTCTCGGCGCTTTATCACCTCGCCAAGGCAGGCTGGACGGATTGTGTCCTTCTGGAGAAGAACGAGCTGACCGCCGGTTCCACCTGGCACGCGGCCGGCAACGTGCCCACCTTCTCCACCTCGTGGTCGCTGATGAACATGCAGCGCTATTCGACCGAACTTTACCGGGGACTTGGTGCGGCGGTCGATTATCCGATGAACTACCATGTCACCGGCTCCGTCCGCCTTGGCCATTCGAAGGAGCGGATGCAGGAGTTCGAGCGCGCCAAGGGCATGGGTCGTTATCAGGGCATGGAGCTTGAGGTTCTGGGCGTGGACGAGATCAAGGGCAAGTATCCCTTCCTCGAGACGCACGATCTGAAGGGCGCGCTCTACGATCCGGCCGATGGCGACATCGACCCCGCGCAGCTCACGCAGGCGCTGGCCAAGGGCGCGCGCGACATGGGGGCGACGATCCTGCGCTTCATCCCGGCGACCGGCGTCAGCCGCGAGAACGGCGATTGGGTCGTGCATACCGACAAGGGCGACATCCGCTGCGAGATCGTGGTGAACGCCGCCGGCTATTACGCGCAGAAGGTGGGCGATTGGTTCAAGCCCTTCGGCGGGCGCACCGTTCCGATGATGGTGATGAGCCACCAGTATCTCCTGTCCGAACCGATCGCCGAGATCGAGGCCTGGTCGAAGGAGGTTGGCCACAAGCTGCCGCTTCTGCGCGACGTGGACAGCTCCTACTACCTCCGGCAGGAGAAGGCCGGCTTCAACCTTGGCCCGTATGAGGGGAATTGTCGCGCGCACTGGGCCTCGCCCAACGATCCGTTCCCCGAGGATTTCAGCTTCCAGCTTTTCCCCGACGATCTGGAGCGGCTGGAATGGTATATCGAGGATGCGATGGCCCGCGTGCCATTGCTCGGCACGGCGGGTATCTCCAAGGTCATCAACGGCCCGATCCCCTATGCGCCGGACGGCAATCCGCTGATCGGGCCGATGCCGGGCGTTCCGAATGCGTTCGAGGCCTGCGTCTTCACCTTCGGCATCGCCCAGGCGGGCGGTGCGGGCAAGGTGCTGGCGGAATGGGTGACCGAAGGCGCGACCGAATGGGACATGTGGTCCTGCGATCCGCGCCGCTTCACCGGCTATACGGACGCCGAATATTGTGTGGCGAAGGGCAAGGAAGTTTACGGCCACGAATACGGCATGCACTTCCCGATGGCGCGCTGGCCCGCCGCCCCTGACCGCCGCCTGTCGCCGGTGCACGACAAGGTCAAAGCGCTTGGCGGGCAGATGGCGCCTTATAACGGCTGGGAACGGGCCGAATGGTTCGCCCGGCCCGGCGACGATACCAGCTGGGAAGCAACCCAGACCTGGACCCGCGCCGGCCCCTGGGAGCCGCGCATCCGCGAGGAATGCGAGGCGGTGCGCGATGGTGTGGGCGTGCTGGACCTGCCCGGCTTTTCGCGCTTCCACCTGTCAGGCCCCGGCGCGGGGGAATGGCTTCTGGGCCGGATCGCGGGCGGCTTGCCGAAACCGGGGCGGCTGTCGCTCGCCTACTTTCCCGATCATCGGGGGCGAATCCTGACCGAGATGTCCGTCGCCTGCAACGGCGGGGACGACTTCACCCTGATCACCGCCGCGGTCGCCCAATGGCACGACTACGAATGGCTGGCCCGCACACTGCCGAAGGGCCTTTCACTCCGGGACCGGACGAGCGACCTTTCGACCCTGATCGTGACCGGACCGAAATCGCGCGAGCTTTTGGCGAGTATCTCGGACGCGGACCTGACCTTGCCCTGGCTCAGCCACGAGATGTGGACGGTTGCGGGCCGGAAGGCCGTCCTGGCCCGCGTCTCGTTCGCCGGAGAGCTTGGCTGGGAGGTCCACGCCTCGATCGAGAATATCCCCGCGATCTATGAGGCGGTGCTTGCCGGCGGCGCGAAACCCTTCGGGATGCGGGCGCTGAATTCGCTTCGGATCGAAAAGGGCTACCGCGCCTGGAAGGGGGATCTTTCCACCGACTACAGCCTCCTGGAAGGCGGGCTCGACCGTTTCATCCGCTGGGACAAGGAGTTCCCCGGCAAGGCCGCGCTCCTGGCCGAGAAGCAGCGGGGCGTGAAGAAGCGCTTCGTCACGCTTCTGGTCGATGCCGGCGAGGCGGATGCACCCTACATGTCGACGCTCTGGCACGATGGCCGGATCGTCGGCGAGACGACGAGCGGCGCCTGGGGCTACCGGGTCGGCGCATCGGTGGCGCTGGGAATGCTGCGCGCCGATCTGGCGGTTCCGGGAACCGCGGTCGAGGTGGAGATCTACGGCGAGCGGCGGCCTGCCGTGGTGCAGGACGGCCGGCCGCTGTGGGATCCGGAAAATCAACGTCTGAAGGCATAGAAGGATCGGAAAACGTGTCTAGCCTGCCCCAAAAAGCACGCTGCGTGATCATCGGCGGCGGTGTCGTCGGCTGTTCGGTGGCCTATCACCTGACCAAGCTCGGCTGGACCGACGTGGTGCTCCTGGAACGCAAGCAGCTGACCAGCGGCACGACCTGGCATGCGGCGGGGCTGATCGGGCAGCTCCGGGCGTCGGCCAACATGACGCGCCTCGCCAAGTATTCGGCCGATCTCTACCGCGGGCTCGAGGCCGAGACGGGGCTGGCGACGGGAATGCGGACGGTGGGCTCGGTTTCGGTCGCGCTGACCGAGGCGCGGAAGGAGGAACTGTTCCGCAATGCCTCGATGGCACGTGGCTTCGGCGTGCCGGTGGAGGAATTGTCGCCCGCCGAGGTGAAGGAGCGTTATGCGCATCTGAACATCGACGGCGTGAAGGCCGGCGTCTGGCTTCCGACCGACGGCCAGGGCGATCCGGCCAACATCGCGCTGGCGCTGGCCAAGGGGGCGCGGCAGCGCGGGGCCGTGGTCGCGGAAGGCGTGAAGGTGACCGGGGTGAGGGTGGCGGGGCGGCGGGCAACGACGGTCGCTTGGGAGAAGGACGGCGAAACAGGCTCTATTCAGGCCGAACACGTGGTCAACTGCGCCGGCATGTGGGGCCGCGAGGTGGGGCGGATGGCGGGTGTCAACGTGCCGCTCCATGCCTGCGAACACTTCTACATCGTCACCGAGCCGATCCCCGGCCTGACCCAGATGCCTGTGCTGCGGGTGCCCGACGAATGCGCCTACTACAAGGAGGATGCCGGCAAATACCTTCTCGGCGCCTTCGAGCCCAATGCCAAGCCCTGGGGCATGGCCGGCATTCCCGAGGATTTCTGCTTCGACCAGCTCCCCGAGGATTTCGACCATTTCGAGCCGATCCTGGAACGCGCCGTGCATCGCCTGCCGATGCTGGCAGAGGCCGGCATCCACACCTTCTTCAACGGGCCGGAAAGCTTCACCCCGGACGATGCCTACAACCTCGGTCTTTCGCTCGAGGTCGACAACTTCTGGGTCGCGGCGGGGTTCAACTCCATCGGCATCCAGTCGGCCGGCGGCGCCGGCATGGCGCTGGCGGAATGGATGGAGACGGGCGAGAAGCCCTTCGACCTCGGCGACGTCGACGTGGGCCGCAACCAGCCCTTCCAGGGCAACCGGCGCTATCTGTTCGAGCGCTCGAAGGAGACGCTGGGCCTGCTCTATGCCGACCATTTCCCGTATCGCCAGAAGGTCACCGCCCGGGGCGTGCGGCGGACGCCCTTCCATGCGCATCTGGAGGCGGAAGGGGCGGTTTTCGGCGAGATCGGCGGCTGGGAGCGCGCGAACTGGTTCGCCAAGCCGGGCCAGGCGCGGGACTACGACTATTCCTGGGGCCGGCAGAACTGGTTCGCCAACGCCGCGGCGGAGCATCGGGCGATCCGCGAGGGCGTCGGCATGTACGACATGTCGTCCTTCGGCAAGATCAGGGTCGAAGGGCGCGACGCCGAGGCCTTCCTCAACCACGTCTGCGGTGCCGACATGTCGGTGCCCGCGGGCCGCATCGTCTACACCCAGTTCCTCAACACGAAGGGAGGGATCGAGGCCGACGTGACGGTCACGCGGCTGTCGGAGACCGCCTATCTCGTCGTCACACCCTCGGTCACCCGGCCGAAGGACCAGGCGTGGATGCGCCGCAACATCGGCGACTTCAACGTCGTCCTCACCGACGTGACCGCGGCGGAGGGCGTGCTGGCGGTGATGGGGCCGAAGGCGCGCGAGCTGATGCAGAAGGTCAGCCCGAACGACTTCTCCAACGCCGCCAACCCCTTCGGCACCGCACAGGAGATCGAGATCGGCATGGGGCTGGCGCGCGCCCACCGCGTCTCCTACGTCGGCGAGCTGGGCTGGGAGGTCTATGTCTCCGCCGACATGGCCGCGCATGTGTTCGAGGTGCTGAACGAGGCGGGTGCGGACGTGGGGCTGAAGCTCTGCGGCATGCACATGATGGACAGCTGCCGGATCGAAAAGGCGTTCCGCCATTTCGGCCATGACATCACCAGCGAGGATCACGTGCTCGAGGCGGGGCTCGGCTTCGCCGTCAGGACCGCGAAGCCCGACTTCATCGGCCGCGACGCGGTGCTGAGGAAGAAGGAGGCGGGGCTTGACCGGCGGATGGTGCAGTTCCGCCTCTCCGACCCGGAGGTGATGGTCTATCACAACGAGCCGATCCTCAGGGACGGCAGGATCGTCGGCCACCTGACCTCGGGCGCCTATGGCCACCACCTCGGCGCGGCGATCGGAATGGGCTACCTGCCTTGCGCGGGCGAAGGCGCCGAGGCGCTGACGGGGTCGCGCTACGAGATCGAGATCGCCGGCCGACGGGTGGCGGCGGAGGTGTCGCTGCGGCCGCTCTATGATCCCGACGGCGAACGGGTGCGGATGTGACGGAGCCGGGGGCCGTCTGCCCCCGGACCCCCGAGAGTATATGCGGACAGAAAGTGAGGCTTGAAGTGGAAGAGGCTCTGAATTGCGAACCCAGGCGCGCGGCGCGGACCGGCGGGCGCGAGGCGCGCCGCGCGGCGCGGGCGGCGCCGTTGGACGAGGCGCTGAGGCCGATCCGCGCGGGGCTTCCGGGCGGGCAATACCGGCCGCTGACCGAGGCCGGTATGGCGCGCATCCACGCCGCGGCGCTCGAGGCGCTGGAGGTGATCGGCCTCAGCCAGGCGCCGAAGTCGGGGGTGGAAATCCTGACCGGCGCCGGCGCCGTGCAGGGCGAGGACGGCCGCATCCGGTTTCCCCGCGCGCTGGTGGAGGACATGCTGGCGGTGGCGGCGCGCGACATCACGCTCTTTGGCCGTGACCCGAAGCACGACCTGCATCTGACCGGCAGCAATGTCCATTTCGGCACGGCCGGTGCCGCAGTGCATGTCGTCGATCTGGAGACCAACACCTACCGCGACTCCACCGCGCAGGACCTTTACGACGCCGCGCGGATCACCCAGAACCTCGACAACGTGCACTTCTTCCAGCGTGCGATGGTCTGCCGCGACGTGACCGACAACCTCGAGATGGACCTCAACACTCTCTACGCCTGCTGCTCCGGAACGACCAAGCATGTCGGCACCTCGTTCAGCGATCCGTCGCATGTCGCACCCTGCTTCGACATGATCCACCGCATCGCCGGCGGCGAGGCGGCATGGCGGGCGCGGCCCTTCATCTCCAACTCCAACTGCTTCGTCGTGCCGCCGATGAAATTCGCCGAGGAAAGCTGCATCGCGATGGAGCATTGCGTGCGGGGCGGCATGCCGGTGCTCTTGCTGTCGGCCGGCCAGGCCGGCGCCACCTCGCCCGCGCCGATCGCGCTGACGATCGTGCAGGCGATGGCGGAATGTCTCGCCGGCGTCGTCTATGTGAACGCGATGGCGCCGGGGCATCCGGCGATCTTCGGCACCTGGCCCTTCGTCTCGGACCTGCGCACCGGCGCGATGTCGGGCGGGTCGGCCGAACAGGCGCTGCTGACCGCCGGCTGCGCCCAGATGCACCGCTTCTACAACCTGCCCGGCGGCGCCGCGTCCGGCATCTCGGATTCCAAGCTCCCCGACATGCAGGCGGGCTGGGAACAGGGGATCACCAACGTTCTCGCCGGGCTCTCGGGCCTGAACATGTGCTACGAGGCGGTGGGGATGCACGCCTCGCTCCTCGGTTTCTGCCTCGAAAGCCTCGTCCTTGGCGACGACATCCTCGGCCAGGTGCTGCGCTGCGTGCGCGGCATCGACGTGACGGAGGATTCGACCTCGATCGAGGCGATGAAGGAGGTTTGCCTGGGCGGGCCCGGCCATTACCTCGGTTCGGGCCAGACGCTGAGGCTGATGCAGACCGAATATGTCTATCCGACGCTTGGCAACCGGATGAGTCCGAAGGAATGGGTGGAGGCCGACCGGCCCATCTTGCTCGACCGTGCGATCCAGCGGAAGAATGACATCCTGGCCAAGGCCGGGATGCAGATCGATCCGCAGATCGACGCCGCGATCCGGCGCGACTACAATATCTACTTCAGGTGAGTGTCATGATCCCCAAACACATGCAGCAGTTCTACATCGACGGCGAATGGGTCGATCCGCTTTCCTCGGCGCGGCTCGGCGTGGAGAATCCCGCGACCGAAGAGATCGTCGCCGAGGTCGCGCTCGGCAATGCGGCGGATGCCGACCGCGCGATCCTTGCCGCCCGCGCCGCCTTCGGTGCCTGGACGGTGGTGCCGGTGGCCGAGCGCATCGCGGTGGTGAAGCGCATCCTCGACGTCTACAACAGCCGCTACGAGGACTTCGCGCAGGCGATGTCGCTGGAGATGGGTGCCCCGATCACCTGGGCGCGCGAGGCGCAGGCCTGGGCCGGCCAGGTGCATATCGAAAGCACCATCAAGGCCGCCGAGAAGATGCAGTGGGAATACATGCGCGGCACCACCCGCATCGTTCTGGAAGGCATCGGCGTCTGCGCCCTGATCACGCCCTGGAACTGGCCGATGAACCAGATCGCCTGCAAGGTGGCGCCGGCGCTGGTTGCGGGCTGCACGATGGTGCTGAAGCCGTCGGAAATCGCGCCACTTTCCGGCGTGCTCTTCGCCGAGGTCTGCCACGAGGCGGGCGTGCCGAAGGGGGTCTTCAACCTCGTCAACGGCACCGGGCCCGAGGTCGGTGCGCGGATGAGCGCCCATCCCGAGGTCGACATGGTGTCGTTCACCGGCTCCACCCGGGCGGGCACGGCGGTGGCGGCGGCGGCGGCGCCGACGGTGAAGCGCGTGGCGCAGGAACTGGGCGGCAAGTCGCCCAACATCATCCTGCCTTCGGCCGATCTGGAGGCCGCGGTGAAGGGCGGCGTCGAGGGCTGCTTCGGCAACACCGGGCAGAGCTGCGATGCGCCGACGCGGATGTTCGTGCCGCGGGCCGCGCATGACAAGGCGCTTGGCTACGCGAGGGAGGTCGCCGACGCGGTGGTGGCGGGCGATCCGCGCGACACCGCGACGACGATGGGTCCGCTTGTCTCCAAGCTCCAGTTCGACAAGGTGCAGCGGCTGATCCAGGCCGGCATCGACGAGGGCGCGACGCTGGTCTGCGGCGGCACCGGACGCCCCGCCGGCCTCAATCGGGGCTGGTTCGTGCGGCCGACGGTCTTCGGCAACGTCACCAACGACATGACCGTCGCACGCGAGGAAATCTTCGGCCCGGTCCTGGCGATCCTGCCCTATGACAGCCTCGACCATGCGGTGGAGATGGCGAACGACACGCCCTATGGGCTCGCCGCCTATATCGCCGGCCCGGTTGAGGAGGCGCACCCGGTCGCCCGGCGCCTGCGGGCGGGCACGGTGAACCTGAACTACCCGGCCTGGGACACCTTCGCCCCCTTTGGCGGCTACAAGCAGTCCGGCAACGGCCGCGAATATGCCGACTGGGGCATTCACGACTTCTGCGAGGTGAAGGGCATCGTCGGCTGGGGCGCATGAGCGTGCACTACGGCTACATCGGGCTTGGCAACCTCGGCGCGAACTGCGCCGGTTGCCTGCTCGGGGCGGGATTCGGCCTGACGGTGCATGACCTGAACCGCGCAGCGGCAGAAGGGCTGATCGGACAGGGCGCGCACTGGGCCGATAGCGCGGCGGAACTTGCGGCAAGGGTGGATCACGTCATCACCTGCCTGCCCTCTCCGGCGGTGTCGGAAAAGGTGCTGATGGCGATCCTGCCCGCCATGAAGCCGGGCGCCACATGGGTCGAGATGTCCACGCTCGGCCGCGACGACGTGCTGCGGCTGGCCGGGGTCGCTGCCGGTGCCGGCGTGCGGATGCTGGAGCTTCCCGTCACCGGCGGCGTGCATCTGGCCGCGCGCGGCCAGATCACCATGCTGCCGGGGGGCGACGCGGACCTGGTCGAGCTTCACCGCCCGGCGATGGCGGCGATGGGCAATCGCGTGTTCCACATGGGGCCGCTCGGGTCGTCGGCGGTGATCAAGGTGATCACCAACATGCTCGCCTTCATCCACCTCAAGGCCTGTGCCGAGGCGCTGATGCTGGCCAAACGCGGCGGGCTAGACCTCGGGCAGGCCTGGCACGCCATCGCCGCCTCGTCGGGCAACTCCTTCGTGCATGAAACCGAAGGCGCGCTGATCCTGAACGGCTCCTACGACATCGCCTTTTCCATCGACCTCGCGCTGAAGGATCTGGGCTTCGCGCTGGATTTCGGCCGCGAGTTCGGCGTGCCGCTCGACCTCGCCTCGATGACGAACCAGACCTACGTCGCGGCGAAGGCGGCCTATGGCGGCGCGGCGCAGTCGCCGATGATCGCGAAGCTGCTGGAAGACCTGCTGGGCACCGACCTGCGCGCGCCCGGCTTCCCGGCCCGGCTGGAATAGTCGCACCGCGACCTCATCTGTCGCAAACCGCGCGGCAGAGCGCGCGCGCCCGTGAGATTCAGGGGGTGCGAACGGGGAACGGACGTGGACGGCGCGGCATTCGACTACATCATCGTGGGCGCAGGCTCTGCCGGCTGCGTCCTGGCCGAGCGGCTGTCGGCCAGCGGCCGGCACCGGGTGCTGGTGATCGAGGCGGGCGGCAGCGACCGGCGGTTCTTCGTGCAGATGCCGCTCGGCTACGGCAAGCTTTTCTATGACCCCGCGGTCAACTGGCTTTACGCGACCGAGCCCGACCCCGGGCTTGCGGGCAACCGCGATCACTGGCCGAGGGGGAAAATCCTCGGCGGGTCGAGTTCGATCAACGCAATGGTGTGGATACGGGGCCATCGCAGCGATTATGACGACTGGGAGGCGGCGGCCGGCCCTGACTGGGGATGGCAGGCCGCCCGGGCCGCCTATCGTGCGATCGAGGACAACGAGGCGGGGGCTGACGACTGGCGCGGAACCGGCGGACCGCTCCACATCTCGGCCAACCGGCGCGATCTGCACCCGCTGGTCGAGACCTTCCTCCGCTCGGCCGAGGCGACGGGCCTGCCCCGCAACCCGGATTTCAACGGCGCGCGGCAGGACGGTGTCGGCATCTATCAGATGACGATCCGCAACGCCCGGCGGAATTCGGCCGCGCGGGCGTTCCTCAGGCCGGCGATGAAGCGGCCGAATGTCTCTGTCCTGACCAGCGCGCAGGTGACGCGGGTTCTGTTCGAGGGGCGCAGGGCGGTGGGCGTGGAATACCGGCGGAAGGGCGTTTCCGGCCAGGTCAGAGCCTTGTCCGAGGTGATCCTGTCGGCCGGTGCCATCGGGTCCCCGCAGCTTCTGATGCTGTCGGGCATCGGACCCGCAGCGCATCTGAAAAGCCACGGGATCGGGGTGATCGCCGAGGCGCCGAATGTCGGGCGGAACCTGAACGATCATCAGGGCCTCAACTACACCTGGTCGATGAAGGTGCCCACCTACAACGACATCCTCCGCCCGTGGTGGGGCAAGGCGCTGGTGGGGATGAAATACCTGCTCGCCGGGACCGGGCCGCTGGCGAAGTCGATCAACCACGCGGGCGGGTTCTTCCGCACCTCGCCCGACTTGCCCCGCGCCAACATGCAGCTCTACTTCCAGGCCTTTTCCACACTCATCCCGCGCGTCGGCGAACGGCCGCTGCTCACGCCCGATCCGTTCTCGGGCCTGTCCATCGGCCTGTCGAACTGCCGCCCGACCAGCCGCGGCGAGATCACGCTGAAAAGCGCCGATCCCTTCGCCCATCCGCGGATCGTGGCGAATGCCTATTCGACCGACCAGGACGTGGCCGAGATGCTGTCGGCGGTGAAATACCTCCGCCGCATCGCCGCGCAGGAGCCGATCCGGTCGCTGATCGCCGAGGAACTGCGCCCCGGCCCGCAGATCCGCAGCGACGACGACCTCACCGCCGATTTCCGCGCCCGGTCGGGGACCGTCTATCACCCCTCCTGCACCGTCCGGATGGGGCGCGATCCGGCGACATCGGTCCTCGATCCCGACCTCAGGCTGCGCGGGGTGGAGGGCCTGCGTGTCTGCGACGCCTCGGCCTTTCCGACCCTGATCGGTGGCAATACCAATGCGCCCAGCATCCTTGTCGGCTGGATCGGCGCCGAACGGATTCTGAACGACACCCGATAGGAACGGCAGATGGCATATCTTCTCGGCGTTGATACCGGCGGCACCTATACCGACGCGGTGATCCTTGACGAAAGCGAGGACCGGGTGGTTGCCTCGGCGAAATCCCTGACCACCCGCCCCGATCTGTCCAGGGGGGTTGGCGGCGCGATCGACGCGGCACTTGAAGCCTCGGGCATCGCGCCGGGTGCCATCGCGATGGTGTCGCTGTCGACGACGCTTGCGACCAATGCGCTGGTGGAAGGCCAGGGCGGGCGCGTGGCGCTGGTCTTCATCGGATTCGAGGGGCCGGAACTGGCCCGCGCCGGCCTCGAGGAGGCGCTGAAGGGCGATCCGGTGATCCTTGTCCGGGGCGGGCACAACCATTCGGGGGTCGAAATCGCCCACCTTGATCTGGCCGGGTTAGAGACTGAAATTGCCGCCCTTCCCGCCGGCGTCACCGGCTTCGCCGTCGCCTCGAGCTTCGCCACGCGAAACCCCGGCCACGAAAACGCGGCGCGCGATCTGATCCGCCGGGTGACGGGCCTTCCCGCCACTTGTTCACATGAACTTTCCGCCGGGCTGAACGGCCCGCGGCGGGCGCTGACCGCGGTGCTGAACGCCCGCCTGATCGGGATGATCGACCGCCTCATCTCGGCCTGCGAGGCGCACATGGCGCGGCGTGGCATCGAGGCGCCGCTGATGGTGGTGCGCGGCGACGGGGCGCTCGTCTCGGCCGCGCTGGCCCGCGAACGCCCGATCGAGACGATCCTGTCCGGCCCCGCAGCCTCCATCGCGGGGGCAAGCTGGCTGACCGGCGAGACCGACGCGCTCGTCTCCGACATCGGCGGCACGACGACGGATGTCTGCCTGCTGCGCGAAGGCAGACCCGCGATCGACCCGGAAGGGGCGCGCGTCGGCACGTTCCGCACGATGGTCGAGGCGGTCGCGATGCGGACCACCGGCCTTGGCGGCGACAGCGAGGTGCATCTGATCGAAGGGCTCGGCACGGCGCTGCGCCTTGGCCCGCGGCGGCTCCTCCCCGTCTCGCTGATGGCGCAGGACTGGCCCGGCCTGGTGCACGACGCGCTCGATGCCTGGCTTGCGGGCGAAAGCACGGGCGAACACGACGGCCGTTTCGTGCTGCCGATGTGGCACGGGACGCCGCCGCGGGGCCTCGCCGGACGCGAGGAGGCGGTGGTGGAGCGGCTGATGGATGGGCCGGTGCGGATGGTCGATGCGATCCGCACGCGGCCCGAGATCCCGGCGCTGATGCGGCTCGTTTCGCGCGGGCTGGTGATGATTTCGGGCGTCACGCCTTCGGACGCCTCGCACGGCCTGGGGCGGCTGGACTGCTGGGATGCCGGCGCGGCGCGCAAGGCGCTTGCGCTTTTCGCCAAGCGCCGGAACGGCCACGGCGACCGGATCGCGGCAGGCCCCGAGGCGCTGGCGCAGGCGATCATCGACCAGCTGACCGCGCAGACGGTCGACTGCCTGCTCGAAGCCGCCTTTGCCGAGGACGGGCGCGACTGGGGCGAGGCGCCCGAACGGCTGGCGCGGCACACTCTGATGCGCGCGGGCCTCGATGGCTACCGCGGTGTTCTCGGGATCGAGACGCGGCTCGGCGTGCCGGTGATCGGCCTTGGCGCCTCTGCGCCCTCCTACTATGGCGCCGTGGGCGAACGGCTTCGCGCGCGGATGGTCCTGCCGGAATACGCAGGGGTGGCGAACGCCATCGGCGCGGTGGTGGGGCAGGTTGCCATGCATGTCGAGGGCACGGTGACCAGCCCTTCCGTCGGAGCCTTTGTCGCCCACATGCCCGACGGGCCCGCCCGCTTTTCCGACCGCGATCAGGCCCTTCTTGCGCTGGAACAGGCTCTGTCCGACGTGGCGTCGGACCGCGCCCGACGTGCCGGGGTCGAGGAAATCCGGCTGGTGACGGACAGGGACCTTTCCGAGATCGAGATCGAGGGCCGGCCGATGTTCATCGAGGCACGCCTGCGCGTAACCGCGAAGGGCCGTCCGCGGATCGCGACCGGCTAGGTCAGGCCGGCGGCACCCCCGCTTCGGCAGCGGCCGGGGCACGGCTTCGCCGCGCGCGTTCGGTCGCGGACTTCAACTGCCCGCAGGCCGCCATGATGTCCTCGCCCCTGGGCGTGCGGATCGGGCTGGCGTAGCCCGCCTTGTAGACGATGTCGGCGAAAGCCTCGATCCGCTCCCAGTCCGACCGTTCGTAGGGCGCGCCCGGCCACTCGTTGAAGGGGATCAGGTTGATCTTGGCCGGGATGCCGGCGATGAGCCGCACCAGCCGGCGGGCATCCGCGTCGCTGTCGTTCACGCCCTTCAGCATCACGTATTCGAAGGTGATCCGTTCGGAATTGGACAGCCGCGGATAATCCCTGAGCGCGCCAAGAAGCGTCTCGATGTTCCAGCGCTTGTTGATCGGAACAAGCCGGTCGCGCACCTCGTCGGTGGTGGCGTGGAAGCTCACCGCGAGCAGACAGCCGATCTCCTTTGCCGCCCGGGCGATTTCCGGCACGACGCCGGAGGTGGAAAGCGTGATGCGCCGGCGGGAAAGCGACAGACCCTCGCCGTCCATCACCACCTTCATCGCATCGCGGACGTTCTCGAAATTGTAAAGCGGCTCGCCCATGCCCATCAGCACGACGTTGGACACGAGCCGCGTCTCGTCCTTCGGTGCCCCCGGCAGCGGCCATTCGCCGAGGTCGTCGCGCGCCACCATGACCTGCCCGACGATCTCTCCCGCCGTCAGGTTGCGGACGAGCTTCTGCGTGCCGGTGTGGCAGAACGAACAGGTCAGCGTGCAGCCGACCTGCGACGAGATGCAGAGCGTGCCGCGGCTTTCCTCGGGGATGTAGACGGTTTCCACCTCGTGCCCGCCGGCGATGCGCAGGAGATACTTCCGCGTCCCGTCGGCGGACACCTGGCGGGTCACCACCTCCGGCAGGGCGATCTCGAACCGCTCGGCCAGCATCGCCCGGTAGTCCTTGGCGAGGTTGGTCATGGCGGCGAAATCGCGCACACCCCAGTGGTAGATCCACTGCCAGAGCTGGCCCACCCGCATCTTCGCCTGTCTTTCGGGCGTGCCCGCAGCGACGAGCGCATCGCGGAACTGGTCACGGGTGAGGCCGACAAGGTTCACCCGCCCGCCTTCGGGCAGGCGGCGGGGGATCGTCACCACGTCCTGGGTGATCGGGGTGCTGGGGTTTTGGTCGGTCATCGGGGTCCGGTCCTGTCGAAGACCAGTCATATAGGGCATCGCGGGGCGAAACGGAACATGGCGCGCGCCGGGCTTTCGCGGTTGCCGTCCGTCCGGGTGCACACCATATACCGCTCTGATGATGCCCGGCAGGCGGGACGTGGGACTTGACTCACGTCAATGCGCGCCGGGCATCGGAAGGCCAAGGTGACCGGGGTGATTGGCAAGGAGGCTCGAATGGCTCGCGCAAGGACGACGGCGGGGGGAACGGGCGCTGGCGGGTTCACGGCGGTGCCCCTGCCCGCGGGCGCGCTGATAGGACCGCAGATGAAGCAGTTCTGGAAGGCGCAGGAACGGATCCTGACCGAGGCCGAGGCCTTCGCGCGCCACTGGTTCGCACGCCGCCACGAAGCCGCGCTTGGCGCACTGAAGGCCTGCGAACAGGCGGCAGAGGCCAATCCGGCCGATGCCGTGGGCGCGCTTCAGGCGTTCCGCGACTGGCAGGCGCATTCGGCCGAGCGGATGACCGAAGACATGCGCGAATGGGCGGAACTCTGGGCACGCTGCGCCGGGCATCTCGCCAACAGCGAGGTTGGTGCCGGCGCCGAAACGCTCGAGGAGCTTCAGCGCGAAACCGCGGAGCTTCATGCCAAACACGCAACGCCGGTCTGACGGGCCGAATCGCGGCGCCGGCCTGGCCCGCGGCGCCGCTGACGGGCTACGATCGGGACGGGCATGTCGGACGATGTCTTGAAAGCCCCCTTCGCCCGGCCGTGGGCCGAGGTTGCCCGCGCACTGGGCAGCGATCCGGCGCGAGGGCTTGGCCGGGACGAAGCTGATCGCCGGTTTCACACCCACGGGCCGAACCGTCTTCGCGCCCATCGCCGGAAAAGCTGGCACAGGATCCTCGCCCACCAGTTCGGGAGCGTTCTGGTCTGGTTGCTGGCTGCCGCGGCGGTGCTGTCGTTTTCGTTTCGGGAACATGCCGAGGGGGCCGCGATCCTTTTCGTGCTGGCGATCAACACCGGGATCGGCTTCGTGACCGAGCTTCGGGCGGTCCGCTCGATGGAATCGCTGCGGCGGATCGCCCGGGTTCGGACGCTGGCGCGGCGGGACGGGCAGGCACGGCGGATCGACGCGCAGCATCTCGTGCCCGGCGACCTCGTGATCCTCGAGGCGGGCGATATCGTCACCGCCGACCTCAGGCTCGTCCGTGCGTCGAACCTCGAAAGCAACGAATCCGTCCTGACCGGGGAATCCCTGCCCGTCGCCAAATCGACCGCCGCCGTGCCGGAAACCGCCGGTGTCGGTGACCGCACCGGCATGGTCTTCAAGGGGGCGTCGATCACCAAGGGTACCGGAGAGGGGATCGTCACCGCCACCGGGATGGCCACCGAGATCGGACGGATCAGTGCGCTGACCGAAACGGCGGGGGAGGCCGGGTCGGTTCTCGAACGCCGGCTTGACCGGCTGGGGCAGAGGCTGGTCTGGGTGATGCTTGTGCTGGCGGTGGCGATGGTCGCGGGCGGCGTCGCACATGGCCATCCCCTTTCCGACATGGTCAGGACGGCCATCGCCCTTGCGGTCGCGGCGGTGCCCGAGGGGCTGCCGGTGGTGGCGACGCTCTGTCTGGCGCGGGGCATGTGGCGGATGGCCGCGCGCAACGCGATCATCACCAACCTCGCCTCCGTCGAGACGCTGGGGGCGACGACGCTGATCCTGACCGACAAGACCGGGACGCTGACCGAGAACCGGATGGCGGTCGTGCGGTATCTTCTGCCCGACGGCGACATCCCTGTGACACGCGGCATTGCTGATGCCAGGCTGGATCTCGCGCTGAGGCTCGGCGCGCTCTGCACCACTGCCGAACCCGGCGACGGGACGGACGAAGACAGCAGCGGCGATCCGATGGAACTGGCGCTTCTCGACGTGGCGGAAGCGGCCGGGATGGGTCGGGCCGCCCTTGCCGAACGCTGGCCCGAACTGTCCGAACACGCGTTCGACCCGGCCGACAAGATGATGGCGACGGTGCACCGGGACGGGGAGCGCAATCTTTTCGCGGTGAAAGGCGCGCCCGAGCGGGTGCTGGCGGCCTGCACGACCGAATGGACCGGGCAGGGCGCGCAGCCGCTGGATGACGCCCGGCGCGTCGACTGGGCACGGCGGCAATCCGCAGCGGCGGCCGGAGGCCTGCGTCTGATCGCGCTTGCCATGAAGCACGCCGACAGGCCGGACGCGCCGCCCTACGAGGCGCTGGCGCTCGTGGCCATCGTCTGCCTGCGCGATCCGCTCAGGGCGGATGTGGCGGCGGCGATCGCGGCGAGCCGGCGCGCCGGGGTGCGCGTCGTGATGCTGACCGGAGACCATGCCGACACCGCCGCCGCCATCGCCCGCGAAGCGGGGCTTGGCAACGGCGACCTGCGGGTGGTCGAGGGGCATTCGCTGCGGGCGCTGGATGCGGCGGACGCCGACGATGCGACGCGCGCCCGCCTGGCCCGCGCCGACGTCTTCGCGCGGGTGGCGCCAGAGACGAAACTGGCGCTGGTGCAGATCTTCCAGGATGCGGGCCATGTCGTCGCCATGACCGGCGACGGGGTGAACGACGCACCTGCCCTGCGCAAGGCCCATATCGGCATCGCAATGGGCAAGCGCGGGACCGATGTCGCGCGCGAGGCGGCCGACATGGTGCTGAAGGACGACGCCTTCGCCACGATCATCGCGGCGATGCGGCAGGGCCGGGTGATCTTCGACAACATCCGCCGTTTCGTCGTCTATCTCATGTCCTGCAACCTGTCGGAGGTGCTGGTGGTCGGCCTTGCCGTCGCCGCCGGCCTGCCGCCGCCGCTGATGCCGCTGCAGATCCTGTTTCTCAACCTGGTGACCGACGTCTTCCCGGCCTTTGCCCTTGGGCTGGGGCGCGGCGACGGCGGCATCATGGACCGGCCGCCGCGCGATCCGGCCGAACCCATCGCCGGGGGGCCGGAGTGGCTGATGATCGGCATCCTCGGCGGCCTCATCACGGCGGCGACGCTCATGGCCTTCTGGCTCGCGCTCGGCCGGCTCGGCCTGCCGGGCGACGAGGCGATCACGGTCGCCTTTCTCACGCTTGCGCTGGCACAGCTTTGGAATGTGTTCAATGTCCGCACCGATGGCGGGCGGCTTTTCGTCAACGACGTCACCCGCAACCCCTGGACATGGGGCGCGCTTGGCCTCTGCGCCGGTCTTGTCGGCCTTGCGCTTGCCCAGCCGGGTCTTGCGGGGCTTCTCGATCTGCCGCATCCGGGGCGCGACGGAATCGCGCTCGCCATCGGGATGAGCGTCCTGCCGCTGGTTGCGGGGCAGATCCTGCTTGCGCTCGGCATCAACGCCAGGCTGAGGCGTGTCGCGGGGTAGCGGGCCTACCGCCCCGGTGCGCGGTGATGCGCGGCGTGTATCCGCGCCATCGCCGTCGAGGCAAGGCGCGCCAGAACGCCATCGGCGCGGCTGGTGAGAACGATCGGGACGCGCGCGCCCAGAACGATCCCCGCGGCCTGGGCCGAAGCGAGGTAGACCAGCTGCTTGGCGATCATGTTGCCCGCCTCGAGGTCCGGCACGACGAGGATGTCGGCATCGCCCGCGACCTCCGAGCTTATGCCCTTCGCCTCGGCCGCCTCCCGGGAAATCGCGTTGTCGATGGCCAGGGGGCCGTCGAGCACGCCCCCCGTGATCTGGCCGCGATCCAGCATCTTGCAAAGCGCCGCCGCCTCGATCGTCGAGGGTATCTTGGGATAGACCGTCTCGACCGCCGACAGGAGCGCGACCTTGGGCCGGGCGATGCCCAGCGCCTGCGCAAGGTCGATGGCGTTCTGGACGATGTCGCGCTTTGTCTCCAGGTCGGGGAAGATGTTGATCGCCGCATCGGTGATGAAGAGAAGCTTCGCATAGCTCGGCACGTCGAGCGCGAAGACATGGCTCATCCGTCGTTCGGTCCGCAGCCCCCGGTCGGGATCGATGGCCGGGGCCATCAACTCGTCGGTATGCAGCTTGCCCTTCATCAGCACTTCGGCCTTGCCTTCGCGCACCAGCGCGACGGCACGTTCGGCGGCCGCGTGGCTGTGCGGCGCCTCTATGATCTCGATCCCCTTCAGGCTCGCCCCCGCCTCCTGCGCGGCGGCCTCGATCTTGCCCCGGGGGCCGACGAGAACGGGCACGATCATGCCCTTCTCCGCCGCCTCCAGGGCGCCTGTCAGCGAAAGCGTGTCGCAGGGGTGCACGACGGCCGTGCGCGCTGGCGGCAAACCCTCGGCCGAGGCGATGAGTGCCTGGAACCGGGCCGCATGACCGCCGGACGGGGCCTCGGCCCCGGCGGCGGTGGCAAGCTGGCCTGCCGGAGAGGTGGCGCGCACATGGCCCGCGGCGGTTGGTGCGGCCGCCGGGCCGGCGCCGGCACAGTCGAGCGTCACGAACTGCCGCGCCGCATCCTTCGCAACGACGCGGCCATGAAGGGCCACCGTGTCGCCCACGGCGATGTCGTCGAAGGGCCGGTTTTCGGTGAACTTCACGGGAAGGAGCCTCGCGGATGGGAAGGGTCAGGTGGCGAAGACATAGGTTCCAGGCGCGGCGCCAAGGGGGGCGCAGCCTTTTTCGGGCGCGCCGATGGCCGGAGGCGCCACGGACCTGCCCGACCTGGCGGCGAGCCATTCGACCAGTTCCGGCCACCAGGAGCCATCCCGGACCGCCACCATTTCCAGGAACCGGTCGGGATCGACATAGCCGTCGTCGCGCGCCGCCTCCCTGATCCGGTAGTGGCGCCGCGGATGCCCCGGTTCGGACACGATGCCCGCATTGTGCCCGCCATTGGTCAGAAGGAAGGTCACGTCGGTGTCGGCGGTCAGGTGGAACTTGTAGACCGATCGCCAGGGCGCGACGTGGTCGCGTTCCGTCCCCACGAGGAAGACCGGCACCCGGATGTCGGAAAGCGCGACGGGCTGTCCCCCGGCGATGAACCGCCCCTCGGCAAGATCGTTTTCCAGGAACAGGTGGCGCAGGTATTCCGAATGCATCCGGTAGGGCATCCGCGTCGCATCCGCGTTCCAGGCCATGAGGTCGTTCATCGCCTCTGCCTCGCCCATAAGGTAGTGCCGCACCATCCGCGACCAGACCAGGTCGTTCGAGCGCAGCATCTCGAAGGCGCCGGTCATCTGCTGGGTGTCGAGATAGCCCTTGTCCCACATCATCGCCTCCAGAAACGCGATCTGGCTGTCGTTGATGAAGAGCGTGAGTTCCCCGGCCTCGGTGAAATCGGTCTGGGTGGCCAGGAAGGTCAGCGAGGCGATCCTGCCGTCGCCGTCCCGCGCCATCGCCGCGGCGGCGATCGCCAAGAGCGTTCCGCCGAGACAGTAGCCTGTGGCATGGACGCCGGGCCGGCCGGTGATCGCGCAGACGGCGTCCATCGCCGCCATCACGCCAAGGCGAAGATAATCCTCCATCCCCAGGTCGCGGTCGCCGGCATCGGGGTTCTTCCACGAGATCATGAAGACCGTGAAGCCCTGTTCCGTCAGGTAGCGCACGAAGGAGTTTTCCGGCGACAGGTCGAGGATGTAGTATTTCATGATCCAGGCCGGAACGATCAGCACCGGCTCGGGCCGCACCTTGTCCGTCGCGGGTTCATACTGGATCAGTTCGATCAGACGGTTGCGGTAGACGATCTTGCCGGGCGTCACCGCCACCTGTTCGCCGGGCACATAGTCGTCGGCCCCGGCGGGGCGTTCGCCTCCGGCGAGCCGCTGCCAGTCGTTCAGGAAGTTGGCCCAGCCCGAAACGAAGTTGGTCCCGCCGGTCTGGGCGGTGCGCTCGGCCACCTCGGGGTTGGTCCAGGCGAAGTTCGACGGCGAAAACACGTCAAGCGCCTGGCGGGCGGCGAACTCCACGGCGTTTTCGTGCTGCGGGGTCACGCCGCGCACGCCGGTGGTGGCGTTCGACCACCATTGCTGGGTCAGCAGGAAGGATTGCGACAGCACGTTGTAGGGCCAGGTCGTCCACCCTGGGTGGGAAAAGCGCTTGTCCTGCGGCAGCGGCCGGATGCAGGTCTCGGCCGGGTGCGGCTTCAGCGCGCAGGACGCCATGAACGAGGCGAGCCGCTGCACCTTGTGTCCGCCCTTCACTGCCAGCTGCGCCTGTTTCCCGGGCGATAGTGCCAGGTGCATGGCCCAGTCCGACCAAGCCTCGGCCAGCGCGATCGGCGACAGCCCCCGCGTCAGCCGCGCCACCTGCGCGCTCAACCCCATGTCGAGATCCTGGAGCAGCGTGTCGGCCGCCGCCATCGCGCCCGACGGCCCGCCTTCCGGCGTCGCCCTGACGGCGGGAAGCACCGTGCGGGCGGGCCGCAGCGGCACAGGCAGGCCACCTGCCGCCGGCCGCGACCGGATCGAACGCCTTGGCTTTCGGGACGCCGTCATGTTTCTCTCCGTGGTCGATATCGGTACGGGCCGCAGCTACGCCGGAAGGCATGCCGAATTGTTGATATAGGTCAATCCCCGCTGTCTTCGAGGCCCGGCGCCGGATGTCGCAGCGTCCGGCACCGGTCCGGCCCGGTCAGACCAGGGTGACAAGCTGCATCTGCTGGGCAAGGTGCCGCGTCGCCTCCAGCCAGCGCCCGACCGTCCGCGGGTCGTGCGGGGCACCGTGCAGGCCCACCGGGATTTCGCGCTGCATCACTGCCTCGACGGCGAGCGCGACGGTGCCCGAGACCAGCCGCGCCATCGCCGAACCGCGCACGTCGCCGGTCGCGTCGAGCGTCCAGGTCCGGTGCCAGACCGGCCTGCCCTCGCGTTCGGCCTTGAGCGAGACGCACAGCACGACCCGGTCGGGCTCGCCTTCGCCGAGGGGGTGTTTCGCCCAAAGCTCGTCGGAAAGTGCCTGAAGCGCCTCGGGCGTCGGATGCGCCGCCAGCGTCTCGAACACCGGCGCCCAGGCTTCGGCCCAGCCGTTCAGCCTGAGCGTGCCGCGCACGAAGTCCTTCACCCGCCAGCCGGGCTCGAACCCGTATTCCGCAAGGTAGGGCACCGAGTCGCGGTTGGGATAGACCTCGAAGGTCTCGGGCACCCGCAGCGGCGCGGCATAGGTCGTCACCGCGTCCCAGGGATGGGCCACGCGCAGTTCCGAGAAATCGCGGATCGAGCGGGCGGGCGCCATCAGCGCGCGCAGGACGCCCAGCGGCGACCACGAGAACTTGTAGCGGAAGGCATTCGCAACCGCGGGCAGGCCGCCGCAATGGGAGGTGAAGGAAAGCACGTTGTCGCGGTGGAAGGCGGACGAGCCGCGATAGGCCGCGATCAGGTCATGCGCCATCAGGTGGTCGATGCCGGGGTCGAGCCCGACCTCGGCGACGATCGCCACGCCCGCCTCGCGCGCACGGTCGTCCATCGCGCGCAGTTCCTCCGTCGCGTAGCTCGACGAGACGAAATGGGCGCGGTGGCGCAGGCAGAGCCGCGCGGTCTCGGCATGCAGATGCGCGGGAAGCATCGACACGACGATGTCGCCCGCGCCGAGCGCGGCCTCGAAGGCGGCCGGCTCCATCGCCCGGATGTCCTCGGTGATGTCGCCCACCACCGCCAGCGCCGGCTCCACCGGCAGGTTCCAGACCGTCACCGGACGGCCATCGAGGATGAGCCGCCTCAGCCCGGGGACCGACGACAGGCCGGTACCGCACCAGTGAATCCGCAACGTCCCCTCCTTCGTTCGCGCCGGCGCCTCGGCCGGCCTCAGTAGTGCGTGCGCGCGTCCCGCCGGTCGGGATGGTCGAGATGCGGCGTGGCGCCGAACTGGGTCAGATGCAGCCCCTCGGCGTCGATCGCGAAGCGGTGGACCGAGGTGTTCAGGATGCGCAGAAACATCCGTGCCTTCACCACGGTCTCAAGCCCCAGCGCCAGCGCGCAGAGCGTGGCGATGACCCCGGTCGAGGTCACGATCACCGCGCCCGCCCCCGCGCCTGCGACATCGGCCGCCGCTCCCAGAACCCGGTTCCGGAAGGCTTCGTAGCTTTCGTGTTCGGGCCCGGCCCCGCCGGCCCGCCAAAGCTCCAGCACCTGCGGCACATGGGCCGCGAAGCTCTGCGGATCGGTCGGAAACGGGATGCCGTCGCGGTCCTCGAGCATCCGGGCCAGCCGGAAATAGTCGAACTCGTTGAGCCGCGGGTCATGCCGGTGCGGCCGCGCGTCGAGGTTCACCAGCGCCGCGGTTTCCGCCTGCCGGGACAGTGTGCCCGAAACCACCCGGTCGAACCCGCCGGTGGCACGCAGGTGCTCGCCGAGCCAGATCGCCTGCTGGCGGCCGAGATCGGACAGGCTGTCATAGTCCGCCTCGCTGCGGGCGCCGGTGTTGGCCTGTCCGTGACGGATGAGCGTGATCTCGATCATGCACCCCTTTTCTCATCCCCAGCGGACGTCGCCAAGGAAGATGTAGCCTGCGCCGTAGATGGTCTTGATCAGGCGGGGGTTCTTCGGATCCTCTCCGAGCTTGCTCCGGAGCCGCGAGATGCGCACGTCCATCGCCCGGTCGAAGCTTTCGCCCGCCGCGCCGCCAAGGCTTTCCAGCATCTGGGCGCGGGAGATCAGCCGCCTGGGGCTTTCGGGGAAGAGCCGCAGCACCTCGCCCTCGGCGTGGGAGAACGGCACGTCCTCGCCGGCATCGCTGACCAGAAGATTGCGGTCGAACCAGGCCGTCCAGCCGGCGAAATGGGCGACGGTCGCGGCGCGGTCGGTATCGGCGCGGCCCTTGCGCAGGCGGGCGCGGATGCGGGCGACGACCTCGGCCGGGTCGAACGGCTTGATGATGTAGTCGTCCGCGCCAAGGTCGAGGCCGGTGATACGGTCCTGCACCTGCGCGCGCCCCGAAATGATGATGATCGCAGCACCGCTTTCCAGCGCCAGCCGGTGGACCAGCGCGAGCCCGTCGCGGTCCGGCAGGCCGAGGTCGACGAGGCAGACATCGGGCGCGGTGCGCTTCAGCGCCGCCTCGAACTCGGTCGCGCGGGAATAGGCCGAAGTGCGGAAGCCGGCCGCCTCGAGCGCGTCCGAAAGCATCCGGCGGATTTCGGGCTCGTCGCCGAGGATCGCCACATGGCTGCGCGCATCGCGGATGGGCGTCATGCGGCCTCCCTTCGTGTTAGAACCGCCGACAGATCGGTCGCCGTGAAGGGCTTGGACAGGACCGGCAGCGTTCCCGCCCGGGCGCGCTGGGCGTCGCCGGCGGGCAGCGAGGTCATCAGCACGACCCGCGCCGGGTGGCCGCGGCTGCGCAGCGCCGCCGCAAGGTCCAGACCGCTCATCGCGCCGGGCAGGCGGATGTCGGAAAGAACGAGGTCGAGCCCCGGAAGGTCGCAAAGCGCCAGCGCCTCGTCCGCGCTCGCCGCCTCGATCACGTTGTGGCCAAGCGCGCGCAGCATCGCGCGCACATCGGCGCGGATTTCCTCGCGGTCCTCGACCAGCAGGACCAGAAGCGGTTCCGCCCGGTCAGGCCCCGCGGCGTGGCGGAGGGGCAGCCGCAGCGTCACCGTCGCGCCACCTTCGGGCCGGTTGGAAAGTGTCACCGTGCCGCCCGAGAGCCTGGTGTGGTCATGGACCATCGACAGGCCAAGCCCCGATCCTTCGCCGCCCTTGGTCGTGAAGAACGGGTCGAGCCCGCGGTCCAGTGCCTCGGCCGAGAACCCCGGCCCGGTGTCGGCGACGGAAACCTCAAGCCAGGTGTCGCGCAGGGGGCGTGCCGCGATCGTGATGCGCCCCGTCCCGGTGCTGCCTGCGGCGATGGCATCGCGGGCGTTGAGGACGAGGTTCAGGAGCGAATCCTGCAACGATCCGGCGTCGAGCATCACCGCCCCGTCAAGCCCCGACACCAGCAGGTCAAGCCCGATCCCCTCGGGCAGCGACGGCCGCGCCATGACCTGCAGATCGACCAGCAGGGCGGTCAGGTCGGTGGGCACCGGCCGGACCTCGCGCGGACCCGACATCGAGGCGATCCGGTCGAGAAGCTTGCCGCCCCTGCGCGCGGCGGCAAGCGTCGACCGGGCAAGCGCGGCCGCCTCGTCCGGCAGGCCCGGCATCCGTTCGAGCTGCCCCTGAAGGCCGAGGATGACGGTCAGCAGATTGGCGAAGTCGTACGCCAGGCCCGAGGTCAGCTGCGCCGCGAGTTCCCGCTTCGCCGTCTGGGCAAGTGCCGTGCGCGCCTGCGCCTCTTCGGTAACGTCCATCGACAGGGCGTAGACGCCCTGCGGCCGCCCCGCCGTACCGCCGTCGGGCGTCAGCGCGATGCGGATGAGGCGGCCCGACGGGTCGTGGGTGATCTCGAACACGCTCGCCTCGCCCTCCAGCGCCCGCATCAGCCGGGGCTCGATCCCGGCGAAGGTCTCGGGCTCCAGCGCCTCGCGGACGGGGCGACCGACGATGTCGGACAGCATGCCCGGCATGACCGACGACAGCCGCCGGTTGGAATAGGTGTAGACCAGATCCGCACCGACATGGGTGATGTGCGCGGGCACCATCTCGGTCACCAGCCGGGTGCGCGCCTCCATCTCCATCAATTCGCGCTTGGCCTCCTCCAGCGCGGCGTTGGTGGCGGCAAGCTCCCGGTTCGCCTGGGCCAGCCGCTCGGCATGGCTCAGGAGCTTCTCCGACAGCACCTCGGAGCGCCCCCGCAGCAGCGCCTCCTGCGCCTTGATGCCGCTGATGTCGGTGTAGACCGTCACCCAGCCACCCTGTGTCAGCGGCGGGCCCTCGACCGCGATCGTGCGGCCATCGGGGCGGCGGCGTTCCAGGTAATGCGGCACGAAGGCGCGCGCCTGATCCACCCGCACCCGCACCGCCTCCTCGGGGTCGCCGACCTCACCGTATTCGCCGCGCAGGGCGAGATGGCGGATCGTGTCCTCGAACGAGGTGCCGGGTCGCGTCAGGTGTTCGGGCAGGTCGAACATGACCCGGTACTGGCGGTTGGAAACCGCGAGCCTCAGATCCCGGTCGAAGATCGACAACGCCTGCTGGATCAGGTTCAGCCCGGCCTGGGTCAGCTTGGCGCGCGTGTCGTCGCGGTTCATCCGTCCTCCGTCCTCCTATCGCTAGCATCGCCGCCGCGACTGACGGAAGGGGCAAGCGGCGCCTGTCACAATTCGTAACCCAGGCGCAAAAGCCGGGAAATCCTTGACCACGAACCCGGCCGGCGGGAGGCTGGCGGCGACACCACCCAGGCCGAACGGGGCCGGCCCGGCGCCACGGAGAACGGGTTCGCCGGTGTGCTGGCGCTTTTCTTCCTCGTGTTCCGGCCGCAAGGTCCGTTCGGTGAACGCATCATCGAAAGGGTGTGACCATGCCGAAACTGATCGCCATCCTCAACGTCGTCGCCTGGGCCGGGTTCTGGGCCTTCGGCTACATCGCGCTGACCGGCTCGCCGGCCGACGGCGCCCACGTCACCGTGGCGCTGGTCCTCGCCGCGCTTGGCGGCGTGGCGGGGATCGCCGCCTGGCTCTGGCTGGTGCGCTATTCCGAAGCCACCGGCTATGCCCGGCGCTCCAACCAGGTGCCGCGCGAACACCACCGCGCGCCGGAGGGCCAGGCATGAGCCCGCATCTTCTTCGTTGCCGAAATACCCCGGGGGCCCGGGGGCTGGGCCCCCGGCGCGGTGTCAGGCGAGAGGTCTGATAGGCGTTCGACCGCGGCGTAATCGTGGAAATCGCCCCGGCACCGGCGAGCTGTCGGCGGTCATGGCCGGGCAAGCCCCTGCGGCCGCACCAACCTGCGCGGGGTGTCGCCACGCGCGAGGGCGGAATGGACGCGAGGACGGTTCGGGTGGAAACCGCTTCCGGGGATGCGGCGTTGCATGAGAGGTCCGTCATGGACATTCTGAAACTGCGAGGCCGGATCGAGCCGATTCCCAAGGGGTTGCTGCCGAACGACGGCAAGATGATCGGGGATCGGCGGACATACGACCAGGTCTCGTCACGGAAGGGGAGACACCAGATGCCCGATCGGATCGCGGCTGCCGCAGCCCTGGCCATCGCCGCCGCCCTGCCGGCGGCCGCGCAGGATGCCGCCCTCATCATCGGTAACGAGAACTACCGCTCTGCGGCCGACATTTCCGCCGCCGATGACGCGCTTGACGCCGCCAGGCCGCTCGAAGGCGCGGGCTTCGTGGTGCGCAAGGGCGCCGATCTCGGCGACGCCGAGATGCAGGCGCTTCTGGCCCGTCACTACGACGACACCGCCAGGCCCGGGCGCAGCGTGATCCTGCTTGCGGGCCATTTCGCCCATGCCGGCGGCGAGACCTGGCTGATCGGTACCGATGCGCATGCGCCCTCGCTCGGCGGGGCCGACGCTGCCGGGCTGCCGCTCTCCTCGGTTCTGGCGATCGCGGCCGAACGGGCGGGCGGCGCGATCGTGCTTCTGGGCACCGAGGATCGCCGGATCGACCTGGGCCGGGGACTCGTCGCCGGGATCGGCCCCCTGACGGTGCCCCAGGGCGTGACGGTGATCAGCGGCGACGCGGCGGCGGTTGCGGCCTTTGCCGCGACACTGCCCGATCGCCGCGGCCAGACGCCGGCGGAAATCGCCGATGCCGCCGAAGGCCTGACCGTTGCCGGTTTCCGCGGCGCTTTCACGGCCTTCCTTCCCGCCGACGCCGACGCCGACGCCGGCGCCCCCGCACCCGCGCCAGCACCTGTAACGCCGCCCCCGGCCGATACCGGCGAGGCGGCCTTCTGGCAGGCTACCGAAGCCATTGGCAACCGCGCCGCCTACGAGGCCTACCTGACCCGCTTCCCGACGGGGGCGCATGCGGCCGACGCGCGCGCAGCACTTGCAGCACTCGACGATCCCGCCACGCAGGCCAGGGCGGCGGAGGAGGCGCTGGGCCTCGGCCGGGAACAGCGCCGGCAGATCCAGCGCGACCTCTCGATCCTCGATATCGACCCGAAGGGCATCGACGGGCTGTTCGGCCCGGGCTCACGCAAGGCGATTGCCGTCTGGCAGCGCCGGAACGGCGAAGCCGCGACAGGCTTCATCACCGCGGCGCAGATGGCGACGCTCGGCGGCCAGGCGGCGCGCCGCGCCGCCGAGCTGGAGACCGAAGCCGCCGCCCGCAAGGCCGAGCAGGACCGGCAGGACCGGGGTTACTGGGACCAGACCGGCGCCAAGGGCGACGAGCCGGGCCTGCGCGCCTATCTCAAGCGCTATCCCGACGGGCTTTTTGCCGAACTGGCGCAGGAACGGCTCGCGGTCTTCGAAGAGGACCGCCGCGCCGAGGCCGCCGCTGCGGATCGCGCGGCCTGGGACAGGGCGGCGCAGCTCAATACCCTCAAGTCGTATCAGGAGTATCTCGCCGCCTATCCGAAGGGCGCCTTCGTCGAGGAGGCGCGCCGGAAGATCGCGGAGCTGAGCGAGACACCCGATCAGGAAGCGGCCCGCAAGCAGGCCGAGGCGCAGGAGGCCGCTCTCAACCTCAGCCCGGTGATGCGCTCGCTGGTCGAGCAGCGGCTCGCGGCGCTCGGCCTGAAGCCGGGGCGGGCGGACGGCAAGTTCGACGACGACACGCGCCGCGCGATCCGGCGCTATCAGCAGGCGCGCGGGCTGCCGGTCACCGGCTACCTCAACCAGCAGACCGTGGCCCGGCTCCTGGTCGATTCGCTCTGACCCAAGCAAGAAGGCCGCCGGTTTCCCGGCGGCCCCCCGAAACCTTCATGCGCCAAGGCGTCAGCCCTGGCGGGCCTTGTAGCGGCGCTGCGTCTTGTTGATCACATAGACGCGGCCCTTGCGGCGCACGATCTGACAGTCGCGATGGCGCAACTTCAGCGAGCGGAGCGAGTTCCTGACCTTCATCGGTCTTCTCCTATTCGCGGCGCGCGTC
>JAUQYA010000106.1 GCA_030837785.1 Albidovulum sp.
CCGCGAAGGTGCCGGGCACGTTCAGCCCGTGGGCGCGGTGGTGCTGGCAGAAGCTTTCGTGCCCCGACCGGCATTCGGCGCAGGCGCCGCAGGTGTCGTGGATCCAGGCCGCCCCGGCGCGGTCACCGATCCGCCAGTCGCCGACGCCATCGCCCAGGGCCACGACCTCACCCACCCCCTCGTGGCCGAGGATGAAGGGCGATGGCGGCTGCGGCGGGCGCACCGACCCCTGCCAGATATGGACATCGGTGTGGCAGACGCCGCTCGCCTCCAGCCGGATCAGGATCTGCCCCGGCCCCGGCTCCGGGCGCGGCACCCGTTCCAGGCGCAGCTCCGCGCCGAAATCGCCCAGCACCGCCGCGAGCATCGTGCCGTCCATCCGCCAACCTCCTCAGAGCCCGAGCGCGGCGCGCACCGCCGGCAGCGCCGGCTCGCCCGCGAGCGTCGTCACCCCGTCGAGCCACTTGTCGAGCCGCGCCGGCTCGGCCGCGATCATGGCGCGGGCGGCATCGGGCGGGCTTTCGCCGTCGCCCATGATCCGCTGCATTCCGTGGTTCTCGAAGTCAATGTCGTAGGTCAGGTTGGCGAACAGCTTCGCCGCGTTCGGGCATTCGGCGGCATAGCCGGGGCGGCTGAGCGTCCAGACCGTGGCGCTGCCAAGATCCGGTCCGAATTCGATGTCGCCGCCGGACAGATAGGTGATGTCATAGTTGACATTCATCGGATGCGGCGCCCATCCCAGGAAGACGATCCACTCCTTCTTCTCGACGGCGCGGGCGACTTGCGCAAGCATCCCGGCCTCGCTCGATTCCACCACCTTCCAGTCGCCCAGCCCGTGCCGATCGGCGGCGATCATGTCGATCAGCATCTGGTTGGTGCCAGGCTCGATCCCGTAGATGCGCCGGTCGAACTCCGCCGCATGGGCGGCAAGGTCGCCGAAGGACGTCACGCCTGCGGCAGCGACATAGTCCGGCACGGCAAGCGTGTATTTCGCGCCCGCCAGGTTGGTGCCCAGAACCTCGACATGCTTGTTGTCGAAATAGGACTTGTACTGTTCGTCCTGCACTGGACGCCAGTTGCCCTGGAAGACGTCGATCTGGTCGTTCTGGAGGCTCACGTAGGTCACGTCGAGTCCCAGCAGGGTCTGTTCCGATTCATAGCCCAGCGCCCCGAGCAACAGCTCGGCCGTGGCGTTGGTGAAGGCGATGTCGGTCCAGCCGCCATCGGCGATCCGCACCTTCCCGCACGCCTCGCCGTCGGCCCAGCCGGCCTGCGCCGCCACCAGGGCCAGCGCTGTGCCGCCCAGAAGTGATTTCCATTCCATGACAATCCTCCCCAGTCCGAGACGGCATCAGTTTCGGCAAAAATATTGAATGGTCAAACAAAAAATTGTATGAGCATTTAATGAAGCATTTCCCTAGGGTTGGCGGGTCATGAATGCCCGAAAGCGCAGCCGAATCGAGGATATCCGCCGCGAGGAACTGATTCTCGCGGCGCACCGGGTGTTCCTGGCGCAAGGCCTCGCGGGCCTCACCACCGCGCGCATCTGCGCCGAGGCCGGCCTGTCGCCCGGCATCCTTGCCTATTACTTCCGCGGCAAGGAGGACGTGCTCTTCCAGATGGTGCGCTACAACAACCGCATCCTGATGGAGGATATCGCCCGCCGCCTGCGCGCCGCCGTCACCCCCTGGGACCGGCTCACCGCGATCGTCGAGGGCAACTTCCCGGCGGCAAACTACAACCGCGCCGCTGCCAATGCCTGGCTTTCGGTCTGCGCCGCCGCCACCACCAATCCCGAATACGCGCGCCTCCAGCGCTACTTCTACCGCCGCCTCGCCTCGAACCTCGCCTCCTGCCTCAGGCCGGCACTGACGGGCGACCGGCTGGAGGCGGCGATCCTGACCGTCGGGGTGATGATCGACGGGCTCTGGCTGCGCCGGGCGGCCGACGACGGCATCACCCGTGACCAGGCGGTGGCGCACATGCTCGCGCAGATCACCGCCTTTCTCGAACCCGCGGAACTGCGCGCGCTCGGCCGGTCCGCGCCCGCTTGACCGCCCGCGGTTTCCCGCGCATATGCCGCTCCCATGACCGAGCTTTCCCAGATCCGTAACTTCTCCATCGTCGCCCATATCGACCACGGCAAGTCGACCCTTGCCGACCGGCTCATCCAGATGACCGGGACCGTGGCCGAACGCGACATGAAGGCCCAGCTTCTCGACTCGATGGACATCGAGCGCGAGCGCGGCATCACCATCAAGGCCAACACCGTGCGGATCGAATATCCCGCCAAGGACGGCAAGACCTATGTGCTGAACCTGATCGACACGCCGGGCCATGTCGACTTCGCCTACGAGGTCTCGCGGTCGATGCGCGCGGTCGAAGGCTCGCTTCTGGTCGTGGATGCGACCCAGGGGGTGGAGGCGCAGACGCTCGCCAACGCCTACCAGGCGATCGACGCCGACCACGAGCTGGTGCCGGTCCTCAACAAGATCGACCTTCCCGCCTCCGAACCCGAGAGGGTGAAGGCCGAGATCGAGGATGTCATCGGCATCGACGCCAGCGCGGCGATCCCGATCTCGGCCAAGACCGGCGTCGGCATCCCCGAGGTGCTGGAGGCGATCGTCCATCGCCTGCCCGCGCCCAGGGGCGACCGGAACGCACCCCTGAGGGCGATGCTCGTCGACAGCTGGTATGACCCCTACCTCGGCGTCGTCGTGATGATCCGGGTGATGGATGGCCGCGTCGCCAGGGGCGACCGGATCAAGATGATGCAGACCGGCGCCGTCTACGGCATCGACAAGCTCGCCGTGCTCAGGCCGCAGATGGTCGACATCGCCGAGCTTGGCCCGGGCGAGATCGGCGTCTTCACCGCCTCGATCAAGCAGGTCCGCGACACCCGCGTCGGCGACACGATCACCCATGAGAGGCGGCCCTGCGCCACCGCGCTCCCGGGTTTCAAGCCGGCACAGCCGGTGGTGTTCTGCGGCCTCTTCCCGGTCGACGCCAACGACTTCGAGAGCTTGCGCGACGCGATCGAGAAGCTGGCGCTGAACGACGCGAGCTTCACCTACGAGATGGAGACCTCGGCCGCCCTCGGCTTCGGCTTCCGCATGGGCTTTCTCGGGCTTCTCCACCTCGAGGTGGTGCGCGACCGGCTGGAACGGGAATACGATCTCGACCTGATCACCACCGCGCCCTCGGTGGTGTTCAAGCTCCACATGAAGGACGGCGAGGTGCGCGACCTCCACAACCCCGCCGACATGCCCGACCTGACCTATGTCGACCATATCGAGGAGCCGCGGATCAAGGCCACGATCATGGTGCCGGACGACTATCTCGGCGACGTGCTGAAGCTCTGCCAGGACCGGCGCGGCATCCAGATGGACCTGACCTATGCCGGCTCGCGCGCGATGGTGGTCTACGACCTGCCGCTGGCAGAAGTGGTGTTCGATTTCTACGACCGGCTGAAATCGGTCACCAAGGGCTATGCCAGCTTCGACTACCAGATGCTCGGCTACCGCGAGGATTTCCTCGTCAAGATGCAGATCCTGGTGAACGACGAGCCGGTGGACGCGCTCTCGATCATGGTCCACCGCGACCGCGCCGAGACCCGCGGCCGGGCGATGGTGGAGAAGCTGAAGGACCTGATCCCGCGCCACATGTTCAAGATCCCGATCCAGGCGGCGATCGGCGGCAGGGTGATCGCGCGGGAGACGCTGTCGGCCTTGCGCAAGGACGTGACCGCAAAGTGCTACGGCGGCGACGCGACGCGGAAGCGGAAGCTTCTCGACAAGCAGAAGGCCGGGAAGAAGAAGATGCGGCAGTTCGGGAAAGTGGAGATTCCGCAGGAAGCGTTCATCTCGGCGCTGAAGATGGATTCCTGATCCCCGCTTTCGCGGGGACGGCAGGTTGCGCAGACGGGAGGGATGCCCCCGTCACCCCTTGCGAAAGCGGGACTCTCCCTCCGCCGGTGTTTTGCCGGCCGTTCAGAACAGCCCGTCGTCGCCGTTCTCTTCCGCCGCATTGTCGGCGGCGACGGCCCCAGCGGCACCGATCAGGGGGCCGCAGGCGGACAGCGTCGTGGCTGCGAGCAGCAGCGACAGGACCAGCCAGAGTTTCGTCGTCATCGGAAACCTCCATCGCAAGAGTGCAGGAAGCAAGCGCGCGAACCCGCCGGATGGTTCCATCGCGCCAGCGGGGTTTGTGCGGGCGGGGTTTGTGCGGACGGCGCGCGCTTCGCGGTTTTCGACGCATCCGGGCGGGGCGGAGGCGGGCGGGCCTGGGTACTGCGACAATCCGCATCTCGACGCGGGCCGGGGGATCGGTGCAGGGTCGCCGGCGACGCCGAAGCTGAGGAGCCCCGCGATGGCATCCCGCGCCGACCTCCCGCTCGTCTATTCCTGCTCGGGCTGTTCCAGCGCCGCGCAGATGGCGAACCATGTCGCCATCCAGCTTGACCGCCGCGGGCTGGCGGAAATGTCCTGCATCGCCGGCGTCGGCGGCGACGTGCCGAAGCTTGTGCGCATCGCAAAATCCGGCCGGCCGATCGTCGCGCTCGATGGCTGCGCGCTCGCCTGCGTGAAGAACTGCCTGGCGCGGCACGGGGTGACGGCGGCGCGCTATCATCTCCTGTCCGACATGGGCGTACGCAAGCGCTACGGCACCGATTTCGACCCGGCCGAGGCCGCAACCGTGCTCGACAGCATCGCCGCGGGCCTCGCGGCCGACCCGGTCACGGCCTGACGGGGCGCGCCTGGCCCGGGATCGCCTCGCTCCGCGCCCGGTTCCGTGCTAAACTCCGCGGGCGGGTGGGTCTCCGGGATCGGACGGCATTCTGCCGGCCGGGTGTGCGAGTGCCTGCCCGGGAGGACGCTTGAAATGCCTCAATACATCATCACCGGCAGCTATACGCCCGCCGCCATGAAAGGCATGATCGCCCATCCGAGCGACCGGGAAAAGGCCACCGGCGCGCTGGTCGCCGCGGCCGGCGGCAAGCTTGAAAGCTATTATCTGACCACCGGCGAGACCGATTTCATCATGCGCGTGACCTCGGACAATCTCGTCAGGATGCTGGCGGCGCTGATGGTCGCAGGGGCCTCGGGCGCGGTCACCGGGCTCAAGACCGTGCAGTGCTTCACCTCGGCCGAGTTCCTCGAGGCGCAGAAGGCGGCGGGCGCGATCACCCTCACCTACGCTGCCCCGAACTGACGCGCCGCCCTACCCATCCCCCGTCCCCCGCCGTGGCGGCCATCCAAGAATCGCCCCAATCCGCTGCCAGACTGGTGCGATGCGGTCCTTTCGAAGGGGAGGTTTCGGATGGGACGATTGCTCGCCATTGCCGCGGTTCTGGTCGGCGCCTATGCGCTCTGGGCGGCCGAGAACCCGAAACGGGCGTTCCGGCCCTCGGTTCCGGCCGCGCTCTTCGCGCCCAGCGGCACGCCGGGCGCGGCGATCGGCGCCTCGGCCGTCGCGGCGGCGCGCCGGACGGGCGGCTGATCACATCGAGGACTGCGCCTCGGAGGCTTCGGAGCTGATCGCGGTGCCGGCCGATTGCAGGTCACGGCCGGCGCCCTTCACGGTTTCGCATGCGGTCAGCGCCAGAAGCGCGAGCAGGGGCAGGGTCAGGCGGATCATGGGGCAGCTCCGGGTGATGCGTCGGTCCGATCGTGTCTCCTCCCAACGCCGCTTTCCGGGCCGGGGTTCCCCGGCCGCGGCCCCGGTGGCGGGGCGGCGCCGTCGGGACGGAAAACCGACGCGAAACCGACGCGAAACCGACGGGTGGCGGCGTTAACGCCCGGTTAACCATGCCCGGTCAGGATCGCGCCATGCGCCTGGTCCTTGCCATTCTCCTCCTCGCCGCCTGCGGCGCCTCGCCCGCCCCCGACATGTTCGGGTCGGTGCGGTCGGAGGTGACGCGCGGAGGCATGGATTTCGTTGTGTTCCAGCAGGGAAGCGAGGTGGAGGTGGTGCGGATGGGCTACCTCTCGCGTCCCCAGCGCCGGCCGGTTCCCGTGCTGATGGCCGAGGCGGCCGAGGTTGCGACGGGCTGCCGCGTCATCGCCAATTCGATGACCACGAAGATTCCCGGCGACACCGGCGTGGCAAGGTTCGCGCTGGACTGCCGGACCTGATCCAGATCAAGGCGGCAAACCGCCTAAACCGTTATGAAGCAAGGAGAAAACGCGCTCCCGATGCGAAGGGCCCCGCCGATGTTCCGCCTCTACCTCATTGTCTACACGCTCGCCGCGACCGTCCTTGCGGGCTCTGCCATCGTCGCGACGCTGACGATGAATCACTTTGATTTCAAAAGCATAATCGTCGCCGCCCTGGCCGGTGTCGCGGTGGCGGTGCCGGTCGCGTGGACGATTGCCAAGAGGCTTTCAACCGCCTGAGGGGCGGTCGAGAAACGCCCGCACCGCCGCCTCGAACTCCCTCGGCCGGTCGGCGTGAAGCCAGTGGCCGGCGCCGGGGATCTTGGCGAATTTCGCGTCCGGAAACAGGCGTTTGATCGTCTGACGGTGCACCGGCCGGACGTAGCCGGACAGGGCCCCGGTCAGAAACAGCGCGGGTCCCTCGAACCGCCCCTCGGTGCCGGGCCAGCCGGTGATGCGATCCATCTCGCGCTCCAGCACGTCGAGGTTGAGCCGCCAGACCGGCGGGTCGGCCTTGAGGTCGAGCGACTGGAGAAGGAACGCCCGCACGCCATCGTCCGGAACCGCCCCGGCAAGCCGCCGGTCGGCGTCGGACCGCGCGGAAAGGCCGTTCAGATCCAGCCCCCGCATCGCCCGGACCAGATGCGACTGGCTGTGCCCGTAGGCCGCCGGCGCGATGTCGGCGACGACGAGGCGGTCGACGACATCGCCCCGCGTCAGGGCAAGTTCCATCGCCGCCTTGCCCCCCATCGAATGGCCGAGCACGTCCACGGGGCCGCCGACGGCCTCGATCACCTCGGCAAGGTCGCCCGCCATGTCGGCGTAGGACTGGCTGCCGGCGTGAAAGCTCTGGCCGTGGTTGCGCATGTCGACGGCGATGACGCGCCGGTCCTCGGACAGGCGCCGGGCGATGGCGCCCCAGTTGCGGGCCGAGCCGAACAGGCCGTGGACGATCAGGAGCGCGGGCTGGCCGGGGCGCAGGGGCGGGGCAGGGCCGGTGTCGGTGAAGGCAAGCATGGGGCCTTCTTAGCGCGGCTGCGCGCGGCCTTCCAGTGACGTTGCGGCAAGGCCCGCGCCGCAGTAGTCTTCCCCCCGTGAGGGGTGGCATGAGCGGCGTCAGTGTTCAGCAGATGGCGGGCCGGGTGGCCGAACTGATGGAGGCGCGGCTGCGCGTCCGGGGCCGGGGCTTGGCCGAGAAGCTCCGGCGGGGCGGGCGGCTTCTGCCCCGCAAGGTGCGGCGGAAGGCGGAATTCCTGGCCAGATCGGCCGAGCAGGCCGGCGTTCCGCGCCTGCAGATGCAGCTCGATCACGAACGGATCGCCGAGGCCTACGATGCCTGTGTGCACTACCTCAAGCCGCTCGGCGCCTCGGCCCGGCGCCGGGCCGTCCTTCTTGAGATGGTCACGGGATTTGCCACCGGGCTCTTCGTCACGGGGGTTCTGGTGGTGGCGCTTCTTCTCTGGCGCGGCTTTCTCTGACCGCAGGTTCGGCGCGCCAGCCCCGGGGGCCGGCGCGCCCTTGGGTCACATGCCCGGATAGAGCGGAAATTTCGCGCAGAGCGCCTTGACCTTGGCGCGGACCTGCGCCTCGACCTCGGCGTTGCCGTCATCGCCATTGGCCGCGAGCCCGTCCACCACCTCGACGATCCAGTCGGCGATCTGGCGGAACTCGGCCTCCTTGAAGCCGCGGGTGGTGCCGGCGGGGGTGCCAAGGCGGATGCCCGAGGTCACGAAGGGCTTTTCGGGGTCGAAGGGCACGCCGTTCTTGTTGCAGGTGATATGCGCCCGGCCAAGGGCGGCCTCGGTCGCCTTGCCGGTGACCTTCTTCGGCCGAAGGTCGGCGAGCATCAGGTGGTTGTCGGTGCCGCCGGAAACGATGTTGATCCCGCCCTTCATCAACTGGTCGGCCATCGCCTTGGCATTCTTCACGATCTGCGCGGCATAGTCCTTGAACGAGGGGTCGAGCGCCTCGCCGAAGGCCACCGCCTTGGCGGCGATCACATGCATCAGCGGCCCGCCCTGAAGGCCGGGGAAGACGGCGGCGTTGATCTTCTTGGCGATGTCTTCGTCGTTGGTCAGCACCATGCCGCCGCGCGGGCCACGCAGGCTCTTGTGGGTCGTCGTGGTGACGACATGGGCGTGCGGCAGCGGCGAGGGATGCTGGCCGCCGGCGACGAGGCCGGCGATATGGGCCATGTCGACCATCAGCCAAGCCCCGACCTCGTCGGCGATCTTGCGGAACGCGGCCCAGTCCCAGGTGCGGGAATAGGCGGTGCCGCCGGCGATGATCAGCTTCGGCTTGTGGGCCAGCGCGGTCTCGCGCACCGCCTCGATGTCGAGCCGTTCGTCCTGCTTCCTGACGCCGTAGGAGACGACGTTGAACCACTTGCCCGACATGTTGACGGGCGAGCCGTGGGTGAGGTGGCCGCCGGAGTTGAGGTCGAGCCCCATGAAGGTCTCGCCGGGCTTCAGGAGCGCGAGGAACACCGCCTGGTTCATCTGGCTGCCGGAGTTCGGCTGGACGTTGGCGAAGTTGCAGCCGAAGAGCTTCTTCGCCCGTTCGATCGCCAGCGTCTCGGCGACGTCGACATACTGGCAGCCGCCATAGTAGCGCTTGCCCGGGTAGCCTTCGGCATATTTGTTGGTCATGACCGAGCCCTGCGCCTCGAGCACGGCGCGGGAGACGATGTTTTCGGAGGCGATCAGCTCGATCTCGTCGCGCTGGCGGCCAAGTTCGTCCCGGATCGACTTGAAGACTTCGGGGTCGCGCGAGGAAAGGCTTTCGGTGAAGAAACCGGCGTCGCGGGTCTGGCTGGTCATGTGCATCTCCTGGGGCCTGCGGTGGTGAGGCTCTTTAGCCGAGCGGGCGGGGTGCGAAAAGAAAGAAACCGACCTGTTTGAGCGCGGGGGCGAAACGAATTCCACTATCGGAAACTTTTCCGTGGCGCGCGGACGGCCCCGCCCCCTATCGTGACGGGCTTGTCATCGGCTGCCGGGCGAGGGACAAAGGCCGGAGATGTCGGGGAGGCCGTGCGGTGCAGCCGTCGAAGAGGATCGCGTTTCTGGCCGGCGAGGCGGAGGTCGCGCAGAAGGCGCTTGTCACGCTGACCGCCGCCTACGGGTCGGTGCCGCTCGACCGGGCCGAGGTGATCGTGGCCCTCGGCGGCGACGGGTTCATGCTGCACACGCTTCACGGGATGCAGGCGCTGGGGCTGCCGGTCTACGGCATGAATTGCGGCACGATCGGCTTTCTCATGAACGAATATGCCGAGGAAGGTCTGGCCGAACGGCTCGCCGCCGCCGAGGAGGAGGTCATCAACCCCCTGGCGATGCGGGCGGTGACGGCGGACGGAACCCTGCACCGGGCGCTTGCCATCAACGAGGTGTCGCTTCTGCGCGCGGGCCCGCAGGCGGCGAAGCTGAAGGTCACGATCGACGGCAAGGTGCGGATGGAAGAGCTGATCTGTGACGGTGCGCTGGTCTCCACCCCGGCGGGCTCGACCGCCTACAATTATTCGGCGCACGGGCCGATCCTGCCGATCGGCGCCGAGGTGCTGGCGCTGACGCCGATGGCGGCGTTCCGGCCGCGGCGCTGGCGGGGTGCGATCCTGCCCAAGACCGCGCATGTCCGCTTCGACGCGCTCGAAGCCGACAAGCGTCCGGTGATGGCCGATGCCGACGGGCGTTCGGTGCGCAACGTGGTTTCGGTCGAGATCCGGTCCGAAGCCTCGATCCGGCACCGCATCCTCTTCGACCCCGGCCACGGGCTCGAGGAGCGGCTGACCAGCGAGCAGTTCGTCTGACCGGCCCGCTTCCGGATCAGCCCCGGGTCGGCCCCGGCCCGCTTCCGGATCGGCCCCGGATCAGCCCCGGGCCTGCCACGCCTCGATCTTGCGGTAGAGCGTGGAGGGCGAGACGTCGAGCACGCGTGCGGCCTTGGGGACGGACCCGCCGTGGCGGGCGATGGTCTCCTCGATCACCAGCCGCTCGATCTCGGCCAGGGTCCGGCCGACCAGACCTTCCAGCGGCACACGCGGCGGCGGCGCGGGATCGGCCGACGGCCCGGGCTCCTCGATCTGGTGGTGCAGTTCGATCGGCAGCATCGCCCGCGTCACCGCCGCACCGTCGTTCAGCACGACGACATGGCGGATGACGTTGAGAAGCTGGCGGACATTGCCCGGCCAGTCGAGCCGGCGGAAGATCGTCATGACCTCGGGGTCGATTGTCTGGAACCGGCGCCCCTCTTCGCGCGCGAACCGCGCCAGCGCCGCCTCGGCGATGGTCACCACGTCCTCGCCGCGGTCGCGCAAGGGCGGCATGTGGATCGGGACGACATGCAGGCGGTAGTAGAGGTCTTCGCGGAACCGGCCGCGGCGGACCTCCTGCAAGGGATCGCGATTGGTGGCGCAGACGATCCGGACGTTGACCTTGCGCGGGCGGGTGGCGCCGACGGGCTGGATCGTCGAGGTCTGGAGAAACCGCAGCAGCTTGGTCTGCAGGTTCGGGTCAAGCTCGCAGATCTCGTCGAGAAAGAGCGTCCCGCCATCGGCGGCGGCGGCCGCGCCCGGCTTGTCGGAGAGCGCCCCGGTGAAGGAGCCCTTCACATGGCCGAAGACCTCGGATTCGAGAAGCTCCGACGGGATGGCGCCGCAGTTGAGCGGCACGAAGGGCGCGCCGGCGCGGCTTGACAGGTCGTGCACGGCCTGAGCGCAAAGCTCCTTGCCGGTGCCGCTTTCGCCGGTGATGAAGACCGTGGCCATCGAGCGGGAGACCGATCGGATCTTGGCGTAGACCTGCCGCATCGGCTCGGAGGCGCCGATGAAGTCGCCCGGCGCCTGCGGCGCGCGCGCGGGCTCCGCTGCGGCCCCGGCGTTCACGGTGCCGGAAAGCGCATTGTCGATGGCCGCAAGGAATCGCTGTTCGTCGAAGGGCTTGACGAGAAACTCGTGGGCGCCCGCGCGCATCGCGGCCACGGCCTTGTTGATCGAGCCGTTCGCGGTGATCACGATGACCCGCGTCTCGGGGCGCAGGGTCAGGAAGTCGCGCATCAGGTCAAGGCCGTCGCGGTCGGGCAGCATCAGGTCCAGAAGCACGACCGGCGGCAGGATCGCCTTGAAGGCGGCAAGACCGGAGGCGGCGTCGCCCGCGCAGCGCACCGCATGACCGGCCGAACGCAGCACCGACTGGTAGACGAGTTGCAGCGACGGCGTATCCTCGACGAGAAGGAGCGTCGGTGCGCTCATGCGGCTTCACCCCGGCCTGCGCGCTCCTCGGCGACGAAGCGGATCAGCGCGTCGAGTTGCGCCAGAGCGTCGTCGCCGTAGCGGTCGAGTGCCGCGCCATCGTGCCGGTGCGCCGCAGTGTTCAGGGTCTGCGCGAGACATTGCAGCCGCGTCTCCCCGACGGCGCCGGCGAGCGCGATCAGCACGTGGGTCTCTGCCCTGACCGCGGCGAGATCGGCGCGGGACAGGCCGGCCGCGAGCCCCTGCGCGCATTTGTCGAGATCGGCACAGAGCCGTTCCAAGAGTTCCTGCGCCGCCTCGGGCCCCGCGATCGCGATCAGGTGATCGAAGGTGCGGCGGTCGAATCCGTCGTAGACCCCGGCCGCCGGTGCCACCGCGGCGTCACCGCTCCCCGCGCGTGCGAGTGCGCTGGCGATGGCAAGGCCGAAGGTATCGAGGCCGGCCAGCGGTTTCGCCAGGATCGCGTCCGCGCCGGCCGCATAGATCGCGTCGCGGTTGGTGCGCAGCACATAGGCGGTGATCGCGATGACCGGCATGGTGGAATGCAGGTGGCGATTGGCGCGGAGTGTGCGGATCACCTCGATCCCGTTCATCCGCGGCATCTCGATGTCGATCAGCGCCAGGTCGAAGGTTTCGCGCTCCAGCCAGTGCAGCGCCTCGACGCCATCGCCGGCAATCTCGAACTGTGCCCCCATCCGGGCCAGCATGTGGCTGATGATCGTCTGGTTCGTCGCGTTGTCCTCGGCCACCAGGACCTTGGTGCGGCTGAGGTCGGGCAGTTCCGCGACCTTTTCGGGCGCGGCGATCGTCCAGCTTTCGGGCGGCACGTCGAGCGTCACCCGCGCGCCGCCGCCGCCGGGCCGGTTCTCGACGCTGATGATGCCGTCAAGCTGGCCCGCCATGTCGCGGGTGATGTGCATGCCGAGCCCGTCGCCCGGCTTGCCCGCGCCATCCGGCCGGCCACGCCGTTCAAAGAGCCGGCAGAGCGCCTCGGCCGAAAAGCCGGGGCCCTCGTCGGTGACGGAAAAGCGCAGGGCCCCCGAGGCGCCCATTGTGACATCGACGGTGACGGTGCCCCGGTCGGTGTACTTGATCGCGTTCGACAGAAGGTTCGACAGGATCCTTTCCAGCGCGATCCGGTCAAGGGTCAGGACGGGCGGCACGTCGTCGGCCAGCGTCATCCGGAAGCCGAGGCCCTTTTCGCTCGCCCGACCCGACCAGCGCATCTCGATGTCGTAGAGGAACCGCGGCATCTGGACGTTGGCCGGATGCGTCGCGGCGAAGTCGTCCTCGCCCAGCATCTGGGCGAGCCCCTGTTCCAGGAGCCGCGCCAGAAGTTCGCCCGAGGCCCGCACGCGTTCGAGTTGCAGCCGCGTCGGCTCGTCCAGACCCTCCTGGCCGATGAGCCTGAGGCCGCCGATGATGTCGGAGACGGCGGCGCGAAGGTCGTGGCCGAGCAGGGTCATCCTGCCGGCTTCGAGGTCGCGCACGGGGGGCGCACCCCTGATGGAACCTGCGTCACTCACGACCTGCCTCCAAGGCCGAATTGGAGCGCCGCATCCTGAAAAATACAAGTATCGGTTGCATGATGCCCAAGTTTTACGCGACGTTACTCGTCGCGCCAACCTGTCCGGGCCGCCAAATGCGATGCGCCTGCGGGTTCAATCCGCAGGACGCATTGCAATTGTTGCATTATTGCTTCGATGCCGGGTAGCCAAGCCCGCTCAGCGCCACCGTGATCTCGTCGAGAATCGCGGGGTCGTCGATCGTGGCGGGCATTCTGTAGTCCTCGCCATCGGCGATCTTGGCCATCGTGCCGCGCAGGATCTTGCCCGAGCGTGTCTTGGGCAGGCGGTCGACGACGCAGGCGAGCTTGAAGGCCGCCACGGGGCCGATCCGGTCTCGGACCAGCTTCACGCATTCCTTCACCACCTCGCCGTGCGGGCGGTTGGTGCCCTTGTTGAGGCAGAGGAAGCCGAGCGGCATCTGGCCCTTGAGGGCGTCGGCGATACCGATGACCGCGCATTCGGCGACATCCTTGTGGCTCGCCAGCACCTCCTCCATCGCCCCGGTCGACAGCCGGTGGCCCGCCACGTTGATGACGTCGTCGGTGCGGGCCATGATGTAGAGGTAGCCGTCATCGTCGATGTAGCCCGCATCGCCCGTCTCGTAGTAGCCGGGGAAATGGTTCAGGTAGGATTTCCGGAACCGCTCCTCGGCGTTCCAGAGCGTGGGCAGCGTGCCCGGCGGCAGGGGCAGCTTCACGGCGATCGCGCCGAGCGTGCCCGGCGCGACCGGATGGCCGCCCTCGTCGAGCACCTGCACGTCATAGCCCGGCATGGCGACCGAGGGTGAGCCGACCTTGACGGGAAGTTCCTCGATCCCGAGCGGGTTGCCGGCGATGGCCCAGCCGGTCTCGGTCTGCCACCAGTGGTCGATCACCGGCACCCGAAGGTGGCGCTGTGCCCAGCGGATCGTGTCTGGATCGGCGCGCTCCCCGGCGAGGAACAGCGCCTGGAGGCTGCGCAGGTTGTAGTCTCCGATCAGCTTTCCTTCCGGGTCCTCGCGCTTGATCGCGCGGAACGCCGTCGGTGCGGTGAAGAACGACTTCACCTTGTGGTTCTGGATCACCCGCCAGAAGGCGCCGGCGTCGGGCGTGCCGACCGGCTTGCCCTCGAACACGATGGTGGTGCAGCCGGCGATCAGCGGCCCGTAGCAGATGTAGCTGTGGCCGACGACCCAGCCCACGTCCGAGGCCGCCCAGAACACGTCGCCCGCGCCGACATTGTAGAGGTTCTTCATCGACCAGTTGAGCGCGACGAGATGGCCGGCGGTCGGGCGGACCACGCCCTTGGGTGCCCCGGTGGTGCCCGAGGTGTAGAGGATATAGGCCGGATGGCTGCCTTCCACCGGCACGCAGTCGGCCGGTTCCACCCCGTACTGGAACGAATGCCAGGCATAGTCGCGCCCGTCGATCAGCTTCGCCACCTCCTGCTCGCGCTGGAAGATCACGCAGAAGTCGGGCTTGTGGGCGGCCTGGTCGATGGCGGCATCAAGGAGCGGCTTGTAGTGGACGACCCGCCCCGGTTCCAGTCCGCAGGAGGCGGCGATGATCGCCTTCGGCGTCGCGTCGTCGATCCGTACGGCCAGCTCGTGCGCGGCGAAGCCGCCGAAGACCACCGAATGGATCGCGCCGAGCCGGGCACAGGCCAGCATCGCCTCCAGCGCCTCGGGCACCATCGGCATGTAGATGATCACCCGGTCGCCCTTCTCGATACCCTTGGCGCTGAGCGCGCCGGCGAGCGAGGCGACGCGGTCGCGCAGTTCGCGGTAGGTGATGCCCTTGGTCGAATGGGTGATCGGGCTGTCGTGGATGATGGCGAGCTGGTCGCCGCGGCCGGCCTCGACATGGCGGTCGACCGCGTTCCAGCAGGTGTTGACGCGGGCGTCGCAGAACCATTCGTAGAAGGGCGCCCGGTCGGCGAAGAGCGCGCGCGAGGGCGGCGTCACCCAGTCGATCGCCTGCGCCGCCTGCATCCAGAATTGCTCCGGATCGGCCTTCCAGCTTCCGTAGATGTCGCTGTATGCCATCGTATCCTCCTCCGAACCGATGGGATGGTGTTACGGGGCGCGTGCCCCTGCGGCAAGCGCGTTACCGGTCACATCACCGCTGTCCGGCCGAAAATTTGCAGAACTCCGGCAGGGCTGGCACGCGGTATTTGCAAACAGGTCCGCATTGCACAGGCCGCCGGGAAACCGGGCGAGACTTTGCAACACGGCGGGGCCCCGCCCGGCGGATTTGCAGACCGACCCCGAAGGGGATTCGCGCCCGCCTGGCCGCCGCTCAGCCGTAAAGCGATACCGGCGTTCCGGCGATGGCCGAGACGTTCAGCAGCCCGCGCGGCGTGATCGAGGGGGTGACGATATGCGCCCGGTTGCCCATCCCCATCAGGACCGGCCCGACCTCGAGCCCGCCCGCCCGCATCTTCAGTATGTTCCGCGCGGCGTTCGCGGCATCGGCGTAGGCGTAGACGAGGATGTTTGCGGCCCCCTGCAAGCGGCTTGCGGGGAACATGCGGGCGCGCAGGTCGGGGTCGAGCGCGGCATCGGTTGCCATCTCGCCCTCGAAGTCGAAATCCACCTCGCGGGCGTCGAGGAGTTCCATCGCCGCCCGCATCCGCTGGCCGGAATCGCTTGCCATACTGCCGAAGTTCGACTGCGAGCAGAGCGCCACGCGCGGAGTGATCCCGAAGCGGCGGGCGTGGCGGGCCGCCCCGATCACGGTCGTTGCGATCTGTTCGGGCGTGGGGGCTGCGTTCACATGGGTGTCGGCGACGAAGAGGGGGCCGTCCTCCTGGATCATCAGCGAAAGCGCGCCGTGGGGGGAAAGCCCGCCGCGGGCGAGAACCTGGCGGATGTAGCTGAGATGCCAGAGATACTGGCCGAAGGTGCCGCAGATCATGCTGTCGGCATCGCCGCGGTGGACGGCGATGGCGGCGATTGCGGTGGTGTTGGTCCTGAGGATCGCGCGGGCGATGTCGGGCGTCACCCCGCGCCGCGCCATCAGCTCGTGGTAGCTGCCCCAGTAGTCGCGGTAGCGTGGATCGTTCTCGGGGTTCACGATCTCGAAATCGCGCCCCGGCCGGATCGGCAGGCCGGCGCGTTCGCAGCGCCGCTCGATCACCTCGGGCCGGCCGATCAGGATCGGCCGGTCGGTCATCTCCTCCAGCATCGCGTTGGCGGCGCGCAACACGCGCTCGTCCTCGCCTTCCGCGAAGATGATCTTGCGGGTGGCGGTGCGGGCGGCCTCGAACACCGGCCGCATCAGGAGCGCGGAACGGAAGACCGAGCCGTCGAGCCTTTGCCGGTAGGCGTCCATGTCGGCGATCGGGCGGGTTGCCACGCCGGTCTCCATCGCGGCTCTGGCGACGGCCGAGGCGACGGTGCCGATCAGCCGGGGGTCGAAGGGCTTGGGGATCAGGTAGTCCGCCCCGAAGGTCAGCGTCTCGCCCCGGTAGGCCGCCGCGGCCTCGGCCGACGTGGTGGCACGGGCCAGCGCGGCGATCCCCTCGATGCAGGCGAGTTCCATCGCGGCGTTGATCGTCGTCGCCCCGGCATCAAGGGCGCCACGGAAGATGAAGGGAAAGCACAGGACGTTGTTGACCTGGTTGGGGAAATCCGACCGGCCGGTGGCGATGATCGCCTCGGGCGCCACGGCGCGCACCTCGTCGGGCAGGATTTCGGGCGTCGGGTTCGCCAGCGCGAAGACGATCGGGCGGGGGGCCATCCTTGCCACCATCGCGGGCGTGAGCACGCCGGGGCCGGAAAGGCCGAGGAACAGGTCGGCGCCGCCGATCACCTCGTCGAGCGTTGCCGGCACCGTGCCTTGCGCGAAGGCCGCCTTCTGCGGCGTCATTGCCTGGGGGCGGCCGTGATAGACCAGCCCGTCGAGGTCGCAGAGCCAGACGTTTTCCCGCCGCACGCCGAGCTTCACCAGCATCTCCAGGCAGGCGATCCCCGCCGCGCCGCCGCCGGTGGAGACGACCTTGATCCGGTCGAAGGCCTTGCCCGCGACATGGAGCGCGTTGGTCGCCGCCGCGCCGACGACGATGGCGGTGCCGTGCTGGTCGTCGTGGAAGACCGGGATGTTCATCCGCTCGCGGCAGATCCGTTCGACGATGAAGCAGTCGGGCGCCTTGATGTCCTCGAGGTTGATCGCGCCGAAGGTGGGTTCGAGCGCGCAGACGATCTCGGCCAGCCGTTCCGGGTCGGATTCGTTCAGTTCGATGTCGAAGCAGTCGATGCTGGCGAATTTCTTGAAGAGGACGGCCTTTCCCTCCATCACCGGCTTGGCGGCCGCCGGGCCGATGTTGCCAAGGCCGAGCACGGCGGTGCCGTTGGTGACGACCGCGACGAGGTTGCCGCGCGCGGTATAGCGGCTCGCCGTTGCGGGGTCGGCCTTGATCTCGAGGCAGGCTTCGGCGACGCCGGGCGAATAGGCGCGCGAGAGGTCGCGGCCGTTGGCCATCGGCTTGGTGGCGCGGATCTCGAGCTTTCCGGGCTTGGGAAACTCGTGGTAGTCGAGCGCTGCCTGGCGCGCGTTCTCCTGCCTCGCCTCGTCCATTCCAGATCCTCCCCGAAATCTGGTTTAACATTAAACTATATCCCCGGCGTCCGATAGCCCCGTTCTCTGCCGGTGCCCCGGATCGCGGATCGGCTGGCGCGGCCCTGTCGCCTTGCCTGATAGCACGGCGCGGTGCCGCGCCGGAGAGGGGGAATGTCCGAAAGCCCGGCCGGGACGGCCGCGCCGCTGGCGCCAGGCCGCCGCACGCATCCGCGGTTCGTCCCCGCGCCCTCGTCGGCCGCCCCGCCGGGCGCTTTCCTTGCGGAAGCGGCCGGACAGGCTTGCATAGACGCGCGGGCGGACGCAGTCTCGACGCGCTGGAAGGAGACCGGGATGACACTTGTCGATGTTGCGCGCGAGGTGCGCGAGAACGCCTATGCCCCGTATTCGCATTTCAAGGTCGGCGCCGCGGTGCGCGCGCGGTCCGGCCGGGTTTATGCCGGCTGCAATGTCGAGAACGTGGCCTACCCGGAAGGCACCTGCGCCGAGGCGGGCGCCATCGCCGCGATGGTGGCCGCGGGCGAGACCGAAATCATCGAGGTGGCGGTGATCGCCGACAGCCCCGCGCCGGTGCCGCCCTGCGGCGGCTGCCGCCAGAAGCTGGCCGAATTCGGCCGTCACGACACGCCGGTGACGCTGGCCACGACCGAGGGCAGGTCGCTGGAGACGACGGTGGGCGAGTTGCTGCCGGGGCGGTTCGAGGCGGCGCACATGGAACGGCCGTGATGGACGCCCGCGGCATCATCGTCTCGGTCCGCGACCGCAAGGGCCTGCCCGCCGAGGCGGCGGCCTGGTTCGCCAAGGGCCTCGCCTCGGGCGAGGTGACCGATGCGCAGGCCGGCGCCTTCGCGATGGCAGTGCTGCTCAACCACCTCAGCGGGGAGGAGCGCGTGGCCTGGACGCTGGCGATGCGCGATTCGGGCGGCGTGCTCGGCTGGGACCTGCCGGGGCCGGTGGTCGACAAGCACTCGACGGGGGGCATCGGCGACTGCACCTCGCTTCTGCTCGCCCCGGCGCTGGCCGCCTGCGGCGCCTATGTGCCGATGATCTCGGGCCGCGGGCTCGGGCACACCGGCGGCACACTCGACAAGCTCGAGGCGATCCCCGGCTATCGCACCGACGTGCCGGTGGAGGAGTTGCGCCGGCTGGTGGCCGACATCGGCTGCGCCATCGTCGGCGCCACCGCCGACGTGGCCCCGGCCGACCGGCGGCTCTATTCCGTCCGCGACGTGACCGGGACGGTGGAGTCGATCGACCTGATCACCGCCTCGATCCTGTCGAAGAAGCTCGCCGCCGGGCTCGAGGCGCTGGTGCTCGACGTCAAGGTGGGGTCGGGCGCCTTCATGAAGTCGATGGAGGACGCCCGCGCGCTGGCCCGTTCGCTGGTGGACACCGCGAACGGCGCCGGATGCCGCGCGGCCGCGCTGATCACCGACATGACCCAGCCGCTCGCCTCCTCGGCGGGCAATGCGCTCGAGGTGATCGAGGCGATGGAGACGATGACCGGGGTCGCCGTCAACCAGTCGCTCTGGGACGTGACCGTGGTGCTCGGCGCCGAGGCGCTGGTGCTGGCGGGGCTTGCCGGGGATGCGGACGAGGGCGCGGACGCCATCGAGGAGGCGCTGGAATCGGGGCGCGCGGCCGAGACCTTCGGACGGATGGTCGCGGCGCTGGGGGGGCCTGCGGATTTCGTCGAACGCTACCCCGACCGGCTGCCCGCCGCCCGCGTGGTGCGCGACGTGGTGGCCGACCGGGGAGGTTTCGTCACCACGATCGACGGCGAGGCGCTGGGCCAGGCGGTGGTCCGCCTCGGCGGCGGGCGGCTCAGGGGCGGCGACCGGATCAACCCCTCGGTGGGCCTGTCGGAGATCATGCCCTTGGGCGAGCCGGTGGAGAAGGGCGAGGCCATCGCCCGCATCCACGCCGCCTCGGCCGAGGATGCCGACCGCGCCGCCGCCGCCGTGAGGGCGGCCATCGCCATCGCCGAGGAGGAACCGGAGGAGCCGCCGCTGATCCACGAAAGGATCGCCTGATGGGCCGGGCCTTCGTGATCGTGATGGACAGCGCCGGCGCGGGCGGGGCGCCCGATGCCGGCGCCTTCTTCAACGCGGGCCGGCCCGACACCGGTGCCAACACGCTTGGCCATATCGCCGAAGCCTGTGCCGCCGGCGGGGCGGAGGAGGGGCGGTCGGGGCCGCTGAGGATGCCCAACCTCGACGCGCTGGGTCTCGGCGCGGCGGTGCGGCTGGCCTCCGGCGCGGCGATGCCGGGGTTCGAGGCCAGACCGGCGGGTCTCTGGGGCGCGGCAACGGAAGTGTCGCGGGGCAAGGACACGCCATCGGGCCACTGGGAACTCGCCGGCGTGCCGGTGCCCTGGGAATGGCACTACTTCCCCGATACCGTGCCGGCCTTCCCCGAGCGGCTGATGGCCGAGGTGGCGCGGCTGGCGGGCACCGGCGGCACGCTCGGCAACTGCCATGCCTCCGGCGTGCCGATCATCGAGGAGCATTGCGCCGAGCACCTGCGCACCGGCTGGCCGATCTGCTACACCTCGGCCGACAGCGTCTTCCAGATCGCCGCTCACGAAGAGGCGTTCGGGCTCGACCGGCTCCTGAAGCTCTGCCGGGACATCGCGCCGACGCTTCACGCGATGCGGGTGGGCCGGGTGATCGCCCGGCCCTTCGTGGGAGAGTGCGGCAACTTCCGCCGCACCGCCAACCGCCACGACTACGCCATCGAGCCGCCGGCGCCGACGCTCTGCGACTGGCTTCACGCGGCCGGGCGCAAGGTCCACGCGATCGGCAAGATCGGCGACATCTTCTCGATGCGGGGGATCGACGATGTGAGGAAGGGCACCGACCTTGTCCTTTCCGAACATCTTCTCGACCTCGCGGCCAATGCCGAGGACGGTTCCTTGACCTTTGCCAACTTCGTGGAGTTCGACACGCTTTTCGGCCATCGCCGAGACGTGTCTGGGTACGCCCGGGCGCTGGAATGGTTCGACGGTGTGGCGGGGACGTTCCTCGCGCGGCTGCGGCCGGGCGATCTGGCGATCTTCACCGCCGACCACGGCAACGACCCGACCTGGACCGGCACCGACCACACCCGCGAACGCGCGCCGGTGGTGGGCTGGGGCGTGGGGGAACGGGCGGTGGGCCAGATCGGCTTCGCCGATGTCGGCGCCTCGGTCGCCGCCCACCTCGGCATCGCGCCGCAGGGGGCGGGGAAGCCGTTCCTCTGATGCTGCCGAAGGTCGAGCTGCACCTGCATCTGGAAGGCGCGGCGCCGCCTGCCTTCATCCGCGGGCTGGCGCAGGAAAAGCGCTTCGACATCCACAGGGTGTTCGACGAGCGGGGCCACTATGCCTTTGCCGGCTTCCGGGATTTCCTCAGGGTCTACGAGGCCGCGACCTCGGTCCTCGCGACCCCCGAGGATTACCGCCGCCTGACCCGCGCGGTGCTGGAGGAAAGCGCGGCCCAGGGCGTCATCTACACCGAGGCCTTCCTCAGCCCCGACTTCTGCGGCGGGCGCGATCTTGCCGCCTGGCGCGACTACCTTTCGGCGATCCGCGAGGCGGCGGCGGAGGCGGAACGCCAGGACGGGATCGTGATGCGCGGGATCGTCACGCCGGTCCGGCATTTCGGCCCCGAAAAGGCGAAGGAGACCGCACTTTGCGCCTGCGAGACTGCCGGCGACTGGCTTGTGGGCTTCGGTCTCGGCGGCGACGAATCCGTCTGCAAGCCCGGCGATTTCGCCTGGGCCTTCGATGCGGCGCGTGAAGCCGGGCTGCGGCTGACCGCCCACGCCGGCGAATGGGCCGGGCCCGAAAGCGTGCGCGACGCGATCCGTGACCTCGGGGTCGAACGGATCGGCCACGGCGTGCGTGCCATCGAGGATCCGGCGCTGGTCGACCGGATCGCCGAGGCGGGCGTCGTCCTGGAGGTCTGCCCCGGCTCCAACGTCGCCCTTGGGCTTTACCCGTCGTTCCGCGCCCATCCGATCCACCGGCTGCGGGAACGGGGCGTGAAGGTCACCGTCTCGACCGACGATCCGCCGTTTTTCCACACCACGATGGAACGCGAATACGCGATGCTGGCGGAAGCCTTCGACTGGGACGAGAGCGTCTTCGCGGAGATCGCCGCGACGGCGGCGCGGGCTGCGTTCTGCGACACGGGAACGCGCGAGAAAATACTGAAAAGACTGGAGAGTGCGAATGCGTGAGCATCTGACCGTCGTCAAACACCCGCTGGTGCAGCACAAGCTGACGCTGATGCGGGAAAAGGATACCTCGACCAATTCCTTCCGCCGGCTCCTGCGCGAGATCAGCCAGCTTCTCGCCTACGAGATCACCCGCGAGATGGAGATGACGACGAAGCACATCGAGACGCCGCTCTGCCCGATGGACGCGCCGGTGATCGACGGCAAGAAGCTGGCGCTGATCTCGATCCTGCGGGCCGGGAACGGGCTTCTCGACGGGGTGCTGGAACTGATCCCGGCGGCGCGCGTGGGCTTCATCGGGCTTTATCGCGATCCCGAGACGCTGCAGCCGGTGCAGTATTACTACAAGGTGCCGTCGGAGCTTGAGAGCCGGCTGGTGATCGCGCTCGATCCGATGCTGGCGACGGGCAATTCCTCGGCGGCGGCGGTGGACCTGCTGAAGAAGTCGGGCGCCCGCAACATCCGTTTCATGTGCCTGCTGGCGGCGCCCGAGGGGATCGCGCGGATGAAGGAGGCCCATCCCGACGTGCCGATCGTCACGGCGGCGGTGGACAAGTGCCTGAACGACCACGGCTACATCGTGCCCGGACTAGGGGATGCGGGTGACCGCATGTTCGGCACTAAATAGGGCATTTTCCCTTTACTCGGCATCCCGCCTTTGGCATTCTGCCACGAACAAGAACGAGGCGGAACATGCGGGTCTTGAGGGTGGTGTCGGCCGCGATTCTGGCGGCCTTGATGGCGGGCGTTCCGGCGGGGGCGCAGGCCCCTGCGCAAATCGGCGCGCCGAAGGAACCGCCGCCCGCGGGCTTCACCGGCAACCAGTATGTCGACAGCGCGGGCTGCGTCTTCATCCGCGCCGGCGTGGACGGGCAGACGACCTGGGTGCCGCGCGTCGGCCGCGACCGCAAGGTCGTCTGCGGCTACCAGCCGACCGTCGTGGCGGGGGCGCCTCAGGCTGCCATCGCCGTGACGTCGACGGACGCCGCCGAACCCGAGGCGACGGACCAACCCGCCGCGGCGGTGCCGGAGGCGGCGCCCGAGGCTGCAACCGAGGCTGCGACCGAGGTTGCGCCGGCCGCTGCACCGGCCGCTGCGCCGACACCGGCACCGGCACTGGCGACGGCAGCCGCGGCGAAACCCCGGGCGGCGGCGAAACCCGTGGCAGCGGCGCCGCCGAAGGCGGCCGCGCCGGCCCGGAAGGGGCCGGTCCGGCTTGTCCGCAACGGGCCCGTCGCGCCTCGGGCCACGCTCTGCCTGGAACGGATCGACGCCGCGCAGCGCTATCTTCTCAGCGACGGGCGTCGCGTGACGCAATGCGCCGAGGGCGCGCAGGGCGAACCCGTGGCCTATCTGAACGGGCTCGGGGCGCCGGGGCTCGAGATCGCGGCGGGCGCGCCCTCGGCGGCCGAGACGCGGCGGGCGCTGCGGGCCGACCGTGGCGCCTACCGTGTGGTCTGGCAGAATGGCGAGACCGCCGCGGGTCCGGCGGCACAGGTGGCCGGACAGGCTTCTGACTCCGCGGCCGGGCCGGGCGGATATGTCCAGGTCGGCGTCTTCGCCGAACCCGCGAATGCCGCGGCGGCGATTGCCCGGCTGAAGGCGCTGGGCCTGCCGGTGGCAAGCTCGACGGGCCGGGCCGGTGGCCGTGCCGCGAAGGCGATCCTGGCCGGCCCCTTCGCATCCTCCGCCGATCTCGGCGCAGCGCTCGCCGCCGCCCGGCGCGCGGGATACGCCGACGCCTACATCCGCGGCTGACCGTCAGCCGCCGCAAATTCCCTGCAGGGCCACCCAGTCGGTGTCGTCGAGCACGGGGCGTTCCGGCCTGCGGTCGCGGAAGGGATCGGCCTCGATCAGGGGCAGCACGCTCTCTCCGCTCGGGTCGCGCGACCAGGCATAGGGGGAGGACCGCACTCCCGCCGCCGCGAACCGGTCGAGAAGGGCCTTGTCGGGCAGGGTCGGCGTGGGCTGTCGCAACGCCCCTTCGCCGAAACCGGCGACGGCCCCCTTTGGCAGGTCGCCGGTGGTGAGCAGGGTCAGCGTTGCCCGCAGCCCGGCATGGCCGAGCAGCGCCACCAGCGGATCGGCCTCGGTCGCGCCAAGGTCGGCCGCCAGAACCTCGCCGGCGGCCACCTCGGGCGTGTCGGACGCCTCCACCAGGCTGCGCGACAGCACGATGATCCCGCCCGGAAGCGCGACCGAACGGTCAACGCCCTCGGGCACGACGTAAATTTCGCCCTCGGGGCCGAGAAGCCGGCCATGAAGCCGGGCCAGCGCCTCCTGGCCCTCGGCCGCGGCGCAGGGAATGCCGGTGAGCCGGGTCAGATCGGCCAGCGCCATCCGCCCGACCTCCTGCCGCTTGGTGAAAGGAAGCGAGGCCGCCGTGTGCCGCACCAGCGCCCCCGGCATCCAGAAGACCAGCGCGCCCAGCACCGAGGCGAGCCCCGCGCCCAGAAGGATCGAGCGCAGCCTGCCGGGATGGGGCCGCCGTGCCTCGATCAGGCGATGGACCTTGGCGATGGCCGCGATCATCGCCTCGTCGTCGATTTCCAGTTCCTCGTCGGCATCGGGGGCGGGGGCATAGCGGGCGGGAACGGAAGGCCCGGCCAGCCTGACGATCGCCGGCAGCGACCAGTGGGTCAGCGCGCGCCCGCTCTTCGCCTCGGCGATCACCAGCGTCGCGTCGCCGAAGGACACGATGACCTCGCGCCGCTGGCCCGCGGGGCCATCGCGCCAAAGGCCGGTGCATTCCAGCCGCTCGTATTCGTGAAGCGCCGTCATCGGCGGGCGGGCCTGCTCTCTGCCTCTCGTGGCCCGACGATACCGGATGCGGCCCCGCCAAACAATGCGGCCGAACAATGCGCGCCGCGCCGCGCGTCAGATCATCTTCGCCACGGCGCGCAGCTCGAACTTCTGGATCTTGCCGGTCGAGGTCTTGGGCAGGTCGCAGAAGACGACATGCTTCGGCGTCTTGAAACCGGCGAGGCGCGCACGGGCGAAGGCGATCAGCTCCGCTTCCGTGGTGGTCTGTCCCTCCTTCAGCTCGACGAAGGCGCAGGGCACCTCGCCCCATTTCTCGTCGGGCTTGGCGACCACGGCGCAGAGCGACACCGCCGGGTGGTGCATCAGCGCCCCCTCCACCTCGACCGAGGAGACGTTCTCGCCGCCCGAGATGATGATGTCCTTCGACCGGTCGGTGATCTTGATGTAGCCGTCCTCGTGCAGGAAGGCGATGTCGCCGGATCGGAACCAGCCGCCGCGGAAGGCCTCTTCGGTGGCCGCGGGGTTGCGGTAGTAGCCCTTCATCACCGCGTTGCCGCGGATGAAGATCTCGCCAAGCGCCTGGCCGTCGCGCGGCACCGGCGCGCCGTCGTCCCTGCGCACGGTGATGTCCTCCATCATCGGCATGGCCACGCCGGTCCGCGCCTTGATCGCCGCGCGCTGGTCGTGGGCAAGTCCGTCCCAGTTGGCGCGCCAGAGGCATTCGGTGACGTGGCCGAAGGTTTCGGTCAGGCCGTAGACCTGGGTGACGTTGAAGCCCAGGGGCTCGATCGCGGCCAGCGTCGCGGCGGGGGGCGGCGCGCCGGCGGTGAAGACCTCGACCACATGGTCGAACCGGCGCCGATCCTCCGCCTTGGCGTTGATGATCGTGTTGAGCACGATCGGCGCGCCGCCGAAATGGGTGACGCCTTCCTCGGCGATGGCGGCGTAGATGGCCTTCGCGGTGATGTCGCGGCAGCAGACGACGGTGCCGCCGAGGAGCGGGATCATCCAGGTATGGCACCAGCCGTTGCAGTGGAAGAGCGGCACGATCGTCAGATAGACCGGGTGCAGCACCATGCGCCAGCTCACCACCGTCCCCATCGTCATCAGATAGGCGCCGCGGTGGTGGTAAACCACGCCCTTCGGCCGCCCGGTGGTGCCCGAGGTGTAGTTGAGCGCGATCGATTCCCATTCGTCGGCCGGCATCGCCCAGGCCGCGGAAGGGTCACCCTCGGCCAGAAGCTCCTCGTATTCCAGATAGTGACCCGAGGCGGCGATCCCCGCCTCCGGATCGGCCACCTCGATGATCTGGGGCGCGGGGCCGGTCATCGCCTTGATCGCCGCTTCGGCGAGCGGCACGAAGGCCGCGTCGACCAGAACCATCTTCGCGCCGCCATGTCCGAAGATGTAGCCGACGGTGTCGGGGTCGAGCCGCGTGTTGATCGTGTTGAGGATCGCGCCCGCGGCCGGCACCCCGAAATGCGCCTCGGCCTGCGCCGGCAGGTTCGGCAGAAGCGTCGCGACGACGTCACCCGGTGCGATGCCCCGGCGGGCGAGCGCCGAGGCGAGCCGGCTGACGCGGGCGTGATAGTCGGCGTAGCTCCGCCGCGTCCGGCCGTAGACGATGGCGGTGCGCCCGGCAAAGAGATCGGCCGCCCGGGCGAGATGCGACAACGGCGTGAGGGGCACGAAATTCGCCCGGTTCCTCTCCAGTCCCGTCTCGTCCGGCAGCCAGCCCATGGTCTCCTCCCCCTCCGCGAAAGGTCGCTATTGGACGCGCATTGTTACCGATGCGCCGCTTTATGGGAATGAGCAAGCGACACCCGGTGAGACGATGACGACCATTGCCGACCCCGCCCACGGAACCCGGACCCTCGCCGCGGCGGGCTTCATCTTCGTCTATGCGATGGTGATCGGCTTCACCGACAACTACGTCCGCGTGATTGCCGAGGACGGCGGGCTCTGGCAGTTCCATGCGACACGGATGGTGATGGCCGTCGCGCTCCTTGCCGGGGCGGCACCGCTCCTCGGCTTCGACCTGCGCCCGCGCCGCCCTGCCGCCGTGGCGTTCAGAAGCGTGCTTCACGGCACCGCGATGATGATCTACTTCGGCTGCCTCGCCTTCCTGCCGGTGGCGACGGCCGCGGCCGGGCTCTTCACCGCGCCGATCTTCACGCTGCTGATCTCTCGCTTCGCCTATGGCCAGCGGATCGGGCCGTTCCGCATCCTCGCGGTCGCAATCGGATTTCTCGGCGTCCTGATGGTGCTGAGGCCGGGACAGGGCGGCGCCCTGGGGCCGGCGACCTTCCTTCCGGTGGCGGCGGGCGCGCTCTATGCGCTCGGCAACATCGCGACGAAGACCTGGTGCGCGGGCGAGCGCGCCGAGGTCATGCTCGCGGGCTTCTTCGTGGCGCTCGGAACCTTCGGCCTCATCGGGATGGGCGTGCTCGCCCTCTGGCAGCCCGCCGTGCCCGAGGGGCAGGAGGGCTTCGTCCTGCGCGGGATGGTCTGGCCCACCGGCCGCTTCCTGTTCTGGACCTTCGTGCAGGCGGCGGGATCGCTCGTCGCGGTCGGCATGATGATCCGCGCCTACCAGGTGGCGGATGCGGGCCGGGTGGCGATCCTCGAATACGTGATCCTGCCCGCCTCGGCGTTCTGGACCTGGGCGATCTGGGGCGAGACGCTGGGGCCCCTCGCGGTCGCCGGCGTGCTCCTGATCTTCGCCGCGGGGCTCATCATCACGCTACGCGGTCGCCAGGGGCGGCGATGATCCTGTCGCGGGCGCGGCGCTACATCTTCGTCCATATCCCCAAGACCGGCGGCACCGCGCTGACGCTCGCGCTCGAGGCGCGCGCGGCGCGCGACGATGTGATCCTGTCCGACACGCCGAAGGGCCGGGCGCGGCGGCGGCTCAAGGGGGTGCAATCCGCGGGCAGGCTCTGGAAGCATTCGACGCTCGCGGACCTCCGGGGCCTTGCCACCGAGGCGGAGATCGAAGGCTTCTTCGTCTTCACCCTCGTCCGCAACCCCTGGGACCGGATGGTCAGCTACTACCACTGGCTCCGCGGCCAGCGCTTTGCCCACCCGGCGGTGGCCCTCGCCCGCGCCACCGATTTCGCGGGCTTCCTCGCCGCGCCCGCGACGCAGGCCGCGCTCACCGCGCATCCCTACGCCAGTTACGTCACTACCGCGGGGGGCGAGGAACGTTGCGACCTCTTCCTGCCGCTCGAGCACTTCGGCGAGGACGCGGCCGCGCTTGAGGCCTATCTCGGCTTCCGCCTGCATCCGCTCGCGGTTGCCAACGCCTCGGCGCGGGCCCGCGACTGGCGGGGCTACTACACCGATGCGGCGGCCGAGACGGTCGCGCGGCTCTGCGCCCCGGACATCGCCCGCTTCGGCTACCGGTTCGACCCCGGCTAGGCGTCTTCCGTTTCAAAGTATCCCGCGGGGGTCCGGGGGCGCGAAGCCCCCGGGGCGCGCGGGTCCCGGGGGCCTGCCCTCAGGCCGCCTTCGCGCCGGCCCCGAAGCGGGTGTAGAAGCTCTGCCCCTTCGCCGCCATCTCGACGAGCAGCTTCGGCGCCGCGAAGCGCGGGCCCTTGGCGGCAAGTGCTGCGCAGATTTCCACGGCCCTCTCCGCGCCGATGATGTCGAGCCAGGAGAACGGCCCGCCCGACCAGGGTGCGAAGCCCCAGCCGAGGATCGCGCCGACGTCGCCCTCGCGGATGTCCTCCAGAACGCCCTCCTCCAGCGCCCGCACCGCTTCCAGCGCCTGCACCATGATCAGCCGCTGCTGCACCTCGGTCAGGTCGGGTTGTGCCTCCGCCACCGGCCAGAGGTCCGCCAGCCCCTCCCAGAGCCCGAGCCTGCCGCCCCTGCCGTCATAGGCGTAGAAGCCCGCATTGGCCTTGCGCCCAAGACGCCCCTTGTCCGCCATCGCGAACAGCACCGCGTCCACCGCCCCGTCGGGATAGGCCGCGCCCATCGCCGCCTTCGTCGCCCTGGCGATCTTCACGCCGAGGTCGATCGAGGTCTCGTCGACGAGTTGCAGCGGCCCGACCGGGAAGCCGAGGAGCTTGGCCGCGTTCTCGATCAGCGCCGGCTCCACCCCTTCGGCCACCATCCGCAGCCCCTCGTTGATGTAGGGGATGATGCAGCGGTTGGCATAGAAGAAGCGGGCGTCGTTGACCACGATCGGGGTCTTGCGGATCTGGCGCACGAAATCCAGCGCCTTGGCCACGGCGATGTCGCCGGTTTCCCGGCCCCTGATGATCTCGACCAGCATCATCTTGTCGACGGGGGAGAAGAAGTGGATGCCGATGAACTGCCCCGGCCGCGTCGAGGCCTTCGCCAGATCGGTGATCGGCAGGGTCGAGGTGTTGGTGGCGAAGATCGCGGCCGCGGGGATCACCGCCTCGGCCTGTGCGGTCACACCGGCCTTGACCTTCATGTCCTCGAACACCGCCTCCACCACCAGATCGCAGCCCGAAAGCGCGCCGTAGTCGGTCGTCGCCGTGATCCGGCCGAGCACTTCGGCCTTCTTCTCCGCCGTCACCTTGCCGCGCTTCATCCCCTTGTCGAGAAGCTCCGCGGAATGCATGCGGCCTCGGTCCGCCGCCTCCTGCGTGGCGTCGATCAGCACCACCTCGATCCCGGCGTTCGCCGCGACATGGGCGATGCCCGCGCCCATCATGCCGGCGCCGAGCACGCCGAGCTTCCTCACCGTCTGGTCGGGAACCTTCGGCCGGTTCGCCCCCTTCTCCAGTGCCTCCTTGTTGAGGAAGAGCGAGCGGATCATCGCCGAGGAGGACGGGTCCATGAGCACGGAGGTGAACCAGCGCGCCTCGATCCTCAGCGCGGTGTCGAAGGGCACCAGCGCGCCCTCGTAGACCGCCGAAAGGAGCGCCTTGGCCGCCGGATAGACGCCCTGTGTCTTGCCGAGCACCATCGCGTTGGCGCCGACGAAGGTCATGAAGCCCGCCGGATGGTAGGGCGCGCCGCCGGGCATCTTCCAGCCCTTCTGGTCCCAGGGCTTGACGATCTCGGCGTCGCCAGCCGACAGCACCCATTCCTTCGCGCGCGCCAGCAGCGCTTCGGGCGCCACCACCTCGTCGATCAGCCCCGCCGCCTTTGCCGCCTTCGGCTCCAGCATCTTGCCTTCCAGCAGCACCGGCGCCGCCGCCATCGCGCCGACCATCCGGCTGTAGCGCGTGGTGCCGCCGCCGCCGGGAAAGAGGCCGACGAGAATCTCCGGCAGGCCGATCTTCGCCTTGGGGTTGTCCGCCATGAAGCGGCGATGGCAGGCGAGCGCGATCTCGGTGCCGATCCCGGCCGAGGTGCCGGGAATGGCGCAGGCGACGGGCTTGCCCCCTTTCAGGGTCTTCGGGTCCATTCCCGCGCGCTCGAGATTCCTGAGGATATGGTGGCCCGACATGGTGAAATCGAAGAGCGCCTGTGCCGGGTTTTCGCCCGCCGCTTGCCGGATCGAGGCCAGCACGTTCAGGTCCATCCCCCCGGCGAAATCGTTCTTGCCGGAGGTCACGACGATGCCCTTCACCGCCGGGTCGGCGAGCGCCTTGTCGACCATCCCGCTGACCAGCGCGAAACCCTCGCGGCTCATCACGTTCATCGACTTTCCCGGCACGTCCCAGGTGATCGTGGCGACGCCGTCGGCATCGACTGCATAGGTGAAATCGGTCATTTGCTGCTTTCTTCCTTCGGATAGGGGGTACCGTCGAGATGGACGTAGCCCCGGGGCGTCGCCAGAAGGTCGAGGCCAGGGTAGTGGCAGACATTCGCGGAGTCGCGGCTGCCGACGATCAGGTAGGCGGCGGGCGCCTCACCGTGATTTCTCAGGCAATGCGCGACCGGCACGCCCGCCTTCCAGCAGCAGGCGTCACCCGCGCCGATGACCGTCTCCACCCCGTCCTCGACCACGGTCAGCGTGCCCGAGAGCATGTAGAGAAATTCGTCCTCGCGCTCCTCCCAGTGCATCTGCGAGCTCTGGCCGCCGGGCATCAGCGTCTCGACCGCGGCGCCGAACTGGGTCAGCCCGCCCGCCTCGGTGATATGGCGATAGCGCAGATTCCCGCGCCCGAGGTTGAAGGGGTCGGGATAGCCGGAGACGCCCTCGACCTCGGGCACGCTCCCCTTGCGGAAGATCGCCACGGGTCACACCCTCCCGATGGTCATGCTCGCGCCGATGCCGGCGGGCCAAAGCTGGAGGACGGCGGGCCAAAGCTGGAGGACGGCGGGGGCGGGCCGGTCAGTCATGACGGCCCGCCCCCGCGGGGTGAAACGGGAGCCGGTCGGGCTGGCGCCCGGCCGTCGGGAAGGTGAAGGGCAGCGCATCGTTCACGATCGCGTAGCGAGCCTCGCAGAACCGCCAGAAGGTGCCGTCCGACAGAAGCGTCTGGCTTGCCACATAGGACGGCGCGACGCGCTCCGCGTCGCGGATGATGTGGGTGTAATGGGTGCCGGAGATGCGGTGCCGGGTGACATAATCCGCCCTGCGCGCAAGGCGGATGTAGTCGGTCACGCCCTGCCGCCGGAACCCGCCCGAGACGCAGAGGAGCGTGGCCCTCAGATCGTCGGTCGTCGTCAGGTCGAACCGCTTCGTCTCGGTGTGGATCGTGTAGGGCGTGGTGACGGCCGAAAGATACTGCTCCACATCGCCCCGGATCACCGCGTCCGAGACGAAATCGAGCATCGCCTGGTAGATGTCGAGCGGGTCGACCATTCCCTGAAGCCGTGGCGGCTGGATCGTCATCCGAGCACACTCCCGTCCCGGCGCGTCCGGCGGACAACGCCGTTCTCGCGCGGGTAAAGTTTGTCGATGTCGGAATAATGCACCCGGTCGGAGGCCGCCCGGGTGCCGACGACCAGGTAGCTGCACGGAACAGAGGAGCGGTTGCGGACCTGGTGCCCGTTGGCGACGCCGGCCTTCCAGCAGGCGGCATCGCCGGCATGAAGGACATGGAAGCCATCGTCCTCGATCACCGTGGCCTCGCCCGAGAACACGTAGAGGAATTCGTCCTCGTTCTCGTGCCAGTGCCGGTCGGACGAGAGGGCGCCCGGCGCGAGCGTCTCGACGAAGGCGCCGAACTGCGTCAGCCCGCCGGCGTCGCCAAGGCGGAGCGAGGAGCGGCCCTTCATCTGCGAGGCATAGGGCTCGGGGTAGATGGAGCCGGTCTTCACCGGGCATTTCGACTGGTCGATGACGCCCATCACAGCCTCTCGATGATCGTGGCCGCGCCCATGCCGGAGGCGATGCAGAGCGTGGCCAGCCCGGTGCCCTTGCCGGTGCGCTCCAGCTCGTCGAGCAGCGTGCCGATGATGATCGCGCCGGTGGCGCCGAGCGGATGGCCCATCGCGATCGCGCCGCCATTGACGTTGACCCGGTCGGGCGAGACGCCGAAGGCCTGCATGAAGCGCAGGACGACCGCGGCGAAGGCCTCGTTCACCTCGAAAAGGTCGATGTCGGAGATCGCCATCCCCGCATCCCTCAGGATCTTCTCGGTCACCGGCACCGGGCCGGTCAGCATGATCGTCGGGTCGGTGCCGATCTTCGCCGTGGCGCGGATGCGGGCCCGAGGCGTCAGGCCCCGGCGTTCGCCGAAGGCCTTGCTGCCGATCAGCACCGCCGCCGCACCGTCGACGATCCCGCTCGAGTTGCCGGCATGGTGGATGTGCTCGATCCGCTCGAGATGGGGGTATTTCATCAGCGCGACCTTGTCGAAGCCGGGCATGACCTCGCCGATGTCCTTGAAGGACGGCTTGAGCGCGCCGAGCGTCTGCATGTCGGTGCCGGGGCGCATGTATTCGTCATGGTCGAGGATCGGCAGCCCGTTGCGGTCGCGGACCGTCACGACCGACCGGGCGAAACGCCTTTCCGCCCAAGCGGTTGCCGCGCGCTTCTGCGATTCCACCGCAAGCGCGTCGGCGTCGTCGCGGCTGAAGCCGTATTCGGTGGCGATGATGTCGGCCGAGATGCCCTGCGGCACGAAGTAGGTCTTCATCGCCAGGCTCGGATCGACCGCGATCGCCGCCCCGTCCGAACCCATCGCGACGCGGCCCATCATCTCGACGCCCCCGGCGATATAGGCCTCGCCGGCGCCGCCCTTCACCTGGTTGGCGGCGAGGTTCACCGCCTCCATCCCGGAGGCGCAGAAGCGGTTGATGGCGAGGCCGGGGATGCGTTCGTCGAGGTCCGACAGAAGCACGGCAGAACGCGCGAGGCAGCCGCCCTGTTCGCCCACCTGGGTGACGTTGCCCCAGATCACGTCCTCGACGGCGTGGCCGTCGAGGTGATTGCGCTCCTTCACCGCGTTCAGCACCTTCGCCGACAGCGCGACGGAGGTCACCTCGTGCAGGCTGCCATCGGGCCGCCCCTTGCCGCGCGGAGTGCGGACGGCGTCGTAGATATAGGCCTCGGTCATGGTCGTCTCCGGTTCATTCGGCGGTCTGCACGCAGGTCGTCTTCACCGTGATCACCCGGGTCTTGAGCTGTTCCTCGAACTTCGCCCTCGCCCCTTCGCAGAGCGCCTCGGTGGCGAATTCCTGTTTCTCGACATGCACTTCGTGGCGCACGTTCTCGAGCGTCACGGTGTAGACGATGGCGATCAGCATCCATTTCATCGGGAAGGCTCCTCGGTTCGGGCCCGGTCGGACGGCTTGCGGCCGGGCGTCAGGTCGCAGGTGCGGTTCGGGCCGGGCAGGACGCGCTCCGGCCCGGGTGCGGAGGCGGGGGTTTCACACCCCCGCGCCCCCGTGGGGTATTTTCTCAACGAAGAAGAAGGATTTGTTAACCAGAATCGGGCGAGGCTGACCCCGCGGTACAGGCTGGGGAGCCGATGACCGTCAACGGAGAAGCCGCCCCGGTCGTCGCGAGAAGCACCCCGAGTTCGAGGGCCGGCGCGACGGCCGGGGTGCACCGCCTCCGGTTTCTTCGTTGCCGAAATACCCATCCCGCCCTCTCCCTTTCTCACGCCCTGCGGTCATCGAGCTCGGCCTTGAACAGGCGCAGCCTGTGGGCCAGCGTGTCGCGGTCGACGACCGAGGCGAAATTCTCGAAGAGGAAGGTCAGAGTCTCGTCCGGCGTCAGCCCGGCCTCACCGGAGAAGCGGACGAGCGCGCGGTGCGCGTCGTTCGTCAGCGCGACCGGGAAGCGGCGGGTCAGGCGCAGGCGTTTCGGCATCTCTCCTCCGGTCCGGCGCGGCGCCCCGCCCGGGGCGCCGCGCGCATTCTCCTGGACGCGCAAAGCCTAGAACGCTTCGGCGGGCAATGCCATCACCGGATCGGCGCCCGACTGGATGCGGGCGAGGTGGGTGGCCGTCATCGGCAGCTGGCGTGCCATGTAATAGCGCCCGGTGGCGAGCTTGGTCTCGTAGAACGCCGCGTCGGGGGTGCCTGCGTCGAGCGCCGCGAGCGCGGCCCCTGCCATCCGCGCCCACATCAGCCCGAGGCAGACATGGCCGAAGAGGTGCATGAAGTCGTAGGATCCGGCGAGCGCGGCGTTGGGATTCTTCATGCCGTTCGCCATGAAGAACATCCCCGCCGCCTGCAGGTCCTTCGACGCGGCCTTGAGCGGATCGAGGAAATCCGCCTTCAGCCGGTCGTCGCCCTCGTTCTCCTTCAGGAAGGTCTTGACCATCTCGAAGAAGGCCATGACGTGCCTGCCGCCGTCGGCGGCGAGCTTGCGGCCGACGAGGTCGAGCGCCTGCACGCCGTTGGCGCCCTCGTAGATCATGGCGATGCGGGCGTCGCGGACGAACTGCGACATGCCCTGTTCCTCGATGTAGCCGTGGCCGCCGTAGACCTGCTGGGCGCCGACCGTGGTCTCGAACCCCTTGTCGGTGAGGAAACCCTTGATGACGGGGGTGAGGAGCGAGATCATCCCCTCGGCCGCCGCGTCGCCGGTCCGGTGCGCGCGGTCGATCATCGTGGCGCCCCAGAAGGTGAAGGCGCGGGCCCCTTCGACGAAGCTCTTCTGGTCCATCAGGGTGCGGCGGATGTCGGGATGGACGATCAGCGGATCGGCCGGGCCGGCGGGGTTCTCGGTGCCCGTCACCGCGCGGCCCTGGAGCCGCTCTTTCGCATAGGCCACCGCGTTCTGATAGGCGGCCTCTGCCACCGCGTAGCCCTGGAGCCCGACGCCGAGCCGCGCCTCGTTCATCATCGTGAACATGTTGCGCATGCCCTTGTGCAGCTCTCCCAGAAGGAAGCCGGTGGCGCCGTCGTAGTTCATCACGCAGGTGGCGTTGCCGTGGATGCCCATCTTCCGCTCGATCTTGCCGACCGAGACCGCATTGCGCGGGCCGAGGCCGCCGTCCGGCTTCACCATGAACTTCGGTACGATGAAGAGCGAGATGCCCCTGGTGCCCTCGCCGCCGCCCGGCGCCTTGGCCAGGACGAGGTGGATGACGTTCTCGGCAAGGTCGTGGTCGCCCGCCGAGATGAAGATCTTCTGGCCGGTGATCCGGTAGCTGCCGTCCGCCTGCGGTTCCGCCCGGGTGCGCAGAAGCCCGAGGTCGGTGCCGCAATGCGGTTCGGTCAGGTTCATCGTCCCGGTCCAGTCGAGCGCGACCATCTTCGGAAGGTAGGTCGCCTTCTGCGCCTCGCTCCCGTGGGCGAGGATCGCCCCGATCGCGCCGTGGGTCAGGCCCTGATACATGTTGAAGGCCATGTTGGCCGAGACGAAGATCTCGCCCACCGCGGTGCCGACGATATAGGGCAGGTTCTGCCCGCCGTAGGCCTCCGGCAGGTCGAGCCCGTTCCAGCCGCCGTCCTTCATGGCCTGGAAGGCCCGCCCGAAGCCCTCGGGCGTATGGACCACGCCGTTTTCCAGCCGGCAGCCCTCCCGGTCCCCGGTCGGGTTCAGGGGCGCCAGCACCTCGCCGGCGATCCTGCCCGCCTCGTCGAGGATTGCCGAGGTGAAGTCGGGCGCGAGTTCCGCGTAGCCCGGCACGTCGCTTTTCGAGACCTGCAGCACCTCGTCGAGAACGAACTGCATGTCGCGGAGCGGGGCGGCGTAGCTGGGCATGGTCGGGTCTCCTCCCTTGGGGTGTCTGTCGGGCTCAGGCTGCGGTGGCGTTCTGTCCGGCCAGCATCGTCCGGCCGAGGGCGATCTGCTCGCCGAGGTCGGCGATCGCCGCGTCAAGCTCGTCGCGCTGGCGCTGCATCTCGGCCAGCCGCTGTTCGGCCATCTCGAGTGTGCGCGTGATCTGCGTGCGCTGCTGGTCGCCGAGGCTGTAGAGGTCGAGAAGCTGGCGGATGTCCTCGAGGCTGAAGCCGAAGCGCTTGCCGCGCAGGATCAGCTTGAGCCGGCCGCGGTCGCGGCGGGTGAAGAGGCGCTTCTGCCCGTCACGGATCGGAAACAGAAGCTCCTTCGCCTCGTAGAACCGCAGCGCGCGGGGCGTCACGTCGAAAGCGTCGCACATCTCGCGGATGGTCATCAGGTCGTCGCTCATGAATGGGCCTTCCATGAATTGCCGTAGCGTCATGGTCAGGCAGATCGGCTGTTCGGGACCACCTTACAAGGGAAGTTGACGTGTACGTCACCGTAACGTGGCGTCACGGAACAGGTGACGTAATGTCCGTGCCGGCGGGTGCGTGGCGGCGAAATTTCGTTGCGCCGGCGGAAGGCACCTGCAAGGGGGCGGCGGCCGGCGCGCCGCGCCCTCAGGGCTTCAGCGACTCGGCCGTCCGGTCGCGCAGCGCCCTGAGGTCGGCGATCGTGACGTCGAGTTCCGAGCGCTGGCGTTCCAGCCCGGCAAGCCGGCGGTCGGCAAGCTCGATCCAGACCTGATACTGCTCATGCGTGCCCCTGGCGCTGTAGAGCATGAGCCACTGGCGGATTTCCTCGAGGCTGAAGCCGAAGCGGCGGCCGCGCAGGATCAGCGTCATCCGCGCCACCTCGCGCGGGCCGTAGAAGCGGTTGCGACCCTCCTTCAGCGGCGCCAGCAACTCGATGTATTCGTAATAGCGCAGGGTCCGCGGCGTCACGTCGAAGCGCGCGCACATCTCCTTGAAGCTCAGGCGTTCTTCGGCCATCGCGGTCCTCCCGCGACCGACTGTAGCGGCGGCATGGCCATCCTTCAACGCGGATGCGCGGGCGGGGCGGGCGGATTCGGCCCTTGCGGCCACCGCGCGGACGGCGAATAAATCGGCCGGGCAGAGACCGGAGGGGCCGGGGATGGACGAGAAGAAACGCAAGGCGGCGCGGCAGTTCATCGAGGCGATCCCGCATTCGCGCGCACTCGGCATGGTGCTCGACCTCATCGGCGACGGCGTGGCGGTGATCTCGATGCCCTGGGACGCGCGCCTCGTCGGCGATCCGCAGACCGGGGTGATCCACGGCGGCGCGGTCTCGGCGCTGATGGACACCTGCGCCGGGGCGGCGGTGATGAGCCATCCGACGGGGGCGGCGGGGACCGCCACGCTCGACCTCAGGATCGACTACATGCGCCCGGCGCGGCCGGGAGACCGGATCACGGCGCGGGCCGAGTGCTACCATGCCACCCGCTCGGTGGCCTTCGTGCGCGCGACCGCGCATGACGGCGACAGCGAACGCCCGGTCGCCACCGCGACCGGCGCCTTCACGCTCGAGCACCCCGCCGGAGAGCGGGCATGAGCCGCAGGCCCGCACCCGAACCCGTGCAGGTGGTCAAGGAGCGCCGCGACGCTGCGCTGAAGGCGCTGGTGCACGGCGTGCCCTACATCCAGTTCCTCGGGATCGAGTTCGACCGCAGGGGCGACGAACTGACCTCGGTCCTGCCGTTCGACGGGAAGCTGATCGGCAACCCGCTCCTGCCGGCGCTGCACGGGGGCGTGACCGCGGCCTTTCTCGAGGTGACCGCGATCATCGGCCTGGCCTGGTCCTTCGTCTGGGAGGACATGGAGTGCGGCCGGCTCGACCCGCGGAGCCTTGGACCCGATCACCTGCCGCGGCTGCCGAAGACGATCGACTTCACCGTCGATTATCTGCGGTCGGGCCTGCCGCGCGACGCCTATGCGCGGGCGCGGGTCAACCGGTCGGGCCGGCGCTATGCCAGCGTGCATGTCGAGGCATGGCAGGACAACCGCGCCCGGCTCTTTGCGCAGGCCACCGGCCATTTCCTGATGCCGGAGCGGGCCCTGCCGGCCGACGCGAGCCGCGATGCCAGCCCCAACGGATGAGATCACCCATCGGCGGGTCCTGAAGATCGCGCTGCCCATCGT
>JAUQYA010000107.1 GCA_030837785.1 Albidovulum sp.
TCTTGCCTGAAACCAGCGGCTCGATCCGCGCCCATTGCCCGTCGCTCAAAGTTCGTCTGCTCAAGATCGCCTCCGTTTTCGATCTTGAATCAGAACTCAGCCAAACTGCGAATCCCTCAAATGAAGACGCCGCCTAGGTCATAGGCCTGCTGTGGCGAGAAGTAGGATATTTTCCGCAACCTGCGGAGAGCGGGGCAGCGCGGAAGAAATTCAGGTTCTCATGCGACCCTGTATACGGGTGCTTCGCCTGAAACCGCAACAATGCGTACCACGAACCCCGTATCATCTCAATGCCCGCCCATCTGGCGGCCAATCTCGGCGCGACTGGTCTCCTTGGCAGGCTACGTCGACCCGAACCTATCCTCGGACACTGCCAGCCATGACTTCAAGTTATGAGCCCCAACATTTTTCGACCTCCCTTACCGCGTCCTTCCGTGCTGTAGTCCGCCCATTGCAAGAAGCCCCCAGCCTGCCGGAGCAAGGATGCCTGCACCATTTCCATATCTCTCGGCTCCCTTGATGGTCCGGAGCTGCCTGATCCGGAACAGGATTCTCTCGACGGGGCACCAGACCTATCTGGCAGAGGGCAATTTTCCGGGCGAGCGCATGATCGCATATCACGCCGCACGCGCAAAGGGTGGCGCAGGACTGATAATCACAGAGGCGGCTCGCTTTCACACATCCAGCCGTTCGGATGCCCCTGATCTGACCATAATGGGTGACGAGGCGATCCCTGCCTACGCTCGCCTTGCGGCGGCAGTACACCGACATGGCTCCAAAATATTCGGCCAACTCTCTCATGCAGGAAGTGTGACCCGGCAAATGTCGGGGGGCATGCGGGGTGAGGTTTTTGCGCCGTCGCCCGTTCCTGACCATAGGTTTCAGGTCCTGCCCCGGGAGATGCCGACGGCGATGATGGAAGAACTAATCGATGCTGCTGGTGACGGCGCGAGGCGCTACACCGAGGCCGGCTATGACGGTGTCGAGCTCATGGCAAGCCACGGGCTGCTGTTTGCCCAGTTCCTGAACCCCTACAAGAACCACCGCACCGACAAATACGGAGGCTCGGAGGAAAACCGTTTACGCCCCCTGCGTGAAGCACTCACCAAGGTTCGGGAGGCGGTTGGAGAGAGCTTGCTTGTCGGGCTGAGAATATCCGCTGACGAAGATGACCCTTCCGGTCTCGACAAGGCAACCGTCCACGATGTCTGTCGGAGACTGAGCTCCGACGGCCTCGTCGACTACCTGAACATCACCTATGGCTCGATGGCTGGCCTCGGGTCATCGGTGCATGTGGCGCCGCCCATGGAAATGGGCATCGCCTATCTTGCCCGCGAGGTCGAGGCAATTCGCCGGATCGCCACGGTTCCGCTGTTTCACGCCGGGCGCATCAATCAGCCGCGAGAGGCAGAAAAGATGCTTCGTGATGGCATCGCCGACATGTGCGGCATGACGCGCGCGATGATCTCCGACCCTGACATGCCGAGGAAGGCACTCTCGGGCCTGACGGACAATATCCGCGCCTGCATTGGCTGCAATCAGGCCTGTATTGGGCACTATCACATCGGCCTGCCGATTTCGTGTATCCAGAACCCGCTCGCCGGGAGGGAACGCCTGCTTTCGGGGGAACTCCCCCGTTCGGGACATCCTCTGACCATCCTGATCGCAGGCGCCGGCCCTGCCGGAATGAAGGCTGCGCTTACCGTGAAGGCAGCGGGCGATATCCCGCTGATCCTTGAAGCCGCGTCTCAAGCTGGCGGTCAGGCCCTGCTGGCACAGCTCCTGCCCAGCCGCGCGGAGTTCGGCGGGCTGGTCACAAACCTCGCCTATGAATTGCGGGAAGCCGGCATCGCTACCGAGTTCAATCGGAAGGTCGACATCGATCTGATCCGAAAAATATCTCCGGATGCAGTCATCATCGCTACCGGATCGCAACCTTTCGTGCCCCTGGTCGAGGGCAGGGAGGCGGGTGACGTCATCGAGGCCACCAGCTATCTGGCCGGCAAGGCAGAACCGGGCGCCAGCGTGGTGATCGCAGATTGGCGATGCGACTGGCAGGGTGTCGGCGTCGCTGTGCTCCTTGCCTCCCGCGGCCATCGCGTCAGGCTGGCCGTCAACGGGACTGCGCCAGCGACGAACCTGCAGCAATACGTGCGGGATTTCTGGGCCGGCCAGTTGCACAGATCTGGGATCGAGGTGATCCCATATGCACGGCTTTTCGGAGTGGATGCGGACAATGCCTATTTCATCCACGAAGCGAGTCACGAGCCTATCATCCTTGAGGATGTCGATACGGTCATAACCGTTTGCGGCCGCGTGCCGGATCAATCTCTGGATCAGGAGATTGCGGCGGATGGGATCCCGTTCATTTCCATCGGCGACAGCAAGGTGGCCCGGAGCGCAGAGGAGGCCATTTTCGAGGGCTATGTAGAGGTGCAGAACTTTCTTCGAAAATTGCACTCTGCAGATGGGATGGAGGTCGGCTCCGAAGGCGGAGCCAGGCGGGTGAGACTTCAGGGGTGATGAATGCGTCCGGAAAGGCGCGCGCAGGTAGGGAAATGCAAGTGGTGACCGGCTCAAGCAACACTGGGAGGTAAAAATGGATATCTTGGACCAACTCGGCTCTTTGTCGGAAGGAAAACTCACTCGGCGGCAGTTCGCGCGATCTCTGGCGGCCGTCGGACTTGGCGTTGTCGCCCTTCCGACCTTGGCAAAGCGGACGATGGCCGCATCGGCAGATCAGGCGACCTATTTCACATGGGGCGGCTTCGATATTCCCGAGTTCTTCAAGCCCTACGTGGCAAAGTACGGCGATCTGCCGAATTTCGCCACCTATGGCGGCTCGGAGGAGGGGCTCACCAAGATCCGGGGCGGGTTTGTCGTGGACGTCGCACACCCGTGCAACTCGAGCATGCCCCGCTGGGCTGAGTCCGGATTCTTCCAGCCGATCGACACCTCTCGTCTGTCGAACTGGCCGGACATCATCCCGGAACTCGTTGATCTGGAAGGAAACGCCGCCGAAGCCGGCAATGTCTGGATGGCCCCCTTCGAATGGGGGCAAACCTCCATCACCTATCGAACCGACCTCTTCGAGCTGCAGGGAGAGGAAAGCTGGGATATGCTCTGGGATGATCGGTACTCCGGCCGTCTCGGCAGCCTCGCCTCCGCCGGCGATGCCTGGTGGTGTGCCGCAATCAAGGCCGGCGTGCCGTTCGGGGAGCTTCATACCCCGGAAGCGATCGCCAAAGTGGCCGAAGTTCTCCGTGCTCAACGCCCGCTCATCCGGACCTATACCGACGACACTTCGTCATTGGAGCAGGCACTTGCTGCCGGCGAACTGGTTGCGGCGATGACCTGGAGCAGTTCCGCCACGGCACTGAAGAGCCAGGGAGTTCCGATCAGATTCGCGCAGACGAAAGAGGGTGGCCTTGGTTACGTTTGCGGTGTGATGATCCATAAGGACGCGCCACATCTGGACCGTGCCTATGATATTGTCGACTCCCTTCTAGGTGTAGATGCCGGCCAATTCGTCATTAGCGAGTATGGATATGGACACTCCAACGCCAAGTCTTTTGCGGCGTTCGATACGGCTGAGCTTGCCGACAAAGGGCTGAGCAACAATCCCGCGGATATTCTGCAAGCGGCTCATTTCCAGATCCCGAAATCTCAGGGGTTCGAGACCGAGGTGAATGAGCTTTTCGAGCAGATCAAAGCAGGCTTCTGAGGATCGGCTGGTTGCATCGGCGCTGCCACAGTCGCCGATGCAACCACCGTGGAGCCTGTGAACGATCAAGGGATTAGAGGACGGGATGAGAGACGTACCACCCATGGAAAATCGGGCGGCCAAACCGCGACGATCACTTCTGAACCTGGCTACCGGATCGGAGATCAGTCGGGGCTATGCGCTGCTGTTCCCCACGCTGGCTTTCATGCTGGTGCTGATCGCTCTACCCTTCGCCATCCTGCTTCTCATGAGTTTCTGGACCGCGCAAGGCTTCGAATTTGACACCACGCTGTCTCTGAAAAACTATCAGAAAATCGTCAAGGAACCGATAGTTGGCGTGTTGATGCTGCGCTCACTGTCGATCTCGGCGACAGTGACACTGGTCACCGTGCTGCTATGCTACCCCATCGCCTATTACGTCGCCTTCCACGTCCATCGCCGCAAGGCGCTCTGGATTCTGTTGCTCACCCTGCCCTTCCTGACCAGCTATCTCCTCAGGGTTTTCGCTTGGAAGATCATTCTTGGCTATGAGGGGCTAATCAACTCGACCCTAATGGGATTTGGGCTGATAGACGCGCCGATCGAAGCACTCTTGTACAGCAAGACTGCGGTGATCGTGACGTTGGCCCATGCTTGGGCGGCCTTCGCAATTCTGCCGATCTACGTTTCCTTGGAGAAAATCGACCGCTCGCTGCTGGAGACGGCCACCGATCTTGGTGACAACTCCTTGCGACGGTTCGTCCGGATCGTGTTACCCCTCTCACTGCCAGGTGTCATATCCGCCGCATTGCTGATCTTCATTCCGACCACCGGAGATTATATAACACCCACCCTACTGGGCGGTCCTGATGGGATGATGATCGGTAATTACATCCAAAAGTTGTTCGGACCCATCAACAACTGGCCAATGGGTGCTGCCGTGTCCGTTGTTCTAATGGTGTCGATTACACTGGCGAGCATCGCATTTGTCGGCGTCACCATGTTCGTCAGAAAGAGGATCACCTGAGGCAGCCATGCAGAAGCCAAGCCGCAAGTTTTCGCTCTACGTGATGGTGTTCGTGATCTGCCTCTACGGTCCGATAGCGCTCCTTCCGATCCTCAGCTTCAATGAGGGGATTTATGCAAAGTTTCCTCTGCGGGGCCTCACGCTGAGATGGTATGAGGAGATTACGCAACGCGATGCGGCATGGCAGGCACTCTACAACAGTCTCAAAGTGGCAACCACGGTTTGTGTGATCTCCACCCTGATGGGATTACTTGCCGCAAAGGCGATCGTTCGCGAAAGGCTTCCCGGTCGCGGCTACATCCTCACCTTCGTCATGCTGCCGCTGGTCGTTCCTATGATTATCTTCGGCGTCTCACTCCTGGTTCTGCTCAGCAGCATGGGGATTGGCCTTTCACTATTCACTGTGGCACTTGGCCATATGATCGTCTGCATCCCTTTCGCAATTGCCACTTTAGTTCCGAGATTTGAGGGATTGGACAAGTCTCTGGAGGAGGCTTCGGCCGATCTTGGCGAAGGCCTGTTCTGGACCTTTCTTCGCGTCACAATACCTGTTGTCTTTCCCGGCATTCTGGCGAGCTTGGTCCTGACGTTTACGGTCTCCTTCGATGAATTCGTCATGTCGTTCTTTCTCAGCGGCACACAGACAACATTACCCATGTTCATCTGGGGACAACTGCGCTTCCCGCAAGCATTCCCCTCCACTCTTGCGCTATCAACTCTAATCCTGTTCATCTCGATCTTCCTTGTCTTGGTGAGCTTCCGCCTCAACAGAGGCTATGCATTCGGAAACAGGGAAGATATCAAATGACGCCTCAGCCCTACATCTCGATCCGTGATGTTGAGAAGCTCTACGGCCCCTATCGGGCCGTGGAGAAAGTGTCCTTCGACATACCGAAGGGTGAGTTCTTTTCGCTGCTCGGTCCTTCCGGTTGTGGAAAGACAACACTTCTGAGAATGATTGCAGGCTTCGAAGGTCTGTCAGGGGGAGAGATTTTTCTGGACGGTCAACCGACGTCCGGTATCCCACCCCATCTGAGGCCAGTGAACATGGTTTTTCAGAATTACGCGATTTTCCCGCATTTGAATGTCAGGAACAACATCGCCTATGGCCTGCGTAAGTTGAGGCTTCCGAAAGCGCGCCGGCACGAGATGGTTGACGAGATGCTGGATCTGATCAAATTGCCTGGCTATGGCGACCGGCGATCAGGGCAGTTGTCCGGCGGACAGCGCCAAAGGATTGCGCTGGCGCGGGCTTTGATCCTGCGACCCAAGGTGCTGCTTCTGGATGAGCCTCTGGGCGCGCTTGACAAACAGTTGCGGGAGGAAATGCAGGTCGAATTGCGCGAATTGCAAAGGTCGATCGGCATCACCTTCATCTTCGTGACCCACGACCAGGACGAGGCCTTGGCCATGTCAGACCGCATCGCGGTGATGCATGGCGGGCGCGTCTTGCAGATCGACACCCCGAACCAGCTCTATGAACGTCCACGGAGCCGCAAAGTGGCCTCATTCATCGGAACGATGAATTTTTTCAGGGGCACAATAAGGTCGGTCAAGGGCTCTCATGCGCTGGAGGTGGAAGGGCTTGGAACGGTGACGAGCGTTTCTACCGCAAATACTTTCTCTGCAGGGGAAGAAGTGCTCCTTGCGATCAGACCTGAGCGCTTTAGGCTGGTAGCGAACCTCGACGTCACGCAGAGGCCGCGGGTCGTCGCCAAGCTGCAGGACCTCACCTATCTTGGCGAGCGCAGTCTTCTCAGGCTCTCGACTGGAGAGGGAGGATCACTGATTTCTGTGAGCGTTCAGAGCCGGAACTTGCCGCATGACCTCGCCAAAGGGCAGCAACTGGGCTTGGACTGGGATGATGAGCACGCAATTTTTCTTGACCCGGATCAAGAATGATGAGCTTGGCCGCACCCCTCCCCGCGCCCCGAAAAAGGCTGCTTTCCGCAGTTGCCGTTTCTCTGTTCATTCTCGTACTGGCTGTCCTGTTGAGGAGTGAGGCCTGGACAGAGCAAAGCGCACAAGCGACGAATACTGACGTTCAAAAGCCAGCAGAATGCGGCTCCTGTGCGGCGCGTCATGCTGCCTTGCTTGGAAAACACAGCGACGGTCCCGAGCGGGCGAAGGTGAACAGGCTCGGAGTTCCTTGCTCCCTCCCCAACCGCTTCAAACCAAGGGAGAACAATAGATCAAGATGGTGTTCCCGCTGATGTTAGCCTCTGATCGTCATCTTCGCCGTATTGATGGCGAAACGTATCGCCCTTTGGTCTCTGTTTGACACGTGGAAGGCACGATGAACCCGAACCCTTATGACATTCTTTTCCAGCCCCTTTCCATCGGCCCGGTGGTGGCTCCCAACCGGTTCTATCAGGTGCCACATTGCAGCGGCATGGGTTGGCTGCGACCGCGATCTTTGGCTGCAATGCGGGGGATAAAGGCCGAAGGTGGCTGGGGCGTCGTGAATACGGAGTATTGCTCGATCCACCCAAGCTCGGATGATCTGCCTTTCCCCTACGCGAAACTCTGGAGCCAGGATGACATTCGGGCTCATGCCCTGATGACCGAGGAGGTCCACAAGCACGGCGCGCTTGCCGGGGTCGAACTGTGGTACGGCGGCGCCGCGTCGGGAAATCACTTTACCCGCGAGGTGTCTTTCGATGTTGCCGCGCTGCCAGTGCGGGCGGGCACCCCTTACCACACGAGAGCGATGGATCGCGATGACATCCGCACCTTTCGCCGCTGGCATCGCGATGCAGGCCTTAAGGCGCGTCAGGCGGGTTTCGACATCGTCTATGTCTATCCGACCCACGGCTACATGCTTAACAACTTCCTCGACCCGCGCATCAACAGTCGTACGGATGAATATGGCGGCTCGGTCGAAAATCGGGGCCGCCTTCTGCGGGAATTGATCGAGGAAACACGGGAGGCCATCGGCAATCGCTGCGCGATCGCCGTGCGCTTTGCAGTGGATGGCCTAGGTATGATCAGCGGGCCCGAGCGGGCTGCAGATACGCGGGAACTCTTCGAGAGTATCGCCGACCTTCCGGACCTCTGGGATATCACAGTCCCGGATTACGTTATCGAAATGGGCTCGTCCCGCTTCGTGAAGGATGCCGCGCTGGAAGATCAGGTTGCTTTTGTAAAGAAGGTCACGCGGAGGCCGGTGGTCTCGGTTGGCCGGTTTACCTCGCCCGATACCATGGCCCGACAGATCAGGCGAGGTATCCTTGACCTGATCGGCGCGGCGCGCCCCTCCATCGCGGATCCGTTTCTGCCAAAAAAGATCCGCGAAGGCAGGTTTGAGGACATTCGCGAATGTATCGGCTGCAACGTGTGCTATGCCAGCGACATGCTTGGCGTGCCCCTGCGCTGCACTCAGAACCCTTCGATGGGAGAGGAGTGGCGCAAGGGGTGGCACCCGGAACATGTCCCACGAGCCACGCACTCCTCTTCGGTCCTTATTGTCGGCGCGGGGCCCGCAGGTCTTGAGGCTGCACATGCGCTGGGAAAACGCGGCTTCACCGTGACGCTGGCCGAGGCGCGCGCGGAGCTGGGCGGACGGGTGACACAGGAGGCACGATTGCCGGGCCTCGCGGAATGGGCGCGGGTCCGGGACTACCGCCTGCAACAGCTGAGCAAATTGCCCAACGTCACCGTCTACCGTGAAAGCCCTGTCTCCACCGACCTCATTCTGGATCTCGCGCCGGAACACATCGCACTGGCCACCGGCGCAACGTGGCGGCGGGACGGTCTCGGAGCAAGCAATCTGGGCGGCATCGCCGGCCTGGAAGCCGTGCCGGTGTTCACGCCGGATGACATCATGGCCGGTAACCTTCCGTTTGGGCGCGTCGCCCTGTTCGACGACGACAGCTACTACATGGGCAGCGCCCTCGCCATGCGCCTCGTTGAGGCGGGGTGCGAGGTTACCTTCGTCACCCCCCATCCGATGGTCAGCCTCTTCGGACGCTACACGGCCGAACAGTTGCGGACTCATGCCATGCTTGCTCAGGCCGGTGTGTCGGTTGTCGTGGCGCACAACATCGCGGTCGACCGGCCAAGTGAACTCATCCGCTCGTGCAATTACAGCGGGCGGGTTCAACATCTGGACTGCGACGCCTTGGTCCTCGTCACGGCACGGCTTCCGAACGCCGCCTTGGCGCTGGACCTCAAGGAGCAGGCCGGGAAGGTTGCAGCAGCAGGGATCCTGTCCATCACACGTGTCGGGGATTGCGATGCACCGTCACTGATCGCACAGGCCGTTTACTCGGGCCACCGCTATGCGCGTGACATCGACAGGCCAGCAGCGGATATCCGCGATCTGCGGATAGACGCGCCGCTGTCGACCCTATGACCGGAAGCCATGACGCTCTCCGATCGGACGATCCCGGGCGGGAACCGTTCCTTTGCCGCAAGGGGTGCTGGCAGACCAATGCGAACCAGTCTCTACAAGGACAGTGACGCTGTCCCTATTCCGCACAGAGACCGCGCCACTCGGCGAGAGCGGCGGCGCGGTTGGTCTTGAAGTTCGATCGGGAGGAGAGGCTTCGTTCCTGATTGAAATGGTTGAAGACCGGCGCATGGACGGATGCGAATTTCTGTAGCGTGCGCATCCGCCGGAAGCGCAGCATCGCCCGTTCCCGCCTTCGGAACGGCAGGTGGGAATTCTCGGCGCGATTGTTCATCCAGCGACCGGATTGCTGGCGGTCGGCAGCTCCGACGGCCCGAAACGCGGCGCCATAGGAGCGGAGCCGGTCGGTCACAATTGCATCGACCCGGCCATGGCGTTTCAGCGTTTTTCTGAGAAATTTCAATGCGGCCTCCTTGTCGCGCCTCTTCGTCACAAAGCTTTCCAGCACCTCGCCTTCGTGGTCGACGGCGCGCCAGAGATAGCGTCGCTCGCCACTGATCTTCACGAACATTTCGTCAAGGTGCCAACGCCAGCGGCTCGAGCGCAGGCCCTCGACCCGACGCCTTCGAATCTCGGCGGCGAACATCGGACCGAAACGATGCCACCAGAACCGCACCGTCTCATGGCAGATGTCGATGCCCCGCTCGTGCAGCAGATCCTCGACGTTGCGCAGCGACAGCGGGAAGCGGACGTACATCATGACCGCCAGGCGGATGATCTCGGGGCTGGTTTTGAAGTAACGGAAAGGGCTGCGTTTCGTCATTCGAGGACGCTACCCAACCCCCTACCCCGCTGCAAGCCAGGTTCCCTTGACATGACCGTAGCCTGAGTTTGTGAGGTAGTTTGCGCATTCGCTCGGTGTGAAGCTGTCGAGGATTTTGCTGATGGCCTCGAACAGGGTTTCTTGCGTTCGTTTGGCCGCCTCGCGCAGGAGATGTTTCGCCTTTGCGAAGACCTGCTCGATCGGGTTGAGGTCCGGGGAATAGGGCGGGAGGAAGATCATGTGCGCCCCGGCCTTGCGGATGGCGGCGCGCGCTGCCTGCCCCTTGTGGCTGCCGAGGTTGTCCAGAATGACAACATCGCCGGGCGCGAGGGTCGGGGCCAGGACCCGCTCGACCCAAGCGGTGAAGGCTTCACCGTTGATCGGTCCATTGAAGACGCAAGGCGCGTCGATCCGGTCGGCGCGCAGGGCGGCGATGAAGGTCAGCGTGCGCCAGTGGCCATGAGGGGCGCGGCCGGCCAGGCGCTTGCCGCGCGGCCCCCAACCGCGCAGGGGCGCCATGTTGGTCTTGATCCCGTTCGCCTGCTCTCTCGAACCGGTGGCGTTCGCAGGCTTACCATCGATGAAGACGAGCCGCCTCGGATCAATCCGCCCCTGATGCCGCCGCCAGCGGGCCCGTCTGGCTGCGATCTCCGGGCGCTCGGTCTCGCTGGCCAGCACGGTTTTTTTGAAGCTGAGCCCCTCGGCATGGACGAAAGACCACAGCGCGCCGTAGCTCACCTTCACCCCGCACGCCGCCAGTTCGGCCTGAAGGGCGCGCAGGGCCAGCGAAGGATAGTCCGACAGCCGCGCCAGGGCATAGGTCCGGCCCGCCGCCATCGCATCGCGCCGTCTGCCGCCCATCGGCTTTGGCGAGAAAGACCCCGTCACCCGCTGTCGCTGCGACCACTTCACCGCCGAAGACACCGCAACACCAAATACCGCCGCAGCCTGCCGAACCGTCCCGCCTGCAAGAACAAACCCAACCACCCGCTCCCGAAGGTCGTCAGAATAAGGCTTCACCATCCATGCTGGACCTCCCCCCAGTCATCATGGTGAATCACAAATCAATGCCCTTGGGAATCCCACACACGATTCAGTCAGAACCGATCACGCTCTAGGCGGCGTCTTCATTCAGGCGAGCCATGTCATCGCGCAGGCGAGAGAGACGAAGGCTCGGAATGCGGGGAGGGTCTTTTCGCAGCGCAGCGCGATCCTGCGGAAGCGTTTGATCTTGTTGAAGAAGCAC
>JAUQYA010000013.1 GCA_030837785.1 Albidovulum sp.
GTTTCGGGGCTTGTCGCCGCCCCGCTTCGGCCCGTAGTTTGCCAAGAGGAACCGGCGTTTGGAAGAGAGGAGACCCGCCCGATGGGATCGCAGCGTCTGAGTGTTGTCGTGACGCGACGCCTGCCCGCGGTCGTCGAGACCAGGATGCATGAACTCTTCGACGTGGAGCTGCGCGACCCCGACAGCCGGATGACGCGCGAGGACCTTGCCGCGGCGATGCGGCGGGCGGACGTGCTGGTGCCCTGTCTCAACGACCAGATCGATGCCAACCTTCTGGCGCAGGCGGGCGACAAGCTGAAGCTGATCGCCAACTATGGCGCGGGGGTGGATCATATCGACGTGGCCAGCGCCCGCCAGAGGGGCATTCTGGTGTCGAACACGCCCGGCGTGGTGACCGAGGACACTGCCGACATGACGATGGCGCTGATCCTCGCCGTCACCCGGCGCATTCCCGAAGGCCTGGCCGCCATGCAGGCCGGCGACTGGCAGGGCTGGTCGCCGATGGCCTTTCTCGGCGGCCGCGTCGGCGGACGCAGGCTCGGCATTCTCGGCATGGGGCGGATCGGAACGGCGCTGGCCAAACGGGCGCGCGCCTTCGGAATGCAGGTGCACTACCACAACCGCAAGCGCCTCCGCCCCGAGCAGGAGGCGGAGGTGGAGGCGACCTACTGGGACAGTCTCGACCAGATGGTGGCACGGATGGACGTGATCTCGGTCAACTGCCCGCACACGCCCTCGACCTTCCACCTGATGAACGCGCGGCGGCTGAAGCTGATGAAACCCACCGCGGTGGTCGTCAACACTTCGCGCGGCGAGGTGATCGACGAGAACGCGCTGACCCGGATGCTCAGGGCGGGCGAGATCGCGGGCGCGGGGCTCGACGTGTTCGAGCACGGGCATGAGATCAACCCGCGGCTGAGGGAGTTGCCGAACGTCGTCCTGCTGCCGCACATGGGGTCGGCCACGGTCGAGGGCCGGGTGGAGATGGGCGAGAAGGTCATCATCAACATCAAGACCTTCGCCGATGGCCACCGGCCGCCCGACCTGGTCGTGCCGGGGATGCTCTAGGGCCATGACTGCGGGCCAGATCGTCGCGCTGGTGCTGATCTGCCTCGGCGGGATGGCGGTGGCGGTGCAGGCTCCGGTGAACGGCGCGCTGTCGCGGTCGCTGGCGAATCCGCTTGCGGCGGCGGCGGTGTCGTTCGGGGTCGGCTTCGCCATCCTGATCGCGGTGACGCTGGCCAGCGCCGGGCCCGCGCCGTTCGCGCGCGCCGCCGGCGCGCCGGGCTGGCAGTTTCTCGGCGGGTTCCTCGGCGCCTTCTACGTCTGGGCCATGACCAGCGCGATCGGCACGGTCGGGGCGCTGACCGCACTTGCGGCGCTGATCCTCGGGCAACTGGCGGCGGGGCTTGTCCTTGACCATGTCGGCGCCTTCGGCCTGCCGGTGCAGCCGGTATCGATGCGCCGCATCGCCGCCGTCGCGCTGGTTGCGGCCGGGCTTTTCCTGTCGCGTGGATAGGGCGGACGAGGCCGGGGGGGGGGCGCAAAAACACCGGCCCGGCGCCGCAATCCTGCCCGGATGGTCGGGCATCCAGACACCGGAACCATTCGGGGCGGCCAGCGGGGGCCGCCACCAGGGTCATCAGGTCGGGGCAGCGATGTCGAAACTCCATCTTGGCGGGTTCGTGGTGATCGCGGCGGTTGCGGCAGGTGGCGCGGACTATGTCAACCAGGCCCGCCTGGCCGGATCGGCGCCGGCATCCTTCGGCGCCTCCGCCTATGCCGCCACGATTTCCGCGCGCGTCCTCGGCAGCCAGTCGGCGCCTGCCGCGCCCGCCGTGGTCGCCCGCGCCGCCGGCACTCCGGATGGCGGCGGGCCCAAACGAGCCGGGGCCGCATCCGAGGGCAAGTCGGGGGGCCTGTTCGGCGGCGGCGCGGCGAACGATACCCGGCCAGTCGCCAGCGCCGGCGGGTTCGAGGGCAACTGCGCACTTCTGAACGGCGTCAGGCGGTGCAGCACCGGCGACGATTGAGCCCCCGGGGTCGTCAAGATCGGGTCGTCAGGATCAGAGCGTCAGGATCGTCGATCCCGTCGTCGCCCGCGCCTCGAGCGCGCGGTGGGCGTCGGCCACCCGCTCCAGCGGGAAGCGCTGGCCGATGTCGATCTTTACCTCGCCCGACAGAATCTTGGCGAAGAGGCGGCCTGCCATCTGCTGGCAGGTGGCATGGTCGGCGATATGGGTGAAGAGCGTCGGCCGGGTGATCTTGAGCGAGCCCTTGGCGGCAAGCGTCAGAAGGTCCAGCGGCGGCACCGGGCCGGAGGCATTGCCGAAGCTGATCATCATTCCGAACGGACGAAGCGCATTCAGCGAGCCCTCGAACGTGTCGCGGCCGACTGAATCCATCACCACGTCCACGCCGCGCCCGGCGGTGATCTCGCGCACGCGGGCGGCGAAGTCCTCGGTCCGGTAGTTGATCGCATGGGTCGCGCCGTGGTCGAGCGCGAGGCGGCATTTCTCGGCCGACCCGGCGGTCGCGATGAGGTTGATCCCTTCGGACCGCGCCCACTGGCAGGCGATCAGGCCGACACCGCCCGCCGCGGCATGAAAGAGCACCCAGTCCCCGCGCGCGATCGGCGTGGTGCGTTTGAAGAGATAGTCGACCGTCAGCCCCTTCAGCATCGCCCCGGCCGCTTCGTCGAAGGAAATGCCCTCCGGCAGCGGGCAGACCTGGAACGCCGGCATCACCCGCGCCTCGGTGTAGGCGCCGGCGGGCTGGGCGGCATAGGCCGCGCGGTCGCCGGGTTTCAGGTGGGTGACGCCCTCGCCCACCGCCTCGACCACGCCGGCGGCCTCCATCCCCAGGGCGGCGGGCTGTTGCATCCGGTAAAGCCCCGAGCGCTGGTAGACGTCGATGAAATTGAGCCCGCAGGCCCGGTGGCGGATGCGGATCTCACCCCGTCCGGGATCACCCACCGGGCAATCGGCAATCTTCAGGACCTCGGGTCCGCCGTGCTCCTCGACGAGGACGGTGCGTGCCATGTGGCGCCTCCTTCACAACACTTACCCGAAGTTTAGACGCCCCGGCCGCGCCGGTCGAGGGTCGCGCGGCACCGCCCATGTCGTTTTTCCATCGCGACATGTCGGGCTCACCTTTCCGGATTCCGGCCGCTGTGACAGATAGGATGTCATCCAAATTCACGGGGAGTCGGCCGATGAAGACCCATGTCAAAGCCCTTGTCGTCGGTGGCGGCGCCGTCGGCACCGGGATCGCCTATCACCTGGCCAAGGCGGGCTGGGACACCATGCTGCTGGAGCGGGACGAACTGACCTCCGGCTCCACCTGGCACGCGGCGGGGCTGCTCCCGCTCTTCAACATGAGCTTCGCCACCACCCATATCCACAAGTATTCGGTCGATTTCTACAAGTCGCTCGAGGCGGAGACGGGGCTGAACGCGGGCTTCGCCGTGGTCGGCAACCTGCGCATGGCGCAGACCGACGCGCGGATGGACGAATACATGCTCTATTCGTCCGTGGCCGAAACGGCGGGCGTCTACCATGAATTCCTGACCCCGGCGCAGATCAAGGAGCGCTGGCCGCTGGTCCGCACCGACGATCTGAAGGGTGCGCTCTTCCATCCCCAGGACGGCTATATCAACCCCGCCGACGTGACCCAGGCGATGGCCAAGGGCGCGCGCCAGCTTGGCGTGACGATCGAACGCAAGTGGCAGGTCGACGGCTACCGCTGGACCGGGTCGGAGTGGATCGTCTCGGTCACCAAGATGGTGGAGAAGGGCGGCAACCTTGTGCCCTCGGACGAAAAGACCGAAATCCATGCCGAGCATGTGGTGACGGCGACCGGCAACCATGCCCAGCGCACCGCCCGGCTTCTGGGCATCCGCATCCCCGCGATCCCGGTCGAGCACCAGTATATCGTGACCGAGCCTGACCCGATGCTACAGGCCTGGCGGAAGGCCGGGAACCCCGAGCATCCGGTGCTGCGCGATGCCGACGCCAAGTGGTATGTGCGCGAGGAGCGCGGCGGCTGGATCCTCGGACCTTACGAAAAGGGCGCCCCGGCGCGGTTCCTCTATGACGTTCCGGAAAGCTTCCGCGCCGATCTCTTCCCGCTCGACCTCGAGCGGATCGAGCAGGAATACACCGACTTCATCCACCGCATTCCCACCTCCGAGACCGTGGGCCTCAAGGACGATTTCAACGGGCCGATCTGCTATACGCCGGACGGCAACCCGCTCGTCGGCCCGGCGCCGGGGCTGCGCAACATGTGGCTCGCCGAAGGCTTCTCCTTCGGCATCACCGCGGCGGGCGGCACCGGCTATTACCTTGCCCAGATGATGGTCAACGGCGAGGCCGAGATCGACATGGCCTCGCTCGACCCCAAGCGCTACGGCAACTGGATGACGACCGAATATGCCGCGCGCAAGAACGAGGAATGCTACGACCACGTCTTCATCCTTCACCACCCCGATGAAGAACGCGAGGCCTGCCGGCCCCTGCGCACCGCGCCCGCCTATGACCGGCAGAAGGCGGCGGGCGCCCAGTTCGGCCAGGTGAACGGCTGGGAGCGGCCGAACTACTACGGGCCGAAGGACGCGCCCGCGAGCTTCGACCACGACGCCCGCTCGTTCCGCCGCGGCGCCTGGTGGCAATACGCGGTGGAGGAGGCCAGGGCGGTCCGCGAGACCGCCGGGCTGATCGACGCCTCGGCCTTCACCAAGCACATCCTGCGCGGACCGGGCGCCACCGCCTTCCTCGACTGGTTCACCTGCAACGCGCTGCCGAAGGTCGGCCGGATCAACCTGACCTATGCGCTGACCGATGCCGGCACGACGCGGACGGAATACACCATCGTTCGCAACGGCGAGAACGACTACTACCTGGTGAGTGCGGGGGCCTGGACGGCCTATGACGCGGATTACCTGAGGAAATCGGCCGAGGACTTCATGGCCCGCGGCGGCGGGCATGTCGACATCCACGACGTCACCACCCAATGGGGCGTCTTCGCGCTCGCCGGGCCGGCTTCGCGCGACATCCTGAAGGAGATCGTCAAGGACGCCGATCCGGCGACGGTGCTGTCGAACAAGCGCTTCCCCTGGCTTTCGGCGCGGCGGATCGAGCTCGGCATGTGCCCGGTCAGCGCGATCCGCGTCGCCTATACCGGCGAGCTTGGCTGGGAACTGCACCACCCTGTCGAGATGGGCCGCTATCTCTGGGATCTGCTGGTCGCAGCGGGCGCGAAGCACGGGATGAAGCTCGTCGGCGCCCGGGCGCAGAACTGGCTGAGGCAGGAAAAGAGCTACCGCGCCTTCGGCACCGAGCTTGGCCGGGATGCGACGCCCGCCGAAGCCGGGCTCGACCGGTTCATCGACCGGGGCAAGGACTTCCGCGGCAAGGCGGCGATGGAGAAGACCGGCATCCGCGGGATGTGCGTGACGCTCTTGATCGACGGCCCCTCGGACACCGATCCCTGGGGCAAGGAGGCGATCCTGCTGAACGGCGAGAAGGTCGGACGGCTCACCTCGGGCGGGTATTCGGTGGCCTTCGGCAAGCAGATCGGCATGGGCTATGTCCGCCCCGACCTCGCCGCGGTCGGCACGAAGCTGAAGGTGCGGATGCTGCGCCAGGAATGGGACGCGGTGGTGACCGAGGACAGCCCCTTCGATCCCCAGAACGCGCGCATCCGCGTCGACGGCTGACGACCGCGATTGCCGGGGGCGCTGCCCCCGGCGCCCCGGGGGTATTTCGGCAACGAAGAAGCGGGGCGGTGACGAAGGGGGCGGACGACTTATCCCTTCGCGGCCGCGAGTTCGTCCCAGCAGGCCAGCGCCGTGCCCGCATACATCAGCGTCGGCCCGCCACCCATCTGGATCGCCATCGCGAGGACATCGCCAAGTTCCTCGCGGGTGGCGCCCGCCCTCATCAGCGCCTCGACATGGAAGTTGATGCAGGGCGCGCAGCACTGCACCAGCGCCATGCCGAGCGCCACGTATTCCTTTTCCTTCACCGACAGCGGGCCGTTATCCTTCACCGCCTTCGAGAGCGTGGAAAAGCCCTGGGTGGCGGCGGGGATGGCCTTGTAAAGCTCGCGCAGCTCGGCGCGGGTGTTGGTGATGGCGTCGCTGTAGCTCATGGGTCACCTCAGGTCTGGACGCCGCAGGGATGCCACCGGAGCGGCATCCTCCACCTTGACCTCGGTCAAGATATTCGCAAGCCGGAATGCGACGTCGCGTCAGAGGCTGCGCCGGGCGCGCCAGCGGGCCCAGTCCGCCTCGGACCCCGCGAAGGCGTTGAGGTCGACCGCCCCCGGCACCCCCTTGACGAGGCCGGTGCCGGTGTATTGCCAGAAACTCCAGCTCTGGCCGGGAAAGGTCTTCCGCGGGTGGCCGGCGACGGAGCGAAGCCAGAATTCCTCGCGCCCGAGCCGGCCGAGGTCGTTGTTGGCGAAGAAGTCGACCGTGGTGTAGATCACCGGGCGCTGGCCGTAGTGGCGGGCGACGATGTCCTGGAAGGTCACGATCTCGGACCGGATGGTCTCGGGCGCGGGTCGCGCCCGGCAGGTACGGGAGGCGTGGTTCCACTCGATGTCGAGCACGGGGGGCAGCGCGCCCGGCTCGCGCGGGACATGGGCGATGAACCAGGCAGCCTGTTCGGCGGCCGGCCGGCAGAGGTAGTAGAAGTGATAGGCGCCGCGCGGCAGCCCGGCACGGGCCGCGCCGTGCCAGTTGGTCTCGAAGCTGGGGTCGGTGTGATCGCCCCCCTCGGTCGCCTTCAGGAAGGCGAAGGACACGCCCGACCGGGCGACGCGGTGCCAGTCGACATCGCCCTGATAGCGCGACACATCGATGCCGTGGACGGCGTGGCGGGCGGGCGTCAGCCCGCGCCAGTCGTAGGGGTCGAGATCGCGGAACCGGTCAGGAATGCCCCGCGCCCGTTCGCCGGAGCCGCCGCAGGCCGCGAGCGCCAGAAGCGCCATCCCGATCAGCCCCGCCCGGATCGCCCGCATCGCCTGTCCCTCCGATGGTCTTTTGGGCAAAGTCTCTCACACAAAGCGGGCCGGGGAAAGGGCGGCGACGGTTCCGGCGTCGAGCGCGGGCTGGCGGCCGGCGAGGAGGTCGGCGGCCAGACGGCTTGCCGCCGGCGAGGTCTGGAAGCCGTAGCCGCCCTGCCCCGCCAGCCAGAAGAACGACGGCACCTCCGGGTCGGGCCCGATCACCAGCACCCGGTCGGGCGCGAAGGTCCTGAGACCCGCCCAGGAGGCGAGAAGCCGCGTCACCGGCGCGGTCATCATCGCCTCGTAGCGGGCGAGCCCTTCGGCCAGCACCATGTCGTCGGGCCAGGCATCGTGCGGATGCGAGGGGTCTTCCTCGGACGGCGAGACGATGAGCGCGCCGGCGTCGGGCTTGGCATACCAGGTCTCGCCCGCCCCCATCAGCATCGGCCAGCGGGCCGGGTCATGGCCCTCGGGCGCCGGGATGCGGGCCATCGAGCGGCGCAGCGGCGTGAAGCCCAGCGGCCGGACGCCGGCCATCCGCGCCACCCCATCGACCCAGGCGCCCGCGGCGTTGACCAGCACACGGCCCTCGTGGTCGCCCGCGGCGGTCGCGGCGCGCCAGATACCACCGTCGCGGGCAATCGCGCCGACCCGGGCGCGGGTCAGGATCGTGGCGCCGTTGGCCTTCGCCTCGCGAAGGAAGCTCTGGATCAGCCGGTCGGTGTCGATGTCCCAGGCATTGTCGGCATGGGCGGCACGGGCAAGCGCCGGGCCGAGCACCGGCACCATCGCCCGCGCGTCCGCGGCCGCGATCTCGTCGAGGCCGAGCAACCTTGCATCGGCCTCGAAGGCGGCGTCCTCGCCCACCCCGGAAACCAGCATCAGCCCCCGAGGCGACAGCACGCCGTCGCCGGCGTGGAAGTGATCCGCGCTCGCCTGCGACAGCGCGACGACCGGGGCCAGCCCGTAGTTCGGCTCGAAAAGCGCGGCCGACCGGCCGGAGGCGTGGTGGGCGAGGTGATCCTCGGCCTCCAGAAGGGTGACGCGGCCCAGATGCGACAGCCGCGCCGCCGCCGAAACCCCGGCGATGCCGCCGCCGATGATGAGGAAATCAGATGTCATGCCGGGCACTCTGGCACCCTGCGCCGGCGAAGGAAAGGGCCGCTCAGCGCCGCCGCCGGCCGAAGGCGAGGATGAGGCCGAGCGCCCCGGCAAGGGCGATGCCCGGCACCGGCAGCGGGACCGGCGCCATCTGCGACCGCGGGCCGGAGAGGCCGCCACCCGGAAGCGGCAGTTGCACGGGGGCGCCGCGGGCGGGCCAGTAGGGCGCAGGCGGAGGGGGCAGGAAGAGGCCGGCGATGTCGGGCGCCGGCCCGGCCCGGGCCCGGTCCCTCGGGTTGAGGCAGCGGGCCGCCACCCAGAGATAGCCGACCGAGGAGCCGACCGCGCTGGCGGCGCTGGTGCCGGCGGCGACGCAACCGGCGTAGGCGGTGGCGATGGTGACTCTTTCCAGGAGGTCCGCCCGCGCCGGGGGCGGCGGCACGGTGCGGCGAACCGCAAGCGAGGAGGCGATCGTCAGATGCGCGTCATGGATCAGGGTCTCCGGTGTGCCGGGCCCCGCGATGACCGTCGCTGCCGAACCGCTGCCGCCCCACAGGAGCAACAGCGCCACCGCAGACGCGATCGCTGTTATCCGGCCAGTTCCCGCCACGCACCGGCGTCCCGATTTCGATGTGTCTGCCGGGCCTAATTCGCCCGTTCTTTATCCTACCGGGCCAGAATCGCGGCAAATTCGGGCCGAACCATGTCGCTTCCGTGCGCTGCGTGGACAATTTTCGGGCAAAGATTCAGACGGTGGAAGGCGGGGCGACGGAAGGCGGGGCGGCGGAAGGCGGGGCGGCCGCCAGCAGCCCCCGCCCGCGCAACATCGGCTCCACTCCCGGCATCCGGCCGCGGAACGCGGTGTAGAGCTGGTCGGCCTCCCCCGATCCGCCGGCGGCAAGGATATGCCGTTCCAGCCGTCGCGCAGTAGCTGCGTCGAACGGGTCGCCCGCCTCGGCGAAGGCGTCGAACGCGTCGGCGTCCATCACCTCGGACCACATGTAGCTGTAATAGCCCGCGGAATAGCCGTCGCCCGCGAAGACATGGGCGAAATGCGGCGTCGCGTGGCGCATCCGGATCGCCCGTGGCATGCCCAGACGCTCCAGTTCGGCCGCCTGTACCGCCATCGGATCGGCAGGTGCCGGACCCTCGTGGAAGGCGAGATCGACGAGCGCGGAGGCGAGGTATTCGACGGTCGCGAAACCCTGGTCGTAGGTTCTCGCGGCGAGAAGACGGTCGCGCAGGGCCGGCGGCATCGCATCGCCCGTCGCGACATGACGCGCATGGGTGTCGAGCACCTCGGGAACCTCCAGCCAATGCTCGTAGAGCTGGCTCGGCAGCTCGACGAAATCGCGTGCCACGGATGTTCCGGAAATGAAGGAATAGGTCAGGTCCGAAAGCATCTGGTGCAAGGCATGGCCGAATTCGTGAAAGAGCGTACGCGCGTCGTCCCACGACAGCAGCGCCGGTTCCCCGGCCGCCGGCCTGGCGAAGTTGCAGACGTTGACGACCACCGGGCGCTGCTCGCCGCCCAGCCTGCGCTGTTCGCGCATCGCCGAACACCAGGCGCCCGACCGCTTGGATGCCCGCGCGAACCAGTCGCCGAGGAAGACCGCGATGTGGCGCCCGTCCCGCGTCACCTCCCAGGCGCGCACGTCTGGATGGTAGAGGGGCAGGTCGAGCCGGCGGAACTCAAGGCCGAAAAGCCGCTGCGCCGTGTCGAAGGCCGCGCCGATCATCGCCTCGAGCCCGAAATAGGGCTTGAGCGCCGCCTCGTCGAGATCGTGCTCGGCCAGCCGGCGCCGCTCGGAATAGTAGCGCCAGTCCCAAGGTTCGAGATCGCCGTTGATGCCGTCCCGGTGCATCATCCCGGTCAGGGCGGCGGCATCGGCAAGCGCCTTCGCGCGCGCCGGCTCCCACACCCGCGTCAGAAGGTCGCGGACCGCGGCGGGGGTCTTGGCCATCTCCGGCTCGAGTTTGTAGGCCGCGAAGCTTTCGTAGCCGAGAAGCCGCGCCCGCTCCTCGCGGAGACCCAGGATTTCGGCGGCGATGGCGCGGTTGTCGGTGGCGCCCCCGCCCGCCCCCCGCGCCACCCAAGCCTCATAGGCCTTTTCGCGCAGGTCGCGGCGGGGGGAGAACTGCAGGAACGGCACGACGAGCGAGCGGTTCAGCGTCAGCGCATGGCCGCGCATCCCCCGTTCGCCTGCCGCGGCCTTCGCGGCCGCGACGACGAAATCGGGCAGCCCCTCGAGGTCGGCCTCGGCCAGCGCCATCACCCAGTCGCGCTCGTCGGCCAGCAGGTTTTGCGAAAACGCCGTGGACAGGACCGCGAGCCGCCCCTTCACCTCGGCCATGCGCCTGCGGCCTGCCTCGTCCAGCGCGGCGCCGGCGCGGATGAACATGCGCCGGTAAAGCTCCAGCACCCGGAGCTGCTCGGGCGTGAGACCGAGCGTCGCGCGGACCTGCCAGAGCGCCTCGATCCGCGCGAAGAGGCCGGCGTTCATCGTCACTTCCGACGAATAGGCCGCCAGCTTCGGCGCCAGGTCGCGCTCCAGCGCCTGCCGCGCGGGGGTGGACTCCGCCCCGGCGAGGTTCCAGAATACCCCGCCCACGCGGTTCAGCGTCTCCTCGGCCAGTTCCAGCGCCTCGATCGTGTTGGCGAAGCTGGGCGGCTCGGGGTTCGCGGCGATCGCAGCGACATGTCCCCGCGCCTCGGCAAGCGCCGCCTCGAAGGCGGGGGCGAAATGCGCGTCCTCGATCCGGGCGAAGGGCGGCAGGGCGAAGGGGCCCGCGAAGGGGGCGAGAAGCGGGTTGGTCATGGCGGTCTCCTTTGGCCGTCAAGCTAGGCGCGCCGCGGCCCCTTGACCAGAACCCCCGCGCGTCTCCGTGGCCAAATACCCCCGCCGGAGGCCGCGCCCAAGGGGGTTCGACGCCCCCGGGGCCGCGTCTGGCGTCGGGCGCTCAGCCGCCGCAGACCGGGCAGGCGGGGTTGCGTCTCAGCGTGAACTGGCGGCTTTCGCCGTAAAGCGCGTCGTAGATCAGCATCCTTCCCCGCAACCCCTCGCCCGCCCCGGTGATCTCCTTGATCGCCTCGACCGCCATCATCGCGCCCACGACACCGGGCAGGGCCCCCATGACGCCGCCGACCGCGCAGGACGGCGCGAGCCCGTCGGCGGGGCGTTCGGGAAAGACGCAGGCGTAGCAGGGGGCGCCGCGCGCGGGATCGTAGAGGCTGATCTGCCCCTCCCACTGGGTGATCGCGGCCGAAACCAGCGGCTTGCGCGCCGCCACCGCGGCGGCATTGACCAGATGGCGGGTATCGAGGTTGTCCGACCCGTCGAGGATCAGGTCGTAGTCCGCAAACAGCGCCGGCGCCTCGGCCTCGGTGAGCCGCCGGTTCATCGGGCGCACCGTGACATGGGGATTGAGCGCCTTCATCGCCGCCTCGGCCGAAACCACCTTGGGCTGGCCGATCCGCTCGTCGCTGTGGATCACCTGCCGCTGGAGGTTGGAGACGGACACGGTGTCGTCGTCGATCACCCCGATCGTGCCCACCCCGGCGGCGGCGAGATAGAGGAGCGCGGGCGAGCCGAGCCCGCCGGCGCCGACGACCAGGACCTTCGCCTCCTTCAGCCGGCGCTGGCCCATGCCGCCCACCTCGCGCAGCACGATGTGGCGTGCGTAGCGTTCCAGCTCGGTGTCGGAAAGCGCCGTTGACTCAGAGGATTGCGGCGCAGGTTTCGCGCGGTTTCTCAGCAGGCCGAGCATGTGGCGGTAGAGAAAGGCCAGCACCGCCACGACACCCGCCGCACCCCAGACGCGGGCATCGCCGCCGAGGGCCCGGGCGATGGCATGGCCCTCGGGCAGCACCAGATGGGCGAGAAGCGCCGCCCCCCAGAGGATCGCCAGCACCAGCGCCAGAAGCCGGCCCGGCAGGCCGAGGACGGCCCCTAGGGCCAGAAGCGCGAGCGCGGTCAGAAGCACGGTCACCGGCGCTCACTCCCGCCCGGTGGAACCGAAGCCGCCGGCGCCCCGCGCGGTCCCGCCCAGCGCGGCCACCTCGGCGAACTCCGCCTGCACCACCGGCGCCACGATCATCTGCGCGATCCGGTCGCCATGCGCGATCACGAAGGGCTCCGCCCCGAGGTTGATCAGAAGCACGCCCAGGGGCCCGCGATAGTCGCTGTCGATCGTGCCGGGGGTGTTCGGAAGCGACAGGCCGTGCTTCAGCGCAAGGCCCGAGCGCGGACGGATCTGCACCTCGTAGCCTTCGGGGATCTCAACGCGGAGCCCGGTCGGCACCACGCGCCGCTCCATCGGATTCAGGGCGAAGCCCGATTCGCGATCGGATGCGGGAAGGTTCGCGCGGATGTCGGCACCGGCCGCGCCTGCGGTCGCGTAGGACGGCAGGGCGACAGCCGGATCGGCCCAGTCCTCGCGCAGGACACGGATCACCGGACGCGCCGTCATCGTGCCGCAACCACCCCCGCCGGGGGCTCGCCGGCCTGGCCGCCGGAGCCGAGCAACGCGGCGATACGGGCGGCGAGCCGCCGCGCCACCTCGTCCTTCGGCAGGCGCGGCCAGTCCTCGGCACCCTCGGCGGTGATCAGCGTCACCGCGTTCTCGGCCCCGCCCATGATGCCGGTCGCGGGCCGCACGTCGTTGGCCACGATCCAGTCGCAGCCCTTGCGCGCCCGCTTGGCCCGCGCATGGGCGACGACGTCGTCGGTCTCGGCCGCAAAGCCCACGACGAGCCTCGGCCGGCCCGCGCCCATCCGCGCCACGGTGGCGAGGATGTCGGGGTTTTCGGCGAACTCCAGCGCGGGGGTCTTGCCCGAAGCGTCCTTCTTCATCTTCGAGGCGCTCGCGTTCGCCACCCGCCAGTCGGCGACGGCGGCGGCAAAGACCGCGGCCTCGGCCGGCAGCGCCGCCTCGACCGCCGCCAGCATCTCGGCCGCGGTCTCGACCGCCACCACCAGCACGCCCGCGGGCGGCGGCACCGTCGCGGGGCCGGTGACGAAGGTCACCCGCGCGCCGAGATCGCGCAGCGCCGCCGCGATCGCCGTGCCCTGCGCACCGGAAGAACGGTTGGCGATGTAGCGCACCGGGTCGATCGGTTCGTGCGTCGGCCCCGAGGTCACGATCACGTGCCGCCCCGCCAGGATGCCGCCGCCCAGCGCCGCCTCGACCGCGGCGACGATCTCCAGGGGCTCCGCCATCCGGCCCTCGCCGGCCTCGCCGGCCTCGGCCATCTCGCCCCGCGCCGGGCCGACGAAGGCGACGCCGTCAGCGGCCAGCCGCGCGTGGTTGCGCCGCGTCGCCGGATGCGCCCACATCCGCGGGTTCATCGCCGGCGCCATCAGCACCCTGCGGTCGGTCGCCAGCAGCACCGCCGAGGCGAGATCGCCGGCGAGCCCGGTCGCCGCCTTCGCCATCAGGTCGGCCGTCGCCGGGGCAACAACCACCAGATCGGCCTCGCGGGCGAGCCGGATATGGCCCACGTCCTGTTCGTCCTGCCGGTCGAACAGGTCGGTGAAGACATGGTCGGCGGTCAGCGCGCCCACCGACAGCGGCGTGACGAACTCCTGCGCCGCCGCGGTCATCACGGCGCGGACCGAGGCGCCGCGCTCGCGCAGCCGCCGGATCAGGTCGAGCGTCTTGTAGGCGGCGATGCCGCCGCCGATGATCAGAAGAACGCGCCTGTCCGCCAGCATGATGCCCTCGCCGCCCGCTCTGCAAGGATTAGGCGCGCGAAGGGGCGAAGACAAGCCGCCCGGGATGATCGGGGGCCATCACGGCCCGTGATGGAAGGCCGCACGAAGATGAACGTGACCCGCAGCAGCAGGACCGGTAGCAGAAGGAAAACGGAGGATCCGATGACCTACGACCTCGCCATCGGCGACCGCAGCTATTCGAGCTGGTCGCTGCGCGGCTGGCTCCTGTTCGAGAAGTTCGGCCTGCCGGTCCGCTGCCACAGCGGCGTTCTCTACACCAATGATTTCGCCCGCCTCCTGGCGGAGTTTCCGCCTGCGCGGCTGGTGCCGGCGATGCGCACGCCCGAAGGCGAGGTGGTGGGCGACACGCTTGCCATCGCCGAGACGCTGGCCGAACGCCACCCCGGGGCGGGGCTCTGGCCCGAGGATCCGGCGGCACGGGCGATGGCGCGCTGGATGGCGGCCGAGATGCATTCGGGCTTCACCGCGCTCAGGGGCGATTGCCCGATGAACCTGCGCGTGAGCTATCAGGATGCGGCGCCGCGCGCCGAGGTGCTGGACGACCTCGCGCGGATCGATCTGCTCTGGGCGCGCGCCCGCGACAGGTTCGGCGGCACGGCCCCGTGGCTCTTCGGCCGCTACACCGCGGCGGATGCCTTCTTCGCCCCGGTGGCGGCGCGGATCGCCACCTACAACCTGCCGGTCTCGGCAGCGGCCACGGGCTATGTGACGGCGCATCTTTCGGATGCGGCGTTCCGCCGCTGGCGGGCGACGGGGCTGGCGGAGGACCTGGTCCAGCCGAGCTACCGCAAGCCCTATGCCGAGCGTCCCTGGCCCGGCCCCGCGCCGCGGCCCGTGACGCCGGCCGAGGGACCGTCGGAGAACGCCGCCTGCCCCTATTCCGGGAGGCCCGTCACCCATTTCCTTCTGATGGAGGGCCGGGTCTGGGGGTTCTGCAACGCCTTCTGCCGCGACAAGACGCTGGCCGACCCCGAGGCCTGGCCCGCCTTCATGGCGATGGTGGCGCGTTAACACTTTCTCAACCACGATCCGGTTAACCGTTAACGAGGGTTAACGGGGACGGCACATGGTGGCGCGCACCTATACGGTGGCATTCGAGGGGGTGGAGGCACGGATCGTCGAGGTCCAGTGCTCGGTGGCCGCGGGAATGCCCGCCTTCGCGGTCGTGGGCCTGCCCGACAAGGCGGTGAGCGAGGCGCGCGACCGGGTGCGCGCGGCACTGACGGCGCTGTCGATCGCGCTGCCGTCGAAGCGGATCACCGTGAACCTCTCGCCCGCCGACCTGCCCAAGGAAGGCTCGCACTTCGACCTGCCGATCGCGCTCGCGCTCCTCGCCGCAATCGACATCCTGCCGCGGGAGGAGGTCGAGGGAACGGTGGCGCTTGGCGAACTGTCGCTCGACGGACGGCTGGTGCCGGTGATCGGCGCGCTCCCCGCCGCGATGGCCGCGGCCGAGGAGGAGCGCGTGCTCCTCTGCCCGAAGGCCTGCGGGCCGGAGGCCGCCTGGGTCGGCGCGACGAACGTGATCGCGGCGGCAAACCTTTCGGACGTGCTCAGGCACTATACCGGCGAAGCGCCGATCACGCCCGCGAGCCCCGGCGAGGTCGGCGCGGAGCCCGCCCATCGCGACCTTCGCGACGTGAAGGGCCAGGAACGCGCCAAGCGCGCGCTGGAGATCGCCGCGGCGGGGCGGCACCACCTGCTGATGGTCGGCACCCCGGGGTCGGGCAAGTCGATGCTGGCCGCGCGCATTCCCGGCATCCTGCCGCCCCTGACCGCGGTAGAGGCGCTGGAAACCTCGATGATCCATTCGCTGTCGGGGCTTCTCGACGAGGGCGGCATCTCGCGCAGCCGGCCCTTCCGCGAACCGCACCACACCGCCTCGATGGCCGCGATCGTCGGCGGCGGCCGCGGCGCGAAGCCCGGAGAGATCAGCCTCGCCCACAACGGCGTCCTCTTCCTCGATGAGTTCCCCGAATTCCCGCGCACCGTGCTCGAGACCCTGCGCCAGCCGATCGAGACCGGCGAGGTCGTGGTGGCACGGGCCAATGCGCATGTCCGCTACCCCTGCCGGTTCCTTCTCGTCGCCGCGGCAAACCCCTGCAAATGCGGCTATCTGACCGACCCCGCCCGCGCCTGTGCCCGGGTGCCGCAGTGCGGCGAGGACTATCTCGGGCGCATCTCGGGGCCGCTGATGGACCGGATCGATCTCAGGGTCGAGGTGCCGCCCGTGGCCTACACCGATCTCGACCTTCCCGATGCCGGCGAAAGCTCTGCCAGCGTTGCCGCGCGGGTGGCCGGGGCAAGGGCGATCCAGACCGCGCGCTTCGCGGCGCATCCCGACATCCGCGTCAACGCCGACGCGGAAGGCCGGCTTCTGGAAGCGGTCGCAGGCCCCGATTCCGAGGGGCGGGAGCTTCTGGCGCGGGTTGCCGAACGCTTCGGCCTCTCGGCGCGCGGCTATCACCGGGTCCTGCGGGTCGCCCGCACCATCGCCGATCTCGCGGGCTCGGCCGAGGTGCGCAAACCCCATGTGGCGGAGGCGGTCAGCTACCGGCTGAGCGTGCAGGCCGGCCGCTAGCAGCCGCGCTTCGCCTCGATCACCTCCCAGATCCGCGCGGCCGCGTTGGTGCCATCGAACCGCTCCAGCTCCTGGAGTCCGGTGGGCGAGGTGACGTTGATCTCGGTCAGCGAATCGCCGATCACGTCGATGCCGACGAAGACCTGCCCCTTCTCGCGCAACGTCGGCCCGATCGCGGCGCAGATCTCGCGGTCGCGGTCGGTCAGGCCGACCTTTTCGGGGCGTCCGCCAACGTGCATGTTCGACCGCGTCTCGCCCTCCGCCGGGATGCGGTTGATGGCGCCCACGGGTTCGCCATCAACGAGGATCACCCGCTTGTCGCCCTTCACCACGGCGGGCACGTATTTCTGCGCGATCAGCGGCTCGCGGCTGATGCCGATGAAAAGCTCGTGCAGCGAGGCGAGGTTGCGGTCGGCCGGGTCGAGCCGGAAGACGCCCGCGCCGCCGTTGCCGTAGAGCGGCTTGAGGATGATGTCGCCGTGCTCGGCCTTGAAGGCCCGGATCGCGGCGAGGTCGCGGGCGATCAGCGTCGGCGGGGTCAGGTGCGGGAAGTTCAGGACGAGGAGCTTCTCGGGGTAGTTCCTGACCCAGAACGGGTCGTTCACCACCAGCGTCTTCGGGTGGATCATGTCGAGAAGGTGGGTCGTGGTGATGTAGCCCATGTCGAAGGGCGGATCCTGGCGCAGCCAGACCACGTCGAAGGTCCCGAGATCGACCTCCGTCTCGGGCCCGAGGGTGAAGTGGTTGCCCTTCTCGCGCCTGAGTTCGAGCGGCCAGCCGCGCGCCAGCACCCGACCCTCCCGGTAAGCGAGCCGGCCCGGCGTATAGTAGAACAGCGAATGCCCCCGCGCCTCGGCCTCGATGCCGATGCGGAAGGTCGAATCGGCATCGATGTTGATGCCCTCGACCGGATCCATCTGAAGGGCGACCTTGAGTGCCATGCCTGCGCTCCTGCCTTGCTCGCGCCCGATTGATGACCGAGGCGGCGGGCGGATGCAATGCGGCCTCAGAAAAGAAAGGCGTTCCCGACGATCTCGATGCGTCCGGAGCCATCGACGAGCGCGACCTCGAAGGTCATCTCGGTATCCTGGCCGCCCGGCTCGCCGGCGAGGAAGGCGCTTGCCGATGCCGCGATCCGGCTCGCCTGCCGCGCCGATACGCGTTCGGCGGCGAGCGCATGGGTCGCGGCCGACTTGACCTCCACGAAGGTGAGCCGGATGCCGTCGCGCAGGATCAGGTCGATCTCGCCGCCGGGGCCGCGCCAGCGCCGGGCCGCGACGTGGTATCCGCGCCGGCGGTAGCGCTCTTCCACCTGATCCTCGGCGGCACGGCCGGAATGCCAGGCGACCCGGCCCCTCAGCCGCCGGCCGCGAGCCGGAGCGCCATCTGGTAGACCTGCCGCCGCGACAGGCCCAGCGCCTGCGAAACCTCCGTCGCCGCATCCCGTATCGAATGGCATTCCAGTGCCTCCTTCAGCCTTGCCTCGACCTCGGCCGGCTGGACGACGGCCGCGCGCGCCCGGTCGATCACGACGACGATTTCGCCCTTCACGGTGCGAGCGGCGAAATCCCTGGCGAGTTCCGCGATCGTGCCGCGCGCAACCTCCTCGAACCGTTTGGTCAGCTCCCGGCAGACCGCCGCCTGCCGTTCCCCTCCGAGAGTGTCGGAGAGTTCCGCTAACAAACCCTGAATGCGCTTTGGCGATTCGTAGAGGATGAGTGTCGCCGGGACGCCGGCCAGTTCGGCCAGCCACTGCCGGCGCGCGCCGGCCGCCGGTGGCGGGAACCCGGCGAAGAGGAAGCGATCCGAGGGCAGGCCCGAGACGGTGAGCGCGGCGAGCACTGCCGAGGGTCCGGGGGCGGCGATCACGGCGACCCCTTCGGCGATCGCCGCGCGGGCAAGCTGATAGCCGGGGTCGGCGACGAGCGGCGTGCCCGCCTCGGAGGCATAGGCCACCGACTTTCCCGCCGCGAGCGCCGCGATCAGGCGGGGACGCATCTTCTCGCCGTTGTGGTCGTGGTAGGCCAGAAGCGGCCGGTCGCCCGGCGCGATGCCGTGGATTTCCATCAGGTGACGCAGCGTGCGGGTGTCCTCGGCGGCGAGCACATCGGCGCTGGCGAGGATGTCGAGCGCCCTCAGCGTGATGTCGCGCGCCGCCCCGATCGGCGTCGCCACGAAGTAGAGGCCCGGCGCAAGCGCCTGTTTCTCGCCGGTCTTTGCCACTTCGGGTGCTCCTGCGTTTACTTCGCGGGCCGGAACGCATAGTCTCGCCGCGACCTGCCGCCCCGCCGACCTATCGCCCCAAGCCGCCCCCCCGAAGGGGACGTCCCGTCCAGAGCCCGAGGCCAGAACCCGAGGCCAGAACCCGAGGATCGTGCCATGTTCGCCGTTTTGAGTACCCGCCGCAAGGCGCTCGCCCGTGTTGCCCTTGTCGCCGCCGCACTGGCCGTGGCGGCCTGCGAACCGATGCCGTCGGGCCGCGCCCCCGCGCTCGACGCCGGCGCCCCGGTGCCGGTCGCGCTGATCCTTCCGGGTGGCAGCGGCAATTCCACTGACGAGATGCTGGCGCGCAACCTCAAGCAGGCGGCCGACCTCGCGATCGCCGACCTCCAGGGTGTCAGGATCGACCTCAGGGTCTACAACGCCGGTTCTGACGCCGCGACCTCGGCGGCGATGGCGAAGAAGGCCGTCGACGAGGGTGCCAAGGTGATCCTCGGCCCGGTCTTCGCCGAGGCCGCGAACGCGGCCGGCGTCGCGGTCGCGCCGGCCGGCGTCAGCGTCCTGTCGTTCTCCAACAACACCGACATCGCGGGCGGCAACGTCTTCGTCCTCGGCCCGACCTTCCAGAACACCGCCAACCGGCTGGTCCGCTATGCCGCGCGCTCGGGCAAGGGCCGCATCCTGATCGTCCACGACCAGACCCCCGCGGGCGATCTCGGGGCGCGCGCGATCACCTCCGCGGCGTCGCGGTCGGGCGCGAGCGTCGTCGGCACCGCGAGCTATCCGTTCTCGCAGCAGGGCGTGATGGCGGCGGCACCGCAGATCGCCGGGCAGGCGAAGTCGGCCGGGGCAACCTCGGTCTTCTTCACCGCCGACACCGCGGGCGCGCTGCCGCTTCTGGCGCAGACCCTGCCCTCGTCGGGCCTCAGCAGCCAGTCGGCCCAGTTCGTCGGCCTGACGCGGTGGGACATCCCTTCGGCGACGCTGTCGCTGCCCGGGCTCCAGGGCGGCTGGTTCGCGCTGCCCGACCCCGGCCTCGCCGCCCAGTTCAACGCCCGCTTCGCCGCCGCCTATGGCGAGCAGCCGCACCCGATCGCCGGCCTCGCCTACGACGGGATCGCCGCCATCGGCGCCCTGGCCAAGAGCGGGCGCGCCGACGCGCTCGGTGCCGCCTCGCTCACCCAGGGATCGGGCTTCGCGGGCGTCGGCGGTGTCTTCCGCCTGCTGTCGGACGGGACCAACGAACGCGGGCTCGCCGTCGCCCAGATCCAGAATGCACAGGTGGTCGTGATTGATCCTGCCCCGAGAAGCTTCGCCGGCGCCGGCTTCTGAGCCCGCGCCGGTTACCGGAGCGCCGATCCCTGGGGCCCCGGGCACGACCCTGCCCGGCGCCATCGGCGACCACCCGATCTTCGACACCCCCGGGTTCTGCCGCACCCTCTGCGACAGGCTGGCGGATGTCTCCGACCCGCGGGCCCGGCGCCATCGCATCGTCGAGGCGCTGGCCGTGGCGCGGGCAGAGGTGCTGGCCGCCATCGCGGGCGATTTCGCCACCCATCCGCGGGCGGCCTGGATCACCGTCCGGGCCTATTCGGCGCTGATGGACGCGATGGTCGAGGTCGTCTTCCGGATGGCCTGCGAGGTCTTCCACCCGAACGCCACGCCGACCGTGGGCGAGCGCATAGCCGTCCTCGCCGTCGGCGGTTATGGGCGGGCCGAGATGGCGCCCCATTCCGACGTCGACCTGCTGTTCCTGACCCCGTGGAAGACCACCGCCTGGGCCGAGAGCGTCATCGAGACGATGCTCTACATGCTGTGGGACCTGAAGCTGAAGGTGGGCCACGCGAGCCGCACCGTGAAGGATTGCCTGCGGCTCGGGCGCGAGGACTACACGATCCGCACCGCGCTTCTGGAACGGCGGTTCCTCATCGGCCATGCGGCCCTCGCCGAGGAATTGCGCAGGAAGCTCCGGTCCGATCTCTTCAAGGGCACGGGCGCGGAGTTCATCGAGGCCAAGCTCGCCGAACGGGCGGAGCGCCACAAGCGCCAGGGTGGTCAGCGCTATGTCCTCGAGCCCAACGTCAAGGAAGGCAAGGGGGGGCTGCGCGACCTCCAGACGCTCTACTGGATCGGCAAGTATGTCCACGGCGTCCGCCAGGCGGCCGAGCTCGTCGACGTGGGCCTGTTCACCCGCGAGGAATATCAGACCTTCCGCTCGGCCGAGGACTTCCTCTGGGCGGTGCGCTGCCATCTGCACTTGATGACGGGGCGCGCCAACGACCAGCTGACCTTCGACCTCCAGGTCGAGGTCGCGGCGCGGATGGGCTATGCCGACGCGGGCGGGCGGCGGGCGGTGGAACATTTCATGCAGGACTATTTCCGCCACGCCACCCATGTCGGCGAGCTGACCCGCGTCTTCCTGACCACGCTCGAGGCGCGCCACGTCAAGCGCGAGGCCAGCCAGCTCGGCCACCCCGGGAGGGGCCGGAGGAAGCTGCGCGCAGGGTTCCGGCTCGACAACGGCCGGCTCAACGTCGCCGATCCGAAGAGCTTCCTGTCGGACAAGCTGAACCTGCTCAGGATCTTCGAGGAGGCGCTGAGGACCGGCTACCTGATCCACCCCGAGGCGATGCGGCTCGTCGCCGCCAACCTCCACCTGATCGACGACGCGATGCGCGAGGACGCGGAGGCCGCGCGCATCTTCCTCGACCTCCTGCTGAAGCACGGCAACCCCGAACGGTCGCTCCGCCGCATGAACGAACTGGGCGTGCTCTCGGCCTTCATCCCCGAGTTCGAGCCGATCGTCGCGATGATGCAGTTCAACGTCTACCACCACTACACGGTGGACGAACACACGATCCAGACGATCTCCACCCTTGCCCAGATCGAGCGCAAGGAGCTGATCGAGGAACTGCCGCTCTCGTCGGCGATCCTCGAGGCGGGGATCAATCGCAAGGTGCTCTATGTCGCGCTTCTCCTCCACGACATCGGCAAGGGCAGGCCCGAGGACCATTCCATCGTCGGCGCACAGATCGCGCGGAAGGTGACGCCACGGCTGGGGCTGACGGCCGAGGAATGCGACACCGTCGACTGGCTCGTGCGCTACCACCTCGTGATGTCGGACATGGCGCAGAAGCGCGACATCGGCGACCCGCGCACGGTGCGCGACTTCGCCAAGGTGGTGAAGACGCGCAGGCGGCTCGACCTTCTGACCGTGCTCACCGTCTGCGACATCCGCGGCGTTGGCCCGAACACCTGGAACAACTGGAAGGCGATGCTTCTGCGCCGGCTCCATGCGGATACCGCAGCAGCGCTCGAAGGCGGGCTCGAGACCGTCAACAGCGCCAAGCGCGAGGACGAGGCCAAGCGCGCGCTGCGCGAGGCGCTGGCGGACTGGGACACGAAGGACCTCAGGCGCGAGACCGCGCGCCACTACGATCCCTACTGGCAGGGCCTCTCGACCGAGACCCATGCCGTCTTCGCCGGTCTCCTGCGCGACATCCCCGATGACGCGATCCGCATCGACATCAAGCCCGACCCCGACCATGATGCCACCCGCGCCTGCTTTGCGCTGGCCGATCACCCCGGCATCTTCTCGCGCCTTGCCGGCGCACTGGCGCTGGTCGGGGCCAATGTCGTCGACGCGCGGACCTACACGTCGAAGGACGGCTATGCGACGGCGGTGTTCTGGATCCAGGACAGCGAAGGCCACCCCTACGAGGAGGACCGCCTGCCGCGGCTCCGCGCGATGATCGACAAGACGCTGAAGGGCGAGGTGGTGGCGCGCGAGGCGCTGAAGGACCGCGACCGGATCAAGAAGCGCGAACGCCAGTTCCAGTTCCCGACCTCGATCCTGTTCGACAACGAGGGCTCGGAGATCTACACGATCATCGAGGTCGACACCCGCGACCGGCCGGGGCTGCTCTATGACCTCACCCGGACACTCGCGGCCAACAACATCTACATCGCCAGCGCGGTGATCGCGACCTACGGGGCACAGGTGGTCGACAGCTTCTACGTCAAGGACATGTTCGGTCTGAAACTGCACGCCAAGGCCAAGCGCGACAGCCTGGAACGCAAGCTCAGGCAGGCGATCACCGAGGGCGCGGAGCGGGCGCGCGCGCAATGAAGCCGATCCGTCTCATCCGCGGGTTCCTGACGGTCGGGGCCTGGACGCTGATCAGCCGCATCGCCGGCTTCGTCCGCGACGTGCTGATCGCGGCCTATCTCGGCACCGGGCCGGTGGCCGAGGCCTTTCTCGTCGCCTTCACGCTGCCGAACATGTTCCGCCGCTTCTTCGCCGAGGGCGCCTTCAACACCGCCTTCGTGCCGCTCTTCTCGAAAAAGCTCGAGGCCCGCGAGGACCCGCAGGGCTTTGCCGAGGACGCGCTGGCGGGCCTTGCCTTCGTGGTCACGCTGGTCTCGGTCGTGGCGATGGTGGCGATGCCCTGGCTGGTGCTGGCGATGGCGGGGGGGTTCGCGGGCGACGCACGGCTGCCGCTCGCCGTCGAATACGGGCGCATCTGTTTTCCCTACATCCTCTTCATCTCGCTCACCGCGCTCCTCTCGGGGCTTCTCAACGCCGGCGGGCGGTTCATCGCCGCGGCCGGCGCGCCGGTGCTTCTCAACGCGATCTTCATCGCCGCGATGGTGCTGGCGGACCACCGGGGCTGGGACATGGGGCTGACGATGGCCTGGGCCACGCCCATCACCGGCGCGGCGCAACTGGCGCTCGTCTGGGTCGCGGCGGCGCGGATGGGGTTCCCGCTGCGGCTCCGCCGGCCGCGGCTGACGCCGGACATCCGGCGGCTTCTGGCGATCGCGGCGCCGGCGGTGCTGGCGGGGGGGGTGGTGCAGATCAACCTCCTCGTCGGCCGCCAGGTCGGCAGCTTCTTCGACGGCGCGATCGCCTGGCTCTCCTATGCCGACCGGCTCTACCAGTTGCCGCTCGGCGTCGTCGGCATCGCCATCGGCATCGTGCTGCTGCCCGACCTGTCGCGCCGGCTGAAGGCGGGCGACAGCTTCGGCAGCCGCTATGCCTATTCGCGCGCGACCGAATTCGCCCTGTTCCTGACGGTTCCGGCCGCGGTGGCGCTTTGCGTCATCGCGGTGCCGCTGATCTCGGTCCTCTACGAACGCGGCGCCTTCGGGCCCGGGGACACCTGGCCCACGGCGCTGGCGCTTGCCGTCTACGGCGCCGGTCTGCCGGCCTTCGTGCTTCAGAAGGTGCTGCAACCGCTCTACTTCGCGCGGGAAGACACCGCGACGCCGTTCCGCTTCGCGGTCTGGTCGATGGTCGTCAACGCCGCGCTCGCCGTCGGCCTCGCGCCCGTCCTCGGCTTCATCGCCGCCGCCCTCGGCACCACCGTCGCTGGCTGGGCGATGACGCTCCAGCTCTGGTGGGGCAGCCGGGCGATGGGCGAGGCGGCGCAGTTCGACGACCGGCTGCGCGCCCGCCTGCCCCGTACCGTCGCGGCCTCGGCGGTGATGGGGCTCTTTCTCTGGGGGGGGGCGCAGGGGCTTTCCGAACAACTGACCACGCATGGCGACCGCTACTGGGCGCTGGCGACGCTCGTGCTCGGGGGCATGGCGGTCTACGGCGCGGCGGCCTGGGGCTTCGGCGCCTTCCGCCTGACGGACTTCCGTGGCGCCGCGCCGCCGAAGGATCAGCGCTGACGGATCAGCCGCAGGAGATGCGCGGGCCCGCCGGGCGCGACGAGAAGCGACAGGCAGAACCCCGCCCCGAATCCCGCGAGGTCGGCGATCCAGTCCGGCGCGCCGCCGAAGAGCGCGCCGAAGAGAAGCTGGACGCCGAGGAGGAAGCCGATCAGCGAGAACGCCCGGCCCCGGTGCGCATGATGCGCCCCGAGCTTCGCCCAGAGGATATAGGTGAAGGCCCCGATCAGCCCGTAGGCCCCGGGATAGGCGCCGTAGAGCGCGACCTGCAGGCCGGGGACGAGCGAATAGGCGAGCCCGCCGGAAAGAACCGCGCCGAGGAACACCACCGCCACCGCCCAGCCGCGGAACACCTCGCCCACGAACTTGCCGAGCGCGAGGATGAAGACAGTGGCGAAGATTGCATGGGTCAGGTTGCCGTGGACGAAGGCATAGCTGACGAAGCGCATCAGGTAGTCGCTGCTGAGCTGGCCCGCCTGCCACATCTGGTCGAGCATCACCGGCGACAGCGCGAAACGCTGCAGCGCCTCGGACCGCCAGCCGATGCCGGTCTGGCCGCCGGCAAGGCCGAGACTGCCGGCACTGAGCACCACCTCCATCGCCACGATCGGCAACAGGATCAGCCAGACCACCGGGGGCAGCGGGTTCAGGGGCGTCTCGTCATAGCCTGGCCGCATCGGCCTCTCCTTGTTGACGGGGCTTTTCCCCTGCGATACGCGAGCGGCACGGGAATTTCCAGACGCTGACACCCAAAGGACCGGCCATGACCGACGCGGCCAACGC
>JAUQYA010000108.1 GCA_030837785.1 Albidovulum sp.
CCGACCGGGCATATCCTCTCGAACGGCAACTACGGCGTGATGCTGACGCCGACGGGCGAAGGCTACAGCCGCTGGCGCGACATCGCCGTGACACGCTGGCGGGGCGAACCCACCCAGGCCACCTTCGGATCCTTCATCTTCCTGCGCGACACCTCCGGCGACATGGCATGGTCGGCGGCGGTCCAGCCGACCGGCGCCGGGCGCGAATTGCACCGGGCGGCGTTCAATGAGCATCACGCGGCTTTCACCCATCAGGCCGCCCGGCTGACGACAACCACAGAGGTGGTCGTCTCGGCCGAGGACGATGCCGAGGCGCGCCGCGTCACCCTGACCAACACCGGCCGCCGCGCGCGGGAGGTCGATGTCACCTCCTACGCCGAACTCGTGCTCGCACCGCTCGCGGCCGACATTGCTCACTCCGCGTTCTCGAAACTGTTCGTGGTGACCGACTACCTGCCGGAGCTTGGCGTGATCATCGCCACCCGGCGCAGAAGGTTGCCCGAGGAACCCGAGGCATGGGCCGCCCACATCGCCGTCGTCGAGGGCGAGGAAACCGCTCCGATCCAGATCGAGACCGATCGCGCCGGGTTCATCGGCCGGGGGCGAACCATCGCCGATGCCGTGATGGCGCGCGCGCCGCTCTCCGGCACGGTCGGCACGGTTCTCGATCCGATATTCTCCATCCGCAGACGCGTCAGCGTCCCGCCCGGCGGCACCACGCGCATCACCTTCTGGACGATGATCGCGACCTCGCCCGAAGCGCTTCTCGATCTGGTCGATCGTCACCGCGACCCTTCGGCCTTCGCCCGCGCGGCGACTCTCGCCTGGACGCAGATGCAGGTGCAGTTGCGCCATCTGGAAATCACCCATGCCGAGGCAGCGGAGTTTCAGAGGCTCGGGGGCATGATCCTGCGCAATGATCCGCGACTCCGCGCCTCTCCCGCCCAGATTGCCGCCGACGCCGGCCCGCAGTCGACGCTCTGGCCCTGGGGCATTTCGGGCGATCTGCCGATCGTGGCGTTGCAGATCGAGGATGTCGACGACATTGCCACCCTGCATCAGGCCCTCAGCGTCCACGAATACTGGGGCATGCGCGGGCTTGCCGTCGATCTGGTGATCCTCAACGACCGGTCGTCCTCCTATGTGCAGGACCTTCAGAACGCCATCGAAAGCGCGGTCCGTGCGGCACGGTCGCGCCCCGGCGCGGATCACGTCCACTCTCCCACGCGCGGGTCGATCCATACCCTGCGCTCCGACCTGACAAGCCGCGAGGCGAGGGATCATCTCCTTGCCGTCGCCCGCGTCATCCTTCTCGCCAGCCGGGGGGAGATCGGAGCCCAGTTGCGCGCCCTTCGCCCGGCGGCTGTCTCCGCCCCCGCGCCACCCCGCCGGCTGCCGGCGACGGCCGCCGACCCGCCGATCCCCGATCTGGAATTCTTCAACGGCATCGGCGGCTTCGCCGACCGGGGCCGGGAATATGTCACCGTGCTGAGCAAGGGCCAGACGACGCCCGCGCCGTGGATCAACGTCATCGCCAATCCGCGCTTCGGCTTTCAGGTGTCGGCCGAGGGCAGCGGTTTCGTCTGGTCGGAAAACAGCCGCGAGAACCAGCTCACGCCCTGGTCGAACGATCAGGTCTGCGACCCGCCGGGCGAAGCGATCTATCTGCATGACCCATCATCGGATCGGCTCTGGACCCCGACGGCGCTGCCGATCCGGGGGCAGGGGACCTATGTCGCGCGCCACGGTTTCGGCTATTCGACCTTTCACCATGCCGCCAACGACATCGCGTCCGAGATGACCCAGTTCGTGCCGCTGGAAGGCGCCGTCAAGGTGACGCGCCTGACCTTGCGCAACACCGGCGCGACCCGGCGCCGGCTGAATGTCACCGCCTATGCGGAGTGGTCGCTGGGCAGCGCGCGGAGCACATCGGCGCCGCATGTCGTGACCTGGAAGGACCCCGCGACCGGGGCGCTTCTGGCAAGGAACACCTTCACCACGGCCTTTCCCGGCCGCGTCGCGTTTGCCGATCTGGGCGCGCAGACCGACAGCCTGACGGCCGACCGGGCGGAGTTCCTCGGCATCGGCGGGACCCTCGCATCGCCCGCCGGCCTGGGCGATGCCGCGCTCTCAGGCCGCACCGGCGCCGGCCTTGATCCCTGCGCCGCCCTGCGGCGGAAGGTGGCCCTGGATCCCGGCGGGACGGTCGAGATCCTTTTCCTTCTCGGCGAGGCCGAAAGTGCCGATGCCGCAAGCGCCCTTGTCGCGCGCACGCGCGCCGAAGACCCCGCCCGGACACTCGATCAGGTAAGGCAGTTCTGGACCGACCAGCTGACCGCGGTCCAGGTTGCCTCGCCGGATCGGGCGATGGACATCCTGCTGAACGGCTGGCTGCTCTATCAGACGCTCGCCTGCCGGATCTGGGCGCGAGCGGGGTTCTACCAGGCCAGCGGCGCCTACGGCTTCCGCGACCAGCTTCAGGACGGCATGGCCCTGGCCTTCGGCCGCCCCGACCTGACGCGCGAGCATCTCTTGCGCGCGGCGGCCCGACAGTTCCCGGAAGGCGACGTCCAGCATTGGTGGCTGCCCCACTCCGGGCAGGGGGTGCGGACCCGCATCTCGGACGACCGGGTCTGGCTCGGCCATGCCGTCGCCCATTATGTCGCGGTTTCCGGCGACGACGCCGTGCTGGACGAACAGGTGCCGTTTCTTCATGCCCCGGCGCTTCTGCCCGGTGCGCATGACGACTTCGCCCAACCCGCCGTCAGCGAAGACACGGCGAGCCTTTTCGAACATTGCGCCCTCGGGCTGGACCAGGCGATCCTCTTGACCGGCGACAACGGCATGCCGCTGATCGGCACCGGCGACTGGAACGACGGCATGAACCGCGTCGGCGACGGCGGCAAGGGGACAAGCGTCTGGCTCGGCTGGCTGCTGATCGCGACCCTGGAGCGCATGGCCCCGATCGCCGGCGGCCGCGCCCCGGAGCGGGCAGGGCGCTGGCGGGCGCATGCGCAGTCGGTGAGGGCCGCCATCGAGACCCACGGCTGGGACGGCGAATGGTATCGCCGCGGCACGTTCGATGACGGCACGATCCTCGGCTCGTCCGGTTCCGCCGAATGCCAGATCGACAGCATCGCCCAGTCATGGGCCGTGCTGTCCGGCGCGGCGCCCCGTGACCGGGCCGCGATGGCGATGGCGTCCTTCTCCAGACGGCTGGTCCGCCGCGACCCGGGCCTCGCCCTTCTCTTCACGCCGCCCTTCGACCGCACGCCGCTCGATCCCGGCTATATCAAGGGCTATCCGCCCGGCCTGCGCGAAAACGGCGGCCAGTACAGCCACGCCGCCATGTGGGCGATCCTGGCGCTGGCAAGGCTCGGCGACGGCGACGCCGCGGGCGATCTCTTCGCGCTGCTCAATCCGATCAACCACGCGTCGTCGCGGGCCGCGGCCGAGCGCTACAAGGTCGAAGCCTACGTGGTCGCGGCGGACGTCTATTCCACCGGTCGCCACGAGGGGCGGGGTGGCTGGACATGGTATACCGGGTCGGCCGCATGGATGTTTCGCGCCGGCATCGAGGGGCTCTTCGGTCTTACCCGTCGCGGTGCCCGCCTGCATCTCGCCCCCTGTTTTCCTGCCGCGTGGCCGAAGCTCTCGGCGACCGTCCGCCTTGGCCGGGCGTGCTACGAAATCACCATCCTCAACCCCCATCAGAGCGGCAGGACCGTCACGCAGGCCACCGTCGATGGCAAGCCGTTGCAGGTCTCGCCCGAGGGGGTGGAAATTCCCCTGGCCGATGGCGACCACAGGGTGACGGTTACGCTCGGGCAGGGCTGACGCCACCTGCATCCGAGCGGGAACATATGCCTTCGGGCGAGGTTGATCAGGCACCAGATTTCGCAAACCAGACCTGGAGGAGCGCAGATGGACCACAGCAAACATGCCCGCCTCGCCGAAAGCAACCTGAACGAAGTCACCCTTCTCGATATGCCGATCTACGACATCGAGGATCGCAAGGTCGGCACCGTGTCGCATGTCCACGGCAAGGGCCACGCCGTTCAGGTCGTCGTCGACGTGGGCGGCTTCCTCGGCATCGGGGCAAAGCCGGTGGCGCTCTCCGCCGATCAGCTGGATTTCATGCGCGACTCGAATGGCGATGTCCACGCGCAGACTTACTGGACCAAGGATCAGATCAAGGGCCTGCCGGAACACCATCACTAGGATCCCATTTCACACCGGACGGACCTCAACCAGCGTCCCGCCCCTCGGGTGCGGCGCGCGCGATGGCCGTCAGAGCGGGGGCTGCGATGCTCGCACCGGGGCGATGGTTCAGAGTCGTTGCACTGAGTGTCGCCGTGATGTCGGCGGCGTCTTGCGAACAGGCCGGGTACAGCGTCTCGCAGGGCTACGGGCCCGATCCCGTCCTGCCCGCCCCGAAGCCCCGGTTGATCCCCACGGTCCACATCGCCCCCGCAAGGGGCTGGCCGGAAGGCGCGACGCCTGCCGCGGCGAGGGGGCTTCGGGCGGAGCCATCGCGTCACCTCCTTCGCGACCGGCCTGCGCAACGCCAACGGCCTGTCCTGGCAGCCGGGCAGCAAGGCGCTGTGGGTCGTGGTGAACGAACGCGACGAGATCGGCAGCGACCTCGTGCCGGACTACATGACCTCGGTGCGCGCCGGCGGGTTCTACGGCTGGCCTCCGGATTCATTCCAGTCCAGCCGCAGGACCTGGGTGGCGGGATCCACCTTCCCGCCGATATGCACCCGGCTTCCGGGAGCCGAAAGCGCCCCATATTTCACGGCGTTCGTGGCCAGCTCATGCAGCACAAGCCCGAGGGCGAGCGGCCGGTCGGAATCCAGGGCAGGATCGTCGTCATGCTCGATCACGATGGCGTGCCGATCCTTGTAGGGGGCCAGAATCCGGTCTGCCAACGTACTGAGCCGGTCGTCATCCGCCCCGCCGAAGGCAAGCACGTGCGCCTCGGACAGGGCCCGCAACCGCCCCAGAAGATCCTCGCGGTACTCTTCCGCCGATTGCCCCTCGACCCTGGTCCGCCGAGCGATCGACTGGGTTACCGCCAGCAGATTCCTGATCCGATGCTTGAGTTCGCCGAACAGGATATCCCGGGCCAGGTCGCGCTGAATGCGCTTGGTGGCGTCAATCAGCGACAGCAGGAGCGAACTGCTTGCGTTTCCCGGCGTTCGCAGCGCTCGCCCCGCGCCCGCGACCTGGGCCTGCCATTTCCCGGCACGCCCGGGCCCCTCAATGCGATCACCGACATCCCCGGTCTGGCGGTTGGGTTCTGCACACTAACCGACCCGGCGCGAGAGATGCGTACTGGCGTCACCGAAGGCTCGGTCGGGGGCGGCAACGGCATGATCGCCTACGAATTCAAGGCCGGCACCGGAACATCATAGCGTGTCGCCGCGATCGGTGGGCAAAGCTGGACCGTGGGGGTGCTCGTCCAGGCCAACCACGGGCTCCGGCCCTGGCTGTCGATCCTCGGCCGCGCGGTGGGCCAGCTTATGCCCGAGGGCTGCTTCAGCGAACAAGAGGCAGGACCGATTATCGTGATCCTTGCAACCGATGCGCCGCTGTCGGGCCTTGCTCTGCGCCAGATGGCCAAGCGTGTGGCGCTTGGCATCGGGCGCGGAGGCACATCCGGAGGCAACAATTCAGGCGACATCTTTCTGGCGCCGTCCATTGCTGATCCCGGTCCGATGCCTGGCGCAGCAACGGCGCTGATCACCCGGCAGGAGATCAACATTGACCGGACCGACCCCCTCTATCCGGCGGCCGTCGAGGCGGTCGAGGAAGCCGTGGCCAACGCCATCGTCGCGGGTGAGGAAGCGGTCACCGTCAAGCCCAGGGGCAAGGTCTGCCACGCGATCGACGCGAGGCGTCTGACGGAGATATTCACAGGCGAAGCCGGCTGACCGACCCCGCGGAGAGAGGTTATGGGAGGATATGGAGACTGACCGGGAAAGCATCAGCTATCCCGGTCAATGCCTGGATGGATTTCTCAAGCCGGAACAAGGCGGGCGACAACCTGCCAGAGGAAATGACCCAGTGCGATGCATTGGCCTGGATGGGAGTGCACGGGCGGTGCGACATCTACGGATACATGCTCGCAGCGCAGACGGGATTGTCGCAGGGGCGGCCAGCCGCACCATCGCACGCATCCCGGACTACAAGATCAACAGGGTCGATGAACTGCTGCCCTGGAAGTGGAACGGGTAGCGGTCAGGCCGGACGCTTGCACAGGTTCGAATCCTCTCCGGTGCGCCAAGGTCTCCGCCCACGTTCCGAAAGCTCCCGGCCGGCGGCGGCATGGCCGGGGCGGTCATGGCAACTGGCCGAGGAAGGCGACAGCGACGGGGCCGGTCAGATGGAGGGTGCCGTCCTCCTGTTCCTCGACGAAGAGGCGGCCTCCCGGCATGGCAACTTCCATTCCCGCCGCACGGGTGCGGCCAAGCCTTCGCGCCGCGACGAGCGCCGCGCAAGCACCGCTGCCGCAGGCCCGGGTGAGGATCCCCGGCCGCTCCCACACCACGAGCTTCATGTGGGTCGCGTCGACGATCTCCGCCACGCCGACATTCGCGCCCTCGGGCAGAAGCGGATGGTGCTGCAACTCGTCGGCCCAGCGTGGCACGTCGACTTCCGCGAGCCTGGGCACGAAGCAGACCAGATGCGGGTTGCCCATGCTGACGGCGGCCTGCGCCCGGAGCGGCCCCGCGGCGAGATCGAGCGCAAGTGTGTCGCGCGCCTCGGCGAGCGGGATCGCCCGCCAGTCGAGACGCGCGGGCGGCTGGTGCAGGGTGACGGTCCGCTCGCCGGCCGCATGGCCCTCGATGATCCCGCCCGCGGTGCCGATCCTGACCCGCATGGCCCCGGTCTCGCCCAGCATGAGCCAGGCCACGCAGCGCGTGGCGTTGAGGCAGGTCGGCGCCTCCTGTCCGTCGATGTTCCAGATGCGCAGGAAAACCCCGGTATCGGGAGCGCGAGGGGCCTCCAGCACCAGAAGCTGGTCGCCGCCGATGCCGGTGTGGCGGTCGCACAGCGCGGCGATCGTGGCGGCGTCGGGCCGAAAGGGTTGGCGGCGGCCGTCGAAGACGATGAAGTCGTTGCCCGCCCCGTGCATTTTCAAGAACCCGCCCGGTCGGGCGAGTGCCCCGCGCAGCCGCGCGGGGGCACCGCAGGGGGAATGTTCGCGCACTCTGCTCGGCGACATCGGGGGCTTGCCTCCTTCGGTAGCGTTATGCTCTGATGCATCGTCAGGGACATGCTGTCAAATTGGCGCCACTTGCGCGGCACGTCGCGTATGGACAGGAGAGGGCTGATGGATCTTGCCCGGCAGGAACCCGACGCCGTCGGCGCGAGGCGCAGGGGAGCGGGGTGGAGGCTCTACGATCCGCGGCTCGCCTGGCTTCTGGTGGCGCCCGCAGCCCTCCTGCTTCTGTGCTTCCTCATCCTGCCGATCGTCGTGATGGCGGCCTACACGTTCTTCACCTTCGTCACCGCCGGTGTCGAGGAGGCAACGCTCACGCTGGCCAACTGGCACGAGTTCGTGACCGACAGCTATTATCACGGTTTCCTGCTGAAGACGCTCCGGGTCGGCGCCGTGACGGCGCTGATCTGCGGCCTGGTGGGCTATTTCCCGGCCTATTTCATCTGGGCCACCACCTTCCGGCACAAGTGGCTCCTGCTTCTCCTCCTGATCGTGCCGTTCTGGATCAGCTTCACCATCCGCACCTTCTCCTGGATCCACATCCTTGGCGAGCAGGGGCTGATCAATGTCTGGCTGGTGCGGCTCGGCCTGATCGAACAGCCCGTGCGGATGCTCTACACCGAGGGCGCGGTGATCATGGGGCTGGTGCACTTCCTGCTGCCCTACATGATCCTGAACGTCTATGTCAGCCTCGAAGGCATCGACCGCACGCTGATCGCGGCGGCGCGCTCGATGGGGTGCACCAATGCGCAGGCCTTCCGCGAGGTGACGCTTCCGCTGTCGCTGCCGGGGCTCGCCGCCGGGCTGATGCTCTGCTTCGTCCTGGCTGCGGGAAGCTACGTCACGCCGCAGCTTCTCGGCTCGGGGCGCGATGCGCTGTTCGGCAACCTGATCTACGACACGATCATGGGGCAGTTGAACTGGCCGATGGGGGCCACGCTCTCGATCGTGCTCTTCGTCGTCCTGGGCAGCGTGGCCGCGGTCTATACCCGTTACATGGGCATGTCGCAGATCGTGAAGGGGCTTGGCGGATGAGCGGCTCGCGCGACCGGGACGGAAGGTGGGGCTGGTGGCTGACGCGCATCGTCACGCTCTGCGTCTACGTCTTTCTCTTCGCGCCGATCGTCGCGACCATCGTCCTTTCGTTCAATGCCTCGATGTTCGGCGGCTTCCCGATGACGGGCTTCTCGCTGCGCTGGTATGGCAAGCTTCTGGAGAACGTGCAGGTCATCGCCGCATTCAGGACATCGCTCTGGATCGCGGTGGTCACGGCCGCCGTCACCACGCTGCTCGGCATTCTCACCGCGCTGGCGCTGGTGCGCTTCCAGTTCCGCGGCAAGGAGATGCTCGGAACGCTTGTGATCCTGCCCGCGCTGGTGCCCGAGACCATTCTCGGCGTGGGCCTTCTCATTCTGATCAAGGCGGTGAACCAGCCGCGAAGCCTGCCGGTTCTTGTCCTTGGCCACATCCTTCTCGCGCTGCCCTATGTCGTCCTGATCGCGCAGGCGCGGATGGTGGGCGTGCGGCGCATCTACGAGGAGGCGGCGATGTCGCTCGGCGCGTCGCGGCTGGCCACCTTCCGCGAGATCACGTTCCCGCTTCTCGTTCCGGCGGTGCTTGCGGGTGCGCTTCTCGCCTTCACCATTTCCTTCGACAACACCTCGGCGAGCCTTTTCTGGCGCCCCGCCGGGGTCGAGACGATGCCGACGCAGATACTCTCGATGCTGAAGACATCCATCAGCCCCGAGGTCAACGCGCTCGGCACCGTGATGATCGTGATGACCGTTGGCATTCCACTTGTTGGCGGCATCCTGATCCAGGCCGTGGGCCTACTGACAAGACGCAACAAGACCAGGGAGAAAACATGATGAAACTGTCCGGCACAAGGCGGCTCGAGCGGCTGCATGATCGCTACATGGACGGCGGGATCGACCGTCGCCGTTTCCTCGGGCTGACCGCCGCGGCGGCGGCTTCGGCCGGCGTCTACCTGCCGTGGGGCGGCAAGGCGCTCGCCCAGGCGAAGGAGGTGCGTTTCGACGGCTGGGGCGGCGTCGTGCAGGAGGCGCTCGACAAGTATGCCTTCCAGCCCTTCACCGCCAAGACCGGCATGGGCGTGGTGCAGGGCACCTTCGGCGACGAGAACGAGATCATCGCCAAGGCCAAGACCGCAGCCGAGGGCGAACTGCAGGTCGTCCACTCTTCGGGCGTGGAATACTATGTCAAATACGTCAACGCCGGCCTCGGTTCGGAGATCAACGAGGCCAACATCCCGAACATGGCCAATGTCATGCCGGCGATGATCGAGCCGTTCCGCAAGATCACTCCCACGCTCTCGGCCGTGCCCTACGACTACGGCACCACCGGCATCGCCTACAACACCACGGTCATCTCGCCCGAGGAGGCGAAGGAGAAGGGCGCCTCGCTCCTCTTCGATTCCGCCTATGCCGGCAAGATCGGCGGCTACGACAGCATGGTGACGCGGGTCTGGTATGCGGCGCTGGCCACCGGCCAGGACCCGAACAACATCCAGGACATCGAGGCGGTCTGGGCCAAGGTGCGCGAACAGCGCGACCTCGCCAAGAAGTTCTGGTCCTCGGGGGCGGAGCTGATGGACCTCCTGTCCAAGGGCGAGATCGTGGTCACCGACGGCTGGTCGGGCCGGATCGCCGCGCTCCAGCAGCAGGGCCATCCGATCGGCTACCTCGACCCGGCCGGCTCCTACGCCTGGATGGAGGACATGCTGATCCTCAAGGGCTCGCCCATGGCGGAATGCGAGGAACTGATCAACTTCATGCTCGACCCGGCGACATCCATCGCCGTGGCCGAGGGGCAGAACTACCCGCCCTCGCTCGATCCCACCAAGGTGGAGATGACCGACAAGATCAAGGCACTGCCCGCCTTCGACGCGACCGGCCAGATGAAGGATCTCACCTTCGCCGATCCGGTCTACTGGGCCTCGCACGAGGACGAGTGGCAGAAGCAGTGGGACAGGATCGCCAAAGGTGGCTGACGCCATTCCCGAACGGGAGGAGCCCCGGCCGGAACCGGCCGGGGCATCGCCCGAAACCCACTCGGCCGCACCCCCGGCCGTCGAGTTCCGCAACGTCGAGGTCACCTACGGAAGATTCGTCGCGGTGCACGGCTTCTCGCTCGCCATCGCCAGGGGCAGCTTTGTCACACTCCTCGGGCCTTCCGGCTGCGGCAAGACCACACTCCTGCGCTCGATAGCGGGGCTCGTGGACATCAGCCGCGGCCAGATCTCCATTGGGGGCCGGCGGATCGACGATGTGCCGATCTACCGGCGCAACATCGGCCTCGTGTTCCAGAACTACGCCCTGTTCCCGCACAAGACGATCTTCGACAACGTGGCCTTCGGGCTGAAATACCGCAACGTGCCGAAGCCCGAGATCGCCGCCCGTGTGGCGCGCGCGCTCGAGATGGTGCGCCTGCCGGGGAGCGAGCGGAAACTGCCCTCGCAACTCTCGGGCGGCCAGCAGCAGCGCATCGCGCTGGCCCGCGCCATCGTGTTCGAGCCCGAGGTGCTCCTTCTCGACGAGCCGCTTTCGGCTCTGGACGCCAACATGCGCGAGGAGATGCGCGTGGAAATCAAGAAGATCCAGCGCGAGACCGGCATCACCGCAATCTTCGTCACCCACGACCAGGAGGAAGCCCTGTCGATGTCCGACCGGATCGTGGTGATGAACGCGGGCACGGCCGAGCAGATCGGCACGCCGCAGGAGGTCTACGAGCGGCCCGCAACGGCCTTCGTCGCCGACTTTCTCGGCAAGGCCAACATGCTGGCCGGCCGCGTGATCACGCCGGGCGCCGGGGGGGCGACGCTTGCGCTCTCAGGCGGGCAGGAGGTGCGGGTGGAGACCGCGCGACCGCTCGCCCGGGGCGAGACGGTCACCGTCGTCGTGCGCCCGCAGGTGCTGTCGCATCCTCCGGCGCCGGGCACCAACCGTCTGCGTGGCAGGGTGGTCTCCTCCTCCTATCTCGGCGGACGCATCATCTACGAGATCGACATCGGCGAAAGCGCGACGATCCGCGCCAATGTCGCGATCGGCGGCACTCCCGCCCGGGAGGGTGACGCCATCGAGATCGGCTTTCAGCCGGCCGATTGCGTCCTGCTCTGACGGCCCCGGGGGCCGCCGGGTGCGGCCCGGGCGGCGGGTCGGCCCGGGCGGCGGGTCGGCACGGGCGCCCTCCGCGGGCCGCGTCCGCGAAGGCCCACCTTCGCCGCGACGCCGGAGATCGCCTGGACGAGCGACCCGAGAACGAAGGCGAGCGAGACGAGAAGAAGGCCTCTGCCCAGGAGCCGCTGATCGTCGACACGTGGGCCACCGCACCTCGATAAGCGGGCCGAGCGGGGGCAGGCAACCGCCCGCCACCGCAACGCCGGCACCATCGACCAGTGACAGCAGCGGATTGGTCCGGCTGGAAGCAACCGCGACGATTGCGGCTGGCGGCCGATGCGAACACCAGACAACCCGGCAACCTTCCGGAAGCCTGGAAGGCGCGTTCGTCCGGCTGACGCAAGAAAGATCGTTCCGGCTTTGCGATGCGAAGACCCGTTCCCTGCGGACCGCCGATCGGCGCGGCCGGGCGTTCATTCCACCTTGCACACCCGTCCGCCGGGAACATTCCGGTGCCGGCGAGGTTTCGGATGGCTGCAACAGGAGGCGCCCCATGTCCGCACCGCGGACGGATCCCGGGCGGCAGTTGAAGCGGCACCGGGTGCCGATCATCGGCATGGCTCTGGTTGTCCTCTTTGCCCTCGGCGTCATCATCTACTGGCTGTTCGACGAGGTCAGCCACTCCGATCCGCCGTCCCCCCAATGGCCTGCCGAGGTTTCCGGCCCGTCGGATGAAGGCTCGGCCACCCCGCCCCCCGGAACGCAGCCGTGATCCTTCCGGACCTCGCCGCCCCGCGGCATGCTGGCGCTTGTCCTCGACTATGGCCTGCGTCCCGAACAACTCAGCCCCGGATGGCATCTGGTCTTGCCCGGCGCGGCGGTGTTCGGCGGCTTCCTTGCCCTTGGGGCGGGCCTTGCTCTTGGTGTAACATTGGCCTGGAGCCGGGCATGACACTTCCCCCCGCGGAAGCGCGCGTTCATCGGGCGCCGTTCCCGCAGGCATCACCTCATGATCCACAGGGGCGACATGCCGCAAGACACCGGGGCGGACCGACCCGAAGGCGCAACGACGCCCTCGCTTGCCGAAGACCGGCCCCTGCATCGCGCCGGTTCCGATCTGGCGGCCTTCCTTCTTCGCCGACTGCTGTCCGCCGTCATCCGGCAGGGCACGCTCCAGGTGCTGCTGCCGCAGGGCAACCGCATGGAGGCCGGTTCCGGTGATCCCCCGATCCGGGTGCGCATCCTTCACCCCGCGACGGTCTGGCGGATTTTGCGCAACCCGGATCTCGCACTGGGCGAGGCCTACATGGATGGCACGCTGGTGGTGGAGAATGCCGGGATCTACGATCTCATCGCGCTTGCCATGCAAAACATCGGCCTCGGCGACGGAGCCGGCCTCATGAAGGTGCAGGCGGCGCTGCTCTATCTGACGCGGCGTCTGGCCCAGAACAATCCGCTGCGGAAATCCCGCCGGAACGTCGCCCACCACTACGACCTCTCGCACCGGCTTTAGGCACCCGGAAGGCGGACGCGATGAATTGCGACAGGTGCAGCAAAGTCGGTTAAGTTCTCCTCCCGTCAGCTTGACAGGTCGCCGCAGCCAATGGCTTGCTTGCCGGGTCATTCGGAAGGTCCTCATGAACAAATTGGCAGCCGCTTTCATGCGACGGTTTGCGGCCCCGTTATCGTCTGCGGGGCTGATCGTGGGCGCTCTCCTCTGGTTCGCCGCGCTGACGCCCAGCCTGATTCCGCGCGATGGCGTGCTACAGGGCGCCATCGGCGGCCTGAGCTTTGCCGTGGGCTATGCTGTCGCGGTGGCTGCCGCCGCTCTTTTGGTGTGGCTTGGCTTTCCCTTGCTGCCGCAGCCTGTGAGCGGCCGCCTGCGCCAGTTGGCGGGCCTTGCCGCCGCCGGGTTGATGGCGGTGGCGGCCTTCCTGGGCGATAGCTGGCAGAACGAAGCCCGCCTGGCTCTCGCGCTTCCGCCGGTCGAAAGCGGCTGGCCGTTCGTCATGATCGCCGTTGGCTTGGCGTTGATAGTGGTGCTGCTGCTGGCTGGCCGTGCCTTCGCCGCCCTGCGCGAGATACTTGACGCACCGCTGCGCCGCGTGCTGCCGCGCCGCGCCGCGGCTGTCGTCGCTTTCACCCTGGCGGCATGGAGCTTCTGGGCGGTCGGCAACGGCTTTCTTCTCCACGCGGCGCTGCGCGCCCTCGATTCCAGCTACCGCACGATCGATGCGCTTATCCCGGTGGAAGAAGACCAACCCGTTGATCCCCTGAAGACCGGGAGTGCTGCATCCCTGCTGAACTGGGAAGACCTTGGGCGCGAGGGACGAAGGCGTGTGCTGTCCGCCGCGAAGGCGGATGAGATCGGCGCCATCACAGGCCGTCCGGCGAAAGAGCCGCTGGTGGTCTATGTCGGGCTCAATTCGGCCGAGACCCCGCAGGCCCGCGCCGCCCTGGCGCTGGCGGAGATGGAGCGGGTGGGAGCCTTCAGCCGCAAGCTGCTGGTCATCGCCACGCCGACCGGCACCGGGTGGGTCGATCCGGCGGCGATGATCCCACTCGAAATCATGCATGGCGGCGATGTCGCCTCCGTTTCGGTGCAATATTCCTATCTGCCAAGTTGGCTCACCCTGTTCGTTGATCCCGTGTATGGCGAGGACACAGCAAGGGACGTCTTTGACGCAGTTTATGGCCATTGGCGCGCGCTGCCGCGAGAGTCGCGGCCGCGCCTCTTTCTGTTCGGTCTCAGCCTGGGTTCGCTGAACTCGGACTTGGCGAGCGATGCCTATGTTGTGCTCGGGGACCCTTTTGAAGGCGCGTTGTGGGTGGGTCCGCCTTTCGCCAGCCGCACCTGGCCGCAGATCACCGCCACGCGGCAGCCGGGCTCGCCGGCGTGGCTCCCCCAATCGCGCAATGCCACGGTGTTCCGCTTCTTCAACGCCGAAGACCGCAGCCAGCTCATGAAACCCGGCTGGGGACCGGTCAAGATCGCCTACCTGCAATACCCCTCCGATCCCATCACATTCTTCCAGGTGAACATGTGGCGGAAGGAGCCGGACTGGATGCGTGATCCCCGTGGCGCGGGAGTGTCGCCGGCTCTCACCTGGATGCCCGGCATCAGCTCCGTCCAGCTTACCTTCGACATGATGACCGCCACCACCGTCCCCAAGGGGCGAGGCCATGTCTATGCCGCAGCGGATTATGCGGCAGGGTGGCAAGCCCTCACCCGGCCCGCGGACTTCGACGAAGCGCAGATGAAGAAGCTGGCCGAATGGCTGGACCGGCGCGGACTTTGATGGGGGCGCTCTGGCCTATCGGTGCGCATGCAAAGTGGCTGCCGGTTGTTTCTCGAACTTTGCTGCATTTGTGCAATTGTAGCCCCGTGCGCCCGATAGTTTCCGCCAAGGCTACTTTCCGGAAGGCTTCTGCGCGAAGTGACCGGGTGTCTTTGAGTCTGAGCAATCTGGCGCTTGGACTCTGAATGGTGAGCCGCTACTGCTCCGCACGGGCCGAGCGCTACGCCGACCGGCTTTTCAGGCGCACGGCGGCGACTGGCGCGTTGATGGGCCGGCGGTCGGCAGCGTTTCGAGAAACAGGCGGAGCAGCGCCGGCCGTGGCGCGCTGGTCGGGGGAAGCATCGGAAGGATGCATGCCAGTGGTCAGTGGAAGGCTGCTTGCCACCGATACTACGCGAATTGCAGAAGATGGTGGGCCTGCACCACTATGTCGAGTTGTGCCCACAGGGTTGATATTGATAGTATCGATCTGGCGTAGCGCGAGGCGTGAGATGGATCAGTCGCCGACGGTAAAGCAGCCGACACAGCCGGCATATCGGAGTTTGGCGAATCTCACCGATGTCGGCTGGATGTCGGAGCAGCCTGTCGAATTCCAGGACCGCATGGCCAGGCTCGGCCGCTGGATTTCCGTCAGCCGCGGCAGCATGATCTATGCCGTGGGTGACGAAGCCGATGCGATTTTCGGGCTGGGCGAAGGCATGCTGGATGTGGCGATCCCGATCAGCGAAGATCAGGAAGTGATCGCTCATCGCGCCCTGCCGGGGTTTTGGATTGGCGATTCGGCGCTCCTTGCGAAGTCGCTCCGGACCGTCTCGGTCTACGCGGCTGCCGACAGCCGGCTCTTCAAGCTGCCGGCGGCCGCTGTCCACCGCAGCCTCCAGGAATTTCCTGAAGACTGGATGTGCTTCTACCGGCTCAGCCACAGCAACGTGTCACTCGGCCTTCGCGCCCTGGCCGAAGTGATATCCTTGCCGCCCCGTGCCCGCTTCGCGCGCGCCCTGTTGCGACTGACATCCACCGACGGCATGGTTCGCCTGACACAGGAGGAACTCGGCCGGATGGTGGGCATGAGCCGGGCAGCCTTTCGCCGCGCGTTCTCCGCGCTCATCAAGCAAGGGATTGTCGAAGTCGAATATGGCGGCATCTGCATCAAGAACCGCCTCGCGCTCGAACAGGAAGCCGCAAGAATCGAGAGTTAGAAAGTTCCGGCCCAAGGCGGTTTCCCCGCCACCGGACACCCGCTGGGCCGCAATGCGGCGATTGCTTGCGATTGCGACATCTGATGCATTCGATCCCTGTGGTTCGGTTACAGTTGCGAAAACCGCTTCCAGCAACATGAAGGCTCCATGAGATCGCAGTTTACGAAAGGCGTCCTGGGGCGGCATCAGCACTGTGGCGCCTTGTCAGGTGCGGGTTCGTGATGGCCAAGACCCCGACACGCAGGCAGATCGTCCTGGCGCAAGTGGCGCTGGCGCTACTCGTCAGCTTCGTCGGCGCCGGATTGGCCTGGTACGGCTTCTCGGCGGAGGTTCGCGGGCGGATTTGGCAAAACCTGCTGGACCGTCCGGGCGGGCCGATGACGTTCCGCTTCATCCTGCAGCCCATCATGGCGTCTATCATGGCCTTCATCGACGGCCTCCGTGACGCCCGCGGCGGTTCCTTGCCCTATCTGGCGACGATACTGACCGATTCCGAACGCCGCTACAGCCACCTGCGCGAGGGTGTGATTTCGACGGCGCGCATCATCCTGCTCGGCGTGTGCATGGACGTCATCTATCAGTTCCTCGAATTCGGCACCTTCTTCCCCGGTGAAGCGGCCATCATCGCGATCCTGCTTGCCTTTGTTCCCTACCTGCTGCTGCGTGGGCCGTTCGCTCGGCTCATCCGCCGCTGGCGCGGCATCAGATCCGCGGACGACGTTCAGCGGTAACGCCGCCGCGGCGTGACACGAGCCGCGTCCGCATCACCTTCCTGGCGGATTTGTTCCGGGCTCGGCTTGTTCAACGGGGTTCGGCCCGGACGAGGTTTCAAACGCCGAAATCGCGTCCGGGATCGTGTCGAAGACTCGGGGCGGCGCAACCTTTTTCACCCTCAGCAGCGATTCCACGATCCGCCAACCTTTTTGCCTCGGATTGACGACCCATAGCTCGATTCCGGCTTTGGCAAGTTCGTCCCGCACAGTGACCATCTTGTCGGCTGCGGAACTGTCGATTCCGGACGACGCGGTAGAATCCAAAACGACGACCTGGATATCACGGCCGGCGCCAGTCGCTTTGCGGATCGCCTCGGCCAGGATTCTGGCGTTCAGAAAGACCAGCGGACCATATTGGTGAAGGATGACCATACCCGGAATTTCGGCGGCTTCCGGGTGTTCGTCGATATCGACGAACCCGCCGGATGGCGTCCGTCCGACGGTCGCGGTCACTGGCTCGTGAATCGCGTAGGCGAGCTTGAAAAGCGCCAGGACAACGCCGATCAGGACGCCCGGCAAGACACCGAATGCCAGGACACCCGCGAACGCGGCGGCGGCAATCAGGAACTCGTAGCGGCTGATCTGCCAAATGCCACGAAAGTAAGCGAGGTTCGAAACGCCGCCAAGCGCCACCATGATGATGGCGGCAAGGCTGCTCAACGGCAAATTCTGGAGCAGCGGCAAGAGAAACAGGATGGTCAGAACCGTCAACAGGCCAGCGAACAGATTTCCGGCCTGGGTCTTGCCGCCTGCCGCGATGCTGATCGAGGTCGCGGTCAGCGACGCGGACAGCGCATGGCCTCCTCCCATCGCGGCTCCAATGTTCGCGGCGCCGAGAGCCAGAAGCTCCCGGTTTGGGTCGAGACTGTCGCCGCTGTAGTCGGCGGCGCGCTTCAGGGGCGGCAGGGCCTTGGTATATCCCAGAAGAACGATCGCCAGAGCGCCGGATAGCAAGATGACGATCTGATCGCTGTCAAGCCTGGTTGGCAGCGCGAATCTGGGAAGTCCGCCCTCGACAACTCCCAGGACCGGAACACCGGCGTCGCTCAGTCCGAGAACGCCGCTGAGGACGATCGCGCCGACCAGAACGATCAGCGGGCCGGGCCAGCGGGGAACCACCCTGCGAAACAGGACAAGCGTCACGATACTGATCGCACCGGCGGCGGCGGTCGGTACGTGAGTCTCGGAGAGCGCATGCCGGAGATAGACCAACAGGCCCCAAAGTCCCGAAGGATGCTCATCGGGAGCAAGCCCGAGAAGCGTTACGGACTGCTTGAGCAGCGTGAGCCAGATGATGCCCTCGGTAAACCCCTTGAGCACCGGATCCGGAACCAGGTCGGCGATCCAGCCCATTCTGAAAAAGTAAAACAGGATATACAGGAACCCGACAGTGACAGCCAAAGCGATGGTCAGGGCGAGAAACTCGTCCCGCCCCGTTGCAATCGAAGCCACGACGCCGCCAGACAGGATGGCAACGGCGGCATCGGGACCAACGACCAGCACGCGCTGGCCGCCGAATATGGCATAGCCCACCAACGCCAATGGAAAGGTATAAAGCCCCACCACCGGGTCGACGCCGGCAATGGCCGCTATCGACAGGCTGAGCGGAACGAGAACCGCCCATGTTGCAGCACCCGCCGCGACATCGCTCGGCAGCCAGGAGCGCCGATAGTCGGCGAGCCATTCGGGAACAGCGTCTCTCCAGGGCATTACCAGACCAGCCTTCCAACGACTTGGGTCACATCAGATCGTCTTCACCCGACTTTGGGCGACGCCCGGCATGCGAACCGTGCAATGCGGGAGGGGGCTTCTCTCGCTTCAATTTCCGCGCGGGTTTCGCGTGGGCGAACTGCCGGGAACCGGCAAGCCCCCGGCCAAGGTCCGGCAAGTATCATGGGCAGCGAAGAGAAAACACCCGCAGCCGTTGCCGTGACCGGCCCCCGCCTTCTTCCCCGATGCCCAGTATCAGGAATCTAATCGTCTTTCGCAGCCGGGTTTGCGGCATTTGTCGCAATCCTCCACCGGCCGCCACTTTAAGAGTCAACCTGACGGACAAGAACCGACCAGGCTGCGGGAGTCGAGGGCGCGAGTCTGGCATGGAGGCAAGCACATGAATATTTGTGCTATTCGAACGAAAGCGGTGTGCGAACGTCTTGGGGCGTTCGCCGGCGGATATTTGGCGCCGGCCGCCAGCACCTGCATTCAGCCCGGCAACAGCTTACTCCCTCCGAAGGCCGGGCGCTGAGGCGGTGATCGCGCATGAGCCTCGCCTCCCGCCCTGCCTGCTGCCGCGCGCCCGTGCCGACGCTTGTCACGCGCAGGCCGATGCGGGCGCGGATCTTTCGGCAAGGCCCGGTTGCTTCGGCCAATGTCCCGGGCGCGTGGGCAGATGAACAGCGCTGAGTATGTGAACCGGACTGGACCGGCCGCACGCAGCCTGAAGCCGGATCGCAAGTCGTTGTTCTCCGACCTTGTCGCCGCTTTGACGTTTTCGGTGGTCAACGTGCCCCAGGCGATGGGCGATGCGCTGCTGGCGACGGTCAATCCGGTGCTCGGGATCTTCACGCTGATGGTCGCTGCGCCAGTCGGCGCCATCTTCAACAGTTCGGTCTTCATGAACGTGTCGAGCACCGGGGCGCTTTCGGTGGCCACCGGTGTCGTGTTGATGGACTTCCCGGACGGGCAGAAGCTGCAGGCGCTGGCCGTGCTGGTGCTTCTGGTCGGCCTCATCCAGTTGCTGGCCGGCGTAATGCGGCTGGGCTTCCTGACCCGCTTCGTCTCCAACGCGGTCATGACCGGCTTTCTGAACGGCGTGGCGGTGCTGATCATCCTCGGCCAGCTGGGGAATCTGACCGGCTACCAAAGCCCGTTTTCGAACCGGGTTGCCCAAGCGCTGGATCTCGCTCTGCGGTTCAACCAGGTCAATGTGTGGATCACCATCATCGGCGCGCTGACGCTGGGATTGATCGTTGCGCTGCTGTGGGTGAAGCCGTTGCAGCGCTTTGCCTTCATCATCGCCATCGCCGTGGCCACCGCGCTCCTGGCGATCCTGAGCCGGAACCCGGATTCCGGCTTCTCTGTGGTGCCGGCGGTCGGGGACATCGCCTCCATTCCGCGGGCCTTGCCGCAGTTGCTTGTGCCCGATCTGTCGCTCTTTCCGGCGCTGGCGCTGCCGGCGCTGTCATTGGCCGTCATCGGCCTCGTCCAGGGCGCAGGCGTCAGCCAGGGCATCCCCAATCCGGATGGACGTTACCCCGACGTGTCGCGCGACTTCCTCGGCCAGGGTGCGGCGAACCTCGCCACCGGGCTGGTCGGCGGCATACCGGCGGGAGGCTCGGTCTCCGGCACGGCGCTGATCATGGGTGCGGGAGGCGGATCGCGCTGGGCCAACATCTTCGTCGGGTTCTTCGTGACCGCCATCGTGCTGCTGGCCGCGCCGCTGGTGGAACTGGTGCCGATGCCGGCCCTGGGGGCGTTGCTGGTCGTGGCCGGCTTTCAGGGCCTGCGCATGCCTCAGGCGCTTGTGGTGTGGAGAACCGGTACGATCTCGAGGGCTGTGATGGTGGCGACCTTCATCGCCACCTTGGCCATACCGCTGCAGTTCGCCGTGCTGTTCGGCGTGGCGCTGAGCGCGGCGCTGCACGTGCTGCGGCAGTCAAATAAGGTCGTCGTCACCCAGTGGGTGCTTCAGCCTCAGGGTTTCCCCATCGAGCAACCGGCGCCCGCGCGCCTGCCGAGCAACCAGCTGACCCTTTTGCAGGTCTATGGCAGCCTGTTCTTCGCCGCGGCCAAGAACCTTGAGGAGATGCTCCCCAAGGCCGATGGAGCGGAGCGCGCGGTGCTCGCCATCAGCCTGCGCGGCAAGAGCGAGATCGGCAGCACCTTCATGACCGTGCTGAAACGCTACGGCGAGTCGCTGCGCGCCCACGGCAACAAGCTGATGCTGGTGGGCGTCGATCCGGCGGTGTGCAACCAGCTTGCCAAGACCGGCATGCTACAGACGCTCGGCGAGGAGAACGTATTCGTCGCCACGCCGCAGTTGGGCGCCGCGCTGAACCAGGCCGTGGCGGCGGCGGAAGCCTGGCTCCGGCAACCGCATCCAGACCCCGCACACTCATCAGGGATTCCGGCGTGACGTCCACTGGCACCATAGCTCACCTCGCGGCCAGGCCGCGCCCCGCACATGGAGATCGCGATGAGTGAATCACCGGGCAATCCGAATGCCGACCGCTTCGATGTGCGCGTCACCGCCGACAGCCATTTCGCCTGGATTCGCACGCGGCTCGCCGTCGAACGCACCATGATGGCCTATCTGCGCACCTCCGTCTCGCTGATCGGTTTCGGCTTCGGCATCGTTCAGTTCGTGAACAATGTCCGTCAGATCTCGGGCGGTGATACGGTCCGCTATCCGAATGCCCATTGGTATCTGGGACTGGCGCTGATCTTCAGCGGCATCCTGGCTGCGGTCTTCTCGACCTGGGAGTATCGCAGGATGCTGCGCTACCTGTGGAGCGGTGGCTACGCGGCGATCGCCGGGCTGACCGCGGAACAGGAGCTGAAGCCCCTCTATGCCGTGTCGTTCGTGCTCATACTGACGGGCATCTTCGCATTCTTCGCCGTGCTGCTGAACTTTTTCTGATGCCTCATACCGCCAACCGGACCCCACAAAGCTCGTATCACAGATGAACGCACCTACTTCGGAAACCGCACACCCAACGTCGCCGCAGATGCCGGCGAACGGCCCGCCAGGTTTTCACCTGCTGGCCAAGCCGAGCGGCTCGACTTGCAACATCGACTGCACCTATTGCTTCTTCCTGTCGAAGGAGGCGCTCTATCCGAACGACCGGCACCGCATGTCGCAGCGGACGCTCGAGGCCTATCTCCGGCAATTGCTCGAGTCGCATCGCGCCCCGCAGGTGACGGTGGCCTGGCAGGGCGGCGAGCCGACGCTGATGAAGCTCGATTTCTTCCGCCGCGCGGTCGAACTGGTCGAGCAATACCGCCGCCCCGGCCAGACGGTGCAGCACACCTTCCAGACCAACGGCCTGCTGCTCGACGACGAATGGTGCGCCTTCTTCAAGCAGAACAATTTTATTGTGGGCCTGAGCGTCGACGGCCCGCGCGAACTGCACGACACCTACCGCGTCGACCGCCGCGGCCAGGGCACGTTCGACCTGGTGATGCGCGGCTGGCGCTTCCTGCGCAAGCACCAGGTCGACTTCAACATCCTTTGCACGGTGAACGCCGCCAACCAGCAGCACGGCCGCACCGTCTACCGCTTCTTCCGCGACGAGCTGGGCGCGAAATGGGTTCAGTTCATCCCGATCATCGAGCGGGCCACCGCGGAAACCATCGGCATCGCCAACCAGGGCTGGAGCGAACATGCCGGCGAGAAGCGGCTGCTCTATACCCAGACCGGCAATCTGGTCACCGAGCGCACCGTCGGCGCCGAACAATACGGGCGCTTCCTGATCGACATCTTCGAGGAGTGGGTGCGCCGCGACGTGGGCCAGGTCTTCGTGCAACTGTTCGACGTCACGCTGGAGGCGTTCTTCGGCCGCCACCTGCTGTGCATCCATGCACCGACCTGCGGCTACGGCCCGGCGCTGGAACACAACGGCGACCTCTATAGCTGCGACCATTTCGTCGAACCGAAGTACAAGCTGGGCAACATCCACGAGACCCACATGCTGGCCATGGTGGCCTCGGACCAGCAGCGGAAATTCGGCGACGCCAAGCGCGATACGCTCACCGAGCAGTGCCGCAACTGCAAGGTCCGCAACTGGTGCAACGGCGGCTGCCCCAAAGACCGCTTCGCGTTGTCGCGCAGCGGCGAGCCCGGTCATAACTACCTCTGTCCAGGCCTCGAACTGTTCTTCACCCATACCGGTCCAACCTTCAACGTCATGGTGCAACTGCTGCGCCAGGGACGGGCACCGGCGGACGTGATGGCGTGGATCGCCGGACAGGACGCGCAGCGCGGCGTCTATCAGCCTTGCCCCTGTGGCAGCGGCAAGAAGTTCCGCTTCTGCCACGGCGACAAGACGCCCGCCTCACCCTTCAGCCGTGTCAACCGCGAAACCGCGGCGGACCCGGAGGGAAGCAGATCTAACGGCCCGGAATCCCCCGTGCCGGACGTGTTGTAACAAAGGAGAAGAACATGGCAGCCAAGAAACCGAACATCCTGGTTCTCTGGGGTGACGATATCGGCTGGTGGAACATCAGCTACAACAGCCGTGGCCAGATGGGCTACCGCACGCCCAACATCGACCGGGTGGGCAACGAGGGCGTGGCCTTCACGGACTATTACGGCCAGCAAAGCTGCACCGCCGGCCGCGCCGCCTTCATGACCGGCCAGAATCCGCTGCGCACCGGGCTGACCAAGGTGGGCATGCCCGGCGCGGATGCCGGGCTTCAGGCCGAAGATCCGACGATTGCCGAACTGCTCAAGCCCCACGGCTATGCGACAGGCCAGTTCGGCAAGAACCATCTCGGCGACAAGGACGAGTTCCTGCCGACGATGCATGGCTACGACGAATTCTTCGGCAATCTCTATCACCTCAATGCCGAGGAAGAGCCGGAAGACCCCGACTATCCGAAGGATCCCGAGTTCAAGAAGCGCTTCGGGCCCCGCGGCGTGCTGCATTGCCATGCCGACGGCAAGGGCGGGCAGACGATCAAGGACACCGGGCCGCTGACCAAGAAGCGCATGGAGACCATCGACGAAGAGGTGACGGGCTATGCGCTGCGCTTCATCGATGCGGCGCACAAGGCGAACAAGCCGTTCTTCGTCTGGTACAACACGACGGGCATGCATTTCCGTACCCATTGCTCGGACAAGAACCGCGGCAAGAGCAACGGCCAGGGCGAATACAACGACGTGATGGTTGCCCATGACGAGAACATCGGCGTCATGCTCAACAAGCTCGACGAACTTGGCATCGCCGACGATACCATCGTCATGTACTCGACCGACAACGGCGTGCACTACAACACCTGGCCGGATGCCGGCATCACGCCGTTCCGCTCGGAGAAGAACACCAACTGGGAAGGCGGCTGGCGGGTGCCGTGCTTCGTGCGCTGGCCGGGCAAGTTCAAGCCGGGCACGGTGCTCAACGGCATCGTCACCCACCAGGACTGGCTGGCGACCTTCCTGGCCGCCGCGGGCGAAACCGACATCAAGGAAAAACTGCTGGCGGGCCACAAGATCGGCGACCGGACCTACAAGGTGCACATCGACGGCTTCAACATGCTGCCCTATCTGAAAGGCGAAGTTAAGGAAAGCCCGCGGCAGTCGTTCTTCTACATCAGCGACGACGGCGACATCATGGCGATCCGGATGCAGGACTGGAAGGTCGTGCTGATGGAGCAGCGGGCCAAGACGCTGCAATGCTGGCTCGAGCCTTTCGTCCGCCTGCGCGCGCCCAAGGTATTCAACTTGCGCCGCGATCCGTTCGAACGGGCCGATGAAAACTCCAACAGCTATTACGATTGGATGATCAGCCATGCCTACATCATCTATGGCATGCAGGCGGTGGTCGCGGCCCAGATCGAGAACTTCAAGAAGTACCCGCCGCGCCAGAAGCCCGCGTCCTTCAACCTCGATGCGGTGATGCGGACGCTCGAAGAGTCGAGCAGCAGCGCCAACCACTGACGAGCCAAGCCCCCGATCGGCCCTGCCGATCGGGGTGCGCCGGCCCCGTAGCCACCGGGCACATTGATCGACGGGTCCAGGCCGCTCCGGCGCGCCTGGGTCCCTTTCCTCCATGCCGGTTGCCAGGCGCTGCGGCCGTGCAAGCGGTGAGCGCCTTCCACGGGCGGCAGCCCGATCCGTTGCCGGGCTGCCGGCTCCGCCGCCAACCAGGAGACCGCCATGCATGACTGGCTTGCATTCATCGCCTCGCACGTGATCGCGATCATCAACGCGATGGCGCTGCTGATCGTCGCCTTCGGCACGGCGCAGGCGTTCGCGCGCGTCATCCAGGCCACCTTGGCGCCGGCCGCCGGCAGGACCTTTCATGTGATCTACATCCAATACGCCCACTGGCTGGTCGGCGGGCTGACCTTCCAGCTCGCCGCCGACATCATCGAGACCGCCTTCTCGCCGACCTGGGAAGAAATCGGGCGGCTGACGGCCATCTCGGTGATCCGGACCTTCGTCAATTTCTTCCTCGAGCGCGACCTGGCCGAACAGGAGAAACGCGCCGCCGAATTGCAGCGATAGGCCGCCGCCTGCCGGTTCCCGACACGGCGCCACGCCGCGGCGTTTTCCATACCGGGTTTTGACGCTGGGACTCGCAGGGTATACCGGCGAAGTGACATTGCCTTGTGCGGCGGACTCCGGTCATGTCCAATGCGGCATCTTCCGGTTGCCCCGGCCGGCAACATCGTTGGGAAATTCAAAATGCGGCGGCAATGGATCTCATGGATACTCTACGACATCGCAAGTTCGGGCTACATCCTTCTGATATCCGCCGTGGCGTTTCCCCTGTATTTCAAGATGCACGTGACCGCAAACGCCCCCTGGAGCGATTCCCTGTGGGGCCTGCTGCTGTCGATTTCGACATTGCTCGCCGGCGTTGTCGCGCCGGTCGTCGGGACGGCTGCCGATATTTCGGGACGCCGGCTTCGCTATCTGGCCGTCGCCACCGCGATCTGCTGCGCCGCCACAGGCCTTCTGGCGATGCCGGCCGCAAGCGTGGCGCTGATTTCCGTCACCTTCTGCATATCCTTTACCGCCTATCTGGTCGCCGCAGGGCTCTATGACTCGCTGCTCAAGACCGTGGTGCCGCACAGCCGGACGGCATGGTTGTCGAACCTGGGTTGGGGACTGGGGTATCTGGGGGGCCTTGTCTGCTACTTTCTGGCCAAACCGTTTCTGGATACCGGCGTCCGCACTGGCGATTCAGCGCAATTCGCCAACAGTTTCGTTGTCACCGCCCTCTGCTACGGGGCGGTCGGTGGGATTGCCTTGTTTGGACTCCGAACAACAGGCCGCAAGGCGGAAGCATTTTCGGAAGGCGCCCTGTGGTCGCGATCCGCCGAACGTGTCGCCGCCACGACGAGAGGATGGCGCAAGCGTGGCGGCCTGGCGCGGGTTATTGTCGGAATCCACCTGATCACCGGGGCGGCCGCGACGCTGGCGTTCTTCACGCCGATCATCTTGACCAGCCATTTCAGCCTTTCGGTCGAACAAGTCACGCGCTTCAGCGCCGTCTTCAGCATCGTATCGATCGGGGCGACGATATTCACCGGCTGGCTTGCGCTCCGTATCGATCCGTTGCGGCTTCTACTCGGCACGATGCCGGTCTGGCTGCTCCTGGCCATGCTGTTGATCTTTGGCGCCGGTTGGTGGGCCGGGCTCGCCACGGGCCTGTGTCTGGGGCTTGCCATCGGGCCCACCAACGCGATCGGGAGAAGTATCGTCGCCGCCATGATTCAGGCCGACGAGTCGGCGCAGATGTTCGGATTTGGAGCCTTGATCAACCGGGCGGCAAGCGCCATAGGGCCGCTGTTCTTCGGCGTGCTCTCGAGCGCCACCGGCTTGCGTTGGCCGGCTGTAACCGTGACCGGCGCCATCCTCCTGCTCGGCTTCGCGATGATGCGCCGGCATCGATGGCTAAGAACGCACCTGCCTGCTTCGCTCGAGAGACGGCCGATGGATCAGAAAGCCTGATCCGGCCGCTTTCAACCCTGCTGGAGCCTTGCCGTCACTCCCCGCAGTGTCCATTGCGTTTCCCTCCTCGTCGGTCACCGAGGCTGAGAAAAACAGGCTCCCCTCGTCGGCGATGTCATCGAGGGCGGATGAGTTTTGCACAGGCTGACACGTCGCGCCTCGCGTTGCCGTATACGGTAGCAGCCGGGAAGGACCCGAAGGGGGTGGTCAATCCTTTACGGCTTCGGTCGAGGGACCGTCGGGGCAACCTTCCGGCCATCAACCGCAACACGTTTCTCTGGCACGCTCTGACCGCTGTTCCGGCAAATTCCGGGGGCATCCAGGCGATCGAGGGGGATTTTTTGGGGGAAGCGCGAAAAAAATGCAACCATTTAATCGCCTAAATTCAATAGCTTAACTAATAGATAGTGGCGGAGGAGGTGGGATTCGAACCCACGGTGGGCTTGCACCCACGTCGGTTTTCAAGACCGGTGCATTAAACCGCTCTGCCACTCCTCCGGCAGCCGCCCCTTACTGCGCCTCGCGCGATTCTGAAAGCGGGAGCGCGCTGAAATCCGCGCGCGGCGGGGGAGGCGGACTTTTCTTGCACCGGCCGACCCGCTAGTATGCCGGCCAAGCGCGGCAACGGCGCGGGAATTCGGGCATGAGGTCGGGCCGGCTTCCGGACGGGAAGGCGGAACCCGCTTCTTGGGCAGGACGCGCGGACATCGGCCGCGCGGAAATTGGGGGCGAGGATGACATTTCAGGGACAGGCGTGGCTCGGCGTTGCGTGTGCGCTCGCGCTTTCGGGCTGCGTGGCCGGGACCGGGCCCGACGCGGCGGGCGACGAACCGGCCACCCCCGGCGCGGCCTTCTCGCCGGTGTCGGTCGAGCGTGACGTCGAGGCGCCGCAGGTCTTCAGCCTGGCCGGACAGGGCCTCTGGGATGGCCGGCCGTCGCTCGGCGGCGTCTGGGTCGCGCATTCGAGCGTCACCGACCCCGAGCGGGTGATCATCCGCAACCCGAAGAACGGCAAGTCGGTCGTGGGTGCCCTCTTCCGGCGTGAGCGCGACATGCCGGGCCCCGGGCTGCAGGTTTCGTCCGACGCGGCCGAGGCGCTCGGGATGCTGGCGGGCCAGCCGGCCGAGCTCGGCGTCGTCGCGCTCAGGCGCGAGGAAAGGCCGGTGCCGGCGGATGCCGAGATCGGCGCCGAGGACATGGCGACGGATGTGGCCACGACGGATGCGGCCACGACGGCGGCGGCCCCCGGGGACGCCGGCCCCGCGACTGAGACAGAGACTGAGACTGCGACTGCGACTGCGGGCACGACGGCGGCCGCGGGGGGCGAAGCCGTGCCCGAGACAGTTGGCGCCGAGGCGGCCGCAGCGGCCCCGGCTGCCGCGGTGGCGGCGGAGGCCGCGCCCAGGAAGAAGACCGGCGGGCTCTTCGGGTTTCTCAGGAAAAAGCCGGCGGCCGTCGATACCGCCGCCGCGCCGATCGCGCCGGGGGCCGGTGCCGGGGCGATCGACCAGACGACGCTCGATCCCGTGACCGCCTCGGCCGCTGCCGCCATCGACCGCGCCGAGGCCAATACCGACGCCAGCACCGGGGCCAGCACCGGGGCCAGCACCGCCGCGCCGAAGCCCTCCGTAGCAGCCGCACCGGCGCCTGCGGCGATCAAGCGCGGGTATATCCAGATCGGCATCTTCAGCCAGGAGGCCAACGCCAAACGCGCGGCCGATCAGATGACGGCGGCGGGCATGGGCGCGGCCGTCCGCCCCGATCAGAGCAACGGCAAGACCTACTGGCGGGTGATCGTCGGCCCCGCCGCTTCGGTGGCCGAACGCGACGCGCTCGTGGCCCGCGTGAAGGGCATCGGCTATCCCGACGCCTATCCCGTCTCGAACTAGAAGGAGCCCTGACGCCCCATGATCAGAGCCGCCGTCATCCTTGCCCTCGCCCTTCTCGCGGCGCTGCCCGCGCGCGCCTTCGACACGCTTGCCCGGTCGGCCTGGGTCTATGACGTGACGACGGGCACGGTGCTGCTGGCGAAGAACGCCGACGAGCCGCTGCCGCCCGCATCGATGTCGAAGCTGATGACGGTGAACATGCTGTTCGAGGCGCTCAAGGACGGCCGGGTCCGGCTCGACGACACTTTCGCGGTGTCGTCGAAGGCCCGCGCGATGGGCGGGTCGACCATGTTCCTGAACGAAACCGACCGGCCGACGGTCGAGGAGCTGATCAAGGGCATCATCGTCAATTCCGGCAACGACGCCTGCGTCGTGGTCGCCGAGGGGCTTGCGGGCAGCGAAGAGGAATTCGCCAAGAAGATGAACGAGCGCGCCCCCGCGATCGGGCTCACGCATTCGACCTTCTCCAATTCATCGGGCTGGCCGCATCCGAACCAGAAGATGAGCATGCACGACCTCGGGACGCTCGCGGTGCGGCTCATCACCGAGTTTCCCGAATACTACGGCTATTTCTCGATCACCGAATTCGAGCATGACGGCCGTGCGCCGGACAACCGGTTCAACCGCAATCCGCTTCTGTCGATGGGAATCGGGGCGGACGGGCTGAAGACCGGTCACACCGAGGAGGCAGGCTTCGGCCTGGTCGGGTCCGCGGTGCAGAAGGGGCGGCGGATCGTCTTCGTCGTCAGCGGGTTGAAGGATGCCACCGAACGCGCCGAGGAATCGCAGCGCATCGTGAACTGGGCCTTCCGGGAATTCGCGCTGAAGACGGTTGCCCCGGGGGGCACGCGGATTGCCGAGGCCGACATCTGGCTTGGCGCCAGCTCGCGCGTGGGTCTCGTGCCCGAGAAGGACGTGCAGATTCTGGTGCCCTCGCTGGCGCGCGACGGGCTGAAGGGCGAAATCGTCTATACCGGGCCGGTCGAGGCGCCCGTCGAGCTTGGCCAGAAGATCGCCGATCTGGTGATCGAGGTGCCCGGAATGGAGCCTGTCACCGTGCCGCTGGTCGCCGAACAGGCGGTGGCGAAGGGCGGCTTCTCGACGCGGCTGCGCACCGCCTTCGGACGGGTCGCCACCCGCGTGATCGCCGAGGTCGGAAGCTGACGGTGTCCAGTCAATCCGGGGCGAGGTTCATCACCTTCGAGGGAATCGACGGCTCGGGCAAGTCCACCCAGGCGCGGCTCCTGGCCGAACACCTTAGCGCCGCGGGGCACGACGTCGTGCTCACCCGCGAGCCGGGCGGGTCGCCGGGGGCCGAGGAAATCCGCAGGCTGGTTCTGGAGGGCGACCCCGACCGCTGGTCGGCCGAGACCGAGATCCTGCTGTTCACCGCCGCCCGCCGAGACCATCTGGAACGGGTGATCGAACCGGCGCTCAAGGCGGGCAAGGTGGTGATCTCGGACCGTTTCGCCGATTCCACCCGGATGTATCAGGGCCTTTCGCGTGGCGACCTGCGCGCGGTGGTGGACAAGCTTCATGCGCTGATGATCGGGCGCGAACCCGACCTGACCTTCGTCATCGACATGGACCCCGAGACGGGCCTTGCGCGCGCGAAGGGCCGCAATGGCACCGAGGAGCGGTTCGAGGATTTCGGCACCGGCCTTCAGCGCAAGATGCGCGCGGGCTTTCTGGCGCTGGCTGCCGAATTTCCTGGCCGCTGCCGGGTGATCGACGGCGCCCGCCCGGCCGAGGCCGTGGCGCGGGATGTCGCGGCCGCCGCCGACAGGGCGCTGGGATGAGCGAGGAGGCGATTGCGGAGCCCGACCGGGTGGAAGGCGCGCCGCATCCGCGCGAAACCAGGCGGCTCGTCGGGCAGGGGGTGGCCGAGGCCGCCTTCCTCGATGCCTGCCAGGCGGGGCGCCTTCACCATGCCTGGCTCCTCACCGGCCCCCTGGGCGTCGGCAAGGCGACGCTCGCATGGCGGATCGCCCGGTTCCTTCTCGCCACGCCCGAGGACCGGGGCGGGGGCCTTTTCGGGGCCGCGCCGGCCGCGCCGCAAGGCCTCGACATCGACCCGGACGATCCCGTGGCACGGCGCATCCACGCGGGCTCCGAAGGCCGGCTCTTCGTGCTCCGCCGTGCCTGGGACGAGAAGAACGCGCGGCTGAAGTCGGTGATCACCGTCGACGAGGTGCGAAGGCTGGGAAGCTTCCTGCACCTCAGCGCCGCCGATGGCGGCCGGCGCGCGGTGATCGTCGATCCGGCCGACGAGATGAACCCGCAGGCCGCCAACGCGCTTCTGAAGATGCTGGAGGAACCGCCCCAGGGCGTGACCTTCCTGCTGGTCAGCCACGCGCCGTCGAGGCTGCTGCCGACGATCCGTTCGCGCTGCCGCGAGTTGCGGCTGGCGACGCTGTCGCCGGCCGATCTTTCCGCCGCCATCACCGCGGCGGGCGTGGAGGCCGCGGACGGCGCGGCGCTTGCCGTCCTGGCGGGCGGGTCGGTGGGCGAGGCGATCCGGCTTGCCAACCTCGACGGGCTGGCCACCTATGCCGCCATCACCGGACTTTTCGCCACGCTTCCCCGGCTCGACCGGCCGCAGGCCCTGAGGCTTGCCGAAAGCGCCGCCCAGCGGGGGGCCGAGAGCCGGCTTGACCTGCTTCTCGCGCTTCTCGACCTGTTCCTCGCCCGGCTTGCACGCGCCGGTGCGCTGGGCCAGGCGGGGCCCGAGGCGGTGCCGGGCGAGGCCGCGCTTTTCTCCCGGCTCGCCCCGGATGCGGCGGCGGGCCAGCGCTGGGCCGCGCTCCACCAGAGCCTCGGCGCGCGCGCCCGCCACGGCCGCGCGGTGAACCTCGACCCCGCGGCGCTGATTCTCGACATGGTGTTGAAGATCGCCGACGCCCAGCGCGACGGGGCGTAGCCCGCAAGCGCGTGTGCCCGTGGGGAGAGGGGGCTTCCATGCGCGAGGGTCGGAAGAAGGCGGAGCGTTTCTGCCGTCGGGCTTCCCCTTTCTGTCATGCCCGCGAAGGCGGGCATCGGTGGGGGAGGGCGGCTCCTCCTGCACGGGAGTGACGGAAGAGAGCCATGCCCACCCCCGCACCCGGGCGACCAGCCCGGGCGACGCCCGACCGCCCCCACGGGCGGGCGCATTGAGACCTCACCAGCAGAACCACCGTCCGGAGGGCGGCACCATAAAGTGCCCAGCGCCTCCGTTCCGCCGCGCCCGCCCGCGGCCGGCCGCCGCCCTTCGTGCCCTGCCGCAATCCAGGCGGCGCCCGCCTGTCGTCCCGCTCCCAATCCATCCTCCACACTTGCCGAGAGGCCGCGCCGGGCCGCCGTCTGTCGGGACGGATGCCCGACGCGAAACCGACGCATGCCATACGCGCGCCAGACGGAGATTCCAGAACGTTTCCAACATCTTGCCCGCAACCCTTCCGCCTCCCCGGCGCGCCGGGTTAACCTGTCCGCAACCCCACCCGCACGCTGCACCGGCGGGAGCCTTCGCCGCCCAAGCCGGCAGGACGATTTGCTTTGCCGGGAAAACGCGCTAAGGCAGGCGCATGACGAACCAGCCCCGCATCACCGACAGTCACTGCCACCTCGATTTCCCCGACTTCGCCGGGGAAGTGCCCGAGATCGTCGCCCGCGCCAGGGCGGCGGGCGTGCACCGGATGGTGACGATCTGCACCCGGATGGGCAACCTTCCCGTCGTGCGCGCCATCGCCGATGCGCATGATGGCGTGTTCTTTGCCGCCGGCATCCACCCGATGCGCGCGGCAGAGGAACCTCCGGTGACGGTCGACGACCTCGTCGCCCTTGCCCGGCACCCGAAGTTCGTCGGCATCGGCGAGACCGGGCTCGACTATCACTACACCGCCGAAAGCGCCGGGGCGCAGCAGCAAAGCCTGCGCCTCCACATCGCCGCGGCGCGCGAGACTGCCCTGCCGCTCATCATCCACGCCCGCGCGGCCGACGAGGACATGGCCCGCATCCTTGCCGAGGAATACCGCAACGGCGCCTATGCCTGCGTGATGCACTGCTTTTCCTCCGGCGCGGCGCTGGCGCGGGCGGCGCTCGACCTCGGCTTCTATCTGTCGATGTCGGGCATCGCCGCCTTCCCGAAAAGCCAGGATCTGCGCGACATTTTCGCCGCCGCGCCTCTCGACCGCATCCTCCTGGAGACCGACGCGCCCTACCTTGCTCCGCCGCCCCACCGCGGCAAGCGGAACGAGCCGGCCTACACCGCCCACTCGGCGCGCGTCGGCGCCGGCCTGTTCGACCTTGGCTACGAGGAATTCGCGGCGGCGACCGAGGCGAATTTCGACCGCCTCTTCAGCCGCGCCGCGCAAGCCGCGAAGGCGGCGTGACATGGCGCTTCTCCGCTTCATCATCCTCGGCTGCGGGTCTTCGGGCGGAGTGCCTCGGATCGGCGGCGTCTGGGGCGACTGCGACCCCGCGAATCCGAAGAACCAGCGGACCCGCTGTTCGCTGCTGATCGAGCGGCACGAGAACGGCGGGGTGACGCGGGTGCTGATCGACACCTCGCCCGACATGCGGGCGCAACTGATCCGCGAAGGCGTCTCCGGCGTCGATGCGGTTTTCTACACCCATTCCCACGCCGACCACGTCAACGGCATCGACGACCTCCGCCAGGTCGTCTTTCTGACCCACCGCCGGGTGCCGGTCTGGGCCGACGGCGACACGCGGAACGAGCTGATCTCGCGCTTCGGCTATGCCTTCGTTCAGCCCGACGGCTCCTCCTACCCGCCGATCTGTGATCTCCACGCGATCCGTGGCCCGGTCACGGTGGAAGGGGCGGGGGGCAGGGTCACGCTCGATCCGTTCGAGGTGAACCACGGCGACATCGACGCGCTGGGCTTCCGCGTGGAAGGCGTGGCCTACCTGCCCGACGTGCTCAGCATTCCCGAACCGGTCTGGGACAGCCACCTCGGCGGGCTCGACTGCTGGATTCTCGACGCGCTCCGCCGCAAGCCGCACCCGACGCACGCGCATCTCGCGCTCTCGCTCGAATGGCTCGACCGTGCGAAGCCCCGGCGCGGCATCCTGACCAACATGCACATCGACATGGACCATGCGACGGTCGAGGCCGAGACGCCCGCCCATGTCAGTGCCGCCTACGACGGGATGGTGCTGGACTACGAGGTCTGACCCTTGGGCCTGCCGCTCCCGGCGCTTCTCGACGTCACGCTGCCAGTCTTCCTGGTGATCGGCTTCGGCTATGCGGCCGCGCGTCTCGGGCTCTTTCGCGACGCGGCCGTGGACGGGCTGATGCAGTTCGCGCAGGGGATCGCGATTCCCTGCCTGCTGTTCCGCGCGATCTCGACGCTCGATCTTGGACAGGCGTTCCAGTGGCCGCTTCTCATCGCCTTCTACGCCGGCGCCACGGCAGGGTTCCTCGCCGGGCTTCTCGGCGCGCGGCTTCTCTTCGGCCGGCCGTGGCCGGATGCGGTCGCCATCGGCTTCTGCGCGCTCTTCTCCAACTCGCTTCTTCTGGGCCTGCCGATCACCGAACGCGCCTACGGGGCCGGGGGGCTTTCGGCCAACTACGCGATCATCGCGGTGCACTCGCCCTATTGCTATGCGGTGGGCATCGCGGTGATGGAGGTTGTCCGCCATTCCGGCAGCGGGCTTCTGGTGACGGCGCGGGCGGTCGTCACCGCGATGTTCCGCAACCCGCTCGTGGTCGGCATCGCCGCGGGGGTCGGGGTCAACCTTTCGGGCACGCAGCTTCCCGGGGTTGCGACCGAGGCGCTCGACCTTCTGGTGCGCGCGGCGCTTCCGGCCGCGCTTTTCGGGCTGGGCGGCGTGCTTGTCCGCTACCGGCCGGAGGGTGATCTTGCGACAGTGCTCTTCGTCTCTGCCCTGTCGCTCGGTCTCCACCCTGCGATCACCTGGAGCCTTGGCCAGGCGCTGGATCTCGGGCAGGGGCCGCTCCGCTCGGCCGTCGTCACCGCCGCGATGGCGCCGGGGGTGAATGCCTACCTCTTCGCCAACATGTATGGCGTGG
>JAUQYA010000014.1 GCA_030837785.1 Albidovulum sp.
TTGCCGAGCGTTCGGAGGGCGCGGGCGACCTCGGTGAGCGCCTTGATCTTCTCGGCGGCCTCGGCGTAATAGCGCTCGGCCCGACTCTCGAGCCGCCTGGCCGTCGCCAGCACCTCGGCCGCACTCTGCACGGCCGCCCCCGCGCAGGCCTCGCAGAAGGAAGCCCGCGTGAAATCCCTGACGGGCTCCAGAATCATCTCGGTCACGTACTCCCGCCGGATGCGCTGCACGGTCTGCACGCTGCGGCCCGCCTCGGCCGCCAACTCGGCAAACAGCGCCTTGTGCGCGGCACAGGCCGCGTTGCCGGCCGCCGCTTCGTAAAACTGCCGGTCCTGGCTCTCCAGCTCCTCGGCAAAATTCAAGATGCTCCCAAAATTCTGCAGTGGCATGGCGATATCCTCGTAAAAAGTAAAGGGTTGTCGTTGACGGCTTGGACCCAGGCTCCAGTTTCCAGGCGCGCAAGTGCCGCGGGGCGAGGCGTACCGGGTCGTACGCCGCAGCACCCGCGACACGCCACGCTGAAGATGGGCCTGCGGCAAAGCCGCCTACAGCCAGCGCTCGATCACCACCTTGGTGTCGGTGAAAAAGTTGAAGATCTCCTGGCCGTGGCCCTTGGTGTCTCCGTACATCGACTGGCCCGCGCCGCCGAACGGGAAAAACGACATCGGCGCGGCGATCCCGATGTTCACCCCGATCATGCTCGGCTTGACCTTGTACTTGAACTCCCGCGCCGCGGCCCCGCTGGAGGTGTAAATGCAGGCCGCGTTCGCATAGCCCCGCGTGTTGATCAGCTCCACCACCTCGTTCAGATTCTGGCACCGGATCACCCCCACCACCGGCCCGAAAATCTCCTCCTTGGCAATGGTCATGCCGGGCTTGACGTTGTCAAAGATGGTCGGCCCGACAAAGAACCCGTTCGGCAAACTGTCCACCTTCGCGTTGCGCCCGTCCAACACCAGCTTCGCCCCTTCGGCGATCCCCTTCTCGATGTAGCCCAGCACCCGCTGCTTGTGCGCCGCACTGACCACCGGACCCATCGTCGTCTTCTCGTCCAGACCGTCGCCCAGCCGCACCGCCTTGGCCGCCGCCGTAAACTTGGCGATCAGCTCATCGGCCACATCCCCCACCGGCGCCAAAATCGCCCCCGACAGGCACCGCTGGCCGCTGCAGCCGTAGTAGGAGGTGATCAGCGAGGGCATCGCCAGCTCCAGCTTCGCATCCGGCAGCACCGCCACCACGTTCTTCGCCCCCCCCAGCGCCTGCACCCGCTTGCCCGTCGCACCGCAGCGCTCGTATATGTACTTGGCCGTCGGCGAGGAGCCCACAAACGACACCCCGGCAATGTCCGGATGATCCAAAATCGCATTCACCACGTCCTTGGAGCCGTGCACCATGTTCACGACCCCCTCCGGCAGCCCCACCGAATCCAAAATCTCGAAAATCTTGGTCTGCGTCATCGGCACCTGCTCGGAGGGCTTGAGCACGTACGTGTTGCCGCTCACAATCGCATACGGCAGAAACCACCACGGCACCATCGCCGGAAAATTGTACGGCGCAATCGCTGCAAACACCCCCAGCGGCTGCCGGTGGCCCATGCAGTCGATGTCCTTGGCAATGTCCTCCAGCGTGTAGCCGCACATCAGCGTCGTCACCCCCGTGGCGTGCTCCACGTTCTCGATCATCCGCCGCACTTCCCCCCGCGACTCGTCGATCACCTTGCCCTGCTCGCGGGTCAGCGTCTTGGCAATCTCTTCAAAATTGTTCTCAAAGGCATCCTTCAGCCGAAACAAATACCGCGCCCGCGACAAGGGCGGGGTCGCCCGCCACTCCCAAAACGCCGCCCGCGCCGCCTTCACCGCACGGTCGACATCCCCCTTCGTCCCGTAGGCCACCTGCGCAAGCTTCTCCCCCTTGGCCGGGTTCCACACGTCCCCGAATACCTTCGACTCCGACTCCACCCACTCCCCATTGATGTAGTTCTTCATCACCGGCAGTGCCATA
>JAUQYA010000109.1 GCA_030837785.1 Albidovulum sp.
TGCCGGCGCCGCGCTCGACCAGGCGACGCGGGCCCTGGCGGTGACGCTGGCGCCGGAGCGGATCCGGGTCAACGGCATCGCCATCGCCAGCGTGATGAGCGCGAGCCTGCAGGCCAGCCTGAAGGACAATCCCGACTGGACCGACGCGATCAAGGCGGGAACGCCGCTCGGCCGGATCGCGACGCCGACCGAAGTGGCCGAGGTGGCGCAGTTCCTGGCCTCGGACGGGGCGGGATTCGTCACCGGGCAGGTCCTGACCGTGGACGGCGGCCGCGGCGTGACCGATCCGGTGAACGTGCCGGCCTACTGAGCCTCGCGGGTCCCCGGGGGGGGGGGCGCCTCACTGCGGCCTCACTGCGGCCTCACTGCGGCCAGGTAGCCTTGCAGGCGGCGATGTGATCGAGGGCGCGCGGCAGCGCCGCCTCGCGCCGCGCCCTGAGCAGCGCGAGCTTGCGGCTTTCCGACCGCGGGTCGATGGCCTTCGGCGTCTCGATGACCTCGGTTTCGGTATAGAGGCAGGTGCCGCGGCCATCGCTGCACCGCCGGCGTTCCAGATAGGGCACGGTCTGGCGCGAGATGCCATAGCCGCGCGCCACGCCCGCCTCGGTCTCGGCGATGAGGCCATCGATGGTGCGCACCTCCGCCACGGCGGAGCGCAGGCACTGGTCGCGCCCGACCTCGGCGCAGGCACCGAGAAGCGCCGGCAGCGCCAGCAGCGGCAGAAGCTGGCGGGCGGCCGTCATTCGGGGTATTTCGCCTTGCAGGCGGCAATCGCCGGTTCGGCCCCGGCCGCCAGCGCCGCGCGCCGGTCGAGAAGCCCGTCGAGCTTGCGCTGTTCGGCGGCGGGATCGATGGCGACCGGGCGCCTCACCGTGTCCCACACCGGCTCGAAGCACATCCGGTGCGGCGTGCCGGGCACCCAGTCGTCGCAGTGCTGCCATTCGTGGCGCATGATCTGGCGGGTTTCGTAGCCGTAGCCGCGGGCGAGCGTCGCGCGTTGCTCGGTGATCAGCCGGTCGAGCGTGCGGATGTCGCGGGTGGCGGCGCCGATGCACTGTTCCTGCGGCGTGCCGCAGGCGACGAGCGCGGGAAGGAGAAGCAGGGGAAGGAAGCCGGGGCGGCGCATGGGCAGGGCCTTATCGTGTCGGGCAGGCGGCGACGGCGGCGGCGATCTGGGCCTCGAGCCTTTCGCGCCGGGCGAGGAGTGCATCGAGCGTGCGCGCGGTCGTGGCGGTGTCGAGCGCCTCGGGGCGCGACTGCGAGCCAGGATCGGTGCAGAAGCTGACGCCGACATGGGACCGCGTGCTGCCGAGGCAGAGGTTCACCGCCGGATTCGAATCGGTGCGCACGATCTTGTAGCCGCGCTCGATGTCGGCGCGCGTCTCGGCGATCAGCCGGTCGACGGTGCGAAGTTCGCGCGTCTCGGCGGGCGCGCAGCGGCTTGCCGGGTCGCTGGCGCAGGCGGCAAGGGTTGCGGTCAGGCAGAGGGCGGCAAGGAGGGGACGGCGGGGCATGGCGACTCGGACGTTGAACAGACGGTTCAGTCTAGCGCGGGTTGCGGTCAGGCCAAAGCCCCGCGCCGAAATGTCGTGGGGCGATCAGGTTCTGGCAGCGGGCGCGCGAAACTGATAGGCGGGACAGCGACAGGCATGGCCGCGGGGGGGCGGATGGCAGAAGATCTCGCGGAGCGCAAGGTGCGCGCCTCGGCCTGGTTCCGCAGTCTCAGGAACGAGATCGTCGCGACGTTCGAGACGCTCGAGGATGAAGGCGCGGCGCGGCCGGGCGACGCCGGCCCCGGCCGGTTCGAGGTGACCGAGACGCGGCGCACCGAGGAGGGGCTGGGCGACGCGGGCGGCGGGCTGATGAGCGTGATGCGCGGGGGGCGGGTGTTCGAGAAGGTGGGCGTCAATGTCTCCACCGTCCACGGCACGCTGGGTGCGCGGGCGCAGAAGGCGATGGCGGCGCGCGGCGTGCCGGGGGTCGAACGCGACCCGCGGTTCTGGGCCAGCGGGATCAGCCTTGTCGCCCACATGCAGAACCCGCATGTGCCGGCCGTCCACATGAACACGCGGATGTTCTGGACGCCCGATGCCTGGTGGTTCGGCGGTGGCGCCGATCTCAACCCCTGCATCGAATATGCCGAGGACACGGTGCATTTCCACGCGACGCTGGAGGCCGCCTGCGACGCGCATGATCCGGGGTATTACCCCCGCTTCAAGTCCTGGGCCGACGAATATTTCTTCGTCCCGCACCGGGGCCGCGCGCGAGGCGTGGGCGGGATCTTCTACGACGACCTGAACAGCGGTGACTGGGAGGCGGATTTCGCCTTCACGCAAGGCGTGGGCCGGGCCTTCCTGCCGGCCTTCGTGCCGGTGGTGAGACGCAGGCTCGGCACGGGCTGGAGCGATGCCGACCGCGACATCCAGCTTGTGCACCGCGGCCTCTATGCCGAATACAACCTCGTCTACGACCGCGGCACGAAGTTCGGGCTGGAGACCGGGCATGATGCGAACGCGGTGCTGATGAGCCTGCCGCCGCTGGCGAAATGGCTCTGACGCGCCGGATCGGGGCCCGCGTTGCCGTCGGGCGCCCGAGCGGCTATGACCGGGCCGCCATGACGGGGCCCCGAGCCGATGGAGGGACGAGGATGACGCCGGCGGAGTGCAGGACGATGGCCGATCTCCGCGCCGAGATCGACCGGATCGACGGGCGGCTGGTGGCGCTTCTGGCCGAACGCGCGGGCTATATCGACCGGGCGGCCGAGATCAAGCCGGCGCTCGGCCTGCCGGCGCGGATCGACGACCGGGTGGAGGAGGTGGTGGAAAAGGTCCGCGCCCGCGCGATGGCCGAGGCGCTCGACCCCGATCTGGCCGAGGCGCTGTGGCGGCGGCTGATCGACTGGTCGATCGCCCGCGAGGAGCGGCGTTTCGCCGAGGCCGGGGGCGGGGAATGACGCGGCCGCGGGTGCTGGTGACGCGGGCCTGGCCCGAGAGCGTCGAGGCGGAGCTGGCGCGTCGCTTCGAGGTGACGCTGAACCGGGAGGACGAGGCGCTCGGGCCCGAGCGGATCGGGGCGGCGCTGGGCGAGTTCGACGCGATCCTGCCGACGGTGACCGACCGGCTCGGGGCCGATCTGTTCGACAGGCCGGGCATCCGCACCCGTATCCTTGCCAATTACGGCGTGGGCTTCGCCCATATCGCCACCGCTGCCGCTGCGGCGCAGGGCATCGCCGTCACCAACACCCCCGACGTCCTGTCGGACTGCACCGCCGATCTGGCGATGACGCTCCTTCTCATGGTCGCGCGGCGCGCCGGCGAGGGGGAACGCGAGTTGCGCGCGGGGCGCTGGTCGGGCTGGCGGCCCACCCACATGATCGGCACCGCAGTGACCGGCAAGACGCTCGGCATCGTCGGCTTCGGCCGGATCGGGCAGGCGTTGGCGGCGCGCGCGAAGGGCGGGTTCGGGATGCGTGTGCTGGTGCAGAACCGCTCGGCCGTCACGCCTGCGGTGCTGGCCGCGCACCGGGCCGAGCAGGTGGAGAGCCTCGAGGCGCTCTTGCCGGAGTGCGATTTCGTCTCGCTCCACTGTCCCGGCGGGGCGGCGAACCGCAACCTGCTGGACGCGGGCCGGCTGGCGCTGATGCGGCGCGGCGCGATTCTCGTCAACACCGCGCGCGGCGAGGTGGTGGACGAGGCGGCGCTGGCCGCGGCACTCCACGGCGGCCGGATCGGCGGCGCGGGGCTCGACGTCTATGCCGAGGAGCCGCTTGTGCCGGAGGCGCTTCTTTCGGCGCCGAACACCGTGCTGCTGCCGCATCTCGGTTCGGCCACGGCCGAGACGCGCGAGGCGATGGGGATGCGGGTCATCGCCAATCTGGACGACTTCTTCGCCGGAAGGCCGCCGCGCGACCGGGTGGCGTGAGCCTCAGCCGGCGGGAAAGGCGATCCGCACCGTCAGCCCCGGCGCGTTGTCGAGAAGCGCAAGTTCGGCGCCGTGGAGCCGCGCCGTGGCGGCGACGAGCGAAAGCCCGAGCCCGTGGCCCGGCGTGGTCCGGCTGCGCTCCAGCCGGTAGAGCCGGCGCAGCACCCTTTCGCGCTCGCCCTCGGGGATGCCGGGGCCGCGGTCGGCGACCTCCAGAACCGCGCGTCCGTCCCCGGCCCGGGTGCGAAGCGTGATCGCCGTGCCCCGCGGCGTGTGGCGCAGCGCGTTCTCGACGAGATTGGCGAGCGCCTGGCCGAGCAGGTCGCGGTCACCGGCCACGGTCGCGGCCGCGGACGACAGCTCGAGCGTCAGCGGATGGCCGGAGTCCTCGGCGTCGGGGCCGTAGATCTCGGCCATGCCGGTGACGAGGGCGTTGAGGTCGACCGGCCCGAAGGCCAGGCGCGCGCCGCCGCCTTCGATCTGGGCGATCCTCAGAAGCCCGTGGAAGACCGCGACCGCCCCTTCGGCCTCGGCAAGCGCCCGGTCGGCCAGCCCCGCCTCGCGGCTGCCGTCGGCGAGCCCGTCGCGCAACTCGTGGAGCAGAACCGTCATCCGTTGCAGCGGCGTCTTCAGGTCATGGGCGATGTCGGCCGAGACCTGTTTCAGCGCCTCGGTCGCGGCCTCCTGCGCCTCGGCCATGCGGTTGATCCTGGCGCCGATCCGGGCGAGGTCGTCGGCGCGGCCGGATTCGGCGGCAATCCGGGTTTCTAGCGCGCCTTCGGAGAGGCGCGCGAGGGCGCGCTCGATCCGCTCCACCCGTGCCCGCGCCCGCGCGGCGAGCATGGCGCCGAGCCCGAGCGAGACCAGCACCGTGGGACCGAGGCCAAGCGCCAGAAGCCCGAGGAAGGTGCGGCCAAGCTCGCGGATCGGCGTCAGGCTTTCGCCGATGATCAGCACGCCCCCCGCCATCCGCCGGATCAGCGGCATGTAGCCGTCGCGCCCCAGCGGCCGGCCCTCGGGCATCGGGCGAATCTCGACACCATCGGGGGAAAGCCGCGCGTCGGCATTGCCGGTGACGCGGCCGTCCGGCGCGATGTAGGCGAAGACGCGGTGGGCGGGGTCGGCGGCATCGGCGGCGGCCATCACCATGACTTCCGCCGCCGCCGGAGAGGCCGCGACCTCGAACCCCGCCATGAGCTGGGCGAGGTTGGCCTGCATGACCTGTCCGGCCGCGTTCCTGAGGCTCACATAGGCCAGCCCCAGCGTCACGAGGTTGACCACGGCGAAGACCGCGACCAGCGCCATCGCCTGTCGCACCGGCGTCGATCCGGCGCTGCGGCTGAGAAGCCGGAGGAGGGAGCGGAGGCGGGGCCGGGCCACCTCAGTCCTCGATCCGGTAGCCCGCGCCGCGGATGGTGCGGATCAGGTCGCGGCCGAAGGGCCTGTCGACCTTGGCGCGCAGCCGGCTGACATGGGTCTCCACCACGTTGGTCTGCGGATCGAAGCTGAGATCCCAGACCGATTCCAGCAGCATCGTGCGGGTCTGCACCCGGCCCTTGCGGCGCAAAAGGTGTTCCAGAAGCGCGAATTCGCGGGGCAGGAGGTCGATGTCCTGCCCCCCGCGGGTAACCCTGCGGGCGATCAGGTCCATCACCAGGTCGCCCGCCTTGAGCACGGTTTCCACCACCGGCTGCGCCGCGCGGCGGCCGAGGACGTCGATCCGGGCGGACAGTTCGCCAAAGGCGAAAGGCTTCACGAGGTAGTCGTCGCCGCCCGCGCGCAAGCCCTCGATCCGGTCGTCGACGCCGCCCATCGCGGTAAGGAAGATCGCCGGCGCCGTCACCTTGGCCGACCTCAGCGCCCGCACCAGCGACAGCCCGTCGAGCCCCGGCAGCATCCGGTCGACGATCAGCACGTCGTAGCCCCCGGCCATCGCCTGCACCAGCGCCTCGCGCCCGTCGGTCAGGTGATCGACGACATGGCCTTCCTCGCGCAGGCCCTTCGCCACATAGGCCGCCGTCGTGGCGTCGTCCTCGACGAGAAGAAGCTTCATGGGCGATTCCATCCTGGGCCTGCCTATACATGGGACGGCGGGCGAAGTTTGTCACGCAAGGCGGCGCGGCGCCTGACGGGGCGATTACAAATCGGTCGGATTGTTCCCGGTCGGGCGGGCCGGTCGGGCGGGCCGGTCGTGCGGGGCCAATCGCGCGGGCCAATCGCGCGGGCGTGAAGAAGCTTACGGATTTGCAATCCCGGCGATGGCCCGGCGCAAGGCGGAGCCCCCAGTTTGGCATCGTCCCCGGCCTCACCCCGGGCTTTTCGTCAAGGAGACCTGCGATGACTTCCCTTTCCCGTTCCCCCGTGCGCTCCCCCGTGCGTTCCCCCGTGCGCCGCCTGCCGGCGCTTGCGCTTGGCGCGTTCCTCGGTGCAACCGCGCTGACCGCGGTCACCCCGGCCTTCGTGGCCCTTCCCGCCCATGCCGCGGCGGTGCAGCCCGGCGGCTATGTCGATCTGGTCCAGAAGGTCGCGCCGGCCGTCGTCTACATCGAGGTGACCAAGACCCTCGACCAGCCGGCGATGACGCCGGAAAACATGCCCCAGGGATTCCCGTTCGACGAATTCATGCACCGCTTCGGCATGCCGGCGCCGATGCCGGGCGCGCCGCAGGGCGGCGACGGCCAGATGCACGGCGTCGGCACCGGCTTCATCATCTCGGCCGATGGCCAGATCGTCACCAACGCCCATGTCGTCGACGGGGCGGATTCGGTCAAGGTGACGCTGGCCGACGGCCGCAGCCTTGACGGCAAGGTGCTGGGCGCCGATCCGGCAACCGACATCGCCGTCGTCAAGGTCGATGCGGGCGCCGACCTGCCCACGGTAGCCTTCGGCGATTCCACGCAGCTCAAGGTCGGCCAGGACGTGGTTGCCATCGGCAACCCCTTCGGGCTTGGCAATTCGGTGACCTCGGGCATCGTCTCGGCGCTGGGCCGCGACATCAATTCGGGGCCCTTCGACAACTACATCCAGACCGACGCGGCGATCAATAAGGGCAACTCGGGCGGGCCGCTGTTCGACACCGACGGCGAGGTCGTGGGGATCAACACCGCGATCTTCTCGCCCACCGGCGGGTCGGTCGGCATCGGCTTTGCCGTCCCGTCCGAGACCGCGGCGAAGGTGGTCGCGGAACTGGCCCAGGGCGGCAAGGTGGAACGCGGCTTCCTCGGCGTGCAGATCCAGCCGGTGACCGAGGACATCGCGGCGGCGCTGGGCTTCGACAAGGCGAAAGGCGTGCTCGTCTCCGACGTGACCGCCGACACGCCGGCCGCCAAGGCCGGGATCACCCGGGGCGACATCGTGATCTCCGTCGACGGGACGGCGGTGAACTCGCCCCGCGACCTCACCCGGAAGATCGCGACCGATGCGCCGGGCGCGACGGTCAAGCTTGGCCTCCTGCGCGCGGGCAAGCCGGTGGACGCCACCGTCACGCTCGCCTCGCGGCCCGAACAGCCGGCCTGATCGCCCCTCGTCAGGCTGCGCCGGGCGCCCCGTGCTCCGGGGCGCCCGTTTCCGTTCGCGGGGCCCGACGATGATGAAATCTCATCAGCGCGGCGCTTCCCCCCGGCGCCCGAAAGGCGCAATCACCGGGCTGAGGACACCACACCCGGGGGGGGCGATGACGATCACCGTGACAACCGCACCCTGCTCGTGGGGCGTCGACGACGTGAGAAACCCCGACCTGCCCGCCTGGACGCGCGTCCTCGACGAGGCCGCGGCGGCGGGCTACGGCGGGCTGGAGCTTGGCCCCTACGGCTACATCCCGCTCGACCTGCCGCTCGTCGGCGAGGCGCTGACGGCGCGCGGCCTCCATATCGTCGCCGGCACGATCTTCGATGACCTGGCGACGACGGCGCGACAGGGCGACCTGCTTCGCCAGACCCGCGAGATCTGCGCGCTGATCACCCGGCTTCCCGCGCCCCCGCGCGCGGCCGGGCAGCGCCACCCCGCGCCCTACCTTACCGTCATGGACTGGGGCCATGACGAACGCGACTTCGCCGCCGGCCATTCGGACCGCGCGCCCCGCCTGGCCCCGGAGGCCCGGGCGGGGATGATGGCGACGATCCGCGCCATCGCCACGGTCGCGCGCGACGAGTTCGGGGTGCGCGCGGTGGTCCATCCCCACGCCGGGGGCTACATCGAGTTCCGCGACGAGATCGACCGGCTCGCCGACGACATCCCGGCCGAGGTGGCGGGGCTCTGCATCGACACCGGCCACAGCTTCTATTCCGGATTGGACCCGGTGGAGACACTCGCCCGCTACTGGGAGCGGATCGACTACATCCATTTCAAGGACATCGACGGCGTCGTCTTCGACCGGGTGATGGGCGAACGCATCCGCTTCTTCGCGGCCTGCGCGCAAGGCGTCATGTGCCCGATCGGCCGGGGCGTCATCGACTATCCGGCGATCCGGGCCTTCCTGTCGGCGCAGGGCTACGCCGGCTTCATCACCGTCGAGCAGGAGCGCGATCCGCGCAGCGCGGGCGGGTCGCTCGCGGACGTGAAGGCGAGCCTGGATTATCTGAAACGCGTCGGATTCTGAGAGGGCAGGGCGATGATCGACGGCACGAGGAAGACGAAACGCGCGCTGCGCTGGGGCATGGTCGGCGGCGGGCGGGGCAGCCAGATCGGCTATATCCACCGCTCGGCGGCGCTGCGGGACCGCTACTTCGCGCTGACGGCGGGCGCGCTCGACCTCGACCCAGGCCGGGGCGCGGGTTTCGCGGCCGATCTCGGCATCGCGCCGGACCGCGCCTATCCCGACTGGCGCAGGATGATCGCGGCCGAGGCGGCGCGCGAGGACGGGATCGAGGTCGTCACCGTCGCCACGCCCAACAACACCCACCACGAGATCGCCAGCGCCGCGCTTCAGGCGGGGCTGCATGTCATCTGCGAAAAACCCCTGTGCTTCACCACCGCCGAGGCGGAGGAGTTGCAGGCGCTGGCAGAGGCGAAGGGCCGGGTGATCGGCGTCACCTACGGCTATTCCTGCTACCAGGCGATCGAGGAGGCGCGTGCACTCGTCGCCTCCGGCGCGCTGGGAAAGGTGCGGCTGGTGAACCTCCAGTTCGCCCACGGCTTCCACTCCGCCCCGGTGGAGGAGGAGAACCCGGCGATCCGCTGGCGGGTGGACCCGGCTTTTGCCGGCCCCTCCTATGTCCTTGGCGACCTCGCCACCCATCCGCTCTACCTCTCCGAGGTGATCTGCCCCGGGCTGAAGGTCAGGCGGCTGATGTGCGCGCGGCAAAGCTTCGTCGCCTCGCGCGCGCCCCTCGAGGACAACGCGGTGACGCTGATGGAATACGAAGGCGGCGCCTTCGGCACGGTCTGGACCTCGGCCGTCAACGCCGGCGCGATGCACAGCCAGAAGGTCCGGATCGTCGGCGAAAGGGCCTCGATCGAATGGTGGGACGAATTCCCCAACCAGCTCCGCCTCGAAGTGCAGGGGGAACCGCCGCGGATTCTCGACCGCGGCATGGGCTATCTCAGCCCGGCGGCGCTTGCCGACGACCGGATCGGCGGCGGCCATCCGGAAGGGCTCTTCGAAAGCTGGGCGACAATGTACGAACGCTTCGCCCGCGCCATCGAGGCCGCGAACGAGGGGTGCGCGCCGGACCCGGGCCTGCGCTATCCCGATGCCGCGGCGGGTGTGTCCGGCGTGCGCTGGGTGGAAAACTGCGTGCGCTCGGCGGATGCGGGCGGCGTCTGGGTCGACTACGCCTGAGCGGATCAGGGCATCCAGCCGGGGTCGACCGCGACGGGCCGGCCGGTGCGGATCGAGACGCGTGCGGCCTCGGCCAGGCGCCCGGCCTCCAGCCCGTCGCGGATCGTGGCGAGGGGTGGCGTTCCCTCGCGGATCAGCGCGGCGAAAGCCGCCATCTCGGCCCGGTAGGCCTCGGCGAAGCGGCTGATGAAATAGTCCAGGGGCGGGGCGGTGCGGGCACCATCCGGCCGGGCGATGCGGACGTCGGTGGCGGCGCGGTTGTCGATGAAAAGCACCTCGCCCGCGCAATGCGCCTCGAGCCGCTGGTCGTAGCCGAGGGGGCTGCGCCGGCTGTTGGAGATCTGCACCATCCGGCCCGAGGCGGACACCATTATGACCATCAGACTGTCGATGTCGCCTTCGGCGGCGATGCCTGCGTCGAAGAGCGCGCCGCCGACGGCATGAACCGAGGCGATTTCCTCCCCCAGCATGTAGCGCGCCTGGTCGAAATCGTGAATCGCCTGGTCGCGCAGCATTCCCCCCGACCGCGCGACATAGGCGCGTGGCGGCGGGGCGGGATCGCGCGTCTGCATCAGCAACTGTTCGAGCGGGCCCGCGGCACCCGAGGCAATCCGTTCGCGCACCGTGCGGAAGTTCGGATCATAACGGCGCTGGAAGCCGAGCATGGCGGGAATCCCGGCGGCCTCCACCGCCGCCGTCACGCGCGCGACGGTCGGGAAATCGAGGCTGACCGGCTTTTCGCAGAAGACCGCGAGCCCGCGTTCGGCCGCGGCGAGAAGAAATTCGGCATGGCTGTCGGTCGAGGAGGCGATGACGATGCCGTCGATGTCGGCGTCCGCAAGCGCTTCGGCCGCGGTGCTGACGCGCGCGTGGATCTCGCGCGCAAGCGCCGTCGCGTCGGTCCCCGGGTCAACGAGATGGGCGACCTCCACCCCCGGCAGGGCGGCGGCGTTGCGGGCGTGCACGGCACCGATGCGGCCCGCGCCGAAGACGGCAAGCCTGATCGTCATTCGAGGCCCTCCCTGATTTCCGCCACCGCGACCCAGCGCCGTTCGTCCACCGACCGCAACATGGCGTCGATGACGCAGGCCGCGTCGAAGCCGGCCGCGAAGTCCGGCCAGAGCGGCCCGCCGGTGTCAATCGCGCGGATCAGGGCGGCCATCTCGCTGACGATCATGTCGTTGTAGCCGTAGCCGTGGCCCGCGCCGGGGCAGAAGCGGCCGTAGTCGCCATGCCCCGGCTCGGTCAGAAGCCGGCGGAAGCCGCGCCGCCCGGCCCGGTCGCGCGCGTCATAGTAATGCAGCTCGCCCGGCCGTTCCTGATCGAAGAAGACCGCCCCCTTCGTGCCGGTGACCTCGTAGGTCAGCCCCATCTTGCGCCCGGCCTGAACGCGCGAGCCATGAAGGTTGCCCATCACGCCCGATGCGAAGCGGCAGAGCATGTTGCCCTGGTCGTCGTTCTCGACCGGGCGGGGGCCGGCGGGGCCGGGGCGCGCGCGATGCACGACCTGCGCGTCGGCCACCACCGTCTCGATCGGGCCGCAGAGGAACTGCGCGAGGTTGACGAGGTGCGAGGCCACATCGCCCATCGCGCCCGCCCGGCCCACCTGCGCCGCCACCAGCCGCCAGCTGTGCGGGGCTTCCGGGTCCATCAGGAAGTCCTCGGTGTGGGTGCCGGAAAAGCGGATGATCTCTCCCAGTTCGCCGCCCGCGACCATCTCGCGCGCAAGCTGCGTCGCCGGCGTCTGGATGTAGTTGAAGCCGACCATCGTGCGAAGGCCCGACCCCGCCGCAGCCTGTGCCGCCGCCTGCGCCATCCGGGCCGCGTCCCCGGCCGTGGCGGCGAGCGGCTTTTCGCAGAGCACATGCTTGCCCGCCGCCAGCGCGGCCAGCGCCATCTCCATGTGAAAGGGCGTGGGCGTCGCGATGGCGACGACGTCGATGGCCGGGTCCGCCACCAGCGCGCGCCAGTCGCCGGTGGACCGCGCGAAGCCGAGGCGCGCGGCGTGACCGGCCGCGCCCGCCGCGCCGGATGTGGCGATCATCTCCTTGCCGATGCCCAGGCCGGTGCCGCTGCCCAGCTCGTAGACCGTCGCCACCTCTGCGAGCGCGATCGCATAGGCCTTGCCCATGTAGCCCGCGCCGATCACCCCGAAGCGCAGTTCCGTCACGGCGTCCTCCCTGCTGGCGGTTTTCGCAAGGCTAGGCGCGCCGGGTCCCGGGCGCTATTCTGGCGATGATGAGATTTCCTCAGGGGCGGGATGGCGCGAAAGACGACGGCGCGGGACGTGGCAGAGGCGGCGGGCGTGTCCCCGGCGACGGTGGACCGTGTCCTGAACGGCCGCGGCGGCGTGTCGCCGGACAAGGAGAAGCGCGTGCTCGACTGGGCGCGCAGGCTGAAGCTTGACCGCGCGCTGGCGATCCGGGCGGCGCGGACCCTGCGCGTGGCCGTCCTGATCCAGCCGCCCGCCAACCCGTTCCATGCCAGGCTCAAGGAGGAGTTCGCCCGGGCCCAGCCGCTTCTCGACGCGCTCAACATGCAGGTCCGGATCATCCACATCACGCCCAGGGCCCCCGGCGAGACGGCGGAAAAGATCCTCAACGCGATCGGCACGCATGACGCGCTGATCCTCAGCACCGAGGAGAACGCCGGGATCGCCGCAGCCTGCCGGGCCTTCGCCGCCAAGGGGCCGGTGGTCACGCTGGCCACCGACATCGCGGATGCGGGCCGGACGGGCTATGTCGGGCCGGACAACCGCAGGGCGGGGCGCGTGGCCGGCGACCTGATGGGCCGGTTCCTCGGCCCGGAGGGCGGCGAGGTGCTGATGATCGCGGGAATTCTCGCGATGCGCGGCCAGGTGGAGCGCGCCGAGGGCCTGCGCGCCGTCCTTGCCGAACGCTACCCGGCCTGCACCCTTGCCGAGGTCGTGGAAACCTTCGAGGACAGCGGGCGCGCCGGGCTTCTGGTGAAAGAGACGCTGAAGCACCGTCGCGGCCTCAGGGGCATCTATCACTGCACCGCCGGCACCCGCGAGGTCGCGGCGGCGCTGAAGGCCGCCGGCCGCGGCGACGTCGTCCTGATCGTCCATGAACTGACCGAACACCGGCGCGACCTGCTGAAGAAGGGCGTGATCGCCGCCGTAATCGACCAGAACCCCGAAGCCGAGGTCAGGGGCGCCATCGACCTTCTGGCCCAGGCCTTCGGGCGGGGCGAGGCCGCGCCGCGCCCGGCGCCGCCGATGATCCAGATTTACACCATCGAGAATTCGTGACCGGCGCCCCGACAAGAGGATTGCATCCGGGTGCCGATGGCGATGGTATGTTCCATCAGGGATGATGGAATTGATCTCATGGCACGCGTCACCATCTCGGATCTCGCCCGCGCGGCAGGCGTCAGCGTCGCGACCGTCGACCGGGTGCTGAACGGCCGTCTGAAGGTGCGCGAGGAAACCGCGCTGAAGGTGCACGAGGCGGCGCAGCGGATCGGCTACCACGGCGCCAATGCGATCCGCAGCCGGATCTTCGCCGACCTGCCGGACCTGCATGTCGGCGTCATCCTCCAGAAGGAAAGACACGCCTTCTACCGCGACTTCGCCCGCCAGGTCGAGGGCACGGTGCAGCGCGTCACCTCGCACCGGATGCGCGCGACGATCCGCTTCGCGGAAACCACGCTGCCGGGAGAACTGGCCGAACTTCTGCGTGCGATGGCCGGCAAGGTGCAGGCGGTGGCGGCGACCGGGCTTGACCACCACGAGGTCACCGCGGCCGTGGCCGACCTCAGGGCACGCGGCATTCCGACGTTTTCGCTGCTCTCGGACTTCGCCCAGGGGGTGCGGGAAAGCTACATCGGAATCAACAATCTGAAGGTCGGCCGATCGGTCGGATGGCTGATGGCGAAACTGGCGCGGCGCCCCGGCAAGATCGGCATCTTCATCGGCGGCCACCGCTTTCACGGCCACGAACTGCGCGAAACCGGCGTGCGCAGCTCGCTTCGGGAATACGCCCCCGATTTCGAGCTGCTGAACCCGATGATCAATCTCGAGGCGCGCCAGATCACCTACGAGGCGACGCTGGAGATGTTGGAACAGCATCGCGACCTGGTCGGGCTTTACTGCGCCGGCGGCGGCATGGAGGGCGCGGTCGCGGCGCTGCGCGAATCGGGCCGGGCGCCCGAGGTGGTGCTGATCGTCAACGAGCTGACCGACGAGACGCGGCTCGCGCTTCAGGACCGGACGGTCTCGATCGTCATCAGCACGCCCTTGCCGGCGATCTGCGACGAGTTGGCGGCGCTGATCATCCGCACCGTCGAGCACGGCATGGCCGAAACGCCCGGCCAGCGGTTCCTGCCGTTCCAGATCTGGACGCCGGAGTCGCTGTGAATGATGGAGAAACATCATTTACCACGTCATTTTCCATCACGGATGATGGAATCCCGGCCAGATCGCCGTTGACCTGACGCTGCGTCATCGGGAATCCTCGCCAGCGTGGCCGTGGGAATGGAGCGGCCAGGGGAGGTTCCGGACGGTGCAGCGCGAAAGCCGCAGGATGCGGATTTCGTTCGGCTGCGCGAAGGGTCCGGCACTCCCGCCAGGTGACAGGCTCCGAGGGGGCCGACAGTGGAGGAACCATGATGAAGAAATTCCTGATCTCGACCGCGCTCGCCGTCTCGGTGGCAGGCGCGGCGGCGGCCGAGAATGTCGGCGTGTCGATGGCGCTCTTCGACGACAACTTCCTGACCGTGCTGAGGAACGGCATCCAGAAATACGCCGATGACAACGGCATCGGCGTCCAGATCGAGGACGCGCAGAACGACGTCGCCAAGCAGCTCGACCAGATCAACAACTTCATCGCGGGCGGGGTCGACGCGATCATCGTGAACCCGGTCGACACCTCGGCCACCCAGGCGATGACCGATGCCGCCGCCGCGGCGGGCGTGCCGCTCGTCTACGTCAACCGCCAGCCCGTCAACCTCGACACGCTGCCCGACAACCAGGCCTTCGTCGCCTCGAACGAGGTCGATTCCGGCACGCTCGAGACCAAGGAGATCTGCCGGCTGCTGAAGGAGGCCGGCAAGACCGAGGCCAACGCCTACATCATCATGGGCGAGCTTTCGAACCAGGCCGCGGTGCAGCGCACACAGGACATCCACGACGTGATCGACGGCCCCGACTGCGGCGTCAAGGTCAACATCCTCGACAAGCAGACCTCGAACTGGCGGCGCGACGAGGCGCAGAACCTGATGACCAACTGGCTTTCCACCGGCACGGCCTTCGATGCGGTGATCGCCAACAACGACGAAAGCGCCATCGGCGCGATCCAGGCGATGAAGGCGGCGGGCATCGACATGGCCTCGGTCATCGTCGGCGGCGTCGATGCGACGCAGGATGCGCTTGTCGCGATGCAGGCGGGCGATCTCGACGTGACGGTGTTCCAGAACGCCGCCGCCCAGGGGTCCGGCTCGCTTGATGCCGCGATCAAGCTCGCCAAGGGCGAAGCCGTCGAGCCGAAGGTCTGGGTGCCCTTCGAACTCGTGACGCCTGCCAATATCGACAACTACCTCCAGAAGAACTGATCCCCAGGGGACCACGTCGGGGTGGCGCCAGCGCCGCCCCGCCGGCCCGGGCGCGAAGGCGGCCCTCCGCCACGCGAACGCCCGTTCACCGAAGGCCGAAACGAAAGGTGACATTTCATGGCACAAGCGACCCACGGCATCGGGGGCCTGACCTACGATCCGGCCAAGAAGGCGCGCCCGCCGGAACTCAACGTCTTCATCGCCCTGATCCTGATCGTCGTGGCCTTCGAAGCCATCGGGCGTCTCTTCATCGGCGACAGTTTCCTGTTCAACACGCGGCCCAATGTCGATGCGATCTTCAACTGGGCGCGGCTGAACATCATCATCCTTCAGGTCTCCATCGTCGGCATCATCGCCGTCGGCGTGACCCAGGTGATCCTGACCGGCGGCATCGACCTGTCCTCGGGCTCGGTCGTCGGCGCCACAGCGATGATCACCATGAGCTTCGCGCAGACCGCGCTGGTCAACGGCAACCCCAACCCGAAGGCGATCTTCGGCGACTGGGCGATGGACCTGCCGGTGATCGTTCCGATCGCCGTGGGGCTCGGCTGCGGGCTGGCGGCCGGGCTCGTCAACGGCGTGCTCATCGCCTACACGCGGATTCCGCCCTTCATCGCCACGCTCGGCATGATGGTCTTCGCCCGCGGCCTCAGCCGCTGGTGGTCGAACGGCAACCCGATCTCGGTCCCGACCGAAGGCTATGCCGCCATCGGCAAGGGGATGACGCCGGTCCTCATCTTCGTGCTGCTGGCGGTGCTCTTCCACCTGATCCTGACCTACACGGTCTACGGCAAGCATACCTACGCGATCGGCTCGAACGAGGACGCGGCGCGGATGTCGGGGATCAAGGTCGATCGCCACAAGGTGCTGGTCTACTCGATCGCCGGCATCCTGGCGGCGGTGGCCGCGATCGTGCTGAGTTCCAAGAACCTGACGGCGCAGGCCGGCATGGGGATCATGTACGAGCTTGACGCCATCGCGATGGCGGTGATCGGGGGCATCTCGCTGAAGGGCGGGCGCGGCTCGATCCTCGGCACGGTGCTCGGCGCGCTGATCTTCGGGGTGATCATCTCCGGCTTCACCTTCGTCAAGCTCGACGCCTACTACCAGGAGATGGTGAAGGGCGTGATCATCGTCGGCGCCGTGGTGCTCGACCAGTGGCGGCAGCGCCGGTCCGTCGGGCGGAACTAGGGAGGCGGGAGATGACCGAGCTGAAGCTGCACGACATGGGTGACATCGTCCTGGAGACGCGCGACCTGACCAAGCACTACGGCGGGGTCCACGCGCTCGACGGCGCCAACTTCATCCTGCGCAAGGGCGAGCATGTGGCGATCATGGGCGACAACGGGGCGGGCAAGTCCACCTTCGTGCGCCAGATCACCGCGGTCGAACAGCGCACGCGGGGCGAGGTCATCTTCGACGGCCGCGCGGTGAATTTCGCCGGGCCGCTGGAGGCGCGCGAGGCCGGCATCGAGACGGTGTTCCAGAACCTCGCGCTGGCCGACGATCTCGATGTGCCGTCGAACCTGTTCCTCGGGCGGGAAAAGGTGCTCTTCAACCTCGGGCCGTTCTCGATCCTCGACCGCAGGGCGATGCGCGAGGCGACGATGCGCGGGCTGGAGAAGACCGGGGTGAAGATCCCCAACATCCTCAACACGATCCGCAACATGTCGGGCGGGCAGCGGCAATGCGTGGCGATCGCGCGGACCGCGGCCTTCCATTCGAAGCTGACGATCATGGACGAACCCACCGCCGCCCTCGGTGTGCAGGAAACCGCGCAGGTGGAAAACATCATCCGCACGCTGAAGGGCCAGGGCGAACCGCTGATCCTCATCAGCCACAACATGCGGCAGGTCTTCGACCTGATGGACCGGATCGTGGTGTTCCGGCGCGGCCGGATCTGCGCCAACCTCGACGTCGCGGAGACCAATCCCGAAGACGTCGTGGCCTATATCACCGGCGCCAGAACCGGCGCGGAATATGCCGACGTGGCCTGACCGGCCGCCCCGAAAGGACCGACCCGATGAAGATAGCGCTTGATCCCTTCATGCACCGCCACCTGAGCCTTGAGGAACTGCCCTTCAAGGTGAAGGAACTGGGCTACGACTGGATCGAACTCTCCCCCCGCGGCGACTTCCTCGAATGGTTCAAGGCGCCGCGCGTCTTTCCCGAACGCATCAAGGCCTTCAGGCGCGCGCTGAAGGGGGCGGGCGTCGGCATCGCCAGCCTTCTGCCGATGTACCGCTGGGCCTCGAACGACGAGGTCGAGCGCCTGGCGGCGGTAAAGCACTGGAAGCGCGCCATCGAGATCGCGGTGGAGCTGGGCGTCGACACGATGAATTCGGAGTTCGGCCGCGGCCCGCATCCCGACAGGGGCTCCTGCTACTGCTGCCATACCGGAGCGATGATCGAGGCCTGCGAGGACGCCTGGTGGCGGTCGATGGAGGAGCTTGTGCCGATCCTCGAGCGCGAGGGCATCCAGCTCAACATCGAGCCGCATCCCGAGGACTGGTGCGAGACGATCCAGCCGGCGCTCGACATCATCCGCACGGTGAACTCGAAGAACGTGCGCTTCCTCTACTGCGCCCCGCACACCTTCTACTTCGGCGACGACACGCGCGCGATGCTGCTGGAAGCGCGGGACGTTCTGGCCCATGTCCATGTCGGCGACACCTTCAACCACAAGGCCTCGTCGGGCCTGCGCTACATCCTGAACCCGCCGGGCACGCAGGCGCGCGTTCACCAGCACCTCAACATCGGCCAGGGCGAGGTGCCCTGGGACGACTTCTTCGGCACGCTGCACGAGATCGGCTTCGACGGGATCATGACCGCCTGCGTCTTCGCCTGGGAGGACAGGGCCGACGAGTCGGGGCGCTTCATGCGCGCCGAGATGCAACGCCACATCGACAAGTTCTGGAAATAAGGGTCGGGAAATGACTGTCAGGATCGGGGTTATCGGCACGGGCGCCATCGGGCGGGACCACGCCCGGCGCATTCAGACCGTGCTCGCGGGCGGCGAGATCGTCGCGCTTTCGGACGTGAACCGCGCCTCGGCCGAAGCGGTGCGCGCCGAGATCGCGCCCCAGGCGCAGGTCTTTGCCACCGGCGAGGACCTCATCGCCAGCGCCTCCGTCGATGCCGTGCTCGTCACCTCCTGGGGCACGACACACGAACAATACGTGCTGGCCGCCATCGCCGCGGCCAAGCCCTGCTTCTGCGAGAAACCGCTGGCCACCACGGCGGCGGGGGCGAAGCGGATCGTCGATGCCGAGGTGGCGCACGGCAGGCGGCTGGTGCAGGTGGGCTTCATGCGCCGCTACGACGCGGGCTATGTCGCGCTGAAAGAGGCGGTGAAGCGCCACACCGGCGCACCGATCATGGTCCATGCCGCCCACCGCAACCCGACCGTGCCCGAGGCCTACGTCACGCCGATGGCGATCCATGACACGCTGATCCACGAGATCGACGTGTTCCGCTGGCTTCTGGACGACGACTACGTCTCGGCCCGGGTGATCTTCCCGAGGAAGGCGGCGCGGTCGCACGGCAAGCTCCGTGACCCGCAGATCGTTGTCCTGGAGACGGCGAAGGGCGTGGTGATCGACGTCGAGATCTTCGTCAACTGCCACTATGGCTACGACATTCAGTGCGAGGTGGTGGGCGAGGACGGGATCGCCCGGCTGCCCGAGCCGATGGCGGTCCGGATGCGGCTGGGCGCGAAGCTGCAAAACGACATCCTGACCGACTGGAAGGACCGCTTCGTCGCCTCCTACGATGTGGAGTTGCAGGATTTCCTCAAGGCCGCAGCGCGGGGCACCGCTGCGGGCCCGACCTCGTGGGACGGCTACATGGCGGCCGTCACCTCCGACGCCTGCGTCGCGGCGCAGGAGAAGGCGGGCGAGGCCGTCGCCATTCCCCATCCCGCCCGCCCCGCCCTCTACGCCTGAGGTGACCCGATGCGCTTTGCCATGAACCACATTGCCGCGCCGAAGCTGGCGCTGCCGGAGTTCTTCGCGATGGCCCGGCGGCTCGGAGCGACCGAGGTCGAGATCAGGAACGACCTTCCCGATGTCCTCGGCGCGTGGAAGGCCGCCGAGGTGAAGGAAGCGGCCGCGGATGCGGGCGTCACCATCCTGTCGATCAACGCGCTCTATCCCTTCAACGTCTGGAAGGACGACCTGCCCGCGAAGGCCGAGCGGATGGCCGACTATGCCGCCGAGGCGGGGGTAAAGGCGCTGGTGATGTGCCCCCTGAACGAAGGCACGCCGGTCGGCCATTCCGAGGTCGTCGCGGCGCTTGAATCGATGGCGCCGATCCTCAGGGCGAGGGGGCTCACAGGGCTGGTCGAGCCCCTCGGCTTTCCGGTCTCGTCGATGCGAACCAAGCGCGAGGCCATCGCCGCGATCGAGGAGGCGGCGGGATGGGATGTCTTCCGGCTCCTCCACGACACGTTCCACCACCATCTCTCGGGCGAGACGGAAATCTACCCGCGCCGCACCGCGCTCGTGCACGTCTCGGGCGTGACCGACCCCGCCCTGGCGGTGGCCGACATGCTCGATGCGCACCGGGTGCTGGTGGATGCGGGTGACCGGCTGGAGAATGTCGCCCAGATCAGGGCGCTTCTGGCCGCGGGCTATGACGGGCCTTTCAGCTTCGAGCCCTTCGCCCCCGAGGTGCACGGCCTGCCCGACCCGGAGGCGGCGTTGCGGGCCAGCATGGACCATGTCGCGGCACATGTCTGAGTCCTCCGGGCGCCACGGCGCCCGCACCCCACCGCAGCCCCCGGGGCAAGAAGGAAGGAGACGGGCATGAAGACGCTGGATGTCATCACCATCGGCCGTGCGGGCGTCGACCTTTACGGGGCGCAGGTGGGCGGGCGGCTCGAGGACATGGGGTCGTTTCGCAAGTACATCGGCGGAAGCCCCACCAACATCGCCTGCGGCACGGCGCGGCTGGGGCTGCGCTCGGCCCTGGTCACGCGGGTCGGCGACGAGCACATGGGGCGCTTCATCCGCGAGGAACTGCTGCGCGAAGGTGTCGATGTGCGGGGCGTCAAGACCGATCCCGAACGGCTGACGGCGCTGGTCATCCTCGGCATCCGCGACGCGGAGAGCTTTCCGCTGATCTTCTACCGCGAGAACTGCGCCGACATGGCGCTGTCGGAGGACGACATCGACGAGGGCTTCATCGCCGAGGCGCGGTCGGTGCTGGCGACGGGGACGCATCTTTCCCATCCTCGGACCGAGGCGGCGGTGCTGAAGGCGCTCGGGCTGGCGCGGCAGCACGGGGCCAAGACCGCGCTCGACATCGACTACCGGCCGAACCTCTGGGGCGTGGCGGGGCATGGCGCGGGCGAAAGCCGCTTCGTCGAAAGCGCCAAGGTTACCGCCAAGCTGCAATCGACGCTGCATCTCTTCGACCTGATCGTCGGCACCGAGGAGGAATTCCACATCGCCGGCGGCTCGACCGACACGCTCGCGGCGCTGAGGGCGGTGCGCGCGGTGACCCCCGCCGTTCTCGTCTGCAAGCGGGGCGCGAGGGGCGCGGTGGCCTTCGAAGGCGCAATCCCCGCAAGCCTCGACGGGGGCCAGACCGGCCCGGGCTTCCCGATCGAGGTGTTCAACGTGCTGGGCGCCGGCGACGGGTTCTTCTCGGGGCTTCTCAAGGGCTGGCTCGACGGCGAAGGCTGGCCGAAGGCGCTGGAATACGCCAATGCCTGCGGCGCCTTCGCGGTCTCGCGCCACGGCTGCACGCCCGCCTATCCCTCGCTGGCGGAGCTTGAATTCTTCCTTGGCCGCGGGGTGGTCCGCCCCGACCTCAGGAACGATGCGGCGCTCTCGCAGGTGCACTGGTCGACGACCCGCAGGGGCGACTGGCCGGAGGCGCGGATCTTCGCCTTCGACCACCGGATGCAGTTCGAGGAGATGGCGGGCTACACGCCGGCGAAGGGGGCTGCGTTCAAGGAGCTTTGCCTGAAGGCCGCGCTCCGGGTGCAGGCGGGGCGGCCCGGCTACGGCATCCTCTGCGACAGCCGCATCGGCCGGCGCGCGCTTCACGCCGCCTCCGGCACCGGGCTCTGGATCGGCCGGCCCTGCGAATGGCCGGGCTCGCGGCCGCTCGCGCTCGAGCCCGAACTTGGCCCCGACTGCGGCGGGCTGGAGGAATGGGCGCGCGAGAACGTGGTGAAGGTGCTGTGCTTCTGCCACCCTGACGATGCGCCCGAACTCTGGGCCGCGCAGGAGCAGACGGTGAAGCGGCTCTTCACCGCGGCGCGGCGCAACGATCTGGAATTCCTGCTGGAGGTCATTCCCTCGAAGGTCGGGCCGGTCGATGACATGACCACCGCGACGCTGATCGGCCGGTTCTACGCCGCCGGCGTCTTCCCCGACTGGTGGAAGCTCGAGCCGATGAGGACGCGGGCCGCCTGGGCCAACGCCATCGCCGCGATCGAGAGGCACGACTCCCACACCCGCGGGATCGTGGTGCTCGGGCTCGACGCGCCGGAGGCGCAACTGGCGGCCTCCTTCGAGGTGGCGGCCGGATTCGGCCTGGTGAAGGGCTTCGCGGTCGGGCGGACGATCTTCGGCGACGTGGCGCGCGGCTGGATGGCGGGCGACCTCGCCGACGCCGAGGCGGTGGCCGAGATGGCCGGGCGCTACGCGCGGCTGTGCGAGATCTGGGACAGGGCGCGGGCAGCCGCGCGGGAGAAGGCAGCATGACGGGAACGGTAAGGCTGACGGCGGCGCAGGCGATGATGCGCTGGCTTTCGGTGCAGATGACGGAAGAGGGGACGCGCTTCATCGAGGGCGTCTGGGCGATCTTCGGCCACGGCAACGTCGCCGGGATCGGCGAGGCGCTGCACGGGATCGGCGACGCGCTTCCGACCTGGCGGGGCCAGAACGAACAGACGATGGCCCACGCCGCGATCGCCTTCGCCAAGACGCGGAAGCGGCGGCAGGCGCAGGCGGTGACCTCCTCGATCGGGCCCGGCGCCACCAACATGGTGACGGCCGCGGCACTCGCCCATGTCAACCGGCTGCCGGTGCTCTTCCTCCCCGGCGACGTCTTCGCCAGCCGCCGGCCCGACCCGGTGCTGCAACAGATCGAGGACTTCGACGACGGCACGGTCAGCGCCAACGACTGCTTCCGCCCGGTGGTGCGCTACTTCGACCGGATCGCCCGGCCCGAGCATCTGCTGACCTGCCTGCCGCGGGCGCTGTCGGTGATGACCGACCCGGCCAACTCAGGCCCGGTCTGCCTCGCCTTCTGCCAGGACGTGCAGGCCGAGGCCTTCGACTATCCGCAAGACTTCTTCGCCCCGAAGGTCTGGCGCATCCGCCGGCCCGAGCCGGACCCGCGCGAGGTGGCAGAGGTGGCCGCGATGATCCGGAACGCGAAGGCGCCGGTGATCGTCGCCGGCGGCGGCGTGATCTACTCGGGGGCCGAGGCCGACCTTGCCGCGTTTGCGAAGGCCCACAACATCCCCTTCGTCGAAACCCAGGCCGGCAAGGGCGCGAACGGCTGGGACGATCCGATGAACTTCGGCTCGCCCGGCGTCACCGGCTCGGCCTGCGGCAACGCGCTCGGCCAGCGGGCCGATCTGGTGATCGGCATCGGCACCCGGTTCCAGGACTTCACCACCGGAAGCTGGACGGTGTTCCAGAACCCCGACCGGCGGCTCGTCTCGGTCAACCTTCATGGCTACGACGCCACCAAGCACGGCGCGATGCCCTGCGTCGGCGACGCGAAGGTGACGCTGGCGCGGCTCTCGGCCGCGCTCGGGCCGCACCGGGCGCCCGCCTTCGACGAAGCCTCCCGGCGCGACTGGCACGCGACGGTCGCCCGCGTCACCGCCGCGCCCGGCGACACCAACGCCCTGCCCACCAACGCCCTGCCCACCGACGCCCAGGTCATCGGCGCGGTGCAGCGGGTGGCGACGAAGGACACGGTGGCGATGTGCGCGGCCGGCACCATGCCCGGCGCGCTCCAGGTGCTGTGGCAGGCGGCGGCCGGCGGCTACCACATGGAATACGGCTATTCCTGCATGGGCTACGAGGTCGCGGGCGCGATGGGCATCAAGCTTGCCGATCCTTCGAAGGACGTGATCTGCTTCGTCGGCGACGGCAGCTACATGATGGCCAATTCCGAGCTTGCGACCGCGGTGATGCGCCGCGTGCCCTTCACCGTGGTGCTGACCGACAACCGCGGCTACGGCTGCATCAACCGCCTCCAGATCGAATGCGGCGGCGCCGAGTTCAACAACCTCTACCGCGACTCCAACGTCGAGGTGCAGCCCGAGATCGACTTCGTCGCCCATGCCAGGGCGATGGGCGCCCATGCGGAGAAGGCCGCGAACCTTGCCGAGCTGGAGGCGAAGATCGCCGCCGCGCGGGCGCGCGACATCCCCAGCGTCATCGTCATCGACACCGACCCGGTCCCCGGTACCGGCGCCGGCGGCCACTGGTGGGACGTGGCGGTGCCCGAGGTCGGCGGGCCGGAGCGGCTGGAGGCGGCGCGCCGGAAATACCGGGCCCACGCCGCCCGGCAGAACGTGGTCAACTGAATGGCGCCGGGGCACCCCCCGGACGATTGGGCCACCGGAGGGCCCGGGAGAGAACGAGATGATCCTTTACGGCACCAACCCCATCGCCTGGTCGAACGACGACGACTGGTCGATCGGCGACCAGTTCACGCTCGACGACTGCCTGTCGGATTGCCGGACGATCGGCTTCGACGGCATCGAGAAGGGCCACAAGATGCCCGATGACGGCGCCGCGCTGAAGGCCACGCTCGGCGGCTACGGCCTGCGCTTCGCCGCCGGCTGGTTCTCCACCAGCCTCCTCGTCAACGACATCGACACGGAAAAGGCCCGGCTCAAGGACTGGATCGACTTCACGAAGGCGGCGGGGGGTGATCACATCAACGCCTGCGAATGCTCCAACACCGTGCATGGCAACGACCGCGTGGCAGTCAACGACCGGCCGATCATGTCGGACGCCGAATGGGATCGCTTCTCGCAGGGCTACGAGGCGCTGTCGGAGTTCGCCCATGACCAGGGCGTGAAGATGGGTTACCATCACCACATGGGCACGATCATCGAAAGTGCGGCGGACATCGACCGGTTCATGGCGATGGCCGGGCCGCACACGCGGCTTCTTCTCGACACCGGGCACTGCACCTTCGGCGGCGCCGATCCGGCAGAGGTGGCGCGCCGATACATGGGTCGGGTGACCCATATCCACGCCAAGAACGTCCGCCCAGGCATCGCCCGCGAGGTGCGCGAGAAGGGGCTTTCGTTCCTCGAGGGGGTGCGCCGCGGCGCCTTCACCGTGCCGGGCGATCCGGAGGGCTCGGTCGCCTTCGAGCCGGTCCTGAAGATCGCGGCCGAGCACGGCTATCAAGGCTGGCTGGTGATCGAGGCCGAGCAGGACAGCGCCGTGCGCAATCCGTTCCACTATCAGGACATGGGGCTCAGGGCGCTCCGCCGGATGGCGCGCGCGGCGGGGCTCGACCGGGCGGAGGCGGCCTGAGGCGATGGGCCGGGGGGTCTTCGACCTTGATCATCCGTGGTTCCGGCCGCTCTGGCGGCGGGTTCTGGTGACCGCAATCGCGCTCGGCTGGGGCCTGTTCGAACTGGCCTCGGGCAGCTCCGGCTTCGCGATCCTCTTCCTCGCGCTCGGCGCCTATGCCGCCTGGCGCCTGTTCGTGACCTTCAACCCGAGAGGGGATCAATGAGCCCGCTTCTGCGCAAGCCCTTCGGCACCCGCGGCAAGGTGCACGAGATCACCCCCGCCTCGGCCGGCTGGCGCCATGTCGGCTTCTCGCTCTACCGGCTCCGGCCGGGCGAGGTGGCGGCGGAGACCACCGGGGATCGCGAGGTGATCCTCGTCATGGTCGAGGGCAAGGCGGCGCTGACCGCCGCCGGACAGGACTGGGGCGTGCTGGGCGACCGGACGAGCGTCTTCGAGAAGACCCCGCCGCATTGCCTCTACGTGCCCGACGGGGCGGAGTGGCGGGCGGTGGCCGAGACCGATTGCACCCTCGCGGTCTGTTCCGCGCCGGGGAAGGGCGGCCACGCCGCGCGCCGGATCGGGCCGGAGGGGATCACGCTGACCGAACGCGGCCGGGGCACCAACACCCGCCACGTCCACAACATCGCGATGGAGGGCGAGGACTACGCCGACAGCCTGCTGGTCACCGAGGTCTTCACCCCCGCCGGCCACTGGTCCTCCTACCCGAGCCACCGCCACGACGAGGACGACTTTCCCCGGATCACCTATCTGGAAGAGACCTACTACCACCGCCTGAACCCGGCCGACGGCTGGGCCGTCCAGCGCGTCTATACCGACGACGGGTCGCTGGACGAGACGATGGCGGTGAGGGACGGCGAGGTGGTGCTGGTGCCGCGCGGCCATCATCCCTGCGGCGCGCCCTACGGGTTCGAGATGTATTACCTCAACGTCATGGCCGGACCCCTGCGGAAATGGCGCTTCGTGCCCGCCCCCGAGGTGGAGTGGATCCTGAAGCGCGACGCCTGAGGGGTCGCACCCTCACTCCGGCGGCAGCAGCTTGCCGGGGTTGAGGATGCCCTTCGGGTCGAGTGCCGTCTTGATCGACCGCATCGCCGCCAGTTCCGCCCCGCTCCGGCTGCAACCGAGCCAGTCGCGCTTCAGCGTGCCGATGCCATGCTCGGCCGAGATCGAGCCGCCGAAATCCTGCACCACGCCGTAGGCGGTGGCGTCGACGGTGTGCGCCGCAGTCTCGCCGCCGCCCGGGACGGCGACCGCGACATGCAGGTTGCTGTCGGCGACATGGCCGAAGAACGACACATGTGCTTCGGGAAACCGCGCCAGAAGCGCCGCCCGGCAGGCTTGCGCGAAATCGTCGAGCCGCCCGGTGGCGAGGCTGACGTCGAGGTTGATGAGCCCGGGCAGTGCCGCGTCCATCTCGATCCCCTCGCGCACCGCCCAGAACCGCCGCGCCTCGGCCAGCGACTGGGCGATGAGCGCGTCGCTGACCACGCCCGCCTCGAACGCCGTCTCCAGAAGCCGCTCCAGCGCCTCGCCGGCCTCGGCCTCGAGGATCACCGAGAAGGGCGGCGGATCGGCGAAGAGCGGCGCAGGCAAAAGGCTCTGGCTGAAGGCGAAGTAGTCGCGCCACATCGCCTCGAAGGCCGAAAGGCCCGGCAGGGTGGCGCGCGCCAGCGCCAGCAGCCTGAGCACCGAGGCGAAATCCGGCAGTGCCGCAAGGACGGTGCCGCGCGGGCCGGGCAGGGGGCGGAGCCGGATCACCGCCCGGGTGATCACGCCGAGCGTGCCTTCGGAGCCGGCGAAGAGATGGCGCAGGTCGTAGCCGGTGTTGTTCTTCACCACCTTGGTCAGCCGGCTCAGCACCGTGCCATCGGCCAGCACCGCCTCGATGCCGAGAAGGTTGTCGCGCGCCATGCCGTCGCGGATCACCCGCAGCCCGCCGGCGTTGGTGGCGATGTTGCCGCCGATCTGGCACGATCCGCGCGCCCCGAGGTCGATCGGCAGCAGGAACCCCGCCGCCTCGGCCGCCTTCTGCGCCACCTCCAGCACGGTGCCGGCGCGCACGACCATCGCCATCGCGTCGGCGTCGATCTCCTCCACCCCGCTCAGGCGGGAAAGCGAAAGGGCGATGGCGCCGGGCGCCGGATTGGCACCGCCGGCAAGCCCGGTCATGCCGCCCTGCGGCACCACCGGCGCCCCGTGGCGGTGGCAGATCGCCAGCGCCCGCGACACCTCCTCCACCGTCGCCGGGCGGAGGAGCGCCAGCGGCAGGTCGCGGCCCGAGCGGCTGGCGTCCGACAGCGCCGCCTCCGGCACGTCCACGCCGGTCAGGCAGCCCTGCGGCCCGAGCGCCGCGCGCAACTCCTCAAGCATGGTCCCTCCACAGCACGCCCCGCAGCTCGGCGAGCCTGCCGACGCCGAGCTGGATCATCGTCGTGCGCAACTCCTCGCGCAACACCGCCCCCAGATGCGCCGGCCCCCGCGCCCCCGCCGCCGCGACGGCATGGAGGAACGGCCGCCCCACCAGCACCGCATCGGCGCCGAGCGCGATCATCCGCGCGATGTCGAGGCCCGAGCGCACCCCCCCGTCGGCGAGGATCAGCGCGCCGTCCCCCAGCCGCGCGCGGATCCCCGGCAGCACCTCCGGCGCGGCCGGCGCCGCGTCGAGCTGCCGCCCGCCGTGGTTCGACACCACCACCCCGTCGGCGCCGAGCGCCAGCGCCTCGGCGGCATCGTCGGCGCCCAGCACGCCCTTGACGATGAGCCTGCCCGGCCAGGCGGCGCGGATGCGCGACAGCCGCGCGGGCCCGATATGGCCCTGCATCATCCGGCCGAGGAACTCAGCCGCCCCCGCCGCCCCGCCCCTGGGGAAATAGGGCGCGAGGGTCTCGAACGCCGGCACACCCCCGCGCGCCATGCCGAAGGCCCAGCGCGGGCAGGCCATGATCTCCATCAGCGTCCGCGCCCCGAACCGCGGCGGCACCACCAGCCCGCTCCTGATGTCGCGCCGCCGCCGGGTCGGGCCGGGGATGTCCACCGTCACCATCAGTACCCGGTAACCCGAGGCGCGGGCCCGTTCGATCAGGTCGGCCTCCATCGCCGGATCGGCGGGGGGATAGAGCTGGAACGCCGCGCCGGGTCCGGCGAGGGGGGCGATCCGCTCCATCGCCGTCGTGGCATAGGTGGACAGCACATGGCCGATCCCCGCCGCCCCCGCGGCGCGCGCGATCGCCGCCTCCGCCCCCGGCCAGATCAGCCCGCCGAGGCCGAGGGGCGCCACCCCGAAGGGCGCGTCCCAGGTCGCCTCGGCGACCGTCACCGAAAGGTCGGGCTCGGCATCCTCCACCAGGTAGCGCGGCACGAGCCGCACCGCGTCGAGCGCGGCGCGGTTCCGCGCCAGGCAGGCCTCTCCGCCGATCCCGCCCTGGAGGTAGCCGCGGACGAAGCCCGGGATGCGGGCCGCCGCCGCCGCCTCCATCGCGGCGGCGTCGGGAAAGCGGCGGTCGAGCGCGGCGTCGGTCACGGCACCCGTTTCAGCGCCTGCGCCATGCAGTGGATGCCGCCGCCGGTCTTGGAAATCTCCGACATGTCGACCTCGGCCACCTCGAAGCCGCGCGCCCGAAGCTGGCCGATCAGTGCCTGCGAGGATTTCGGCGCGATCACCCGGTCGCCGCCCAGCGACATGAAGTTGCAGCCCAGCGCCATCGTGTCCTGGAACGGCACGTCGATGATCTCGTGGCCCTTGGCCTTCAGCCAGTCGACGATGCCGGGTTCGGTGCAGGCGAGGCACACCGCCGTCAGCTTCGGCGCCACCGGCACCACCATCAGGTCGATGTGCACGTAATATTCGTCGATGAAGGCCAGCCGCACCTCCCAGCCCTCGGCCTCGAACCATTGGGCGACCTGCCGCGCGCCTTCCTCCTGCGTCCGCGCGCCGCCACAGCCGATCAGCACGCAGCCCTCCTCGATCACGTCGAAGTCGCCGCCCTCGAAGGTGCCGGCCGTCACCATGTCGTAGATCGGGATGCCGAGCTTTTCATAGTGCCGGATCGCCGCGTAGTTCTCGCCCCGCCGCCACCAGTTCGCCATCGCGGTGATGATCGCGCCATAGGGCGTCATCACGCTGGAATCGCGGGCATAGACCTGCATCGGCAGTTCAGGCTCTGGCTCGTACATGTGCACCTTGACGCCGAAATGGTCGTAGGCCGCCACCAGGTCCTTGTGCTGGGCCTGTGCCATCTGGACGTTGCAGGGCGCCTCGCGCAGGTGCTTGCGCGACAGGCTCGATGTCGCCATGTGGCGCAGGAAGCGCGGGCTGCCCAGAAGCACGTCGGTCAGCCGGTCGGTCTCGTTGGCGAAGCCCCACTGGGATAGCGGCTTGGTGCCGCCGCCCGCCTGGCGGCGCTGGAGCGTGAAGGGGTCGGGACGGGTCTGCACGTTCATGGCACATCTCCTTTCAGGCGCCGGGCATGGCGGAGGGAATCCACCAGTCATGCCCGCGCGGGGTGTTGACATATTCCGGCCAGCGGAAATGGATCGGCGGGGCATAGTCGCATTGGGGCGGAACCCACTCCGATCCGCCCACGCCGCCGCCGGTGCGGGTGCGGAATTCGGCCCAGGCCGCCTCGCGCGCCACGTCGTCCTCAAGGATGCGCAGCGCCGACAGCGCCAGCACCTCGGCGGCGCGTTCAACCATCGGGTCGATCGTGGCGCGGATGCCGCCGAGCGCGTTCATCACCCATGCCGGATAGGCGAAGCCCTCGGGCGCCCGCAGCGCCGGCCGGGCGACGTAGAACCGCGCCGTCGGTGCGTGCCAGCACATGTCGGTATAATCGTCCGAGGTCGAATGGGTCTGGCTCGGCGCCAGGTCGCGGCGCAGGATCGCCTCGGCGGCCTCGGGCTCGATCAGCCGCGACATTTCCGGGATGAAGGGGTCGTCCATCGGCGTCAGGCCGAGGTTGGCCTGGATTTCCCGCGCCACGGCGGCGGCCGCGTCGTCCCAGGCCGGTGCGCCGCGCCGCTGCATCGCGTCCCAGACCAGCCGCGCCATCGCGTGATTGGCAAGGCCGGGGCGCGACTTGCACACCCAGTGGCGTTCCCAGCGGCAGCCGGTCATCGCCGCCGCCGCCTCGGCGTTGCGGTCGAGCGCGGCGGTGACCGCCTCGGCCATCGCGATCGTCGGCACCCGGATCATGTATTGCAGCTCCGCGAGCCCCGCCGGCTGGTTGTCGGCGGTGGCCTGCCCGGCGGTCAGGATCGCCTCGGAGATCGACCAGCCGCCCTGGTGCGACAGCATCGAATCGCGCAAGCTTTTCGAGGTCAGGAACATCAGGTTCAGCGCGTCGTTCGCCCCCGGCGCCCGGATCGCGCTGTGCGACTGCGGGATCGGCGCGCCGTCGCTCCGGCCCCAGCCCTCGGGCCTGTCGCAGAGGAAGCGGTAGACCATCGACCAGCCGGCGCCGCAATGGGTCTCCCAGCGGACGGTATTGCACATCGGCAGCATGTAGAACGGATGGAACGACAGGATCGCCGCCAGCCCGTCGTAATAGCCCTTCGCGGCATGGATCGGCTTCGATCCGCGCACCTTCTCGGCCGGCTCGCCGGTGAAGCGGATGCCCCCCTTCAGCCCGTGCCGCTCCATCGCCGCCTTGACGGCGAGCGCGCCGCCAAGCCCGGCGATGCCGAGGCCCGAATGCGGGTCGGTGTGGCCCCCCGCCTGGAAGCCGAGCCCGGCGCGCGGCTCGCGCCGCGTGCTCGCCGCCTGGCAGTTGCCGGGGATGCCGTCGTATTCGGCATACATGCCGATCACCGGCCCGTCCCCGTTGTGCCACTCCGCGCAGAAGGCGGTCGGCATCCCGCCCGAGCCTTCCTCGACGGTGAAACCCTCGGCCCTGAGCCGGGCCACATACCATTCGGCCGAGCGGTATTCCCGCCAGGCGGTCTCGCCGAAATCGAAGATCGTCGCGCACCAGTCGGAAAGCTCGCCCCGCCGCGCGGCAATGACGCCGAGCGCGGTGGATTGCGCGGCGCTGAGCTGGTCTGCTGCCATGACCGATGTCCTCCGCTTGCCCGACGCCTGCCATACGGATGCCGTACGGATGCCCGACGCAAAACCGACGCGAACCCGACGCGAATCTGACGGCGTCTTCCCGGGCCTTCCCCCATCGCTACACGCCGGGGTGGCCCGGCACCAAGTGAAACCTCTTCCCGCAAACGGCAAATGATTTTCACCTTGGGCTGGTGCTTGCCGTGCGGCCGGGCTAGGCTCGTCCGATTGCAGGAGGCCCCATGCCGCGCATCCCCTCCACCCAGGCACTCCGCGCGCTCGAAAGTTTCGCCCGCCACGGCACGGTCTGGCAGGCGGCGGACGAGCTGAACCTGACCCGCAGCGCGGTCAGCCACCAGTTGCGCCTTCTCGAACGTGACCTCGGCTTCCGGCTGATGAACCGCGTCGGCACGCGGGTGGAGCTGACGCCGCAGGGCGTGACCTATGCCGTCGACGTGCGCCGGGCGCTGTCGGTGATCTCGGGCTCGGCCACCCGCAACGCCGCGCGCGGGATCAGCGGAACGCTCACCGTCAGCAGCCCGCCCGGCTTTGCGTCAAGCTGGCTCTGCCCCAAGATCGGCGGGTTTTCCGAAGCCTTCCCCGATGTCTCGCTGTCGCTGGTGACGCCGCGACGGCTTGACGACGTGAGCAACCCTGACGTGGACATCTTCATCACCTTCGGCCACGGCCACCAGCCGGGGATGGCGGTGGAGCTGCTGAAGGCGGTGGAATTCACCCCGCTGTGCAGCCCGATCCTGCTCAACCGGATCGACGGGCTCGACGCGCCCGAGGGGCTCGCGCAGGTGACGCTGCTGCATCTGGGCGATTTCCAGGACTGGGAATCGTGGTTCGGCCTCGCCGGTCTCGGCGTCGAGGCGGCGCGCACCGGCATCCGGTTTTCCGACATGAACCTCGTCTATTCCGCCTCGCTCGGCGCGCAGGGCGTGGCGATGGGCGACGAGTTCATCTGCCAGCAGGCGATGGACGCGGGCCTTCTGGTGCGCCCTTTCGACCTCGCGATCCGCTCGCCGCGGTCCTACTTCATGATCGTCCCGCCGGAGAAATCCGGCAACCCGGCGGCCGCGGCCTTCCGCGGCTGGCTGCGCGGGGAGTTGTTGCAGGGCTAGGCCGCGGTGGCAGGTCGGCAAATTTCCTTTCACAAGGGAGGAAAAAACTTTCGGTTGCCTAACGCCCGCCCCGCTCCCTACGCTCATCGCCGGAGAAAGAGGAACCCGCGTGACCCAGGCAGCAGAAATCGGCGCCTCCGGCATCGGCAAGGAGTTCGGCCAGTTCACCGCGCTGGCCGATGTCACGCTGACCGTCGCGCGGGGCGAATTCCTGACGCTGCTTGGCCCCTCGGGCTCGGGCAAGACGACCTTCCTGATGGTGCTCTCGGGGTTCGAGGCGCCGACCTCGGGGCGGCTCAGCCTCGACGGGCGCGACATGACCGAGATGCCGGCCGAGAGGCGCGGCTTCGGCATGGTGTTCCAGGGCTATGCGCTTTTCCCGCACATGACGGTGGAGGAGAACATCGCCTTCCCGCTGAAGGTGCAGGGCCGCGGCGGGCCCGAGGTGAGGCGCCGGGTGGCGGAGATGGTCGAGATGGTCGGGCTTGGCGGGCACGGCCACAAGCGGCCGTCGGGGCTTTCCGGCGGCCAGCAGCAGCGCGTGGCGCTGGCGCGCGCGCTGGCCTACGGGCCGCCGGTCCTGCTGCTCGACGAGCCCTTCTCGGCGCTTGACAAGAACCTGCGCGGCCAGATGCAGGACGAGATGCGCCGGCTTCACCGCGAGACCGGCACCACCTTCGTCTTCGTTACCCACGACCAGGAGGAGGCGCTGGCGCTGTCCTCACGGGTGGCGATCTTCGAAAAGGGGCGGCTCCAGCAGATCGCAGCCCCGCGCGAGGTCTACGAGCGCCCCGCCAACCGCTTCGTCGCGGAGTTCCTCGGCGACATCAACATCCTGCCGGTCAGGGACGGAAGGGTGGAGGGGCGGGCGGTCGAGGCGGCGTCGGCCGAGGGCGATCTGGCGATCCGGCCGGAATACATGGAACTGAGCCTTGCCGAGCCCGCCACCGGCAACGCGGTTCCCGCCACCTTGCGCGATCTCACCTATCTCGGCGCCGGAACGCGGTTGATGCTCGTGACCCCGGGCGGCACGGCGCTGGTCCTGCACCGGCCGACCGCCGGCCTGCCCGAGGGGCTTTCCCCGGGTGCCGCCGTCTGGGCCACCTGGACCCCGGACCGCGGCTTCCTGCTTTGACGACCTGCCGGGCGACCGGCGCATCCGACACGACCACGACAACAGGGAGAAGAAAATGAACGGACCTTTCCAGCGCGATTGCCTCGAGATCCTGAAGATTCGGGCCGCCCGCGGGCAGATCTCGCGGCGCGACTTCACCACCGGCCTCGCGCTTCTCATGGGCACATCGGCGCTCGGCCTGCGCGGCACCGCGGCGATGGCCCAGGCCAAGGAGCTTGTCTTCGTCAACTGGGGCGGCGATGCCGGCACCGCCTATGACGAGGCCTATGGCAAACCCTTCCTCGCGGCGACCGGCATCACCGTGAAGCAGGACGGGTCGGGTCCGACCGAGGGCGCCATTGCGGCGCAGGCCGAAAGCGGCAAGCCTACCTGGGATATCGTCGACGTCGACCCCTTCTCGGCCGAGGCGCTGGGCAAGAAGGGGATGATGGAGCCGATCGACTATGCCGTCGTCGACAAGGGCAAGATGCGCGAGGGCTTCGGCTGGGACCACTCCGCCTCGACCTATTTCTACAGCTACATCATCGCCTACGACGCCGCGAAGTTCAAAGACAACCCGCCGAAGACGATGGCGGATTTCTTCGACGTCGAGAAATTCCCCGGCAAGCGGTCGCTTTACAAATGGGGCACCGGCATGTGGGAGGCGGCGCTTCTGGCCGACGGCGTGGCGCCGGACGCGCTCTATCCGCTCGATCTCGAACGCGCCCATGCCAAGCTTGCGGCGTTCAAGGACAATGTCGTGGCCTATTGGGGCGGCGGGTCGGAAAGCCAGTCGATCCTCTTGAACGGCGAGGCCTCGATGGCGCTGATCTGGTCGACCCGCGCCAAGCTGATCGAGGAGGATTCGGGTGGCGACGTGTCCTTCATCTGGGATCAGGGCCTGATCGCGCCGGGCGCGATGGGGGTGCTGAAAAACAACCCCGGCGGCAAGGACGCGGCGATGCAGTTCATCGCCTCGGCGCAGGATCCCGAAAAGCAGCTGGTCATGTTCCGGATGCTGGGGCAGGGGCCGGCCAACCCCGCGGCAGACGCGCTGCTGCCGCCCGAGGAGGCGCGCTACAACCCGGTGGACCCGGCCAACTTCGCCGTGCAGATCCCGCTCGACATGCCGTGGTACGAGGAGAACTACGGCCCCGCGCTGGATCAATTCCTCAAGATCATCTCGGCCTGATCCTTCGCCGCCCCCGGGGTTTCCCGGGGGCGGCCCCTTCCGACGATTGCCAGATCGGACACCGGATGACTGCCCGCCACATCCTCCTTCTCGGGCCGCTCATGCTGCTGCTGGCGGTGGCCTATCTGGTGCCGTTCCTCGGCGTCATGGAGTGGAGCGTGACGCTGCCGGAGCCGGGGTTCGGCCAGTATGCCGTCGCGCTGACCGATCCGCTCGTGCTCGGGGTGATCTGGCGGACCCTGCGCATCTGCGCGGTAGTGACGGTGCTGTCGGTCGCGGCGGCCTATGTGCTGACGCTGATCTGGGTGCGCGGCGGGCCGGCGGCGCGGGTGGTGATCGAGCTGTGCATCCTGATCCCGTTCTGGATCTCGGTCCTGACGCGGGCGTTCGGATGGCTCGCGCTCCTGTCGAACAAGGGCATTCTCAACACCTGGCTGCAACAGCTCGGCGTCCTGTCCGAGCCCCTGACCCTGGTCAGGAACGAATTCGGCGTCGTCGTCGGGATGGTGCATTTCCTGATCCCCTTCGCGGTCTTCCCGCTTGCCTCGTCGATGCGCGCGGTGGACGAGCGGGTGCTGATGGCCGCGCGCGGCATGGGCGCCTCGCGCGCCCGCATCTTCTGGCAGGTCTTCGTGCCGATGACCAAGGGCGGCATCCTCGGCGCGGTGCTTCTCGTCTTCGTCTTCGCGCTCGGCTTCTTCATCACCCCGGCGATCCTCGGCGGCGGCCGCAGCGTGATGGTGGCGGAACTGATCTACCTGCGCATCTTCCAGAGCCCGGACTGGGGCCTCGGCGCGGCGATCAGCGTGATCCTGATGGTGACGGTGGGCGCGCTGCTGGCGCTGATGCTGCGGCAGGTGCGGGGGACAGGGAAATGATCCAGCTTCGCCCCGGACCCCTGGTCACCGTGCTGGCCGCGCTGATCGCGATCTTCCTGCTGATGCCGCTTGTCGCGGTGATCCCGGTCAGTTTCACGCCGACGCGCTATCTTTCTGTGCCCGATGGCGAATGGTCGCTGCGCCACTACCGGGCGCTGATCGAGAAGCCGGCCTGGGCCGAGGGCATCTGGCTCTCGATCCGCATCGGCGCGGTGGCGTCGGTCGTGGCGACCACGCTCGCCACCGCCTTTGCGCTCGGCATCTGGATGATCCAGCCGCGCTTCGCGCCGGTGCTGATGGGGCTCGCGCTTCTGCCGATGGTGGCCCCGCCCGTGGTCTCGGCGCTGACGCTCTACTTCTTCCTGATCACGCTTTCCAAGGTCAACGGCTTCGTCGCCTACGACACCTGGGCGGGGGTGGTGCTGGCGCATGCGGTGATGATCGCGCCCTTCGCGGTGGTGCTGATCTCGGTGGCGCTGGCGCAGCTCGACCGGCGGATCGACCTTGCCGCCCGGTCGATGGGGGCGGGCGTGGTGCCGCGGGTGTTCCGGGTGATCCTGCCAAACATCCGCTTCACGCTGCTGACCGCGCTTTTGCTGACCTTCGTGCTGTCGTGGGAGGAAATCGGCGTGACGCTCTTCATCACCTCGGTCAATGCGGTTACGCTGCCGCGGCTGATGTGGATGGGGTTGCGCGACAACATCGACCCGGCGATCGCGGCGATCTCGGTGGTGCTGATCGTGATCGTGGTGACGGTGATCCTGGCCAAGACGGTCTGGCAGATGCGCAAGGGAGGCCGGGGCGCCTGATGACGACGGAAATCTCGACCGGGGTCTACCTGACCCATCTCCTGCGCGCCTACGGGGTGGACACCGTCTTCGGCATTCCCGGGGTGCATACGATCGAGCTTTACCGCGGCCTTGCCGGCAGCGGCATCCGCCATGTCACGCCGCGTCACGAACAGGGCGCGGGCTTCATGGCCGACGGCTACGCGCGGGCGAGCGGCCGGCCCGGCGTCTGCTTCATCATCTCCGGCCCCGGCATGACCAACATCCTGACCGCGATGGGCCAGGCCTATGGCGATTCCGTGCCGATGCTGGTGATCTCCACTGTCAACGCCCACGGCCGCATGGGCTCGGGCGAGGGCTGGCTGCACGAACTGCCGGACCAGCAGGCGACGGTCGCCGGCGTCGCCGCCTTCAGCCGCACCGTCCACCGGCCCGAGGAACTGGCCCCCGCGCTGGCGCAGGCCTTCGCGGTGTTCGACGGCGCCCGGCCGCGGCCGGTGCATCTGGAACTGCCGATCGACGTGATGCTGGCGCCGGCCGGGCATCTCGCCATGCCGGAGCGTGTGAGCCGCCTGACCCGCCCCGCGCCCGACCCGGCCCTCGTCGCCGAGGCGGCGGCGCTTCTGTCCGCCGCGCGCAGGCCGGTGATCCTCGCCGGCGGCGGCGCGGTGCGGGCGCGTGCCCTGCCGGAACTGGCCGAGGCGCTGGACGCGCCGGTGGTGATGACGACGAACGGCCGCGGCATCCTGCCGCCCGGCCATCCGCTGGCGGTGACGCTGACCGCCTCGATGCCCGCCACCCGCGCGCTCATCGCCGGCGCCGACGCGGTGCTGGCGATCGGCACCGAGTTCGGCCCCACCGACTACGACATGTATGAGGACGGCGGCTTCGCGATCTCCGCGCCGCTGGTGCGGCTCGATATCGACCCGGGCCAGATCCTGCGCGGCCCGGCGCCCGCGATCGGGCTCGTCGGCGATGCCGCGCTCGGTGCCGGGGCGCTCCTGGCCGCGGTCACGTCCCGCGCCCCCGGCGGCGGGGCGGAACGGGCCGCGGCGGCGCAGGCGGGGCTCGGCGCGCTGCCGGGCAGGCTGGGGCAGGACCTCGCGCTGCTCGACCTCCTGCGCGACACGCTGCCCGGGGCGCTGATCGTCGGCGATTCCACCCAGGCGGTCTATGCCGGCAACATGGGCTTCGCCGCCGCCCGGCCGGGAGGGTACTTCAACTCCGCCACCGGCTACGGCACGCTCGGCTACGGCCTGCCCGCCGCGGTGGGCGCAGCACTTGCCGACGGGCGGCCGGTCCTGGCGCTGACCGGTGACGGCGGGTTGCAGTTCTCGCTCGCCGAGTTGGCCAGCGCGGTGGAGGCGAAGGCGCCGGTGATCCTCCTGCTCTACGACAACCAGGGCTATGGCGAGATCAAGTCGGCGATGATCGCCCAGAACGTGCCCCCTCTCGGCGTCGACATCCTGACGCCCGACCTGCCCGCCATCGCGCGCGCCTGCGGCTGGCAGACCGTCGAGGCCGAGACCGTCGCCGGGATGCGCGAGGCGGTCGAGGCGGCGGCACGGCGGGCAGGCTGCACGATGATCCGCTACACCGACCGGCTTCGTAGCAGTCTCGCGCCCTGAGGCGGAGGCGGGCGAAGCCCGCTTCCGCCGTGGCACTCAGGCACCGGCCGGCACGTCGAAGGCGGTTACCGGGGGCGGCGGGCCGTCGTATTTCTCGATCTCCACGAGCGCGGTGCTGGCGACGTTGCCTTGCGCCAGCTTCGACGTGCCCTTGTCGAGAGTGACCACGTTGATGTTGCCGTGCTTGCACATGGCGCCGACTTCGCCGGGCCTGTCCGGGTCATACCACGCCCCTTCCTGCCGCCTCACGACACCCTGCCGGATGCGATCGTTGACGATGGCTCCGGCAAGCAGGGCGCCGCGGTCGTTGAAGACCCGCACGACGTCGCCATCGGTGATCTCGCGGGGCTTGGCGTCGGGGTGCGGCGGGCAATCGTCATAGCCGAGCGTCGCGATGGTCTCGGACCAGATCTCGATCTTGCCCGATGGTGTGGCGAGCGCGTTGGCGACGGGATCCTCGCGGAAACCGCTGAAGCGGGGGTAGGTCTTGGCCGTTTCGGGAACCGGATACTCGAAACAGGCCTTATGCGGTGCACTGCATAAAGCCTGTTATGCCGAGCGTCGAATTATGCGGAGAGTGCTGGTCGAGGCGGTGTCTGCCGGGATCGTGCCTGTGCTGAACGGCCCGGAACAGCTGGCGGCCGCCGTGGCGGTGGCGCGGCGGCGCGGCGGACGGGTCAGGGCTTTCGTCCACATCGACACCGCGCTGAACGGGTGGCGATGGAGAAGCGGCGGGGCGAGGCGGAGTTTGCACGCTGCATCGCTGCCGCGCCGGGGCTGATGAGCGAAATGCAGAGGCTGAAACGTGACGGCCGCGCATAACCACGGCGGCAAGCCCGCGCCTCAGCCCTCTGTGCGCGAGACCGCGACGAAGGTGGACCGGGTGCTGGCGGCGCTGGAACATCGGCAAGCCGAAAGGCAGCGCACCATCGGCATCGTGCGGGCGCTGGCGTCGATGACGCGGAGGGCCGACACATGACGAGCGTGCGGGGCATGTTGCAGCGGGTGGCCCGCCTTGAGGCCGCGCGTGCTGCGCCCAAAAGCCCCATCGAAATCGCATACGGTTCCATGGACGCCTTTGCCGAGCAGGTGGAGGCGGAGATTGGCGAGGGCGTGTTGGACAACGTGGACATGCCAGTCGTGCTGGCTGCGCTGCGCCGGTGGCATGATGACGCGGTCTGGGCGGGCTGGTCGCGCAACCGAAACCGCGTCTAGTATCAACGCCAGCTTACTTGCCGGTTCCAGTTCACCCATCCTTGAGCGGTCGCAAGCCACCTGAAGAGGAACCGTTCGCACTCTTGCCGAAGATTCTTTTCCGCAAGAAGGGGATTGTCGCTCACTACGAAAAATTCGAAACCTTGTGCCCCGGTTGCCTTCGCTGCTTCCGCTATCGGCAGTGTTCTGCGCAATTGTTCCGGCGGAGCAGAGCCATCCATCATGCTGGTAAACCAGCGGATGTCGTGACGGATCTTTCCCCGGATACTTCGACCGGTCTCGCCGATCCTCACACCTCGCTCGGGCCAGTAGATTTCTGCATAAACTCCTGCTTTGGCAGGCAGTTCCGAGACCGCCACACCCGATCCGTTCTCCCAGCCCACGAACAAATCAATCCCGCGATAGTTAACATGCCTGTTCTCCTGCATTTCTGCCTCTGCACAGTTTTTGCGATCTGCCACCGATGAAGGCTATGCGAGTCGGCAAGGATTGTCAGGCCGCCATTTGCATGTCCGCGGGTGCCCTCTGTCGCGGCCCAAGCTGTCGCCCTAAGGAATAACTGAGCGGCATCTCGCGGACCTGCCGCCCGCGCCGAGGTAAAGGCAACTGACCCTCGCCAAACCATCGGAGCCAGCTAGGGCGCGTGTTATCTTCTCGCGCGTGACCCAGCAGCACCCTCGCCCTCACAGGCGGGGGTGTTTTGTTTGGGGAATCAATGACTTATGCGCTACCCCGGCGTCCCGCAAAATCTTACGTAAGTCTTACGCAGCTTTCAGAACTACAAAAGCCCCGCGAGAGGCCTGTCAGTAAGTGCTTGTTTTTACTGGTTTATTTGGTGGAGCCAAGGGGGGTCGAACCCCTGACCTCTTGAATGCCATTCAAGCGCTCTCCCAACTGAGCTATGGCCCCACCGGAGGTCCGGGCAGGGGTCGCACCCCGCCCGCGTGAGCGGCGATATAGGCAAGGCGGGTGGGGGGCGCAAGCGAAAAGTGGGCCGCCCGCGAAGATGCCACGCGGGGCCCCGGGGCCCCGAGGGCAGCGCAAAAGGGCGCGGTGTGACCGCGCCCTCCATGCCGATCCGGCGTGATCCCTCGATCCGCCTCAGCCCTCGTCGTCGCCGCCGGGCACATCGGCGATGTCGTCGAGCGAGACCTCGTCGTCCTCGTCGCTTTCCAGCAGATCGTCGTCAAGGTCGTCGTCGCCCGCATCGGAGTCGAGATCGTCCTCGGCCAGATCCTCCATGTCGAGGTCTTCTTCCTTCGCGGCGGCCTTGTCGCTGATCAGCACCCGGCCACGGCCGGCGATCAGGCTTTCGGCCGTGAAGGTGTGGCCGCATTCCGGGCAGGTCATCGGGTCGCGGGCCAGGTCGTAGAACCGGCTCGTGCAATGCGGGCAGAGGCGCTTGACGCCCCATTCGTCCTTGGGCATGGAACAC
>JAUQYA010000110.1 GCA_030837785.1 Albidovulum sp.
TGTCCCGCCGCGCGCCTGAGAGCGACGCAGCACCCTGCGCTGTCGCGATGCGAGGGAGCTGCGCATAGCCCAGCATGGCTTCGCCAGCGGTAAGAAAGCCGCGCCGTGAAAGAGTATTCATGGTCGTCTCCTCGGGACAACCAGTCCCGTTCATCAAGGTAATGCCTAACGGAACTGGACCAAAGCTGCGAGGATTTGGGCTATGTCGAAGTGCGTGGATTTCTGCCTGGGACAAGGGGCCGTCAATTCGACTTGAAACCGTGACAGGCGCTGATAATGCTTTGCCGACAACCGGTGCAAAGCCCCCAGACGGGGCGGGATGGGGTGGATGACACGCGTTCGGACGGCCTTCTTCTGGATCGTTGCCGCCACGCTTGTGGTGTGGCTGAGTGCTGAGTTGCCGCTGTGGCTGGGCGGACCCGAGGCGCGCCGGTTTGGCGATGCCTTCATGCAGGGCACCGGGGTTCTGGCCATCGTGCTGATGAGCCTGTCGCTGATTCTGGCGGCACGCCCGCGGATCGTCGAGCAGTGGCTGAACGGCCTCGACAAGATGTATCGCCTGCACAAATGGCTGGGCATCGCCAATCTGATCGTCGCCGCGGTGCATTGGCAAGCTTACGGGTTTGTCCGCTCGGCCGAGCCCGATGCCGAGACCCTTGCCGCACCCGTCGGCGGCTGGGCCGGGTTTACGGACGCCCAGCACGACACGGCGGTCTTCATCGGCGATCAGGCCTGGAAATTCGTCCTGGTCCTGAGCATCCTGGCACTGGTCAAGCGTTTCCCCTATCGTCTGTTTTTCAAGACGCACTGGCTGTTCGTGCCGACCTATCTCGTGCTGATCTACCATTCGGTGGTCCTGCTGGACATCAGCGCCTGGACCAGCCTGCTCGGCCCCGTGCTCGCGGTCGTGATGGCGGCGGGCGCCTGGGGCGGCATCACCTGCCTGTGGCGCAGCTTCCGCTTCACCGACGACCGCGCAATCGGCAATATCACCGGCATCACCTACTACGAGACTGTGCGAACGCTCGAACTCGAAGTGCAGCTCGACAGCCGCTGGAAAGGGCATCAGGCAGGCCAGTTCGCCTTCCTGTCCACGGGCGAGGAAGCGCCGCATCCGTTCACCATTCTCAGCGCATGGCGCGGCGACGGCCTTGTTTCCTTCCTGATCAAGGAGCTTGGCGACTATACATCCACCCTCTCGAAGACCCTGAAGATCGGCGACGAGGTCAAGGTCGAGGGGCCGTGGGGCAAGTTCGATTTTGTATCGGATGCACCGCGCCAGATCTGGATTGCCGGAGGCGTCGGGGTCACACCCTTCATCGCCCGGATGCGGCACCTGGGGCAGCATCCCGACGGCAAGCCGGTGGATTTCTTCTTCTCGACGCCGCAACCCTACCCGGAAGGCGACCGGCTTCTGGATCGCGACGCGCGCGCGGCGGGGACGAACCTCCACCTGCACTTCAGCGACGAGGCGGGGCTGATGACGGCTGAACATGTCGCGGCCAAGGTGCCCGATCTGGCCAATGTGGATGTGTGGTTCTGCGGCCCCGCCGCCATGGGCGCGGCGCTGAAAACCGGGCTGGTCAAGCTGGGCCTGCCGGCGGCACGGTTCCATCAGGAGCTTTTCGAGATGCGCTGACCGGCGCAGCCCGGCGCGATCCCCTGCGCTGCCGCGTTGCGGGGATCGTGCGCATAGGCCAGCATGGCTGCGCCAGCGGCAAGAAAGCCGCGTCGTGAAAGAGTATTCATGGTCGTCTCCTCGGGACAGCTGGTCCCGCTCATCAAAACCGACAGGACGCCGCGGGCCTCGGCCCGGACGCGCGATCAGAGGAGACGGAGCTTGGGAGGACGCTCGTTCAGTCCAGGTGCCCGACTGGCGACATTTTCAGCAGCCGGCAGGTCATGGCTGGCAGGCGCGTAATCGCTGCCAGCGCCTTCGCTCGGGGATGTCAGGAAGACCGGTACACCGGCGCAAAGCAGCTCACAGCTCACGACATCACCTGATCCGCAGTGCCGTTCACCGTCGCAGGGTTCCACATCGCCGGCATCAACCTGCATCGTCTTGCCGACATGCACGGCGTGATCCGGCTCTGCGCTCAGGCGCGCCGCGTGCCCAGCCGTCACCGTCGTCATGACGGCGATCGCGAGTACGGCAAGCATGGTGACGAGGCGCGAGAACATGCCGGAAAGATAGGCGCTGGTCACAGGAATGTCCATTGCCTCCGGCGTCGCACCTCTGGCGGAAGTTCATGCCCGGCATGTAAGCCAATTGAAATTCCCCGTCTCCGATCACGTAACCCATACTGAAAAAAGCTCCGTAGTATTTAGTGGATCGGTTTCCACATCAAAGCGAGGCGTGTCTTGACGGCGGCATCCGTCACACGGTTGTGCAGGACAGCCGCATTCGCCGCTTCCAATGCAACGTCAGCGCTCGCCCCCGTCGCCATACCGACATGAGCGGTCGCACCGGCCGAATACTCCCGACGCTACAACTTTTCACTTGCCCCCTAGAGTCATGCGAAGGGCCGACCTCCGCCTTCTTCAGGAGAGGATTCACCATGTCGCAACGCTCGCCATCAACGCCTGGCAAGGCATCAGCAGGTCGGTCGGCCGGATCGGTCGGCGAAGTCGAGGCGGCGTTCCGGCATGACAAAACGCCCGCCTTTTCGCTGCTTCAAGACATCGCCCGAGATTGTCCGCTTGGTCACCATGCCACCCTGCTTCAATAGACCGGCGGCGAGATCACCCAGATCACCACGGCCGGCTCGTCATGCGGGTTGCTCCAACTGTAGCTGCGTCCCGCGAACTGGAAGCTGTCTCCCGTCTTCAGATCGACCGACAGATCCCCGATCGTCAGGGTCAGCCGGCCCGAGATCACGACGCCGCCGTCCTCTCGCGAGCCCGTCTCCACCGGCCCGCCGCTGTCGGATTTCGGCCCGAAGACCGACTTGATCATCTCGAACGACCCCGAGAGCGAGGGCGACAGAAGTTCCTCGGTGAGCCCGCTTTCGGTTGATCCGATGGGCACGCGATCCGCGGCACGCAGGATCAGGCCGCGCTCGGCCTCTTGCCGGCTGGCTGAACGGAAGAAGAAGCTGATGCTGATGCCGAACTTATCGGCGATCAGGCCGAGGTCGCGGACCGAAGGTTCCGTCTGGCCGCGCTCGATCTGGCTCAACCAGCCGACCGACCGGCCGACCGCAAAGGCGAGCGCCTGAAGCGTCATGCCCCGCGACTTGCGAAGCGCCCTGATGTCGTTGCCGATCTGCTTGCTCATGCGACTTTGGTAAGGGCGCCGGAGACGTGTTCAAGAGGATTTCGACCATATGAGCATTTTCTCATGAATTATTCAATAATGAATTTCTATATTGATTTTTCATTTCCGTCGACGCATCACTCACGGCATTCCCGACTCATCCCGGAGCCCGCCCCCATGATCACCCTCCCGCAATCGGCCCGCGTCGTCATCATCGGCGGTGGCATCTCCGGCTGTTCGGTCGCCTATCACCTGGCCAAGCTGGGCTGGAAGGACATCGTGCTTCTGGAGCGCAAGCAGCTGACCTCGGGCACCACCTGGCACGCGGCGGGGCTGGTAGGGCAGTTGCGCGCCAGCCAGAACATGACGCGGCTCGCCAAGTATTCGGCGGACCTCTACACGCGGCTTGAGGCGGAGACGGGTCTCGCGACCGGCTTTCGCCAGTGCGGCTCGATCACCGCCGCGCTGACGGCGGAGCGCAAGGAGGAAATCCTGCGCCAGGCCAGCCTTGCCCGTGCCTTCGGGGTCGAGGTCAACGAGTTGTCGCCGGCTGAGGTCAAGGCGCTTTACCCCCATCTCAACATCGACGGGGTGACGGCGGGCGTGCATCTGCCGCTCGATGGCCAGGCCGACCCTGCAAATATCGCACTGGCGCTGGCCAAGGGGGCGCGGGCGCACGGCGCGCTGATCGCCGAACAGGTGAAGGTGACGCGGGTCACGCAGGCGGATGGCCGGGTTACGGGCGTGGATTGGGTTTCCGGCACTGAACAGGGCCATATCGCCGCCGATCTGGTGGTGAACTGCGGCGGCATGTGGGGCCGCGATCTGGCGGCACAAAACGGCGTCACCCTGCCGCTCCATGCTTGCGAGCATTTCTACATCGTCACCGAGGGCATCCCCGGCCTCAGCCAGATGCCGGTCCTGCGCGTGCCGGACGAATGCGCCTATTACAAGGAAGACGCAGGGAAAATTCTTCTCGGGGCCTTCGAGCCCAAGGCCAAGCCCTGGGGCATGGACGGCATCCGCGAGGATTTCTGCTTCGACCAGTTGCCCGAGGACTTCGACCATTTCGAACCGATCCTCTCGGCGGCGATCAACCGGATGCCGATGCTGGCCGAGGCGGGCATTCATACCTTCTTCAACGGTCCCGAAAGCTTTACCCCCGACGACCGCTATTACCTGGGCGAGGCGCCGGAACTGGCCGGTTACTGGGTGGCAGCTGGCTACAACTCCATCGGCATCGTCTCGTCGGGTGGCGCGGGGATGGCACTGGCGCAATGGATGAACGACGGCGAGGCGCCCTTCGACCTGTGGGAAGTCGACATCCGACGCGCCCAACCGTTCCAGAAGAACCGCCGCTACCTGAAGGAGCGGGTCAGCGAAACCCTGGGCCTGCTTTACGCCGACCACTTCCCCTACCGCCAGATGGCGACCTCGCGCGGCATCCGCCGGACACCGCTGCATGAACATCTGAAAGCCCGCGGCGCGGTCTTCGGCGAGGTCGCGGGATGGGAGCGGGCCAACTGGTTTGCCAATCCGGGGCAAGAGCGGGAATACCGCTATTCCTGGAAGCGGCAGAACTGGTTCGAGAACCAGCGCGCCGAACACATGGCGCTGCGCGAAGGCGTCGGCCTTCTCGACATGTCCTCCTTCGGCAAGATCCGGGTCGACGGGGCGGATGCGGCTTCCTTCCTGCAACATCTCTGTGCCAACCGGATCGACGTGGAGGCGGGACGGCTGGTCTATACCCAGATGCTGAACGCCAGGGGCGGGATCGAGTCCGACCTGACCGTGACGCGCCTCTCCGAGACCTCGTTCCTGCTGGTCGTCCCCGGTGCGACGCCGCAACGCGACCTTGCCTGGCTGCGGCGGCACAAGGGCGAGCGCCATGTCGCCATCCTCGACATGACCGCCGCCGAGGCGGTGCTGCCGGTGATGGGGCCGAAAAGCCGCGAGCTTCTGCAACGCGTCTCGCCCGATGACTTTTCCAACGAAGCCCACCCCTTCGGCACCGCGAAGGACATCGAGATCGGCATGGGCCTCGCCCGTGCGCATCGGGTCACTTACGTCGGCGAACTGGGCTGGGAGCTTTATGTTTCCGCCGATCAGGCTGCCCATGTCTTTGAAGCGCTCTTCGAAGCGGGCGAGGACATCGGCCTGAAGCTCTGCGGCCTTCATGCGATGGACAGCTGCCGGATCGAGAAGGCCTACCGCCACTTCGGCCACGACATCACCGACGAGGACCACGTGCTGGAGGCGGGCCTCGGCTTCGCGGTCAAGACCGCCAAGGGCGACTTCCTCGGCCGCGATGCCGTCCTGCGCAAGCGCGACACCGGCCTCGCGCGCCGCATGATGCAATTCCGCCTGACCGACCCCGAGCCGCTTCTGTTCCACAACGAACCGATCCTGCGCGACGGCAGGATTGTCAGCTTCCTGACTTCGGGCAACTACGGCCATGCCCTCGGCGGGGCGATCGGCCTCGGCTATGTGCCTTGCGAGGGTGAGACGGCGGAAAACCTGATGGCCTCGCGCTATGCCATCGAGGTCGCCGGGCAGATCGTGGCGGCCGAAGCTTCGCTTGCCCCGATGTACGACCCGAAATCCGAACGGATCAAGGGGTGAGAGCGGCGCGATCCGCGCTGCCGGAGCTTCGCACGGACCGTCCGACGGCTTGCGCCGGGGGATGAACGGGGCCACACGCAAGGGACTCGCCTCGAGCGACGCGGCGCAGCACGCGAAGCGGGAATACGATCGCGCGATGCTGACGCAGCTCGCGGTCGGGGCGCTGGGCTACTGCGACATCCAGGATGCGGCAATCGAGATGCCGGGGGCGAACCCCACTCTCCCGTTCGGTGCTACACGAACACTCCCCAAAGGTCCATTCTCACCAAATCTCCGCCCTGGTCATTGAATATTATCTCGGTGCCCAGACCACCCGCCAAGAGGGTTGCGCCGATTGCCCCCGAGTCTCGCAACTCCCTCAGGTCCGCGACGCTGTCTGCGATCCAGTTGTTGAATGTCCCTGCCTGGTATTCCAGGTGGTTCGCCGGGTCAGTCGCATTGTTGGCCCAGGACGGCCCGAAGTTCTGAAAGCGAAGCTCGTCGCCCTCCAGGAAATCGAGGTCAGTGATGACGTGATGGTCTCCGTTGGTATTGTGAGAATTGACCGCATTGAACCGGAATACGTCCGCGCCTTCGTTGCCGGTCGCGACGTCCCGGCCACGGCGAAGGAAGATGATGTCATCGTTGTTGCCACCGGTGAGCGTGTCGTTTCCGTAGGTGCCTGACAGGTTCAACTTGGGGTCAGTCGGGGGTGGCGGGGGCGGCGGTGCAGAGATATCGAGGTTCTTGAACAATATCTCGGCAATAGCGCCGCCACCAAGATCAAGCGAAAGGAGCGCGTCGGCGCCCAACTGTACGAAGCCCAGGACATCGCCGCCCGGTGTCTTGAGTGCCTGTAGGTCCGCAGCATCATCCAGAATGCCCGTGCCACCCAGCGCCGGGATATTCCAACCGCTCAGCGCGACGCTGTCGCCGTCCGCCAGCGTGAAGTCATTGACCGTCAGCCGTTCAGTCGGACCAGTGAGCAAATTGAAGATTGCACGATCTATATTGAGGGTGTCCGAACCTGCACCCAGGGTGATGGTGTCGGTGCCACTACCGGCGGAAATGGTGTCGTTGCCTGCACCGGAATCGATGACATTCAGGAGGCCACCGCTGATCACGATGGTGTCGCTTCCGGTTCCCGTAAGAATCGAAGCTCCCGATAGGTTCAGGAATGGGTAGATCGGTGCAAGTGCAACGCTAATTGAGTTGTTTCCATCACCAGCATTAATTGCTACGGAATATCCGTTGACGGGGGCGCCGTAATCGAAAGAAAACAGTGTATTTAGATCAATGCTGATGAAATCGTCTCCGACACCTCCAACAATATCATAATGGTCAAAGTATCCACCGCTTATGTTCGCAATGTTGTTTCCGGCGCCGAGATCGATCGTCACGTCAACATCCGCAAAATCTGTGACCAAATCGACAAGCGTGAGCGCCAGTGTATCATCGCCGGCCCCGAGGTCGATGTGCCCCTGAACGCTCGTTCCCCAGGAATTTCCTCCATCCAGTGTATAAGTTAACGCGACGTTGTCGTTACCGCTCCCCGCAAGAATGTTCAGGTCTATGTTTCCGGTTCGGTCGTTGACCGTCAGCGAGTTCGTCCCGTTTCCGAGGTCGATGTCGTGGGTGGAATGTCCGTTGGAGTTGTCGGCCTCCGTGTAGTTGTCGACGGTCACGGTGTCGTTGCCATCGCCAAGTATGACAGTCGTGTTGAGATGGGGCGTTGCGTCCATCATCTCATTGTGCATCGAAATGTTTACAGTGTTGTTTCCCTCCAAATCTATGACGGCAGCGCTTATCTCCGGCGTCTCGGTCCCAACCTGTCCCGATCCCCACCCCATAAGGACGAATGCGGCGTCCACGCTCAGAGTGTCGTTTCCTGAACCACCGTCGAGAATGATGTCGGCGACCGGATATACCGTTGCAGAGTCAAACATGCCTATGGCTGGATCCGTATCCATTAGGACGGAAACAGAAAGGCTGTCATCTCCCTGATCCCCGGAAAGCGACCAGCGCATCAAAGGCAATGGGCCAACTAGGGCGTAACTATTCGGGGCGAGCACCGGCCAGCTGATTGTGTAGGCATAGTCGACACTCAAGATGTCCTGTCCCCACCCGCCCCGCAGGTCGGCCCGCTCGAAGGTCGAGCTGAGAACATCGAAACCGCTTAGTCCGAAGATGGTGTCGTTCGGCCCGGTCGCCGAAATGGTGTTGGATGAATTGTCACCACGAATGATGGCCATCGGATTGTCTCCCCCACAGAAACGACTCGCGGCAGCGAAGCCTAGCCCGACCAAGAGTGGCAGCTGGGTGCCGAATTGACAACGAAGGTGTAGACTAGCCGGGAACGCAGCTCTGGATGACAATCCTGCCAGAGGAGTGACGGCAGGCGTCGGTCACCCCCCCCCCGATCAATACGTGGGCGGCGTGATCGCCCAGACCACCACGGTGTCGCCGGGGCCGGGGTTGCGGTAGCGGTGCGGCTCGCGCGAGGAATGCGAGAAGCTGTCGCCCTCCTGAAGCAGGAAATAGCGCTCTCCCACCCAAAGCTCGAGCCGGCCCGAGATCACCAGCCCGACCTCGTCGCCCTCGTGGGCATAGGCCTTGCCGACCTCGCTGCCCGGCGGCATGTGCGACTGGATCATCTCCAGCGCCAGCGACAACTGCGGCGTCAGCAACTCGTCGACGATGCCCTGTTCGAACGCGACCCTCAGCCGGTTCGGCCGGCGGATGACATAGCTGCGTTCCTCGGGCGGGATGGCATGATCCTCGCCCGAGAAGAACCATTGCACCGTCACCCCGAGGTGATGGGCGATCGAGAAGAGCGCGTTGATGGAAGGTTCCGCCAGATCGCGCTCGATCTGGCTCAGATAGCCGATCGAAAGGCCGCAGCCTTCGGCCAGCGCCGCCAGCGTCATGTGGCGGCGCTTGCGCAACTGGCGCAGGCGCTCGCCGAGAATCTTTCCGGAACCGGGCGGAACGGCTGGCGGCACGGCGGGCCGCTCCGGCGGCTGGCCGGGTTTCATCGGCTCAGCCGACCAGCGTCGCATCCGACGGCGCGAAGCAAAGGAAGACCTTCGCACCCTCGGGGTAGATGCCGGTCCGCGCCGCGCCATAGGCGCTGATCTCGCGCCCGTTCGCCAGCTTCAGCGCATAAAGCGCGCGATCGCCGGAATAGGTCGATTGCAGCACCTCGGCCGCAAGCGCGGTGCGGCCGTCGGCGGGCGCGGCGGTTTCGATGGAAAGGTCCTCGGGCCGGATCATCAGGTCGGCCTTGCCCGCTGCCGGACCGGGCAGGCCAAGCCGGACCTCGAGCCCGTCACCGCGGAAATCGAGCCCCTGCCCGCCCGCGCCGGGCACCAGCTCGCCCGAGAAGATGTTCGACTTGCCGACGAAATCGGCCACGAACCGCGAGGCGGGGTGGCGGTAGAGCGTGAAGGCGGTATCGAACTGTTCGATCCGTCCGTGGTTCATCACCGCGATCCGGTCCGACATGTGCATGGCCTCTTCCTGGTCATGCGTGACGTTGATGAAGGTGGTGCCGAGGCTGTGGTGGATGCGGCGCAGCTCTTCCTGGAGATCGACGCGCAGCTTCTTGTCCAGGGCCGACATCGGCTCGTCGAGCAGAAGCACCTCGGGCTTGAACACCAGCGCGCGCGCCAGCGCCACGCGCTGCTGCTGGCCGCCGGACAGTTCCGACGGCCGCCGGTCGATGAAGCGGGTGAGCTGCACAAGCTCCAGCATGTCGCGCACGCGGCTCTCGACCTGGTCGCGCGTCATCCGCCGCACCTTCAGCGGATAGGCGATGTTGTCGCGCACCGTCATGTGCGGGAAAAGCGCATAGCCCTGGAACACCAGGCCGAAATTCCGCGCCTCGGGCTTCAGTTCGGTGATGTCGCGACCGCCGAGCGTGATCCGGCCGCCGCTGGCGGCCTCGAACCCCGCGAGCAGCTTCAGAAGCGTCGTCTTGCCCGACCCCGACGGCCCGAGCAGCGTCACGAACTCTCCCTTGCCGATCGAGAGCGAGACATCGAACAGGGCCTGCGTCGGCCCGTAGAACTTGTTGACGTTGCTGATTTCTAGCGATGACATGGGCATTTCCCGCAAGTTGGCCGATCCGTTCACCGCGCCGCGAGGCTGCGCTTCTGCAGCCGGTTGAGCGCAAGGATGAACAGGCAGGAGACGATGGACAGAAGCAGCGCCACCACGACGATGGTCGGTTGCAGCCGGTCGCGGAGGCTCGAGAACAGCGTGATCGGCAGCGTCTGCGATTCGGGCGAGGCGATGAAGAGCGCCACCACCACCTCGTCGAAGGATGTGATGAAGGCGAAAAGCGCGCCGGTGGCGAAGCCCGGCATGGCCAGGGGCAGAGTGACGGTGCGGAAGCGATACCAGCGCGAGGCGCCGAGCGAGGCGGCCGCGCGTTCAAGCTCCGGGTCGAGGCCCTTCAGCGAGGTCATCACCGAGAGGAACACCAAGGGTGCGGCCAGGATCGTGTGGGCGAGGACGAGCGCCTGGTAGGTGCTGCCAAGCCCGACGCGGCCGAAGGCATAGGCCATCGCCACGCCGAGGACGACCGAGGGGATGACCACGGGCGAGACGAAGAGCGCGGAGAGAACGATCTGCCCCCATTTGCCAGCAAGCATCGTGCCCATCGCGGCGAGCCCGCCCACCAGCACCGCCACCACCGTGGTGCCGAGCGCCACGCGCGCGCTGTTGCCGAGCGTGTAGAGCCAGGGCGGCGCGGTGAAGAACTCGCGGAACCAGCGGACGGAAAAACCCTCCATCGGATAGGTCAGGAAGGTGCTGTCGTTGAACGCCAGCGGCAGCACCACGACGAGCGGCAGGATGAGGAAGATGAAGGCCAGCGAAAGCGATGTCCAGTAGATCGCGCGCGACATCAGGCGGTCCCTCCCGTGGCCCGGCTCCAGCCGAAGGCGCGGCGCAGGAGCGCGCCGGTCACCACCATCGCGATCACGCAGACGAGGAGCATCAGCGACAGCACCGAGGCCATGCCCCAGTTCAGCCCCTTCCGCACGAAATCGGCGATGTAGTAGGACAGCATCTGGTCGCCCGGCCCCCCGGTCAGCGCCGGCGTCACGTAGAAGCCGAGCGCGAGGATGAAGACGGTGCCGCCGCCCACCGCGACGCCACGAAGGCTTTGCGGGAAGTAGACGCGCAGGAAGGTCTCGACCGGGCCCGCGCCAAGACTGCGCGAGGCCTGCGCCTGGGCGGCCGGAATGGTCCTCATCACGTTGATCATCGGCAGGATCGCGAAGGGCAGCAGCACATGGGTCATGGCGACAACGGTGCCGAAGCGGTTGAAGATCAGTTGCAGGGGTTCGGTGATCAGATGCAGCCAGATCAGGAAGTCGTTCAGGAGGCCGTTGGTCTGCAACAGCACCACCCAGGCGGTGGTGCGCACCAGGATCGAGGTCCAGAACGACAGCAGCACCGCCATCAGCACCACCGCCTGCACCCGGGGCGTGCCGGTGGCCACAGCATAGGCCAGCGGATAACCCAGCAACAGCGTCAGAAGCGTGACCTCGGCCGAAATGACGAAGGTGCGCAGCGTGATCCGCAGGTAGATGTCGTCGCCCGGTGCCATCTGGTAGCCGCCGCCGGGGGCGGGCTTGATGCCCGTGGCCTTCTGGAAATGCCGCCAGGTGATCGGCTCGACGTTGCGGCGCACCACGTCCCAGGTGGCGGCATCGCCCCACGCTGGGTTGAACGCGGTCAGCCCGGCCAGGGTCGGCTCGATCCCCTTCGCCTTGTTGCCGGTGTCGATGATCAGCGACCGCATGCCCCCCAGTTCCTGGTTGAACATGCGCCCGACCTCGGCGCGGTCCTTCTTCGCCATCGCCTGGAGGTCGGCCAGCAGCGCCGCCGCCACGGCATCGTCGACCTTGGCCGCGTCGCTGAACCGGGCCGAGAGCGTCGGGAACCGCTCGCTCAGCGTGCCGTTGTCGAGCGCGAGCCCGCCGATGGAGACGAGCGGCAGCAGATAGAGCGCGACATAGGCCGCAACCGGCAGGACGAGCAGCATCGCCGCGGCAAGGAAGGTGCTTCGGGCTTTCGACATCGGGACTCCGCTTCGCTGATCTTCGGTGTCAAATGCCGGGCGTGCGCAGAGGGTCTCTGCGCACGCTCGTTACTTTCTACACGAAACGGATTACTGCGTAACCCAGTTGTTCCAGCGCTCGGTGATCGCGTCCTTGTGGTCGGTCCAGAACGCGTCCGAGAAGAACAGGCCGGTCTCGATGTTCTTGCCGGCCGGCAGTTCGGCGGCATCCTCGGGCTTCATCATGCCCGGGGCCTGGGTGTTGGTCGGGCCGTAGGGCATCTGCGCCGAGAAGATGGCCTGGCGGCTGGCGTCGTTGACGTAGGAGAGGAACTCCAGCGCCAGATCCTTGTTCGGCGCATTCGCCGGGATCCCCCACGAGTCGATCGAATAGATCGGGTTCACCCAGAGGAAGTCGAGCGGCTTGCCGTCGCGCTTGGCCGCGGTGATGCGGGCATTGTAGGACACCGTCATGACGACGTTGTTCGCCGCCAGCCATTCCACCGGCTGGGCGCCGGCGTCCCAGAACTGCAGGTCACCCTTGATCGTGTCGAGCTTGGCGAAGGCGCGGTCCAGCCCCTCCGGCGTGCCGAGCACGTTGTAGACCTCGGACGGGGCAACCCCGTCGGCCATCAGCACCAGTTCCAGGTTGAACATCGGACCGGTGCGCATGCCGCGCTTGCCCGGCCATTTCGCGGTGTCGAAGAAGTCGGCAAGGCTCGTCGGCGCCTCGCCCACGGTGTCCTTGTTGAAGGCAAGCCCGGTGCCGATCACCACGTTGCCCACGCCGCAGGGACGCACGGCATCGGGCATCAGCTCGTCCTTGCCGGCGACGGCGTTCCAGTCGAACTCCTCCAGGAGGCCCTCGTCGCAGGCCACCTGCAGGTCGGCGCCCTCGGCGATCACCAGATCCCAGGTCACGTCGCCGGTCTCGGCCATCGTCTTCAGTTCCGCCAGACCGCCAAGATAGGTGGTTTCGGTGAAGGCAATGCCCTTTTCCTTCGCGAAGGGCTCGAAATAGGCCGCGCGCTGAGCATCCTGGTAGTTGCCGCCCCAGCCCGCGATCACCAGATCACGCGCGCCGGCCGCCTGGGCCGCCATCAGCGCCGCGACCGAAACCGCCGCCAGCTTCATGTATCCGAACATTGAATCCTCCCCGTTGACACCTCGGCGGAGCCCCGGCGCTCAAGGCGCGCGCCCCTCCCGTCCGACTTCATGGCGACTGCCATAGATCAGCCAATAGACCGAGTAAAAAAAATTTTGCAAGAAAAAATCGAGCCGGCCACCATGATCCCCTGCCATGCCTTCCCCGCCGTCGCGATGCGGCAGGCCGCTCGCCGGCGGGCGCGATCCGGAGACGGCGCCGCGGCCGGTCACGCCGTGGCGGAAAAGGCGCTGGCGAGCACCGGCTCCATGCCGACCGCGACGAAATCGGCGCCATCGCAGTGCGGGCTCCCGCCCGCCGCGCCGTCAGGCCCCGGCCAGAGCGCCACGCCGAGCCGCAGCCCGGGAAGGCGGCGGCGCAGCAGGCGGATGCGCAAGGCGACCGACCGGTGGACCGACCCGTCGAGCGAGGCGATGACGATCGTCTCGGGCTCGTGCGCCGTCAGCGCCGCGGTCGGGTCGGTGCGGTGCGGCAGGGCGACGGCTTCGGCGCCTTCGGCCCGCATCGCCTGCGCCACCATCTCGGCGGCCGCATCATCGAGCGCGGTGCGCGCCCCGAGGACCGCGACGCGACGCCCCACGCCGTCGAGCACGCCGTTGTTGAGAAGCGTGGCCGGCTCGCCGGCAGTGTGGCCGGCACCCCCGGCGCCCTCTTCGACGCCCTCGCTCTGGGCGCGCTCGTCCTCGACCACGGTTTCGAGATCCTCGATCAGCCGATAGGCGGCCCGGGCGATCCGGTCGGCCTGGACCTCGGACAGAAGCCCCGCCTCATGATCCGCATGGGCGAGCGCCAGTGCGGGAATCGCCGTCCGGTCGTAGTATTCCGAAAGGTAGCGTTCCGATGTGGTCAGCGTCGCCGTCTCGGTGAAGGCGAAGGCGTGCCCGGCCAGAAGACGGTCATAGAGCTGCGCCGATTCCTCGAGCACGGGCTTGTCGCCCAGCATGATCGAGAACAGCCGGAGGCTGGGCACGTGGTAGCCGATCACGACAAGACACACCGTCAGCGGCGTGGCGATGATCAGCCCGAGGGGACCCCAGAGCCAGGTCCAGAACATCGCCGACACGATCACCGCAAGCGGGCTCACCCCGGTGCGCTGGCCGTAGAAATAGGGCTCGATCACGTTCGAGGTGACGAATTCCACAAAGATGAAAAGCACCGCCGTCCACAGCACCAGCCCCCAGTGGGGAGAGACGGCGAAGGCCATCACCAGCGGCAGAAGCGCCGAGATGGCCGAGCCGATGTAGGGCACGAAGCGCATCACCAGCGTGACGATGCCGAAGAAGAGCGCGTTCGGCACCCCGATGAGCACGAGGCCCAACCAGATCGGCACCGCGTAGATCACATTCACCAGAAGCTGCGCCCCGAGGTAGGTCGACACCCGCGACCCCGCCTCGGCCAGAAGCCGCGAGGTGGCCAGGATGTTGGTGCCGCCAATGAGCTGCACCAGCCTGTCGCGCAGTGCCGCCCGTTCCAGAAGCGCGAAGACGACGACCACGAAGATCAGGCCGAAGGTCGCGACCGGGGTCAGCGCGGGAAGGATGACGCCGGTCAGCCAGCCGGCGATGCTGGTCTGCTCGACCACCTCCACCTTCATCGCGGTATCGGCCGCGGGCGCGGCGCCGTCGGCCGCCGCGATCTGCTGCTCGACGCGGGCGCTGATGTTCTCGACCATGCCGCGCAGGTGCGAGACGACCTTGCTGTCCTTGCCGGCTTCCAGAAGCGTGTCGACCTTCGACAGCACGTTGCCCTGGTAGAGCGGCAGGTTGGTGCCGATCTGGCTCAGCTGATAGGCGACGATCAGCACGAACGCCCCCACCAGCACCGCCGCGACAAGGACCGTCAGGATCACCGCCGGCGTGTCGCGCAAGCCGCGGCGGCGCAGGAAGTTCACCACCGGCGTCAGGATGAAGGCGACGAGCATTCCCAGGACCAGCGGCAGGAACAGCTCCTTGGCGACGGCGAGGATGGCGCAGACGGCGACGATCACCGCCAGTGCCGTCAGCGAGACGACCGAATGGCCCGCCGTCTCCTTCGCGGCGCCCCCTGCCCAACCGACCGTCCCGGCCGCCTGCTTGCCACGCGACTCCATCCTGCCCCCCTGCCCCCGATACGCCATCCTCCGCGGCGGCGGCGACGCGGCGCCGATCCCGCCCCGCCTCCCGCCCCGCCTCCCGCCCCGCCGCCGGATCATAACACGCCCGCAGCGCCGCCGGTTCCCTTGGCGGTTCCCCCGCTGCGCGTCGGCCCGATCCCCCTTCACTCTGCCCGCGGGCCTGCCCGACATGAAAAAAGGATTGCGACCGATGTCGCAACCCCAGTTGGGGGAGGGAACGGGACCGGGAGCAAAGCTCTCCCGCTGTTCGTGATTGCCGTCAGCGGCTGCGCAGCGCCCGGCCGATGAGCGAAATCACGAACAGAACCAGGAACACGAAGAACAGGATCTGCGCGATCCCTGCCGAGGTGCCGGCGATGCCGCCGAAGCCGAGCACACCGGCGATCAGCGCAATGACGAGAAAGGTGGCAGCCCAACCGAGCATGGGGATTCTCCTTTGTTCTTCGCGACGCTCGAGCAGCGCCGGGCAATGATCTGACGGGACAACCCCGGCCGGGGCCGGCGGTTCCCGGCGCCGGTGAAGAAACGTCGAAAAAGGGCGAGCGGGAGCGCCTCCTTTCGCCCGCGCCTCCGGCCACCAGGCCCCAAACCACAGGCTCCAAGTCACGGAAACGTTAGGCACGAGTTCGCGGCCATCGGTCTTTTCCGCCCGGCAGGCGGAACCGATCCGCACGACCGCGATTGTCCTTCCACAAGACGTCGGCCGGTCGGCGATCGAATGCCGCGGCCGACGCGCAACCGCATCTTTGTCAGGAGGCCCCCATGACCGCGAAGTTCACCAAGACCCTCGACGATGCCGAAGCGGCAGTCTCCGGCGCCACCGAACGGGTCGCCGGGGCGGCGGGCGCCGCCCGCGAGAAGCTTGCCGAAGCGGCCGAGGCCGCGGCAGAGACGGCCGCAGAGACGGCCGCAGAGACGGCCTCGGCCGCGCGCGGGCGGATGGGCGACATGATCCGCAAGGCGAAGGACGGCGCCGACAGCGCCAGGGACGCCGTCGTGGCCAGTGCCGGAGCGGGCCTGTCGGCGCTGCGCGACACCGCGATCGAGCGCGCAGACGACGCCCGCGAGTCGCTCTCCGATGCCGGCGAAAGGCTGGCCGCCACGCTGGAGCGTGCCTCCGAACAGGAAGACGCCGACGCGATCCGGTCGCGCGTCTACGCCTCGGTCGCCCGGGGCATGACCTCGGCCTCGGACATGCTGCGGGAACGTTCGGTCACCGACCTGACGGCGGACCTGCCCGTCCTCGCCCGCCGGCACCCCGGGGCCTTCATGGCCGCCGCGATCCGTCCCAGCCCGCCGCCCGCCCGTCGCAGGCCCTCGGTCGCCTCGGCGCGGGCGAGCGCAAGTTCGCCCTTTACCAGCCTGCCGATGCCGGAGACGACGCCGGACAGAAGCGAGCCGGTGTCGGCGCCGAAGGGGCGGGAGGGATCGCGGCGGCCGCGGTGATCGGCCTTGTCGGGCTTCAGGCCCTTGCCGGCGCGGCGGTGGCCGGGCTCGTGGCGGCCGGGCTCGGGCCGGTCTGGTCGCCCCTGATCATCGGCCTCGCCCTCTGTGCCATCGCGGCCGCTTTCGCCTATGCCGGGCGGGCCGCACTTGCGGCGAAGGGCATCGCGCCGCGGCGGAGCCTGCGCAACCTGCGCCGCGACGCGGTCGCGCTGAAGGCCGCCGTGACTAAAGCCGCCGTGACGGCGGAAGGAGTTCGCCATGTCTGACCGATCCCCCCAATCGATCGAAGCCGGGCTGGAGCAGGATCGCGCCGCCCTGGTGCAGGCGCTCGCCGATCTGCGCGACAGGCTGGCTCCCGCCGCGCTTTTCGCGCAAGGCAGGGCGGCGCTGGCCGCCGAGGCCCGGCCCATCCTGAGCCCCCTGCTGGCGGAGGTCGATCACGCCATCCGCTCGCAGCCCCTCGTCGCAGCCGCAGCCGGTGTCGCGCTGGCGGCGCTGATCCTCGGCCGCAAGCGCGACGAGCCGGAGGTCGCGCCGGTTCCGGTCATGGCCGGAACCCGGTACGAAGCCCTGACACGCTGGGAGGACGAGGGTGGACCGGTCGCCGCCACGCCGCCCGACCCGGAGGACGAGTGGCTGGCCGGGGCCACCGCCATTCGGGCCAGGGCAGACACGCTTCTGGCCCGCGTCGACGAGGCCGCCCGCCGCGGGCTGGCCCCGGCCGCCGATCTCGCCCGGCACCGGGCCGAGATCCTCGCCGCGCTCGCCCGCGATACCCGCGCCGCGCTGGCCAGGGGTCTCGGCTCGGTCAGCGGGGCGGCACGCGAACAGGCCATCGTGGCGCGCGAACGCGTCTATCTCTCGCGCCTCGCGCTCGGATCGGGAAGCCGCCAGACCGTGGGCGAGCATCCCCTTGCGGCCGGCGCGGCGATGGCGGCGGCCGGGGCGGCGCTGGCACTTCTCTTCCGTCCGACAGAAACCGAAGACCGCCTGATGGGCGGGACACGCGACCGCCTCATGGCCGAGGCCAAGGCTGCCCTGCGCGCGGAGGCGGTGAAGGCGAGTGAACTGGCGCGGTGCCTGACCGATGCCCTTGGCCACGACATCGGCCGCGCCCGCCGGGTGTTCCAGCCGCCCGCGGCCCCGACGCCGGCCGATCCGCAGGCCCGGCCGGGCCACCGGGACTAACCCGCCCGCCGCACGACCGAACCGCCGGCCCCTGCGAAAGGGCCGGCGGTCTGCATCGGCGGCAGCGATCCGACCGGCCGGTCAGGCCGGGTGGCGCGGGAACACCAGTTCCACCGTCGACCGGCCGTCGTCGATCCGGGCGGTCACCCGTCCGCGCAGTTGCGCGGCGACCTGCGACAGCATCCGCCAGGGGATCGCCGCAAGCCCGGTCGTCCCCTCGGGCATCAATTCCGGCACCACCGGGCCCACGACCATCAGGCGGATGTTGCCGTCCGCCTCGACAAGCGACACCTCCACGCCCCGGTAGATCCCCGCCCCCACGGCGAAGTGGCAACTGACGATTTCCGCCAGCGCCAGCGCCAGCGGCACCGCGGCCTGCGCCGGCATCCGGATCGGCTCGAACCGCTTCTTTGCGGTGCCGGGAGCGATGCCGTGGATCTCCTTCAGGCGCCGGATCACCGCGAAGAGGATCTCGTCCATCGGCACGTCGCGCCGCCCGCCCAGGCTGTAGAGGCTGGTATGGGTCGAGGACAGCGCGATGACGCGGTTGATCAGCCCGCCGAGCACGGCGCGCAGATCGGCATCGGCGGTTTCGCGGCGATACATCCGCATCACCGAGGCGATGATCTGCAGGCTGTTGCCGCTGCGATGGTGCACCTCCTTCAGAAGCGTGTCCTTGTCGACGAGAAGGTTCTGCAACTCGGCCTCATCATGCTCGATGGTCCGGATCAGCTCCTCGTAGACGGCGTGCAGCTTGCGGATTTCGGTCGGCGCCTCGTCCATGTGGGGCACCGGCGCACGGGTGCGGCTGGCCATGTAGGCATTCATCGCCCGCGACAGCGAGCGCACGTGGCGGACGACGAACCGGCTCGAGGCGACCGAGGCCGCGAACAGCGCCGCCGCCCAGGTCAGCGCCGGCAGGAGGAAGGGCGCCACCGCCGCCGTGGCCCAGAGGCCGTCGTTCTCGCGCTCCCACACGGCCAGGAGAAAGAGGTCGGATGCCACGCTGGTGACCGAGACGATGCGGCGGCGGCCGTCGACCCCTTCGCTGTAGAAGGGACGGCCCGCAAGCATGTCGAGCCGGTCGAGCGCCACGCCGCCGGACACCAGCGTCGCGAGCCCGGCCGCGTCGGTCGTCGCCGACAGGAGCGTCCCGTCGCCGGTGTAGGTGGCAAGCAGTGCCGGCTTCCAGAGCGCTTCGCTGTCAACATAGGGCGCGGGCAGGACCGACCGGTGCCGCAGCAGGATCGCCACCACCCCGGTCTGCCGGTCGGCCGCCGCATCGATGACCGGCTCGGCCACCCCGATCACCGGCGCCCCCGAAACCGGCCCCTTCAGTCCGTAGGCCAGGGTTGGCTCGGGCTTCGCGGTCATCCGGGCGAACAGCGGATCGCCTGCGAAATCGATCGTGGTGCCGGTCGACGTGCAGGTCGTCCGGCCCGACATCGGGATGTAGGCGACCAGCGTCGCGGTCGGGTTCGTCGCCGCGCCTGTCCGCATCCGGGCCACACAGTTCGTGTCCGGGGGGATGCCCACCGACAGGCCCGTCGCCAGCATCCGGGCCGTGGTCTTCGCGTCGCGGATCATGTCCATCTGCGGGCGGACCGCCTCGATCGAGGCGCCGCCGATCCCGTTCAGCGTGGCCCTGTCGGTCTGGTCCAGCGAAGCCCAGGCCTGCACGATCGAGAGAAGGCCCAGCGGCAGAAGCGCGAGGACCAGCGTCGAGGCCAGCCTGAACCCCAGGCTGCTCGTCGCGAACACCTGTCCGACGCGCCACCTCAACGCGCCACCTCAACGCGCGGCCGGGGTTGCCCGCAGAACGACCGCCTGCGTCGCCCCATCGGTGCCCGAGAACATGCCTTCGCCTTCCTCCAGTTGCAGAAGCTCCGCCAGCCGCTTGCGCGCGCGGCTTGCCCGGCTCTTCACGGTGCCCACGGCCACGCCCATCATCCCCGCCGCCTCCTCGCAGGAAAAGCCCGAGGCGCCGACGAGGATCAGCACCTCGCGGTGTTCGGGGCTCAGCGCGTCGAAGGCGCGCTGGAAATCCTGGAACGCCAGGCGGGCATCATGGGCGGGTTTCACCGAAAGTCCGGCGGCGTGTGCGCCCTCGGTGTCCTGGACCTCGCGCCGGGTCTTGCGCAGGAACGAATAGTAGGTGTTTCGCAGGATCGTGAAGAGCCATGCGTCGAGGTTGGTGGCCGGATCGAACTTGTCGAGGTTCGACCATGCCTTCAGGATCGTTTCCTGCACGAGGTCGTCGGCGAGCGACATGTCGCGGGCGAGCGAGATCGCGAAGGCGCGCAGCCGCGGGACCGCGCCGGCGAGCCGGTCGGCCGGATCCGCTGTCGCATCCTGCGCCTGCCTGGCGTCGCGCGTCATGACCCGTCGCCCTTCGGTCCGGTGCCGGCGGTCTTGAGCTGGGCCAGCAGTTCCTTGAACCGGTCCGGCAGTTCCTCGTTCAGCGCGGCGGTGTAGACCCGCTTCAGGTTTTCGTCGATCTGTGCCCGTATCGCCTGCCTCTTCGGCGATCCGCCGTCCTTTTCGGTGGTCATTTTTGTGCCTTTGCGGTCGTCAATTTTTGCGTCGTCAGGATTTGCAGGGAACCTAACGCAATTGCGCGCGTTTGGTTCCGGCAAGACCGAAGAAAAACGGAGAAAAACTCGATGCTCGCACAGGAAGCGCTCGACCATTCGGCCAGGGTCGCCCGGCATCTGCCCTATCTGCGCCGCTATTCCCGTGCGCTCACCGGCAACCAGACCAGTGGCGACGCCTATGCGGTCGCGGTCCTGGAATCGGTGGTGGCCGATCCCGCCGCGCTCGACCGCCACGGCGATCCGAAGGTGGCGCTCTTCGCCGTCTTCCACTCGATCTGGTCCAGTTCCGGCGCACCCGTCGCAGAGGCGGAATCCAGTCTCGCGAGCGCGGCGCAGTCGCACCTTGCCGGGTTGACCCAGAATTCGCGCGAGGCGCTCCTTCTCAACGCCATCGAGGGTTTCGACCGCAACGAGGTCGCGGCGGTCATGGGCATTTCCGCGGCCGAGGCGGCCGAGCTTGTCGAGATCGCCCTGCGCGAGATGGAGGCATCGGTGCGCGGCTCGGTTCTCGTGATCGAGGACGAGGCGTTGATCGCGATGGACATCGCCGACATCGTCGAGGGCATGGGCCACCGCGTGACCGGCAACGCCCGGACCCGCGCCGAAGCGGTGGAGATGGCCGCCGAGGACCGGCCCGACCTGATCCTCGCCGACATCCAGCTTGCCGACAATTCCTCGGGCGTCGACGCGGTGAACGAAATCCTCGCGCAGTTCGGCGAACTGCCGGTGATCTTCATCACCGCCTTCCCCGAGCGGCTGCTGACCGGCAATCGCCCGGAACCCGCCTTCCTCATCAATAAGCCCTATACCGAGGAACAGCTCCGCTCGGCGGTCAGCCAGGCGATGTTCTTCTCCTCCACCGACACGCTGCGCGGCTGACCGCCGCGCGTCCGGGCGCGGCGGCCGGGTCCCGCCGCAACCCTTGCCACGTTCCACGCCCATGCCGCAGGCCCTGGCCGCAGTTCTCCCCGATGCCACCGATCCGGTCCCCCGGCCCGGCTCGGTGGCGCCGCGGGTCGAGGTGCTGGTCACCGCGGCCGAGGCCTATCCGGCGCTGGAGCGCGCCTTCCTCGCGGCGGAACGGGAGATTTCGGCAAGCTTCCGGATCTTCGACCTGACCACGAAGCTCCGCTCCGCCGAGGCGCGGCAGGTCGGCGACACCTGGTTCGACCTCGTCGCCCACACGCTCGGCCGCGGCGTCGCGCTGCGCATCGTGATCGCCGACTTCGATCCGGTCGCCCGTCCCCGGCTGCACCGCGCCACCTGGCGGACGGTGCGGTGGTTGCACGCGGCCGCCGAACTCGCGGGCCCCGGGGCGCGGCTTCGGGTCGTGCCCGCCATGCACCCGGCGACGGCGGGTCTGGTGCCGCGTCTTCTCCTCTGGCCGGTGGTGCTGTCGCGGCTGTTGCGAACCACCGGCTGGCTTGGCGGGCTGGTTCCGCCCCACCGGCTGGCCGTGCTCCGCGAACTGCCGGGGGTGCGGCGGTTTCTGGCCGGGCCGCCCGCCGCCGCCCGGCCGCGGCCGCGCCTGGCCGCGCTGCCGCCGCTCCATCCCGCCACGCATCACCAGAAACTCGCGGTCTTCGACCGGCGCCAGCTCTACATCGGCGGGCTCGACCTCGACGACCGGTTCTACGACACGCCGGATCACCGCCGGCCGAGCGACGAGACCTGGCACGACGTCCAGCTGATGGTCGAGGGGCCGGTGGCCGAGGACGCGCATCGCCACATCGCCGGGTTTCTCGGCATCGCCGGCCGGCGCCTGCCGCCCGGGCCGGTCGCGCCGGACCGCGACGGCCTGCGCTTCGTGCGGACCCTCTCGCGCCGGCGCAGCGCCTGGCCGGGCCTCCACATCTCGCCCGACCCCGCCGTCACCGAGATCGAGGAGGCCCATCACCGCGCCGTCGCGGCCGCGCAGCGGCTGATCTACGTCGAGACCCAGTATTTCCGCGACCGCCGCCTGGCCCGCCGCCTCGCGCTTCAGGCGCGGCGGATGCCGGGCCTGACGATGATCCTCGTCCTGCCCGCCGCACCCGACGACATCGCCTTCGAAGGGGCCGAGGGCATGGACGCCCGGCTGGGAGAGTTCCTTCAGGCCGAGGCGCTGCGCATCCTGCGGCGCGGCTTCGGAGCGCGGCTCTTCGTCGGCGGGGCGGCGCAACCGCGCGCCACTCGCGCATGCGGCCGGGCACAGCTCAACGGCGCGCCCCTGGTCTATGTCCACGCCAAGGTCAGCATCTTCGACGCGGCCACGGCCATCGTCTCCTCCGCCAATCTCAACGGCCGCAGCCTCAGATGGGACAGCGAGGCCGGGCTGGTGATCACGCGGCCCGAGGCGGTGGTCGCGCTGCGCGGGCGCCTGATGGCGCACTGGCTGCCCCGCGACGCCGATGCCGCCTGCCTCGACCCCGATCGCGCCGCCGTGGCCTGGGCAGCGCTCGCCTGCCGCAACGCCGCCCGCGCGGCGGCCGAGCGCGAGGGCTTTCTTTTGCCCTACGACGCGAAACCCGCCGAGGCGTTCGGCCGCGCCTTCCCGCTGGTGCCCGACGAACTGGTCTGAGCCGCGAGGAGCAGGCCGCGACGCGCCCGGGATGCCCGGCGGGAATACGCCCTTCCCCCGGCGGTGACCGCCAAGGCCCGGAACCCCACCCTGTCCGCCGGCGTTGACCCGGCACTTCCGATGCCTGGCTGCACCGGATCATGCAACTGACGATACAGGAGATTTCCATGAAAGCCCTGCTTCTCACCTCCGCTCTGGCGGCCGGTCTTGCCGTGCCTGCGGCCGCCCAGACCACGACGCCCGCCTCGCCCTTCCAGACCGAGGCAGCCGGCCCCTCGGTTTCGGCCTCCGACCTGATCGGGGCGCGCATCTACGCCAGCGAAGCCGCGCTCGAGGGCGACAGCTTCACCGGCATCCAGGAAGGCTGGGACGACATCGGCGAGGTCAACGACGTCATCCTCGGCCGTGACGGCACGGTCGATGCGGTGCTGGTCGACATCGGCGGCTTCCTCGGCATCGGCGAACGCCAGGTGGCGGTCGACATGAGCGCGCTCCGCTTCGTGCAGGACAGTGCCACCGATGCCGACGACTGGTTCCTGGTGGTGCAGGCCGACCGGGCGGCGCTCGACGCCGCGCCCGAATGGCCCGCCGCGGGTTCCGGCGCGGACGCCACCACCGGCATGACCGAGACGCCGGTGGTGCCGGACACCAGCGCCGGGGCCGACAGCACCACCGCGCCCGATACCACGGCTTCGGGGACCGACACCACCGCCGCGCCCGACGCCACCGCCGGGGCGGACACCAGCGCCGGGGCCGACGCTACCGCCGGGGCCGACACCTACGCCACGCCGGACCCGGCGACCGGGACCACCGGCGACGTCGCGACGGCGCCCGACGCCACGACCCCTGGCTCGCCCGCGACCACGCCCGAGGCGGGCGATCTCACTGCCGCTCCGGGTGCGTCTGCGCCGCTTCCCGAAGGCTATGCCGCCATCGCGCCCGACGCGCTGACGGCCGAGATGCTGACCGGCGCGAACGTCCATGACATGGCCGACGTCACGATCGCGGAAGTCTCCGATCTGGTGCTGACCCCCGAGGGCCAGGCGACCGAGGTCGTCGTCGACGTCGGCGGCTTGCTCGGCATCGGCGCCAAGCAGGTGGCGATCCCGATGGAGCGCGTGACCGTGGCGCAGAACGCCGATGGCGCCGTGCAGGTCTATGTCGACATGACCAAGGACGAGCTGAAGGCGCTGCCCGAGTTCCAGTCCTGATCCGCGGGCGCCTCGCCCCTAATCGACGGCCCGCCGGCAACCCGGCGGGCCTCTAGCTGCGGCGCAAGCGCCGGCGCGACGGTCCGGTGTCCGCACCCCCGCCCTGCCCGAGGTCCGGCCGGACCGGAAAGCGCAGCAGCACCTTCAGCCCGCCGGGGCCGAAATCGCGCTGGATCGACCCGGAAAGCTCCCCCTTCACGCTGGCGTCGATCAGCCGCGATCCGAAACCGGCAGCACCCGCCGCGGCCGGTTCGGCCTGCGCGCCGGCCTCCAGCCGCTCCGTCCAGGCGATGGCCACGATGGGCCGGCCGTCAGGCCCGGGCCGCTCCACCTTCCAGGTGATCTCCAGACCGGCGCCGTCCTCCGACAGGCCGCCGTATTTCATCGCGTTGGTCACAAGCTCGTGGGTGACGAGGGCGAAGGCATGGGCCTGACGCTCGTCCAGCCGCACCACCGGCCCCGCCATCAGATGCTCCACCTCGGTGGTGTCGAGGCACTGCTGCAATTCCTTGCGCAGGATGGCGCCGATGTCGGTCTGGGGGCTGGCGTTCCCGGCGAGGATTTCCTGCACCGCCGCCATCGCCTGCAACCGCGCGTCGAAGGCTTCGGTGAAGGCGCGCACGTCGGTCGCGCCGCGCGCGCTCTGCCGGGCGATCGACTGGATGCGGGCGATGTGGTTCTTGATCCGGTGCTTCATCTCCTGCAGCAGAAGGCCGCGGAATTCCGCCTCCCGCGCCGCCGCGGCGGCGACCTGGCGCGCCCGCGCCACCTCGTCGCGGCGGGCCGCGATCCCGAACCCCGCGGCAGCGGCGAAGAGCGCCGAGGTCAGCCCGACGAGGAGACTGCCGAGGTGCTTCTGCCGCAGCGCCCCGGCCCCGGTCTCGTGGACGTCGAAGACCCAGTCCCTGCCGAGGACCGGCACCGTCCGGCGCTGGGTCAGCCCCGCCGCCGCCCCGTTCCCGCCACCGCGGTAGAGCGGCCGGCCCGGCGCCCCGGTGTCGCTGACCAGAAGCCCCACCGGCAGGGGCGGCCCCGAGGCCAGCGCGGCCTCGATCAGGTCGGCGCCCCGGAACGGCGCGTAGACAAACCCGTCCACCGGCGGCAACCCCGCCGCGTCGACCCGCCCCGCGCGACGGAAGGGCAGGTAGACCAGGACTCCCGTCTGCTTGTCGTCGGTGATTTCCTGAACAAGCTCCACCGGCGCGCTGATCCGCGGCGCGCCGCTGGCGATGGCGCTGTCCATCGCGGCGCGGCGGACAGGTTCGGAATACATGTCATAGCCGAGCGCGTTCATGTTGCGCGGGTCCGCAGGTTCGAGAATCACGATCGGCGTGCGCCAGCCGGGGCCCGTCGCCGGCCACACCACGACCGGCACGCCGTAGTGCCCGGCGATCTCCCGCGTCGCCGCGGCGGCGTCGCTGGCCGCGATCATCCGCGCAAAGCCGATCCCCTGCACGCCGGCCAGTTCGTGGGCGATGTCGACCGAGTCGAGGAAGCGCACGAATGCGTCGCGTTCGACGGCACCGTTCGAGGCGGCGAAGAGCCCCTGCGCCGCGCGCAGGACGACGATGTGCTGCCTGAGCCGGGTAATGACCCGGTCGACCGCCAGATCGGCCGCCCTCTCGAACTCCGCCACGGCGCGGCGGTGTTCGGCCATGTAGAGCGTGAAGGTCATGGTGCAGCCCAGCACCAGCGCCGCGACGACGGCAAGCTGCGGCAGATAGGTGGCGAGAAGGCGCTTCATGACCCGGACTTCGAACACCCGGCCCGGTCAGCGGCTCGGGCGGGCATCGCGCCGCTCCGCGGCCGTTCCGGCGCCGGCCGATCCTGCCGGGCCGGGCAGGCCGGGGCCGTTGCCCGACGCCGGCGCCCGGCCCGCCCCACGGCCCGGCCGATGCGGCTGACGGCGGGTGCAGTCGGGGGCGGTGATCACTGGCGAAACTCCGCAGCCTCGATCGCTGGTTGAACGTGCGATCCCGGGCGAACTTCGGCCATCCCGCGCCGGCGGTCAACGCCCGACCGCCGGGGCGCCGGCGTCCGGCGCCTTTCGGCTGGCTCGTCGCCCAAGGGAAAGGCCGCGCCCTTTCAGGCGCGGCCCCCACCCTGTCACTCGTCATCAAACCTGCCGGGGCTGCCGGCCCGCCCGCATCACTTCAGCCGTGCGACCACGCCGTCGGCGAATTCGTCCACCAGACGCTGGTAGGTCTTGGCGGTATCCGAGGTGCTGAGGATCAGGGTTTCGCCCGGGACGAGCGGCACATGGGCGTTTTCCATCGAGATACTGAGGATATAGACGTCGTAGTTGCTGTTCTCGGTCTGGTCGTTGATGTTGACCTTGCCGACAAGCACCGCGTCGGCCAGATTCAGCTCGCGCTCGAAGGCATTGGCCAGTTCGACCTCCTCGATGTCCACGAGGATTTCGGCGCCCTGCGGGGCCAGCCGGTCGCTCACGCGGGCGCCGATCGCCGCCTCGAGATCCTTCTCGAGATTGCTCCAGTAGGCCGCAGCCTTCTGGTTCTGGATGGCGGTGAGGTCCGCCGTCACGTCGATCTTGGCGATCTTGTCGACACTGGCCAGGGCCGAGGTGGCGACGGTGCCCGCGACAAGCGCGGCGGCAAGCGGCTTGATACCAAACATCGTAGCTCTCCATTGGTCATGCGCCTTCGTGGCGTTGCGCTTCGACAACGTGCGCCGGCGCCGGCGGTTCCCCCCGTGCTCGCCCTTGTGCCTTCCCCGCCGCGGCCTGGCGCGACCGGGGCGGGCCGGCCGGGGGGCCGACCGGGGGGCCGACCGGGGGGCCGACCGGCGGCAATCCGCGCCGCCCCGGCAGCCGGCGGAACCGCCTCGCGGGGGGCGCGTTTTCCACCCGCATTCACCGCAGCGAACGGAAAGGAGTCCGCGATGAACTGGGATCAGATCGAAGGCAAATGGAAGCGGATGAAGGGCAAGGCGCAGGAGAAATGGGGCAGGCTGACCGAGGACGAACTTGACGTCGCCGCCGGCAGGCGCGAGGTGCTGGTCGGAAGGGTCCAGGAGAAGTACGGGCTCGCCAAGGACGAGGCGGAGCGGCAGATCGACGCCTGGTCGAAAGCCCTTTGATGCCCCGATGATGCCGGCGCGGCCCGTGCCTCCCCCCGTGCCTCCCGCAGGGGCGCGGGCCGTTGCCGTTTCGGGCGGGCGGCCGGCCGGCCGGCCGATGTCCGACCCCGGGCCGACTCGGGCGCAAGACCCGCGCCGCCTTCGGGCCCCACCCGGCCGGGGCGCAGCGGATCGTTCGCCGCGCAGGGGGGATTCGGAACAGATGAAACGCACTGTTTCCCCGCTGGTCACGGTCGATTGCGGCCCTTCCGACACAATTTCCCGCCCGGCACTGACGGCATCGGCACCGGCGCCGGCAACAGTTTGCCGCATCGCCGGTGGACCAACCGGACGACAGTCCCGGGCAACCGCAGGATTGTTTCCCGAGCGTGGCGGAAGACCGGCTCCCGCCGCAAGCCGGACCGCTTAACCATGCCGGAAAACTTCAGAAATTTGGCCACCTCGGCGCCTGATTCACCGATCATTCACCCAAACGTTCCAGGTCGGCATATGGCCTTTGCGTATCGAGTTCTGGTAGTCTGGTGGTGCGAGTTGATGCCGGCGATTTGCGCCGGCCGTGCTCATGCCGGGGGCGGCAGGTCGCCCCCGGCATGATCGTGGTGAGTGGCCTTCGGGATTGTGAAAGATCATGAGTACGAATCAATTTGACGCCCTCGTCGACCGGCTTGCCCGGCTTCCCGTCCCGGCCCCCGAGGCTGCGCCCCGGCCGGCCCGGCCGAAACGCTCCGAACCCGTCGAGTGGACGCTGCCGGGGGTTTTCGAGGGGATGCGCGTCACCACCTCGTTCGGGGATCTGCCGGTCCAGGCGCTGCGCCGCCGCGATCCCTTGCGCACCCAGGCGGGCACGATCGCCGCGGTCGAATGGGTGGACCGCATCCGGCTTGACGAGGAGTTCCTTGCCGCCAACCCCGATGCGCTTCCGGTGCGGATTCCGGCGGGTGCCTTCGGCAGCGGACGGCCCGAGCGCGACCTGCTGGTGTCGCCGCATCAATACGTCAACGCCAGCCCGGTGCAGTTCTCGCAGGAGTTCCGGCGCGCCCGCGACCTGATGGGACGGCCGGGGATCATCCGCCAGCCGGTGCCGATGGCGAGCTATCACCTGTTCCATTGCGGCGCTCCGGCCGCGGTCATGGTCGAGGGGCTCTGCCTGCGCGTCAGTCCCTGACGCCGGGCGCCTCCGGCACACCCCGGAACCCGGTCGCCACGACGAACTTCTCGGAACTGTCCGCCCGGCTCGCCGGCGGCTTGACGTTGGCGACCTTGGCGAAGGCGCGTTTCAGAAGTGCCTGAAGCTCGTTCTCGGCGCCGCCGGCCAGCACCTTCGCGACGAAGGTGCCGCCTTCCTCGAGCACGTCGAAGGCGAAATACGCGGCCGCCTCGCAAAGCGCGATGATCCTCAGGTGGTCGGTGCCCTTGTGGCCCGAGGCGGCCGCGGCCATGTCCGACATCACCACGTCGGCCGGCCCGCCGAGCCAGTCCTTCACCTTCTCGTCCGCCCCGTCGGAGAGGAAATCGAGCTGGTGGATCTCGGCGCCCGCGATCGGTTCCACCTCCTGCAGGTCGATGCCGAGGACGCGGCCCACCTTCTTGCCGGATTTTTCGCCAAGCGCGTTGACCCGCTCTACCGCCACCTGGCACCAGCCGCCCGGCGCGCAGCCGAGGTCAACGACGCGCGCGCCGGGAACCAGGAAGCGGAAGCGGTCATCAAGCTCGACGATCTTGTAGGCGGCACGGCCGCGGTAGCCTTCCTTCCGCGCGCGCTGGACGTAAGGATCGTTCAACTGGCGTTCCAGCCACAGCGTCGACGACAGCTTGCGCCCCTTCGCAGTCTTCACCCGCACCTTCAGGTCGCGCTGCCCGCGCCCGGAAGTCTTGCCCGATGGGGTCCTGGCCATGCGTCTCCACCCGGACGGAACCGTCCCGCCCTGCTTTCACCCCGGTTCAAATATCCAATCGGCACCGGCGCCGCAATCGCGCCGCCGGGTCAGAACGTCCCGTCATCGAGAACGCCGTCGGCCGACATCTGGGCATAGAGCAGCCCCTCGCGCAGGCCGCGGTCGGCGACCGACAGCCGGTCGGTCGGCCAGATGCGCATGAGCGCCTGAAGGATCGCCGCGCCGGACATGATCAGCGCATGGCGGTCGCGCCCGATCCTCGGGTCGTTGCGCCGCCCGACCGGCCCGAGCGCGAGATAGTCGCGGATCACCCTGTCGATCTGGTCCGAGGTCATGCGCAGCCCGTCGACCTTGGTCCGGTCGTAGCGCTTGAGCCCGAGATGGCTCGCGGCGACCGTCGTCACCGTTCCCGAGGTTCCGATGATCTGGAATCCCTCGCGCGGCTGGGAGGAGTTGTAGGGCGAGAAGTCCGACAGGTTCTCCTCGAAATACCAGCTCATCAGCGCGAACCGCGCCGCATCGTCCTCGACGTCGGCGAACTGGTCCTTGAGCGTGGCGACGCCGAGCGGGACCGAGATCCAGTCGACCACCTTGGCGGCGGGAAACGGGCTTTCGGCCGGATGAAACCCGGCGTGAAGCCGCATGATCGCCCGCGGCCGGTCGGGCCGCGGCACCGAGGAAACGTCGATCCACACCAGCTCGGTCGAGCCGCCGCCGATGTCCACGACCAGAAGCTGCTCGGTCCGCGTAGAGACGAGCGGCGCACAGGACACGACCGCAAGCCGCGCCTCTTCCTCGGGCTCGATGATCTCGAGCGTGAGGCCGGTCTCGCGGGCCACCAGACGCAGGAACTCGCCCCCGTTCTTGGCCCGCCGGCACGCCTCGGTGGTCACCAGCCGCATCCGCCTGACCTCGTGCTGGTCGAGCTTGCGACGGCAGATCTGAAGCGCCTGGACGGTCCGGGCCATCGATGTCCGGCCAAGCCGTCCCGAGGCCTCGAGCCCCTGGCCGAGCTGGACCGACTTGGAAAAGCTGTCGACGACATGGAACTGGTTGCCCTTTGGCTGGGCAATCAGCATCCGACAACTGTTCGTGCCGAGATCAAGCGCGGCGTAAAGCTGCGCCGGATCCGGCCTTGGGAGGCGGGGCGGCTCGACCGACCTCGGGAACGCGCCTGCGCCACCCGGACGCCTGGGCGCCATGATCGCGCCCTCCGATGTGATGTTGCGGTCAATCTAGTCGCCCGGTTCCCGCCGCGCAAGCCGCGCGCTTCGATCCGGCGCTGGATCGTGATGCGGAGATTTCGGGAATGAGGGCATGGCCCCGCGGCCGCACCCCCGCTATGGAGGAAGCGCAGGTCGCTGATTTCGCGCATGATGTCGAAAACCGTCATCGGGTGTCGTGGATCGGAGAGTATTGAAGGCGCCAGCGAGAAGGATTCGTCATGGCAGAGGTTACCATCGTCTACTGGCGCGACATCCCGGCCCAGGTCATCGTGGGCAAGGGACGCCGGGGCGCGAAGCGGCCGCTGCCGGAGCGGTTCGAACAGGCGATTGACCGCTGCGCCATGAAGATCGGAGCACGCGACACCGACGCCTATCTTGCCGAGTGGCGGAAGGCTCCGCCGGTCGAGGTTCCGGGCGAGGACGCCCAGGTGGCCGAGGCCGAGGCGGCGAGGCTGGATGCCGAATACGACACCGAGCGCCTCACGGCGCTCATCGCAAACGATGGTTGGGCGTGACACCCGCGAGCCTCTGGAGGACTGCAATGGCGCTTCTGAACTTCCGCCGCAAGGAAACCCCGGCCGAGCCCGCCGGTGCGAACGCCGCCGTCGAGGCGTTCCTCAAGGGCTACTCGATCGAGGTGATGCCGCGCACCGCCGAGAAGGTCGAGGATTTCCGCGCCCTCCTGCCGAAGGGCACCCGCGTCTACATCGCCCATATCGACGGCACGCCGATCGAGGAGATGGTGGCGACCGCGAAGCGGCTGAACGCCGAGGGCTTCCCGGTGATGCCGCACTTCCCCGCCCGCATCATCAAGGACCGCGCCACGCTCGCCGACTGGATCGCCCGCTACAAGGGCGAGGCGGACGTGAAGCAGGGCCTGATCCTCGCCGGCGGCGTGTCCCATGCCGAGGGAGAGTTCGATTCCTCGATGCAGCTTCTGGAAACCGGCCTCTTCGACGGGTTCGAGCGGCTTCATGTCGCCGGCCACCCGGAAGGCAACAAGGACATCGACCCCGACGGGTCCGACCGCATGGTGATGGAGGCCGCGCGCTGGAAGACCGCCTTCGCCGAGCGCACCGACGCGAAGATGGCGATGGCGACGCAATTCTGCTTCGAGGCCAAGCCGGTCATCGCCTGGGTGAACCGGCTGAACGCCGAAGGCGTCAAGCTTCCCGTCCACATCGGCGTGGCCGGCCCCGCCAAGCTCCAGACCCTGATCAAGTTCGCCATCGCCTGCGGCGTCGGCCCCTCGCTCAAGGTGCTCCAGAAGCGGGCGATGGACGTGACCAAGCTGCTCTTGCCCTACGAGCCCACCGAGGTCGTGGCCGAGCTTGCCGCGCACAAGGCCGCCAACCACGGCTTCGGCATCGAAAGCGTGCATTTCTTCCCGCTGGGCGGGATCAAGGCCAACGCAACCTGGGTGATCGAACATGGCGGCAAGTCCGCCGTTCCCGCCGCGCAATCCTGAGAACCCGAGGGAAGAATGACCCGCACCGTCCTTGAATCGAAATCGAAAACCGTCGTCATCGGCTTTGACGAGCCGTTCTGCGTGATCGGCGAGCG
>JAUQYA010000111.1 GCA_030837785.1 Albidovulum sp.
CATTTGCCCTTACCCTTTCATCACGTTGACGTCTTCGACGTCGATGGTGCCGCGGTTGCGGAAGAAGCAGACCAGGATCGCCAGCCCGATCGCCGCCTCGGCGGCGGCCACGGTCAGCACGAACATGGTGAAGACCTGGCCCACGAGGTCATGGAGATAGGCCGAGAAGGCGACGAAGTTGATGTTGACCGACAGAAGCAGAAGCTCGATCGACATCAGGATGACGATGACGTTCTTCCGGTTGAGGAAGATGCCGAAGATGCCGATCACGAACACTGCGGCGGCAACGCCAAGGTAGTGGGTCAGTCCGATCATTCTCGTCCCTCCGGGCTGTCTGCCCGCTGTCTTTCCTGTCTGTCACCCCCGCGAAGGCGGGGGCCCCAAATCCGTTTCGATCCCCGCTTGCGCGGGCATGACAGGGGTCAGAGCCCCTGCCCCGGCTTCACGTCCTTCAGCTCCATCGCCTTGGCCGGGTCGCGCCACATCTGTTGAAGCACGTTCTGGCGCTTGACGTCCTTGCGGTGGCGGAGCGTCAGCACGATCGCCCCGATCATCGCCACCAGGAGGATCAGCCCGGCGAGCTGGAAGAGCAGGATGTACTTGTCGTAGATCAGCATTCCCAGCGCGGCGGTGTTCTGCATGTCGTCGGGCGTGGCCGCGCCGCGCATCGCCTCGGCGGTCTCGGCCGGCACCCAGGCACCGAAGGCGATGCCGAGCTGCATCAGGATCACCACCCCGATCAGAAGCCCGAGCGGCATGTAGCGCACCATCTCGCCCTTCAACTCGGCGAAATCGACGTCGAGCATCATCACCACGAAGAGGAACAGCACCGCCACCGCGCCGACGTAGACGATCATCAGGAGCATCGCCACGAACTCGGCGCCGAGGAGCACGAAGAGCCCGGCCGCGGAGAGGAAGGCGAGGATCAGCCAGAGGACCGAGTGCACCGGGTTCTTGGCCAGGACCACCATCAGCCCCGCCGCCACCGCCGAAATGGCGAAGAGGTAGAAGGCGAACACCATGACACTCATGCGTCATCTCCTGTCTTGTCGGCCTCGTCGAAGACCGCCTGCGCGATCTCGAGCGCCCGGCTCATGGCGGGCACCCCGCCGAACATGCTCATCTGGTAGATCACTTCCGCGATCTCGCGTTTCGTCGCACCGGCTTCCAGCGCGTGGCGGATCGTCAGCCGCATCTGCGGCTCGGCCTGCGCGCCGAGGACCGTCAGCGCCGCGACGGTGACCAGCAGCCGGGTCTTGGCGTCCAGCCCCTCGCGGTTGAAGGTCTTGCCGAACCACATCTCCATCATGTCCTTCGACATGGTGGGCCACATCTTGTCGAACCCGACGCCGGTGAAGTTCTCCAGCGCGGGATTGAAGGCGCGGGCCATCTCCTGGCCCTGCTCCAGCATCTGCGCGAAGAGTTTCTGGAAGGCGTCGGTCATCTGTAGGGCGCGTCCAGTTCGAGGTTGCGGGCGATCTCGGCCTCCCAGCGGTCGCCGTTGGCGAGAAGCTTGGCCTTGTCGTAGAACAGCTCCTCGCGCGTCTCGCTGGCGAATTCGAAGTTCGGCCCCTCGACGATGGCATCGACCGGGCAGGCTTCCTGGCAGAAGCCGCAATAGATGCACTTGGTCATGTCGATGTCATAGCGCGTGGTGCGGCGCGAGCCGTCCTCGCGCGGCTCGGCGTCGATGGTGATCGCCTGCGCCGGGCAGACGGCTTCACACAGCTTGCAGGCGATGCAGCGCTCCTCGCCGTTCGGATAGCGGCGCAGCGCATGTTCGCCGCGGAAGCGCGGGGAAAGCGGCCCCTTCTCGTGCGGGTAGTTGAGCGTCGCCTTGGGGGCGAAGAAATACTTGAACCCCACCTTGAAGCCCAGCCACATGTCCCACAGCAGGAAGTATTTCGCGGCGCGGGTATAATCGATCTGGCTCATTCGGCGGCCCTCTCATGGCTGTCGTCGGCGTCATCCCTGTCGGCGGTCCCGGGCCAGCGGGCCACGTAGTCGCTTTGCAGGACGGTGCCGTCGTATTCGGAGTCCGCGGTCTTCTCGACCTCGTAATACAGGTAGATGCGGGTATGGGGCAGCCTGCCGCGCAACCGCAGCCGGGTGCCGTAATCGCCCACATCGAGAAAGTCCATGTCCTCGACATCCTCGTCGCGCGCGACGCCCAGGCAACGATGGACCGTGCAGTTGCAGGCGCGGCGCCAGAAAGTCCAGGCGAGATCGGGGTTGAACTGGTAGAAGCCGTGTCCGACCCAGCCGTTCATCCCGTTGGCCGAGACGAAGCGTCCGCCGGGCTTCAGCATCCGGAAGACGTTCATCAGCGCCACGGGCACGTTGAAGACATGCTCCATCGTGCCGCCGTCGAAGATGAAGTCGAACTGGCCCTCGAGCGCGGCCGGGATCGGTTCGTTGAGGTTGTGCAGGATGCCCGCCCCCTCGTAGTCCGACAGGTCCATCGACTCGATCTCGCCGAAGCCCAGCCGGCGCCACAGCGTTTCCGAGAAACTGTCCTCCTGCACGACATCCCGCCAGCGCAGGTCACGCCCCGCCGTCCGCAGATAGCGGTTGGCGCGGATGCGGTTCTT
>JAUQYA010000112.1 GCA_030837785.1 Albidovulum sp.
CGAGCTTCAAGGCATAGCCCCCCGCCGCCGCCGTCGCCGTCGCGTTGCCCCCGATCGCAAAGCCGACCCCGGAGGTGCCCTCGCCGATCGAGTAGAAATTGTCGTGATCGCCGTCGGCATAGGCCACGCCCGTCAGGAAGACGTCGGGCCCCGATTTCGCGAAGTCCTGCGTCACCATCGAGGCGTTGTAGGTCACCCCGCCGGTCGTGAACCCGCCTGTTTCCTGCGCGATGCCAAGCTCGCGGAAACCGGTGCCGAGGACGTTGGCGCGATGGCCGGGACTCAGGAACAGATCGCCGTGCTGCGCCCCGATGGCGGAGTCGGTCCGGAGCGCACCGGTCGACCCGCGCCAGGCGATGTTCTCGCCCCAGCTCCAGCCATTGGCGAAGACATAGCCCGCGCCCGACATGCGGTCGCCCGGGTCGCTGCCGCCGGCACCGGTGTGGCTGAAACTGTCGGCGGCGAGCATCCAGAGCGAATGGTCGCTTGCAGCGTCCTGAAGCAGACCGTCGGGTGCCAGCACCTCCTTCGCCGTCGCCGTGATCGTTCCGGCCGCGAGACCCTGGTTCAGGGCGATCCCATAGCGCGCGGCCTCGGCCGCCGGGTCGAGCCGGGCGCGGTTGACCAGTTCGAGCATGAATTGTTCTTCGGCCGTCCACAGGCCGACCGCCGCCACGGCCATCCTCGCGCCTCATCTCCTGCCGCCACCCGCCCAATCCTGACTAGCGCCGGGCTGCGGCGGGAAGATGGCGAGGATGCGGCAGGAACGGTGCCGGTCCGGTCCCCGCGCCGGCCTACCGCGACTTGAAGAGCGACCCGAGGATTCCCCGCACCAGCGCCTGCCCGCTCCTGGTACCGAGCTGGCGGGCGAAGCTCTTGCCGAAGGCGGTGGCGATGCTGTCGGAACGCGACGTGCGCCGCGCGGAGGACCGCCCGGCCTCGCCGCCGTCGTAGCGCCGCGCCTGCTTCAACTCGCGCAGTTCCGCCTTCATCTTCTCTTCCTCCGCCGCGGCCTCGGCCGCTGCCGACGCGGCCGCCGCCGATCTGGCCTGAAGCCGCTCGAAGGCGGAGTCGCGATCGACCACGGTGTCGTATTTGAACCCCAGCCCGGTGGCCGCGATCACCGCCCTGCGTTCGTCCGGCGTCACCGGGCCGAGCCGGCTTGCCGGTGGCCGGACCAGCGTGCGCTCGACCATCCCCGGCACGCCCTTGGCCTCGAGGAACGAGGTCACGGCCTCGCCGGTCCCCACCTCCTTGATCGCGGTCTCGGTGCCGAACCGCGGGTTGGGGCGGTAGTTCTCGGCCGCACGGGCAAGGTCCCTCTGGTCCTTGGCGGTGAAGGCCCTCAGCGCATGTTGCACCCGGTTGCCCAGCTGGCCGAGAATGTCGTTGGGAACGTCGGCGGGATTCTGGGTGCAGAAATACACGCCCACGCCCTTCGACCGGATCAGCCGCGCGACCTGCTCCACCTTGTCGACAAGCGCCTTGGGGGCGTCGTCGAAGAGGAGATGCGCCTCGTCGAAGAAGAAGACGAATTTCGGCTTGTCGGGGTCGCCGACCTCGGGCAGGTCCTCGAAAAGCTCCGACAGCAGCCACAGAAGGAAGGTGGCGTAGAGCCTGGGCGAGCCCATCAACCGGTCTGCGGCAAGGATGTTGACCTGCCCGCGCCCGTCCGGCGCCAACCGCATCATGTCGGCAAGGTCGAGCGCCGGTTCCCCGAAAAGCCGGGTGCCGCCCTGGTTTTCCAGCACCAGCAACTGGCGCTGGATCGCGCCCACCGTCGCGGGCGAGACGTTGCCGTAGCGCAGCCCGATCGCGTCGGCATTCTCGCCGATCCAGACCAGCATCGACTGGAGGTCCTTGAGGTCGAGAAGCGGCAGTCCCTCCTCGTCGGCGAGCCGGAAGGCGATGTTGAGCACGCCCTCCTGCGGTTCGCTGAGTTCCATGAGCCGCGACAACAGGAGCGGGCCCATCTGGGTGACGGTGGTCCGCACCGGCGTGCCCTGTTCGCCGTAGAGATCCCAGAACGCCACCGGGAACGACCGGTATTGCAGGTCGTATCCGATCGTCTCGCAGCGCTTCACGAAGGCGTCGTGGGGCTTCGCCTCGGCCGAGCCGGCCACCGCGAGCCCGGCGAGATCGCCCTTGACGTCGGCCAGGAACACCGGCACGCCCGCGGCCGAGAAGCTTTCGGCAAGCGTCTGGAGCGTGACCGTCTTGCCGGTGCCGGTCGCCCCCGCGATGAGACCGTGGCGGTTGCCGTATCTGAGCAGAAGCTCTTGCGGCACGCCGTAGCCCTCGCCGCCGCCGCCCACGAAAATTGCGCCTTCGGTCAACACCTTGCCCCCCTCTCGACACCAGATGGCCCGGCAACAATACAATCTTGGCCGGGCGGTGCCAGAGCCGATTGCATCGGCGCCGGCGTCTTCGCCGCCACCGCGAAGGCGCCGCCCGCCGGGCCGGCCGCGCCGCGCCCCCCGGGGCCTCTTTTTTCGTTCAAAATCAGCTTTCTGTGGGTTCGATTTTTCTAGTTGACGCAAGGAAGGGAAGCAAATAGCGTGCGTGCCAATGACTAAGTCGGCCTGTCCGACAGGGAGCGAAAGATCGGGAAAGGGCCCCTCAGGGGGCCCTTTCTTCAATTCCCGCGCCGGCGCGGCCCCCGGCCGCCTCGGCAGAAAACCGCCCTGCCCCCGGGCCCGCGCTTTCGCCGCTGACACTGTCGGGGGCGCGTGCTAAAGCCAGCGCGGAATCCTCATGGATCAACGGAAAGAACCACATGACCGCACTTGCAAGACCGCTGGCCCTCGTCCTCGCCCTTCTCGCCGCCCCGGCCTTCGCGCAGGAAACCGCGCCCGAGGCGGGAACTCCGGCGCCCGAAACCGGAACAGCAGCGGGAACCACCGCCCCGGCGCCCGCCGACGCCACCGCCGCAGCACCGGCCACCCCGGCCACCCCGGCCGCCAACGGCGTCGGCGAGCCCTATGTGTCAGAGACCTTCGATGCCTGGGAACTGCGCTGCGTGCACACCGAGGACGGCTCGGACCCCTGCCAGCTCTACCAGCTCCTGAAGGACAAGGAGACCGCCAAGCCGGTGGCCGAGATCAGCCTTCTGGCGCTGCCCGAGGGTGGCGAGGCCGTTGTCGGCGCGACGATCATCGTGCCCCTGGAAACGCTGCTGACGCAGCAGCTCAACATCACCGTCGACAAGGGCAAGACCAAGCGCTACCCGTTCACCTTCTGCGCCGAGGTCGGCTGCGTCGCGCGCGTCGGCTTCACCAAGGAAGACATCGACGGCTTCAAGAAGGGCAACGTCGCGGTCGTGTCGGTGGTGCCGGTGGCCGCCCCGGACCGGACGGTCGACGTCGAGATCTCGCTCAAGGGCTTCACCGCCGGTCTTGACGCGGTGGCCAAGGCGAACGCGCCGAAGCAGAACTGAGCGCCGCCACCCGCAGGCCCGATGCGCCGCCCCTCCGGGGCGGCGTTTCCATGTTCAGGCGGCGCGAAGCGCCAGCACCGCGTTCAGCCCGCCGAAGGCGAAGGCGTTCGACAGCACCGCCTGCACCCGCGCCTCCCGCGCGACGTTCGGCACGACGTCGAGCGCGCATTCCGGGTCCGGCTCCTCGTAGCCGATGGTCGGAGCGATCACGCCGTCGCGGAGCGCCATGATGCAGGCCAGAAGCTCCACCGCGCCGGTGCCGCCGATCACATGGCCGTGCATCGACTTGGTGGAGGAGATCATCAGCCGGTCGGCATGGGGGCCGAAGGCATGGGCCACGGCGGCGCATTCGGTCTTGTCGTTGGCGGCGGTGCCGGTGCCGTGGGCATTGATGTAGCCGACGTCGCCGGGGTTCAGCCCGGCATCGCGCAGCGCCCCGGCGATGGCGCGTTCCGCCCCCGACTGGCTCGGCATCACGATGTCGGCCGCGTCCGAGGTCATCGAGAAGCCCGCCACCTCGGCAAGGATCTCGGCCCCCCGCGCCCGCGCATGGTCCCGGTCCTCGAAGACGAAGACCCCGGCACCCTCGCCCTGGACCATGCCGTTGCGGTTGGCGCTGAACGGCCGGCAGGCGTCCTTCGACATGACGCGCAAGCCCTCCCAGGCCTTGATGCCGCCGAAGCAGAGCATCGCCTCGGCGCCGCCGGTGATCACCGCCCGCGCCGCGCCCGACCGCACCATCTGGAACGCCAGCCCCATCGCATGGTTCGACGAGGCGCAGGCGGTGGCCACGGTGAAGGACGGCCCCCTCAGCGCATATTCCATGCTGACGTGGCTGGCGGCGGCGTTGTTCATCAGCTTCGGCACCACGAAGGGATGGACGCGGTTCTTCCCCTCCTCGTAGACGGTGCGGTAGTTCTCGTCCCAGGTGGTGACGCCGCCCCCCGCAGTGCCGAAGACCACCCCGCAGTCGAGCCCGAGCTTGCCGCGGAAGTCGAGGCCTGACTGTTCCACCGCCTGCCGCGCGGCGATCATGGTGAACTGGGTGAAGCGGTCGTAAAGCGCGATGTCCTGGCGGTTGAAGCAGCTTTCCGGCTCCCAGCCGCGGACCTGCGCGCCGATCCGGATCTGCAACCGCTCGACGTCGCGGAAGGCCAGCGGGCCGATCCCGCAGCGCCCCTCGCGCATCGCCTGCAGGGTCGAGGCCACGTCGTGGCCAAGGGCGTTGATCGTGCCCGCCCCGGTGATGGCGACGCGCCTCATGCGGCCTTCGCCACCAGGTCCTCGACCGCGCGGACCATCGCCTCGACCGAGGACATGTCGAACTCGCTCTTGCCCGGCTCGTTGGCGTTGAAAGGCACCGTGACGTCGAAGGTCTCCTCGATGGCGAAGATCGCCTCGACCAGGCCGAGGCTGTCGATCCCGAGGTCCTGCAACGTCATCTCGGGCCTGACCTCGGCCACGTCGAGCACCGCCTGCTCGGCGATGATCGCGATCACCCTGTCCCTAACGCTCGTCGTCATCACCCGCCTCCTTCGGCCCCGGATCGCCCCGCCCGGCGACGGCCGCCCGCAGGGCCGCCACCTGCTCGAACAGCCGCGGCAGGCGGCGGATGTTCTTCCAGGCCTGCACATGGGTTTCCATCCTGACCGCTGGATAGCCCAGAATCACACGACCCGCCGGCACGTTCGACAGGATCTTCGTCCCCCCGCCCGCGATCACGTCGTCGCCGACGAAGATGTTGTCGACGACACCGCACTGGCCGCCGAACACGACCCTGTCGCCGATGCGGACCGAGCCGGCGATCCCGGACTGGCCGCAGATCAGGCAATCCTCGCCCACCACCACGTTGTGGCCGAGGTGGACCATGTTGTCGATCTTGGTGCCGTTGCCGATGGCGGTGGCGCGGATGGTGCCGGCATCTACCGTCGCGTTGGCGCCGATCTCCACGTCATCGCCGATCACGACACCGCCGAGCGAGCGGATGCCGAGCCATTTCTGCGCCCGGATCTCCTCGCGCTGGCCGAGCGTCCGGCGCACCTCCTCGGCGCCCGATGCCTCGGGCGTGACATAGGAAAACCCGTCGCCGCCGATGACCGCGCCGGGCTGGCAGAGGAAGCGGTCGCCGATCCTGACGTTGCGGCCGATGCGGACGCCCGCGTGGATCAGCACGTCGTCGCCCAGCCGGCAGCCGGCCCCGATCGTGACATGCGCCGCGATCCGCGCCCGGGCGCCAATCGTCACGCCCTCGCCGATCACCGCGAAGGGCCCGATCGCCGCGCCTGCGCCGAGCGTCGCGCCGGCGCCGATGACGGCCGTGGGATGAACACCCTCGGCAAGGCCCGCGCCGGCATCGAAGGCCTGCGTGATCGCCACCATCGCAAGCCGCGGCCGGCCGACGAAGATCGCCGCCCGAAGCCCCAGCGCCCGCCAGTCCGCCCCCGCCCAGAGCACGGCGGCCGGCGCCTGCCCGCGGGAAAGCCCGCCCGCGTATTTCGCATCCATCGCCAGGGCGAGGTCGTCCGGCCCGGCGTCGGCCGGCTCCGCCACGCCGGTCACCCTGAGCGACAGCTCGCCCTCTGCCGGCGCCCCGAGGGCGCGCGCGATCTCCTCGACCGTATGGCTTTTCTTCCCGTGCATCTTCCGTCCCCGGCCCCAGACAGCCCCGCGACGGATTTAGCCCTGAACCGCGTCCAAAACCACCCCGGCGGCCTGCATCTCCTCGAAAATCCGCGCATCGCGCCCATAGACGTCGCGGCGGTACTCGATCTGCCCGCGCGCGTCGGGCCAGGCGGTGAAGTAGACCAGATGCACCGGCACCGGCTGGTCGAGCATGATCGTGGTCTCGGCCCGGGTCTTCAGATGCTGCTCGAACAGGCCGACCGGGTCGTCGGTCTGCCGCGCGAGCAGCGCATAGGCGAAATCGAACGGCTTGCCGAGACGGATGCAGCCGTGGCTGAACGCCCGCACCTCCTTGCCGAAGAGCGACTTCGACGGCGTGTCGTGAAGATAGATGTTCCACTTGTTCGGGAACATGAACTTCACCAGGCCGAGCGCGTTGTCGTCCGAGGGCGGCTGCGAGATCGAGAAGGGAAAGTTCTTCGCGGTGAACTGGGTGAAATCGGTCGCCTCCCGGTTCACCACCCGGCCGCGGCGGTCGACGATCTTCAGATGGCTCACCGCGCGCGGGTTCTTCTGCAGCATCGGCAGGTATTCCTTGACCGTGATCGAGCGCGGCACGTTCCATGTGGGATTCACCACCATGAATTCCATCTGGTCGGAAAATTCCGGGCTGCGGCGGTCGGACTGGTTCATGCCGACGACGGTGACCGTCTCGAACATCACCTTGCCGTCGTCGACGATCTTGGCGGTGAAATCCGGCAGGTTCACCCAGATATGCCGCCGGCCGAGCGGCACCCCGTTCATCCAGCGCAGCCGCTCCATCGCCACCAGCACCGAGGCGAGCCGCGCCTCCGGCGCGACGTTGATCTCGGCGACCGTGCCCTCTCCCGCGACGCCGTCGGGGCTCAGGCCGTGGTCGATCTGGAACCGCTGCACCGCCTTCTGGAGCGCCGCGTCATAGTCGGGCGCCACCGAGCCCCCGAGGTAGCCCATGCGGATCATCCGGTCGCGGAGCGCGACGACGGCGGGGCCGGCCTCGCCGGGCTTCAGCGCGGCCCTGCCGACGGCCGGCCCCCAGCCGCCCGCGGCGATGACCTGCCGCAGGTCGAGCATTCCGCGGCGGAGCGCGGCATAGTCCGCCCCCTGCGGCGGCAGCGCGCGGACGAAGACCCCCGGATCGCCGGCCGCCGCGAAGGACCGAAGCGTCGCCAGCGGATCACGCACCGGCACCTCGCGGACGAGGCCGGCGTCGATGCTCGCGGGGTTGATGAAACCGGTCCGCACATCCTGCGCATAGGCGAGGAAGGCACGCGTCGCGGCGACCTCCAGCTGGCCGCGCTCGCGCTCGGAACGGACGGTGCGGAAGTTCTCGCGCAGCGCCCCGGCGTCGTAGCGGACGGCGGGAAGCCCGTGGTCGGCGGCGCCATCGAGGGCCGCGAACAGCGCCTGCCTGCGGCCCGCGTCCGCCGCCGTGGTCCACAGCGGCGCGAAGTCACGCTCGCGGTAGAAGGCCGCGACCGCATCGGTTTCGGCGGACTGTTCGGCCACCGCCTGACGGAAGGCGAGATCGGCGGGCGTCAGCGCCGCCAGCGGCGTGGCAGAAACCAGCGCCGAAAGCGCGGCCGAGGCGGCAAGGGTCGCCCAGGCGGCATGGCGCGACATCGACGTCATGAAAGCCTCATTCGAGAATCCGCAAAATCCTTGCATCCAATGTCCGGCATTCCCGAGGCCAAGTCCATGAAGCCGCTGCGCGGCGGCCGGACTGTCGCATTTCCGCAACTGCGATGCGAATTGCGCGGCGCGGAATCCACACGACCGGCAGTTCAGCAAATTCTTGCCGATCCCGCCGCAATTTCCGGACCACGCACAATTGTCCGGTTGGCTGCGGAATCGACTTGTGCAATAACAATGGTGCACTTGGGGAACATAATAATCTCAAGCCGTTGGAAACACGGCGAAAAGAGTTACGGGACAGGCGTGCAGCCATGACAGATCTGACGAACTCGGGTTTCACTCGGCGTGGGCTTCTTGCGGTCTTTGCGGCAACAGCCGTCGCCGCCGCGCCCACCTGTTCGAATGCCTTCGGACTTCTGCGCGGGGCGGGCGACGTCCGCCGCATCCGGATGTATTCGGGCCGCACCGGCGAGACCATGAACACCATCTACTGGATCGAGGGCGAATACATCCCCGAGGCGCTGAACGAGATCACCTATTTCATGCGTGACTGGCGCTCCGACAAGACCAAGGACATCGACCCGCGCACGCTCGACATCGCCGCCGCCGCGCACCGGCTTCTGGACGTGAGCGAACCCTACATGCTTCTGTCGGGCTACCGCACGCCGCAGACCAATGCGATGCTCAGGTCCTCCTCGCGCGGGGTGGCCAAGAATTCGCTGCACATGCGCGGCCAGGCCGCCGACCTCAGGCTGCGGTCGCGCAGCGTGGGCCAGATGTATCGCGCCGCCGCGGCCTGCGAGGCGGGGGGCGTCGGCAAGTATTCGCGGTCGAACTTCGTCCACATGGACTGCGGCCCGATCCGTACCTGGGGCGCCTGACGCGCCCCGGCTTTCCTGAAGGTTCCGCCAGAACGGCGCCCGGGTTCCCCGTGGCGCCGTTCGGCTTTCACGGCCCCGGCACGCCCGGTCGGCCGGTGCCGATATCGCCGGGCGCGACCGAGACCGACTTGATCACGGCATGGGCGGTCATCCCCGGTTCAAGCCCGAGCGCCAGCGCCGAGCGGCGGGTGATCCGCGCCAGCACCCGCCCCGCAGCGGTATCGAGCGCGACGATGGCACCCGGCCCCTCGCCCGCGCGCACCTCGTGAACCGTCCCGGCAAGGATGTTGAGCGCCGACAACCCCTCAGGCCGCCGACGCGACAGGATCACGTCATGCGCCGCGATCCGCACCCGAAGTGTGGTCCCGACGGCCTGCGACAGGTGCGGCAGCAGGAGCGGCAGGCCACCGGCCCGGAGTTCGGTCAGACCGTCGGCATGATGGGCGGCGATCGTCGCCTCCAGCACCGCGCCGGCCTCCCGCGTGCCCGCCGGCAGGACCGAGGGGTCTCCCAGCACCTCGGCCACCGGGCCCTGCCCGACCACCCGGCCGGCCTCGAGCGCCACCACCGTCGTGGCCAGCCGCGCCACTTCCGACACCGCGTGGGTGACGTAGAGGATCGGCACCGCGCCGTCGTCGCGCAAGCGCTCGAAATAGGGCAGGATCTCGGCCTTGCGGGCATCGTCGAGCGCGGCGAGCGGTTCGTCGGCAAGGATCAGCGCCGGCCGGGCCAGAAGCGCCCGGCCGATCGCGACACGCTGCTTCTCGCCCCCCGACAGCGCGCCGGGCCGGCGGTCGAGCAGGTGGCCGATGCCGAGAAGCTCCACCACCCGGCCGAATTCGTCGCGCCCGGCGTCGCGCGGCGCGAACCAGGCGCCGTAGCGCAGGTTCTGGCGCACCGTCAGATGCGGGAACAGCCGCCCCTCCTGGAAGATGCAGCCGAGCCGGCGGCGATGCGGCGGCACGGCGATGCCTCGCGCGGTGTCGAGAAGGCACCGGCCATCCACGGTGATCCGCCCCTCGTCGGGCCGAAAGAGCCCGGCAACCGCGTTGACGACCGTGGTCTTGCCGCAGCCCGACCGGCCGAACAGCACGGTGATGCCGTCGGGGGCCTCGAACGCGGCATCGAGCGCGAAGCCCGGGAAGCTGTGGCGGATCCCGACCGAAAGCGTCATGCGCCGGAGATCCGCCGGGCGACGCGCCGGCCCGTCCATTCCGACAGGAGAAGTGCTGCCATCGCCACGGCCAGCGCGACGAGGACGAGCCTGCCCGCCTGCGCCTCGCCGCCCGGCACCTGGAGGAAGCTGTAGATCGCCGTCGGCAGGGTCTGGGTCTGGCCGGGGATGTTCGACACGAAGGTGATGGTGGCGCCGAACTCTCCCATCGCCTTGGCGAAGGACAGGATCGCGCCGGCAAGGACGCCGGGCACGATCAGCGGCAGGGTCACGGTGAGGAAGACCCAGGGGCGCGAGGCGCCGAGCGTGCCCGCCGCCTGCTCCAGCTTCGGGTCCACCGCCTCGATCGCCAGCCGGATCGTCCGCACCATCAGCGGAAAGCCCATCACCGCCGCCGCGAGCGCCGCGCCGGTCCAGCGGAAGGCGAAGACGATGCCGAACCATTCGTCAAGGAACTGGCCGACATAGCCCTTCCGCCCGAAGGTCAGGAGAAGCAGGTAGCCCGTCACCACCGGCGGCAGGATCAGCGGCAGGTGCACCAGCCCGTTCAGCACCTGCTTTCCCCAGAACTCGCGCCGCGCCAGCACGAAGGCGGTGGCGACGCCGAGCGGAAGGCTCGTCACGACGGCAACCGTCGCGACGCGCAGGCTCAGCGTCACCGCGCGCCACTCCTCCGGGGTAAGCCAGTCGGTCATCCAGCCTCGCGTCGGGGCCCCGTTCAGTTGAGAACGGCAAAGCCCTCGGCGGCGAACTTGGCATCGCCGGCGTCGGAAGACAACGCCTCGATGAAGGCGCGGTCGGCCTCGTCCGCCGCGGTCTTCAGCAGCGCGCCCGGATAGACGATGGCAGGATGGCTGTCCTCGGGGAAGGTGCCGACGACGGTCACGTTGTCGTCCGCGACCGCATCGGTGGCGTAGACGATGCCATAGGGCGCCTCGCCGGTCGAGACGAGGGCGAGGGCCGCGCGCACGTTGTCGGTCTGCGCGACCGAGGGCTCCACCGCCGACCAGACGCCGAGGCTTTCCAGCGCCGCCTTGCCGTATTGCCCGGCCGGCACCGAATCCACCAGCGCCATCGCCAGCTTGCCGTCACCCAGAAGCCCCTTCAGGTCGAAGTCCTGGCCGATCTCGACGGCCGGAGCCTCCTTGCCGTGGGCGACCAGCACCAGCGTGTTGCCGAAGAAGTCCCTGCGCGTGCCGTCGGCGACCAGCCCGGCCTTCTCGACCTCGTCCATCCAGTTGGTCGCGGCCGAGATGAAGATGTCGGCCGGTGCGCCTTCGATGATCTGCTTGGCCAGCGCGTTCGATCCGGCGTAGCTGATCGTGACGGTGTTTCCGGTCGCGGCCTGGAAGTCGGCGGCAACGGCGTCGAGCGCGTTCTTCATCGAGGCGGCGGCGAAGACCACGACCTCTTCGGCGGCGGCCGGTGCGGCGCCTGCCCCCGCGAGCGCGAATGCCAATCCTGCCGCGGCCGTCACCGCCCGAAAGGAAGAACGCATCACCATGTCGCAACCCTCTGCCTGATATGTTTCGGGGAACATATCGCAGAGCGGCCGAGGGCGTTCAAGCGTTATTTCTCGCCGGGAATATCCCTCAGCATCGATCGAAGTGCCGCCAGCCGCGCCGCACCCGCCTCGGCGGCAATCTCCTCGAGCTTGCGGTAGTGGGCGAGCACCGCCTCGCCGGTGTCGGTCAGCCGCGCGCCCCCGCCCCTCGCCCCGCCGCGCGTCGACTCGACGAGCGGCTCGCGAAAGGCCGCGTTCATCTCCTCGACCAGCGACCAGGCGCGCTTGTAGCTCATGTCCATCGCCCGCCCCGCGGCGGCGATCGACCCGCTGGCGCGGATGCCCTCGAGCAGATCCGCCCTCCCCGGCCCCAGCATCGCCTCCCCGAAGAGGATCCGTATCCTGAGGCGCGGCGGCGCATCCGGCATGGGCTTGGTCACGTCATTCATGCCAAGACTATGCGGGCCGGGGCTTTCCGCTTGCAAGCCCTATCGCGCCTGGCGCCGCCGGTCCGCGCCCGCCGCCCGGTCAGGCGAAACGCAGGTCGATCAGCGACGGGCCGTCGAGCGCCAGCCCCCGCGCCAGCGCCGGCCGAAGCGCCTCGACCGTGGCGGCGGCCTCGGCCGTCACGCCGAAGCCCCGGGCCAGCGCGACCCAGTCGAGCGCCGGGCGGTCGAGACTCATCATGTCGCGCGCGGTCGGCCCCGGCTGGGCGCCGACCTTGGCGTATTCGCCCAGCAGGATCGCATAGGCGCGGTTGTTGAGAAGCAGCGTCGTGACCGGCAGGTTCTCGCGCGCCTGGGTCCAGAGCGCCTGGAGCGTGTAGGCCGCCGAGCCGTCGGCCTGTAGCGTCACCACCCGCCGGTCGGGCCGCCCCATCGCCCGGGCGCCGACGGCGGCGCCGGTCGCCAGCGGGATGCCGCCGCCGATCGCGCCGCCGGTCACCGTCAGCCAGTCCACCGGCGCGGCATGGGGCATGACGGAAGCGAAGCCGCCACCGAGGGTCAGCGCCTCGTTCACGACGATGGCGTCCTCCGGCAGAAGGCGCGCAACGGTGGCGGCGAGGCTTTCCGGCGTGATCGGGCCGGACACCTCCGGAATGCCTCCCGGGGCGGAGGGAATCGCGGCCGGCGCGGCGCCGAGGTCGGCTGCCAGCGCCCCGAGCGCCGCCGCCGCGTCCTGGTCGGGGCGCGACAGCGTGATCACCTCGGCATCGGGCCGGTGCATCAGGCTCGGCCGGCCGGGATAGCGGAAGAACCCGACCGGCGGCGGGCAGTTGACGAGGATCACGACATCGTAGGGCGCAAGCTGGCCGAGCGCGTCGTCGACCGGATAGGCGACCGTGGGCAGGTCGAGCCGCCCGCGCCCGCGCGGGATCGCCGCGATCATCGGGCTGCCCGTCAGCGTGGCGCCGGTGGCGCGGGCAAGCCCGGCGAGCAGCGGATGCAGGTCCGCCACCACCGCCGGGGTGCCAAGGAGGATCAGCGCCCGGCGCCCCGAGCGCAGCGCACGGGAGGCGCGGGCGACCGCGCCGGGATCGGGCGGCAGCGGCGCCGTGGGCGCGACCGGAGAGGCGGCCATGCCGCCCGCCCCCCAGGAGACATCGGCCGGCAGCACGAGGCTCGCCACCCTTCCGTAGGCCGATCCGGCGGCCGCGAGCCCCCGCGCCGCATCGGCGCCGATGCGCGCAGGCTCCGTGCCGAAGGCATGCCAGTCCGAGGTCGCGCCCACCAGCGCGCCCACATCGGCGGTCAGCGGGCTGTCATGGGCGACATGGGGCACCGCATGGTCGCCGACGATGTTGAGGATGCCGCTGCCGGCGCGGCGGGCGTTGTGCAGGTTGGCGATGCCGTTGGCATAGCCCGGCCCGCAATGCAGAAGCGTCGCGGCCGGCCGGCGGGTCACCCGGAAATAGCCGTCGGCCATGCCGGTGACGGCGTTTTCCTGCAAGCCCAGCACGCAGCGGATGCCGGGGATGCGGTCGAGCGCCGCGACGAAGTGCATCTCGCTGGTGCCGGGGTTGGCAAAGCAGGTATCCACCCCCGCGCCGATCAGGGTGCGGACCAGCGCCTCGGCTCCGGTTTCCTCGGTCATGGTTCCTCGCATCCTTTGCGGGCCTGCCCGTGCCTCACTCCGGCCCGGCGCTTTCGACGATCAGCGCATCCACGGCAATCGCCCCGGTCGCGTTCACCATCAGCGGGTTGACGTCCAGTTCGCCGAGCCGGTCGCGGTTCGCCGCGGCATAGTCCGCGATCGCCATGACCGCGTCCACGACCTTGTCGAGCGGCGCCCGCGGCCGGCCGCGGAACCCGTCGAGTAGCGGGAAGGTCCTCAGCCCCCTGAGCGCGGCCTCCACCTCGCCGCGGCTGACCGGCAGCAGCAGCGTCCGGGCATCCTTCATCAGCTCGACGAAGACGCCGCCCGCCCCGATCACCAGCGCCAGGCCGAACAGCGGATCGCGCTTCACCCCGACGATCAGCTCCGCCAGGGGCGGCGGCTGCATCGGCTCCATCAGGAAGGTCTCGAGCACCAGCCCCGGCCGGTGCCGCGCCACGCCCGCCACCATGCGCTCGGCCGCGGCCATCGCCTCGGCGCGGGTCGTCAGGCCAAGCGCCACGCCGCCGACCTCGGTCTTGTGCGGCAGCTCGTCATGCAGCGCCTTCAGCACCATCGGCGCGGCGAAGGTCGCCGGCAGCGCCCGGATCGCTCCCAAGGTCAGCACCCGGCCCTCGGGCACGGCAAGCCCGTGGGCGGCAAGGCGGCGCTTGGCTTCGGCCTCGTTCACCGTGCGGGGCGTGCCGGTGAGCGGCTCCACCGCGTGCGGAATCAGGCCGGCCGGCACCGCCCCGCCATCGGCCTTGAGCCGTGCGCAATGCGCGGCCCATTTCGCGATCACCTGGGCCGCGTCGTCCAGGCCCTGAAGCGGCACGATGCCGGCCGCGATCATCGCCCGGGCGGCCTCGGCGGTGATGCCGCCGGTGTTGACCGAGGCGTGGAACACCGGCTTGCCGCTGGCCCTGCCCGCCGCCGCCAGCGCCCGGTCCATCGCCTCCTGCGCCGCGGTGTCGCGGTAGGGCGAGTCCGACGGCGGGTATTCGATCACCAGCATCCCGGCATCGACGGCGCCGGTCAGCATCGCCGTGAACATCGGCGTAAGGAGCTTCTCGTTGCCCCAGTAGCCGGCAGTGAAGTCGAGCGGGTTGGAGACATGGCCGTAGGAGGGCAGCATCGGCCGGATCACATCGACCACGGCCTTGTCCGGCTGCGGCAGCGCGAGCCCGGCGAAAGAGCAATAGTCCGCCGCCAGGCCGTTGTCGCCGCCCGAGGAGGAAAAGACCGCGATCCGCGGGCCCGCCACCGGCCCGGCCAGCGAGGCGAGTTTCATCATTTCCAGAAACTGCGGAACGGTGTCGGTGGCGATCACCCCGAGCCGGTCGAACAGCGCGTCGTAGGATTCGTTCTGCCCGGCGAGCGAGCTGGTATGACTGGCCGCCATCGCCGCGCCGAGGTCCGACCGGCCGCAGCGGCAGGCGATCACCGGCACGCCCCTCAGGCGCGCGCGCAGGCAGGCATGGGCAAACGCCGGCACGTCGCGGATGCCTTCCATGAAGAGCCCGATGCAGGTGACGTTCGGGTCATCGACGAGAAAGTCGATGTAGTCCTCGAAGCCCAGCACCGCCTGGTTGCCGGCGCTGACGAGGTAAGAGAACGGCACCGAGCGGTCGTTCGAGACGAAGTGGCTGGTGACGTTGCCGCTTTGCGAGATCACCGCGGCCCCGCGTGTCCCCTCCAGCCGCCGGTAGGGGGCGGGCCAGATGCTGCCGTGGCTGACGTGGTTGACAAGCCCGTAGCAGTTCGGCCCGACCACCGCCATGTCGCCCGAGGCGGCGATGAAGGCGCGGTTGCGTTCGGCCCCCGCCGCGCCGATCTCGGAAAACCCCGAAGCATAGCAGACCGCGCCGCCCGCCCCCATCTCGCGCAATTCGTCCAGCGCGGCGATGGTCGCGTCGGCATTGACGGCAAGGAACACCGCATCGGGCGGCTCCGGCAGGTCGGCGATCCGGCGCACGCAAGCGTAGCCCGCGATCTCGTCGCGGCGGGGATGGACCACGTCGACCGCGCCGGCAAAGGGTTGCTGGCGCAGCGTGGCCAGCGTCCGTTCCGCCTGCCCGCCGCCGATGAAGGCCATGCGGCGGGGGGCGAGAAGGCGCCCGAGGTTGCGGCGCAGCGCCGGTCTCAGGCGCGGCTGGGAAAGATCGGTCGGGAGCGTGGGCATCTGGGCCTCTTGGGTTCCTGCGGATGGCGGCCGCGCCCGGATGGGCGCCCGGGTGCGATCCCCGGGACCGTCCCGGGGCGATCCGGGATCAGTCGATGACGTGGGGAAGCGGTGCGGCGGTCTCGAAATGCGTCAGGTCGATGTCCGGGGTCAGGGGGTATTTCGCCGGGTCCTCGCCGAACTGGTCGCAGAGCCACTTGCGCAGGATCATCCGGCAGTCTTCCTGCGAATAGCTTTCCTCCATCACCCAGCCGAGCCAGAGCCCGTCGATGAGTTGGGTCAGCGTGATCGCCGCCAGCCGCGTGTCCATCACCAGCCCGCGTTCGCGCGCGGCGGCCGAGATGCGGTGCTGGATATTGGTGCGGTAGCGGCCCCAGAGATCGCGGTGCATCCGCAAGACCTCGGGCAGCATCCAGGCGGCGCTGAAGTAGTGGACCATCATGCGCTCGAACCCGGTGTCGCGCAGGAAGGGCACGCTGGCCGAATGGAGGAGCTTGCCGAAATGCCCGCCGCTGCGGGTCGACCAGACGACATGGCGGAAGAAGTCGTCGACGTTCTGGAGGTAGTATTTGTGCGCGACGATCAGCAGATCGTCCTTGTTGGCGAAGTAGTGGCTGATCAGTCCCCGCGACAGGCCGCTTTCCTCGCTGATCGTGTTGATGGTCGAGTTGATGTAGCCGTGCTTGCGCAGCGACTTCAGGGTCGCGACGATCAGTTCGGACCGGCGGGCCTCGCTCGTCTCCCGCATTTTCGTGGCGCGCTTCATGCCGTTCCTTTCCCCCGCCGCGGTCCGGTCCCGGCCTACTGCCGATAGGGGCGCAGCAGGTCCCTGGCGATCAGGTCCTGGTGGATTTCCGACGTGCCTTCCCAGATCCGCTCGATCCTGGCATCGCGCCAGAACCGCTGGATCGGGAAATCCTCCATCAGCCCCATGCCGCCGAAGATCTGCACCGCCTCGTCGGCGACGCGGAATACCATCTCCGAACAATAGTAGTTGACCATCGAGGCTTCGGTCCGGTTCATCTGATCGTTGTCCATCTTCCAGGCAGCTTCCTTGACCATCAGGTCGCCCAGCTTGATGTCCACCGCCATGTTGGCGATCTTGAAGCCGACGCCCTGGAATTCGCCGATGGTCTTGCCGAAGGCCTTGCGGGTGCCGGCCCATTCCTTGGTCATGTCGAAGATGCGTTCGGCCCGGCCGACGCAATGAGCCCCGAGCGCAACGCGGCCGTCATAGAGCCATTCGTTGGCGGTGTCGAAACCCCGGCCCTCCTCGCCGAGGATCTTGGCATCGGGAACACGCACGTTGTCGAGGTAGATCATGTTCGGGTTGTAGCCGCGGGTGACGATGGATTTCATCGGCTCGACCCGGACACCGGGGGTGTCCTTGTCCAGAAGGAAGGCGGTGAAGCGCTTCCTCGGCCCGCGGTCGGTCTGGTCGGTGCCGGTCACGGCGATCAGGATGATGAAGTCGGCGATGTCGGCGGCCGAGATGAACTGCTTGACGCCGTTGATCACCCAGTCGTCGCCATCCCGGACCGCCTTGGTGGTGATCGCCCGCGCGTCCGACCCGGCGCCGGGTTCGGTCAGGGCGAAGGCGTCCTTGCGCTCGCCGCGGATGCAGGGCTTGAGGTATTCCTCGATCTGCTCGCCCTGGCACTTGAAGAGGATGCCGGTGACGCCGCGGTGCATGCACATGCCCAACGGCGAATGCGGCTTGCCCATCACCCGTTCGACCTGCATCTTGGTCTGCTTGTCGAGCCCCGCCCCGCCCCATTCCTCGGGCAGATACATGTTGTCGAACCCCGCCTCGACCGACTTGCGGTGAATCTCCTGGCGGATCTCGTCGGGAACGCGGCGCAGTTCCTCGACCACCGCCTCGTGGGGGTAAAGCTCGCGCTTGCAGAATTCCTCGAGCGACTCGACGAGCGCCTGCTGTTCGAAACTGAGTGCGAAATCCATCATCCCCTCCTTCACGCGCCGACGAAGCGCGGCGCCCGGCGTTCGTTCGCGGCGGCCAGTCCCTCGGCGTGGTCTTTCGTGGCGGCGCAGACCTTGCCGGCCGCCAGTTCCTCGATCTGCTGGTCGGGCAGGCTGCGGGCATGGGCGCTGTTGAGAAGCCGCTTGGCCTGGGCGATGGCGACGGTCGGGCCCGAGGCCAGCTTCTGCGCGAAGGCGAGCGTATCCTCCCAGAGCCGCTCGCGCGGCGAGACATGGCTGACCAGCCGGTTTGCCAGCGCCTCGTCGGCGAGCCAGAGATCGCCGGTGAAGGCGAAACGCTTGGCGGCTTCGAGCCCCATCACGCGTGGCATCAGCCAGGTGCCGCCGCAATCGGGGCTGTAGCCGACATTGGTGTAGGAACAGATGAACTTGGCCTTGTCCGAGGCGTAGCGGAAATCGCAGGCCAGCGCCATGTCGAGCCCCGCGCCAACCGCCGCGCCGTCGATCATCGCCACCACCGGCTTCGGCATGTCGTGGACCTGCTGGATCAGCTTCAGCGATTCCTCCATCCAGTTCATGTCGGGCCAGGGGTTGTCGCCCTGCCCCTTGCCCGCCCATTCCTTGACATCGGCGCCGGCGGAAAAGGCCCCGCCGCGCCCGGTCAGGATCAGGGCGCGCATGGTGGCGTCGGCCGCCGCCTCGCGCAGCGCCCGGCGCAGCTCGATGGTGATGCCCATGCCGAGCGCGTTGCGCGCCTCGGGGCGGTTCAGCGCGATGACGCCCACCGCGTCGTGGCGCTCGGTCTCAAGGTATTTGAACATTGCAGTCCTCCCGTATCCTTCCCGCCGCGTGGCGGACCTGTTCGTCAGCGCCCGCTCCAGCGCGGCGCGCGTTTTTCCAGAAAGGCGCGCTGCCCCTCGATCATGTCGTCCGAGGCAAGCATCCGGCGGTATTGCTCCAGATCACCCTCGGTCTCGGCCCTGAGCGTCATCGCCTCGCGGTCCGCCATCCCGTCAACGGCGCGCAGCGTCTCCTTCAGCGCCTGGAGCGCCAGCGGCGCGCCGCGCGCCACCCGGGCCGCGGTCTCGCGCGCCAGATCCATCAGGCCCGCGCGCGGGGCGGTGCGATGGACCAGCCCCCAGCGCAGCGCCTCGGCGGCCGGCATCCGTTCGCCGGTCCAGATCATCGCCGTGGCGACATGCCAGGGAATGCGGCGCGGCAGCCGTTGCAAGCCGCCGCCGTCGGGCAGAAGCCCGCGTTCCAGTTCCGGCAGTTGCAGGAAGGTGTCCTCGGCCATCAGAAGGATGTCGCAGGCCAGCGCCAGCTCCAGCCCGCCGCCGACCGCCGGCGCGTTGATCGCCGCGATCAGCGGCTTCTTCAGCGCCCAGAGCGTGGTGATGCCGCCGAAGCCGCCGGCCTCGGCGCCGGGGCCGCGATCCTCGCCGGGCGCGGTCGCCTCGCTGAAATCGAGCCCGGCCGAGAACGCCCTGTCGCTGCCGCTCGACAGGATGCCGACCCGCAGGTCGGGATCGTCCTGGAGGTAGAGCGCAGCCCTCTCCATCGCACGGCTGAAGCGGCGGCAGATGGCGTTGACCTTCGGCTTGACCATGCGAATCTCCAGCACGGCGCCGTCGCGGTGCAGTTCCACGAAACCGGCAAGATCGCGGTTCAGCTCAGCCGTCATTCCGCCCGCTCCTCTTTCTGGCGCGGCTGGCGTAGAGGTGCAGCAAGAGGGGCGGCACCGAGGTCACGATCAGCATCAGCGTGGACACCGCGGCCAGCGTCGGGTCCACATCGTCGCGCAGGGTGGCGAAGGTCACCCGCGACAGGGTGGACATCGGCCCCGAGGCGATCATCAGCGAGATGATCAACTCGTCGAACGAGACGAGGAAGGACAAGAGCATCGCGGTCGCCACCGAGAACTTCACCTGCGGCAGGGTCACCGTCATGAATGCCTTGAAGCGGTTGGCGCCGAGGCTGCGCGCGACCATCTCCTGGCTCATGTCGAAGGAACTGAACCCCGCGCTCATCGTCAGGATGACGAAGGGCATCGCCACCACGGAATGGCCGAGGACGAGGCCGAGCGTGGTGTTCAGAAGGCCGCCGATCCGCGCGTAGACGAAGAACATGCCGACGGCGATCAGGATCGACGGCACCGCCAGCGGCGAGATCAGCGTCGCGCGGATCGTCTCCGACAACCGGAAGTCCGACTGATTCAGGGCATAGGCGGCCGCGACGCCCGAGACGGTGGTCACGATCATGGTCAGGAAGGCGACGCGCAGCGACACCCAGACCGATCCGATCCATTTCTGTTCGCCGAAGAAGGCTTCGTACCAGCGCAGCGACCAGCCGCGCGGCGGGAAGGTCATCGCGGTGCTGGAGCTGAACGACACCGGGATCACGATCAGCATCGGCACCACAAGGTAGAAGATCACCAGCCCGACGAGGGTGTAGAGCCAGAGCCGGTCGCGGTGGGAGACATAGGATTCCATGCGTGCCCCCTACCTGCCCGAGGCCAGCCAGCGGACCAGCCTGAGGCTGATCAGGAGGCAGAGCGCCGTCATCAGCAGAAGCAGCACCGCCAGCGCCGACGCCGGCCCCCAGGTCGGGTAGAGCGAGATCGATTCCTGGATCCTCTGCGCGATCATCTTGATCTTGCCGCCGCCGAGGATCGCCGGCGTGATGTAGAAGCCAAGGCACATCACGAAGACCATGATCATGCCGGCGACGAGGCCGGGCAGCGACAGCGGCAGGAAGATGCGGAAGAACGCATGCGTCGGCGAAGAGCCGAGATTGGCGCCCGCCCGCATCAGGTTGCCGTCGATCGCCTTCATCGAGGCGTAGAGCGGCAGGATCAGGAACGGCACCATGATGTGCACCATGCCGATCACCGTGCCGGTCATGTTGTGGACAAGGGCCACCGGCTTGTCGATGATCCCCAGCCAGATCAGCGACTTGTTCACGATGCCGTTGCGCTGGAGGATGATCAGCCAGGAAAACGTCCGCACCAGCCCCGAGGTCCAGAACGGCACGAGGACGGCCAGCATGAGGATGCCCGACCACCTCGGCGGCAGGATCGCCAGCAGATAGGCCACCGGGTAGCCCAAGAGCACGCAGATGACCGTCACGATGAAGGCGATCATGAAGGTGTTGAAGAACATCTCGACATAGACGGGTTCGGCGAAGAAGAGCGTGTAGTTCTCCAGCCCGACGGTGCCGTCCTGACCGACGAACGACAGCGACAGAAGCCACAGGATCGGGCAGACCATCAGCACGAAGACGACGAGAAGCGCCGGCAGCGTCAGGCGCCGCCGCATCCGGGTTTCGGCGCGCGCGCCGCGTTCCAGCGCCTGGCGGTTGGCCTCGAGCCCGGCCGCGCCGAGCCCGGCGGTGGGGTCGAGAGCGGCGGCTTCGGCCATGCTCATCCCTCCGCGCGCACGATGCGGGCATCGGCGCGCTCCAGCCGCAGCGCCACGCGGTCCCCCGCGCTCGGAAGCTGTCGGAGGTTCTCCGACCGGTTCGCCATCCGCACCGAGACCTTGTGGCCGCCGTCGAGAACGACCTCGAAAAGCAGGCTCTCGCCCTGGAACACGACGGTCCGCACCTGGCCCTGGAACAGGTTCGCCTCCTCGCCCGCCCCGGCCCCGCCGCCGGGCGCCACCAGACGCAGGCGCTCGGGCCGCAGCATCAGCAGGCGGTCGCCGCCGGCCGGCGGCACCTCCTCGGCAAGCCGGACCGGCTGGTCGCCATAGGCAAGGCCGCGCGGGGTGGGTTGCAGCGGCAGGAAGGTGGATTCGCCGATGAATTCGGCGATGAAGCGGCTTTCGGGCTTTTCGTAGAGATCGGTCGGCGTCCCGATCTGCGCCAGCCGGCCGTTCGAGAACACCGCGACCCGGTCGGACATGGTCAGCGCCTCGCGCTGGTCATGGGTCACCGAAATCGTCGTCATCCCCAGCCGGTCGTGCAACTGGCGGATCTCGATCTGCATGGCTTCGCGCAGGTGCTTGTCGAGCGCCGACAGGGGCTCGTCCATCAGGAGAACCCGCGGCTCGAACACGATCGCGCGGGCGAGCGCGATACGCTGGCGCTGGCCGCCCGAAAGCTCGTTGATCCGGCGCGTGTCGTAGCCCGCGAGCTGCACCATGTCGAGCGCCCGGCGGGTGCGCGCCTCGACCTCGGAACGGCCGACCTTCCGCAGGCGCAGCGGATAGGCCACGTTCTCGCCCACGCTCATGTGCGGAAACAGCGCGTAGTTCTGGAACACCATGCCGATGTTGCGCTTGTGGGGCGGCAGATGGACGATCTCCTGCTCGGCGATGCGGATCGACCCCCGCGTCGGACGGCTGAAGCCCGCGATCATCATCAGAAGCGTGGTCTTGCCCGACCCCGAAGGCCCGAGCAGGGTCAGAAGCTCGCCCGGCCGGATGTCGAAGGTGACATCGTCGACGGCCCGCACCGCCCCGAAGTGCTTCGAGAGCGTCTGCACCTGAACCGGCAGGGCCGAGGTCTTGGGTTCTGTCATCGGGCGATCCCGTTGTTGCGGTTCCACGATCTGGTTCTCAGGCCTGGGCCGGGTGGCCGGGAAAGACGCCCTCCGGCCCGGGCCGGAGGCCCCGGGGGGGCATCATCGGGGATGCCCGGGCCGCGAAGGCCGGGCATCCCGTCGTCGGTCGCAGGCCTATTGCTGCAGCATCACCGCATCCCACTTGGTCTGCGCCTCGGTCACATGCTCGGCCCAGTAGCCCATGTCGGTGATCAGCTGCTTGGCGATGTTGTCGGTGCTGGTCACCACCTTCGCGGCCTTCTCGGGCGAGATCAGGCCGAGCTTGAAGGCATCCTGGTTCATCGGCCCGTAGGGGATGAAGTCCGGCAGGTTGGCCTGGTACTTGGGATCGAGCAGGTTGTTCACCAGCCGCATCGCGCCTTCGGGGTTGGGCGAGCCCTTCGGCACCACCAGGCATTCCACGTCGAGCACCGCGTCGTTCAGCGTATAGGCATAGGGTGCGCCTTCCTTGATCGCGGCCTCGATCCGGGCAGCCCAGATCGTCAGCATGTCAACCTCCTCGGCGGTGGCAAGCTGGGTCGCCTGCGCGCCGGTCGCCCAGCTCACCGTGATGTTGGGCTTGAACTCGGCCCATTTCTTCATCGAGCGGTCCATGTCGATCGGATAGACCTGATCCTTCGGCACGCCGTCGGCCATCAGGGCGATTTCCATGTTGGTCGACGGATAGCCGCCGCCCACCGCGCGGGTGCCGGGGAATTTCTCGACATCGAAGAAATCCGCCCAGTTCTGCGGCGGGTTGTCGCCATAGACATTGGTGTTGTAGGCCAGAACCGTCGAATAGGCGGTGAAGCCGATCCAGTATTCGTTGCGCAGGTTTTCCGGGATGCCGGCGGCGTTCGGGATCTTGGAATAGTCCAGCGGCTCCAGCAGACCCTCCTTCGCCGCGGTGTCGCAGTAGCCGCCGTAAAGCTCGACCACGTCGAGATCGTTGGCGTTCGCCTTGACCTTGGTGCGCACGTCGGCGATGCCGCCCGACAGGACATAGTCGACCACCGTCATGCCCTGGTCGGCCGGCAGATGGTCGAGGATTGCCTTGCGCACCCCCTCCTGATAGGCGCCGCCGTAGGACGCGTAGCTGACGGTCTCCTCGGCCAGGGCCGGCAGGGCCAGGGCGCTCACGGAGACGGCCAGGATCGCACGAAGTCTCATTTCTCTCCTCCCATGTTGGGCAAACCGCGTTTGCCTCGGCTTGCGGGCCGATCGGGCAGGCCGGACATCCCGCCCGGCGCCCCCGCTCCACCCCCCGTTGCACAGGGCGGCGCCCTTCCCGCGCCGCCCTGCATCCTCCTGCCGCGCCGCCTCTAGCCGTCGAAGGCGCGCAATCCCCTGACCATCGCCTCGCGGCAATCCGTCGCCATCCGCTCCACAAGCTCGGCGCAGGTCGGTATGTCCTCGACCAGCCCGATGACCTGGCTGGCCCAGATCAGCCCCGCGTCGACCTCGCCACGCTCCAGCGCCGCGCGCCCCCGCGCGCCGGCGACCAGCGACCGGATGTCCTCGAAGGTGGCGCCGCCCGGCCGGTTCTCGATGCCGATCACCTCGTCCGACACCGCGTTCTTCAGGACCCGGCCGGTGTTGCGCAGGGTGCGGAAGATCAGGTTCGTATCGCGTTCCGTGGCGGCGATCAGGGCGCGCTTGATGGTGTCGTGGATCGGCGCCTCGCGCGTGGCGCAGAACCGCGTGCCCATGTTCACGCCCTCGGCGCCCAGCATCATCGCCGCGGCCATGCCCTCCCCGCTGCCGATCCCGCCCGAGGCGATCAGCGGGATCTTCACCGCCCGCGCCGCCGCGGCAAACAGCACCAGCCCGCCGATGTCGTCCTCGCCGGGATGGCCCGCGGCCTCGAACCCGTCGATGGAAATTGCATCCACCCCGGCGCGCTCGGCCGAGAGCGCGTGGCGCACGGCGGTGCATTTGTGAACGATCACCGCACCGGCGGCCTTGGCCTTGGCGATGAATTCCTTCGGGCTCCGGCCCGCCGTCTCGATGACCCTGACGCCGGCGTCGAGCGCGGCATCCAGATAGGCCTCGTAGGGCGGCGGGGTCGTTGCCGGCAGGATCGTCAGGTTCACGCCGAAGGGCTTGTCGGTCATCGTCCGGCAGCGGGAGATCTCGGCGGTCAGCGCCGCCGGATCGGGCTGCGTCAGCGCGGTCAGGATGCCGAGCCCGCCGGCGTTCGACACCGCCGAGGCAAGCTCGGCGCGCCCGACCCACTGCATCCCGCCCTGGATGATCGGATAGCGGATTCCCAGAAGCTCGGTCACCCGTGTCCGCATTGCCGACGCCTCCAGAATCACCCTTGCGGACAGGGATAGCGCACATCTCCGGCGGCACAAATCGAAAATTGGCTGGCCGTCCAACTTTTTTTCATTCCGTCAATTCCGGATGCTGGACGCCCGTCCAATTCGCCGCTAGGGTCCGGACTCGCCAAGGGAGAAATCCGGATGAAGTCCGTCCGTTCGACCCGACGCCGGCAGGTCCGGTGCCGGCAGGGATCTGTCGTCCCGATCGCGGCATCGCGGGCCGGCTCCGGCCGCACGCGACCCGTTTCGAACTGCCACACGCGGGCGCGCGGTGACTGACCCTGCGACGCCTCCGCTCCCGGCGACCGGGCCGGGTGACGGCGACAGGCCGATGCGCAAACCCTCCCGGACGGCCGTCGCCATCGTGATGGTGTGCCTCAGCTCGCTCTGCTTCACGCTGAACGACACGGTCACGAAGTTCCTGATCGAAGGCTACGACGTGACGGTGATCATCTTCGTCCGGGGCGTGCTGGCGATGCCGCTGCTCGTCGCGATGGCGGTCACGCTCGGGCGGACGCGGGTGCGCTGGTCGCCTGCGCTGTGGCTCTACGCGCTGCGCGGCGCGCTGGGGCTCGTGGCCGCCTACATGTATATCGAGGCGCTGAAATACCTCAGCGTCGCCGAGGCGACGGTGATCGTCTTCGCCTCGCCCTTCATCGTCACGGTGGCGTCGGTCCTGGTCTTCCACGAACGCCCCGGCTGGAGGACATGGGCGGCCGTGCTGGTCAGCTTCGCCGGTGTCGTCATCGCGATCCAGCCCGGCGCATCGGCCTTCCAGCCGGCGTCGCTCCTGATCCTCGCCTGCGCGTTCCTCTACGCCGCGATCTCGCTCACCTCCCGCTGGCTGCCGGGCGAGGACAACCTCTGGACGGTCAGCCTCTACGGCGCGGCCTTTTCCGCCCTCTATGTCGCCCCGTTCACGGCCGGGAAGTGGACGGCACTCGACCCCGGCGACCTGATCCTTTTCGCCGCCGCGGCCTTCTTCTCGAGCCTCGGCATCGGCCTCGGCTCGCTCGCCTACCGCTCCGCCCCCGCCTCGGCCCTCGCGCCTTTCGGCTATATCGGATTGCTCTGGTCCACCGGCGTCACCTGGCTGGTCTGGGACAGCGTGCCGGGCACCTGGACGCTGATCGGCGCCGCCGTGGTCGCCAGCAGCAGCGTCTTCTACCTGATGTCGCGCCGGTTGCCGGGCGATCGCGGGTGAAATCGGGGCGTGGAAGGGACGGTGGCGCGCCGGTCAGGATGGAACTTTGCGCCGCTATCTCATTGTTAGTCCGATATAATTTCATCTGACCGTCCAAAGCGGCGTACGCCCCTGAACAGACCGCTATCCAATCGGGGCCTTGTTCAGCTCAGGAACGCCGCCAAGTACATGCTCGACGAAAGCAACGATGTCGTGGCGTCCCACACGGTCCCGATGCGAACGCCTGCACGCCGATGTCAGGCATGAAACCTCTGCCGATACTCGCCCGGTGAAAGGCCGACGATACGGAGAAAGATTTTTCGGAACGCACCTGGATCGGAATAGCCGACCTCCCATGCGATACGCTCCACCGGCAACTGACTAAACTGTAGAAGCTCTTGCGCCTTGGCGACGCGCAGGCGCTGAGCATAGTCGGTCGCGGTCAGCCCGGTCGCCTTCTGGAAGCGGCGCAGGAAGGTGCGTCGCTCCAAACCGGCTTCGTCGGCCAGAACCGGCAGCCGCGCCTCCTTACCCTCATTGGCTTGCAGAAAATGCTGCGCCTTGAGGATCGCGGCGTCACCGTGGCTAAGGCGCGGCACGAAGCCGCTGTAGTAGCGTTGCTCACGCCCTGGCGGATCGACCAGCAGCAGTCTGGCAGCCTTGGCCATGACGACAGGACCGAGAAACCGATCGACCAGCTTCAGCCCCAGGTCGATCCATGCCATCAGCCCGCCGGCCGAGATGATGTCGCCAGCATCAATGATCAGCCGGTCAGTATCGAGCTGCGTATCGGGGAAGCGATCCCCGAAAGCTTCGGCGAGGGTCCAGTGAGTGGTCACCGTTCGCTCCGCCAGCAGGCCGGTTTCTCCGAGCACGAAAGCGCCTGCACAGATGGAGGCCAGCACCGAGCCTTCGCCATGACGTTCGCGTAGCCAGCCCGCCAACGGCAGCGCGGCTTCGCTGACAATCGGCGGCTCCAGCGAGGGCGGCAGGATCAGCACGTCGCAGCGCTTCGGTTCGGGCGTCCCGGCTGCACCATCGCTGTCGAAGACAACCGTCGGCGCTGCCGCTCCATCCGCCTGTAGGTGGCGCACGCGAAGGCGAGGCGCTTCTGCGTTTGCCTCAGCAGCGATCCGGTCGGCAACCCTGAACAGGTCGGTCAAGCCGAGGACCGCCGACATCTGGGCGCCAGGATAGAGCACGATACCGATCCCTGCGTCCGTCATATGTCGTTATTACCCCTGAATATGTCGATAATGCCAATGGCCGCAACAATTGCCCGAAACCATATTGGTTGCAACAACGAACTGAAAGGAACCTCGTCATGTCGAAACGCGCCATCCTCGTCGTCGATCTGCAGAATGAATACTGGCCCACGGGCAATTTCCCGCTGGTGGGCATCGAGGCCGCCGCCGCCAATGCCGCCCGCGTCATCGCCTATGCTCGCGAACAGGGCGATCTGGTGGTGCATATCCGTCATGAGATGCCCGGCGGCCCGATCTTCGTACCCGGCACCGAAGGTGCCGAGATCAATGCGGTGGTTCTGCCGCACGGCAACGAACCGGTGATCACCAAGAACTTTCCCAACTCCTTCCGCGAAACCGGGCTGGACGATCTGCTCCGGCAAAAGGGTATCGAGGAGACCGTCGTGATCGGCGCCATGAGCCATATGTGCGTCGACGCCACCACGCGCGCCGCAAACGACCTCGGCTACAGCACCGTCACCATCCACGACGCCTGCGCCACCCGCGATCTGGAATTCGACGGCGTAACCGCGCCGGCCGCGCAAGTCCATGCCGCCCTGATGGCGGCGCTGGCCTTCCTCTATGGCGAGGTGATCGGCGCCGACGCCTTCATCGCGCGCTGAAACGAACCGGGAAGGAAAGGAACCCGACCATGACCACCCGCAGAGATCTCTTCGCCCTGTCCGGTGCCGCCCTTGCCGCAACCGCCTTTGCCGCCCATGCGGAGGGAACGCCAGCCGCCCGGGACACGGGGTTGAAGATCACCCAGATCCGCAACGCCACGCTCCATATTGACTATGCCGGGACGCGCTTCTTGGTCGATCCGATGCTGTCGGAGCGCCACGCCTGGCCGGGCTTCGAGGGTACGGTGAACAGTGAGGAGCGCAATCCGCTCGTGCACCTTCCTTTCCCGGTCGAGGATATTCTCGACGTGGATGCGGTGATCGTCACCCACCTACACGAAGATCATTGGGATGAAGCGGCCCGCAACCTCGTGCCGAAGACCCTGCCGCTCTTCGCGCAGAACGAAGCCGATGCCGCCACCATCCGATCGCAGGGCTTCACCGATGTCCGCGTGCTTGGCAACAATTCACAGTTCAACCGGGTGCAGCTTGTCAGGACCGGTGGCCGCCACGGCACGGACGCCGCCTATGCGGTCGCCGGCGCGCTCCTCGGCGAAGTGAGCGGCGTGATCTTCAAGCATCCCGACATGAAGGCCGTCTATCTGGCCGGTGACACGATCTGGAACGACGAGGTGGCAGACGTTCTCGCCACCCACCAGCCGCAGATTGCTATCTTGAACACCGGCTATGCAAAGATCGTCGGCCTCGATGACGGTATCATTATGGGCACCGCCGACGTTCTCTCTGTCCACAAGGCTGCGCCGGAGACAATCCTGATTGCCTCGCACATGGAAGCGGTGAACCACTGCACCGTGACGCGCGCCGAGCTTCGCGCCTTCGCCCGGACCGAAGGCTTTGCCGACAAGCTCCTCGCTCCCGCGGATGGGGAAGGTGCGGTATTCTAGACGGCAGCATGTCGCCGCCGTCGACGCAAGGCGCGCCAAGCGGCCAATCCGTGAGATCAGAAGCAATGCCTATCATGAGGTCGGCAGCAGCTGCCCGAGTACCCGGTTTTGTTCTGGAATGGTGGAAATCTGGCGCGCCGTCGAGGATGAAACCGGGAACTCGTGTGTGATTGTTATGCCATTTAGTTCTTGATCCGGGCTGAAGAGGAAGGCTCGGCACCGCTGCCAAAACTGGTGGGGGAATGAGATTGTGGCTCGATGCCTTGGATCGGGCACGGTTGGCGGGCCAGCCCCTCATCGTGAGCAGGCCGAGTGCCGGGATGTAGGGGAGGAAGGCCAACGGCCGGGGTTCGACAATGCCGCGCCTGCCCTTCGTGGTGAGCCCCTTGTGGCCGGGGGCCGTGCTCACCGCTCCGCCCGGGATGGCGCTGCGGCCGGTGTCAAACCGTGCGAGCGCATGATCGCCGCCATCCTGGCCAGGTCGGGGGGACCACCGGCCGCCGCACTGATCACCTCGGCGGCTTCGCGAAAGAACGGCGGGCCAATCACAGCGGGCGTGATCAAGCAGAGTACCTTGGCGTTCCGGGTTCCGTTGTTGTCGAACCGATGAACGGCGCCGCGCGGAATGCACAAGGCCTGCCCCGGACCGACGTCCACCGGCGCCCCGTCGACCGTCCAGGTCAAGACCCCGTCGATCCCGTAGATCGTCTCTTCAAAGCCGTCATGGCTATGAGCCGGTGCTGCGAGGCGCTGTGCGGCCGGCACGCTGAGCTCGAAGACGGCGAGCCTTCCTTTCGAGTTGTCGCCGGTAAGGAGAAAATGCACGGCGAGCGGTCCGAGGCAGATGGTCTCGCTGGACGGATTAACCGTCAGGCCTGTAGATTCCTGTCGCATTTCCACCTCCTGGTTGGTAAAGTCAACTTACCCATATGGTAAATGGAATTTACTAAATGTCAATGCCATCGAGTTCGTCAGCGCCGACGGAAGCCACGGATATGCTGATCGGCGCATTGCTGCGGGTTCCAGGTCAGGTGATCCATCGTCGTATCGTCCGAGACCTCAACGCGGCGGGTTTCACGGAACTGCGCGATCCACATATGGCAGTTCTGCAATTTCCGGGACCGGACGGAGTTCGTCCGAGCGCTCTCGCCGAGCGCGCTGGCATAAGCAAGCAGGCCATGAACCAGCTGCTGCGCAGTCTTGAAGGATATGGCTACCTGGAATCCAAGGCACCTGACGCGGGGCGCGCACGCTTCATTCAGTTGACCGGACGCGGGCGCGCAGCCTATGCAAAAATCCACGACATCCTGCGTGACATCGAGATCGAGTGGAGCGCTGAACTCGGACAGCAGGATTTTGTTCGGCTCAAGAGGTTACTCCTTCGCGTATGGAGTAGCCCGCTGATCGCCTAGCTCAAAAACCACTCCCCAGTCGACATTCTTGCGCGTTTTGTCGGCACGAGCGGATAGCGTGCGAAGGTCGAGTGCCCAGTTTTGTTCCGGAATGGTGGAAATCTGGCGCACCCGACAGGATTCGAACCTGTGACCTCTGCCTTCGGAGGGCAGCACTCTATCCAGCTGAGCTACGGGTGCCTTCGCCTGCGCGCTCTATAGCCGCAGGTGGCGGGCAGTTCAACCGCAAAGCGCCACGCCTCCGGGGCCGCCCCCGCGAACGCGATCGCTGCCAGCGCCGCCGCAATCCGCATGTCGTCCCCCTTCACCACACCTGAAGGTTTTTCTGGCAGCCGATGCGCGCCCCGCGCCCTGCGCGGGATCAACGGCGGGCGAGAAATCCGCGCCTCCCCCCGCCGGCCCCCGCCGGGTCAGGCGAAAAGTTCGTGGCAAAGCTCCAGCGCCTCGACCAGCCGGTCGACCTCCTCGATGGTGTTGTAAAGCCCGAACGAGGCGCGGCAGGTCGCGGTCACGCCGAAGTGGTCGAGCAGCGGCATCGCGCAATGGGTGCCCGCGCGCACCGCGATCCCCTTCTTGTCGAGCACGGTCGAGATGTCGTGGGCGTGCGCCGGGCCTTCCAGAGTGAAGGAAAAGATCGCCCCCTTGCCCGGCGCATGGCCCTGGACATTGAGCCAGTTCAACCCCTTGAAGCGCGCCTCGGCATGATCGCGCAGGCCCGACTCGTGGGCGGCGACGTTCTCCATCCCCAGCGCCATCAGGTATTCCAGCGCCGCGCCGAAGCCGATCTGCTGGACGATGCCGGGCGTGCCGGCCTCGACCGTCATCGGCGGGTCGTTGTAGGTGACGAGATCGCGCGTCACCTCGCGGATCATGTCGCCACCGCCGAGGAAGGGGCGCATCTCCGCCATCCGCTCGCGCGCGATCCAGATCGCGCCTGATCCGCTCGGCCCGTAGAGCTTGTGGCCGGTGATCGCGTAGAAGTCGCAGCCGATCGCCGGGATCGACACCGGCCGGTGCACCGCGCCCTGGCTGCCGTCGACCAGCACCGGCACGCCCCTTTCGCGCGCCCCGCGGCAGATCGCGGCGACATCGACCAGCGTGCCGGTGACGTTCGACATCTGGGTGACGGCGACAAGCCGGGTTCTCGGCCCGATCGCCCCGATCACGCGCGCGGGGTCGAGCGACCCGTCCGGCTCCGGCTCCACCCATTTCAGCACCACGCCCTGGCGTTCGCGCAGGAAATGCCAGGGCACGATGTTGGCGTGATGTTCGAGCACCGACAGCACGATCTCGTCGCCGGCCTGCATCCGCGGCGCCGCCCAGGCGTAGGAGACGAGGTTGATGCCCCCGGTCGAGCCGGTGGTGAAGACGATCTCCTCCGGGTCCGGGGCGTTCAGGAACCGCGCGACGATGCCGCGCACGGCTTCGTACTTCTCGGTCGCGAGGTTCGACAGGTAATGCAGCCCCCTGTGAACGTTGGCATATTCCTCGGCATAGCCGCGGATGATGGCATCTATCACCGCTCGCGGCTTCTGCGCCGAGGCGCCATTGTCGAGATAGACGAGCGGCCTGCCGTTCACCTCCCGCGAGAGGATCGGGAAGTCGGCGCGGATCTTCATCACATCATACATGGCGGACCTTTCAGGTGACGGTCAGGATGCCCAGCCCCGACAGCAGCAGGGCGAGCGCGATCACGACCACGACGAAGCCGACGACGAGCCCGAGGGCCACCAGCACCAGGTTGCTAAATCCGTGCAGTTCGGCGATCGCGTTGACGATCACCCAGAGGAACCAGGCGAGGACGGCGAAGGCGAGGACCGCGCCCACCGGCGGGACGAGCAGCATCACCGCAAGCTCGGCCACCTGGGCGACGGTCATCAGGAACTCGATCCACACGATGACCAGCAGCGCGTCGGCAAAGCCGCCCTTGCCACCGAAGAGGTGCCCGATCCCGGCGATCGCCGCCGCCGCGACCACCAGCGACAGCGCCTGCGACGGCACGCCGACGTAGGGGTCGGCCAGAAGCGCGAGAATGCCGGGCTCGCTGACCGGCGGCAGCAGCAGAAGCGACAGGCCGGTGACGAAGACCGAAAGCACCGTCACAAGCAGAAGCCCGAGCCAGCGCGCCTCCATCGGCAGGTCCATCTCCAGAAGCCGGCGCACGCCCGCACGGGGCGCGCGCAGCGTCTCGCGGCCGAGGTCGGTGACGAAGGCGGGCAGGCCGGTCACGCCACGCCCTCCCGCTCGGCCACCGCAAGCCCGGAAAGCCAGAACCAGACGAAGGCGGCGAAGGTCACGAGGCTGACCGCCGTCAGCCCCGGCCCCGGCCCGACAAGCCCCGCGACGAGCCCGCGCAGAAGCATCAGGGGCGTCGCCGCCAGGAAGGCCCAGAACAGCACGATCCGCGCGGCGAGGAAGCTGCCCCGGCCGCCGAAGGCGGCGGCAAGGATTCGGCTGAGCGCCGCCAACCCGTAGAAGGCGGGCAGGAGCGCGAGAACCCCGAGCATCGCCGCCACCATCCGCTGCGTCATCGGCGGGCCGTCCGGCCCGGAAAGCACATCCTGCCGCGAAATCGCGGGCCAGAGCGCGACATAGGCGACGATCAGCGCGGCCAGGAGGTAGGCAAGCGCCCTGCCCTCGTGGCGCTCTCCGGCCAGAAGGCGGCGCGCCATGCGTTTCGGCCCGCGGTAGGTGGCAAGGATATCGTCGGTGACGGCCATTCAGCCCTTCCTGCGCGAAAGCCAGTCCTCGATCCGGGCGACGATGTCGGCGGCCAGCGCCTCGTCCTCGATCTCGGCGATGGCGTCGGCGACGAAGGACAGCACCAGCAGCGCGGTCGCATCCTCCTTCGGCACCCCGCGCGAGCGCAGGTAGAAAAGCGCGGTCTCGTCGATCGCGCCGGTGGTGGAGCCGTGGCTGCACTTCACGTCGTCGGCATAGATTTCCAGCTCGGGCTTGGCGAGGAACTGGCTGTCCTCGTCGAGCAGGAGTGACTGGCTGATCTGGTAGCCGTCGGTCTTCTGCGCCCCGGGCCTCACCAGGATCTTGCCCTGGAACACTCCTTTCGCGCCGTGCTTCAGCACCTTCTTGAAGACCTGCCGGCTTTCGCAGCCCTCGGCCGCATGGGTGATGAAGATGGTGTCGTCGTGGTGGAACGGCCCGTCCGCCCCGTCGCCGATCGCCGCCCCCGCGATATGGGCCACCGCCCCGTCGCCGAGGATGCGGATCACCGCCTCGTTGCGGGTCATCCGGCCGTTCGCCGTCAGGGTGAAGGACTTGAAGAGCGCGCGGTCCGCCACGCGGGCGAAGAGATGGGTGATCGTCGCCCGGTCCAATGCCCGGCCCTGCGGGCGCAGGTGGTGGAACCGCGCGCCCTCGGCCAGGTCCACCTCCATCACCAGGTTCGACCGCGCGGCCGGCGTGCCGGTCTCCAGCACCGTCAGTTCGGCCCCCTTCTCGAGCCGGATCACATGGTGCAGCACCGCGTCGGACCCCTCCGCCGCCTGCCGGTAGGAAACATGCACCGGCCGCGCCGCCTTGCCGGTGACCCGGATCAGGAGGCCGTCGGCCGCGGCCGCGGTGTTGAGCGCGGCGAAGGGGCGGGCGACGGGTTCCTGCCCGTCGGCCTCGAGCACGCCGTAAAGCGCCTTCGCCCAATGGATGTCGGCGCGGTCGGCCTCGGCCAGCCGCTCGATCTCCACCCCCGCCAGCGCCGGGTCGTCCGACGCCCCGGCATCGAAGACGCCGTCGGTGAAGACCAGCCGCACCTTGTCGCGACCCTCGAAAAGGGGGCTGTCGACGCGAACGGCAGCACCCGGCGCCGGATCGGGCGCGCTGAAGGGCGCCGGATCGGTCCAGCGCCAGTATTCGTCGCGACGCCCCGGCAGGCCCATCGCGCCGAGCCGGGCCAGCGCCTCGGCCCGCGCGGAGCCGGTGAAGCCGCCCTTCGGCAGCGCCAGCGCCGCGATCCGCGCCTCGGTCGCGGCCTGGCGCGCGTCATCCTTCCGCAGCGGGGCCGCCATCACCGGACCTCCGCCAGAATGTCGGCATAGCCGTTCCGCTCGACCTCCAGCGCAAGCTCGGGCCCGCCGGTCTTGACGATCCGCCCGTCGGCCATGATGTGCACCACATCGGGATGGATATGATCCAGAAGCCGCTGGTAGTGGGTGATCACCAGAAAACCGCGGCCGGCGTCGCGCAGCGCGTTGACACCATCGGCAACCAGCCGCATCGCGTCGACATCGAGCCCGGAATCGGTCTCGTCGAGGATGCACATCCGCGGCTCCAGCACCGCCATCTGCAGAATCTCGTTGCGCTTCTTCTCGCCGCCCGAGAAGCCGACGTTGACCGACCGCTTCAGCATCTCGGCGTCGATCTTCAGCGCCTTCGCCTTCTCGCGCACCAGCTTGAGAAAATCGCCGGCGCTGAGTTCGTCCTGGCCGTGCGCCTTGCGCTGGGCGTTGAGCGCGGTCCTGAGGAAGGTCATGTTGCCGACGCCGGGAATTTCCACCGGATACTGGAAGGCGAGGAAGAGCCCCGCCGCCGCCCGCTCCTCCGGCTCCATCGCCAGGAGGTCGTGGCCGTCGAGCGTCGCCGTGCCTTCCGTCACCGCATAGCCGTCGCGCCCCGACAGCACGTAGGACAGCGTCGACTTGCCCGACCCGTTCGGACCCATGATGGCATGGACCCGCCCCGGCTCGACGGTCAGGTCGACGCCCTTGAGGATCTGCTTGTCCTCGTCCTCGAGCCTGACCTGAAGGTTCCTGATTTCCAGCATCTTGTCCTCGTTCAAATGGCTGAGGCGGCCAGCGGGCACATCGCCCGGGCCGCAGGGTTTCGCGATGGGAAGGGGATCAGCCGGCCCGGAAGGATCAGCCGGCGGGTGTCACGCGGAAGTCGCGGCCTTCCTCGGCCATCTGCGCGGCATAGTCCGCCGAGAAGAGCTGCGTCCAGACCTCCGGCGCGTTCGAGGCCACCGCGGCCTCGCCGAAATGCATCACCACGCAGCCGACGACCAGCGCCTGGATGCGCGCCCGGCTCGACAGGTGGAAGATCACAATCAGCACCAGCGCCAGCACGAAGGCGAACAGATACATGCCCCGCGTGCCCAGATCGTAGAACGCCTTCGGCAGCCCCTCGATCTGCGCCAGATGGAAATAGGCGATGCGTCCGACCAGCACCGCCGACATGCCGCAGAGGAAGGCGATCACCACCATGAGCTTGTCGGCCAGCGTCCGCTTCGGCTTTGCGGGCTTGGTGCCGAACTTCTGCCTGTAGGCCTTGTGCGTCGCCTTGCCCAGAAGGTCGGCATGTTCGAACTGCTGTCCGGCCTGAATCCGCTTCAGCCGCGCGGCGAAGGCGTTTTTCTGATCGAACGTCATGGACGACATGGCACGGCCCCGGATTCTTCCCAGTCACCGGGCAACCTGCCCCCGATTCACGGCGGAATTCGGGCCGGAAAAGCGGGATTTTCGCGGCCCGCGGGCCATCGTTCCGCCGCAATGCGGCATGTAACGCAACGTCACGCGGGTTGTGCGGCGCGATGCCCCTCATTCCAGGCTCACCGCCGTGCCGGAAGCCGAGACCATCAGCATGTTGTTGATCACCTCGTAGTCGAGATCGACGCCGACGATGGCGCTCGCGCCGAGCTGGGCCGCCCGCTCGCGCATCTCGGCCAGCGCGGTCTCCCGCGCCCGCGCCAGTTCCTGCTCGTAGGCCGCCGACCGGCCGCCGACCACATCGCGCACCGCGGCAAAGAGATCGCGGAAGATGTTGGCGCCGAGGATCGCCTCGCCGGTGACGATGCCGTGGTAGCGGGTGATCCTCTGCCCCTCGACGGAGGGCGTGGTGGTGACGATCATGGCGGCGTCCCTTCAGGTGTCGTTCAGCAACATGCCGGTCACGACCCGCCGCACGAAGGCGGCCATGCCGCCGGGCCCCGAGGCGCGGTCCTTCAGGTGGATGGTGACATCGGGCCGGACCGCCGCGATCACGCCGACGAGGTCGCCGCGAATCCCGTCGTCCAGCCCCGCCCCCATGATCACCAGCGCGATCCCCTGCTCGTGCTCGAGCTGGTAGATCACCTCGCCGTGGTCATGCGCGCCGAGCCAGCGGATCGGCAGGTCCTCGAGTTCGTCGGCCAGGTGCCCGACGATGCCGGGCAGCTTGCCGACCAGAAGAACGACGGGTTTCATCAGCCCACACTCCCCTCCAGCGAGATCGCCACGAGGCTCTGCGCCTCCATCGCGAATTCCATCGGCAGCGCCTGCAACACCTCGCGGCAGAAGCCGTTGACGACCAGCGCCACCGCCGCCTCCTCGCCGATCCCGCGCGAGCGGCAGTAGAACAGCTGGTCGTCGTCGACCTTCGAGGTGGTGGCCTCGTGCTCGACGCGGGAGGTGTTGTTCTTCACCTCGATATAGGGCACCGTATGGGCCCCGCATCTGTCGCCGATCAGCAGGCTGTCGCACTGGGTGTAGTTGCGGCTGCCCTTCGCCTTCGGGTGCATCGACACCAGCCCGCGATAGGTGTTCTGCGCACGCCCGGCGGAAATTCCTTTCGAAACAATGCGAGAGCGGGTGTTCTTTCCAAGATGGATCATCTTGGTCCCGGTGTCTGCCTGCTGGAAGTTGTTGGCGATGGCGATCGAGTAGAACTCGCCCTGGGCATCGTCGCCGCGCAGGATGCAGGACGGGTATTTCCAGGTGATGGCGCTGCCGGTCTCGACCTGGGTCCACATCACCTTGGCGCGGTCGCCGCGGCAGTCGGCGCGCTTGGTGACGAAGTTGTAGATGCCGCCCCGACCCTCCTCGTCGCCGGGAAACCAGTTCTGCACGGTGGAATACTTCACCTCGGCATCCTCAAGGATGACGATCTCCACCACCGCGGCGTGCAACTGGGCGATGTCGCGCTTCGGCGCCGTGCAGCCTTCCAGGTAGCTCACATACGATCCCTTGTCGGCGATGATCAGGGTGCGCTCGAACTGGCCGGTGTTTTCCGCGTTGATGCGGAAATAGGTGGAAAGCTCCATCGGGCAGCGGGTGTTCGGCGGGATGTAGACGAAGGAGCCGTCGGAGAAGACCGCCGAGTTGAGCGTGGCGAAGAAGTTGTCCGACTGCGGCACGACCGAGCCGAGGTACTTCCGCACCAGATCGGGATACTCGCGGATCGCCTCCGAGATCGGGCAGAAGATCACCCCGGCCTTCTGCAACTCCTCGCGGAAGGTGGTGCCGACCGAGACCGAATCGAAGACCGCGTCCACCGCGACCTTGCGGGCCTCGGCCGGTGCCGCGCCGGCGCCCTCGACCCCGGCGAGAATCTCCTGTTCCTTCAGGGGGATGCCGAGCTTTTCGTAGGTGGCCAGAAGCGCCGGATCGACCTCGTCGAGCGACTTCGGCTTCTCCCGCATGCTCTTTGGCCGGGCGTAGTAATACTGGCCCTGGTAGTCGATCTCGGGATAGTGGAGCATCGCCCAGCGCGGCTCCTCCATCTCCTTCCAGCGGGCGAAGGCCTTCAGCCGCCACTCGGTCATCCACTCCGGCTCGCCGTTCTTGGCCGAGATCAGCCGGACGATGTCCTCGTCGACGCCCAGGGGTGCATATTCGGTGTCGATCTCGGTTTCCCAGCCGTATTTGTAGGCGCCCATGCCCTGCACGGTCTCGACCGTCTCGCGGTCGACCCCCTCGCGCACCTCCAGCCCCGCCGCTTCCATCATTTCCTGCGCCATCTTTCCTGTCCTTCCATGCCCTTGCCGGCCGACCCTCAGGCGGCGCGCGCGGCGAACCGCGCCCGCGCCGCGAGCCATGCACCGGCAAAGCGGTCCAGTTCCTGTTCCGTCGTCGCCGGGCCGATCGACACCCGGATCGCCGAGGCCGCCGCCATGTCGTCGAACCCCATCGCCTTCAGCACCCGGCTTGCCCGCACCTTGCCCGACGAACAGGCCGAGCCGGCAGAGATCGCGAAGCCCTGAAGGTCCATCTGCATCACCTGCGTCTCGCCCTTCCAGCCCGGCGTCATGAGGCAGGAGGTATTGGGCAGCCGCGCGCCCGCCCGCCCGACGATCACCGTCTCCGGCGCCGCGCCTGCGATCCGCGCCTCGAACCCGTCGCGCAGCCGCGCGACCCCGTCCCAGACGCCCGCGTCCAGTTCGGCGAGCGCCGCGCGCGCCGCAGCGCCGAAGCCCGCGATGCCGGCGACGTTCTCGGTCCCCGACCGCCGCCCCATTTCCTGCCCGCCGCCGGGCTGAAGCGTCGCGATCTCCAGCCCGTCGCGCAGGATCAGCGCGCCGACGCCCTTCGGCCCGCCGATCTTGTGGGCCGAGACGATCGCCATCGCCGCCCCCGACCAGCCGAAGGCGAAGGGAATGCGCCCCACCGCCTGCACCACGTCGAGCATGAGATGCCCGGCCCGGCCCGCGCCGAGGGCATAGCCCTCCGGCCCCCGCGCCGGCGGCTCGGTCACCACGCCGGTCTCGGAATTGGCCAGCCCCGTCGCCAGCACCGTCGCCAGCACCGTCGCCAGCACCGCGCCAGCGTCACCGCCAGCCTCACCGCCAGCCTCACCGCCAGCCTCCCCGCCGTCGCGGGCATGGGCCATCAGGCAGTCGTGCGCCGTGCCCTCGACGATCACCGCCGCCGCCGGCCGGCCCGCCAGCACCCGCGCCGCCTCGGTCGCGCCGGAGGTGAAGATCACCTCGCGCGGCAGGCAGCCGACCAGTGCCGCCACGTCCTCGCGCGCGCCCTCGACCACCGACCGCGCCGCCCGCCCCTCGGCATGAACCGAGGAGGGGTTGCCGACAAGGTCGAAGACCGCGAGCATCGCCGCCCGCGCCTCCGGCCTCAAGGGCGCCGTCGCGTTCCAGTCGAGGTAGACGCGCCCGCTCATTCGTCCACCACCTGAAAGAGCGCCGGCACCGCCGGGCAGGGCTTCAGCGTGTTGCCGATCACGTCGGAAAGCCGCGTCTGGTGCAGGAAGACATAGACATGCGCCGAAAGCCCCTCCCACAGCCGGTTGGCCATCGACTGCGCCCGGCTTCCCGACACGCCGCCGGTGGCCCCCGCCCCGGTGTGAAGCGCGCTCACCGTCTCGTCCACCGCCTCGAGGACCTCGCTCACCCGGATCTCGGACGGGTCGCGGGCAAGCCGGTAGCCGCCGCCCGGCCCCCGCACCGACTCGACCAGCCCCGCCCGCCTGAGCTTGACGAAAAGCTGCTCGAGATACGGCAGCGAAATGTCCTGCCGCTTCGAGACCGCGGCAAGCGAGGTCATCTGGTCGTCCCGCGCCGTCGCCAGATCGGCGAGCGCCACCATCGCATAGCGACCCTTGGTCGAGAGTTTCATGGGCCTTCACCCCGCAAAGACATTGACGCCGGGGGCCGGCGCGCTTAACTGCCTTCCACCCGGCTGCCGGCCTCCGCCGGCGCTTAGAACTGTTCTAGGGTGCCTGAGCAAAATCGTCAAGAATGGCCCTGCCGAATTTGACGCGCAACCGACTTTGACGCGCAACCGCGCCCGCACGAGAGAAGACAGGCGATGCCCGAAGTGATCTTTGCCGGCCCCGAAGGCCGGCTCGAAGGCCGCTACCACCCCCAGAAACAGCCCGACGCGCCGATCGCCATCATCCTGCACCCCCATCCCCAGTTCGGTGGCACGATGAACAACCGCGTGGTGCACCGGCTGCATTACGCCTTCCACGAGCTGGGCTTCACCGTCCTGCGCTTCAACTTCCGCGGCGTCGGCCGCAGCCAGGGCGAATACGACCAGGGCATCGGCGAGCTTTCCGACGCGGCCTCGGCACTCGACTATCTCCAGGCGCTCAACCCCAACTCCAAGCACTGCTGGGTCGCCGGGTTCTCGTTCGGCGCCTGGATCGGGATGCAGCTCCTGATGCGCCGGCCCGAGATCACCGGCTTCATCAGCGTGTCGCCGCCCGCGAACATGTACGACTTCTCGTTCCTCGCGCCCTGCCCCTCCTCCGGGCTCATCATCAACGGCACCGCCGACCGCGTCGCCGCGCCCAAGGACACGGCAAGCCTCGTCGGCAAGCTGCGCGAACAGAAGGGCATCACCATCACCCACGACCAGATCGAGGGCGCGGGCCATTTCTTCGAGAACGAGGCCGAGCACATGGCACCGATGATCATGCGGGTGCAGGACTACGTGCGCCGCCGCCTCGGCGAACAGACGCGGTAAGCCATGCCGACGACCGAGGAACTTGGCATCGCGCTCGCCGAGGACGTGCTGAAGGCGGTGGCCGAGACCGGCGACGACTCGATCGTGAACGAGGTCAACAAGATCGTCGAGGCCGCCTCCTCGGCCTTGCAGGAAGCCTACATGGCCGCGGTCCGCGCCCAGCGGGCCGAGGCCAAGGCGCGGGCGTTCCTGAACCAGCGCCTCAGCCGTGCCCGCGCCGGCGCCCGCTCCGAGGGATGAGCGGGGGGGGATGAGCGGGGGGCCAAGCAGGGGATGAGCGGGCGGCTCGACGCCCAGTTTGCCTTCCTGCTGGAGGCCGACCGGCTGAAGTCGGCGCTGCGCGCCACCACGCTCGCCGACGGGTCGCGGCGCGAGAATTCCGGCGAACATTCCTGGCACCTCGCGCTCTACGCGCTCGTCCTCGCCGACCAGGCCGGGCCGGGGGTGTCGATCGACCGGGTGATCCGGATGCTCCTCCTCCACGACCTCGTGGAGATCGACACGGGCGACGTGCCGATCCATTCCGCCAACGGCCAGGCCCACGGCTCGGCGGCCACCCGCGCGACCGAGGCGGCGGCGGCGGGCCGGATCTTCGGCCTCCTGCCCGCCGACATCGGCGCCGGGCTCCGCGCGCTCTGGGAGGAGTTCGAGGCGGCCGAGACCGCCGACGCCGTCTTCGCCAAGGCGCTCGACCGGGTGCAGCCGGTCCTGCACAACATCGCCTCGGGCGGTGGCACCTGGACCGAATACGGCGTGACCTTCGACCAGCTCGAGGCCCGGGTCGGCCACAGGGTCGCCCGCGGCGCGCCCGGTGTCTGGGCCCATGTGCGCGGGCTTGCCAGAGGTTTCTTCGGCTGATTTCGGGTAGTGTATCAGTTTGAAATCAGGCGGGGTTGACGTTGTGCGGAACCTTGCCATGAACCCGACGTTAACCCGATGCGGGGCAGATGTGATCGAGAAATGCCTACTTTTGCCGCAGTTACAACATATGTAAAGGCTATGGCCAAATCACCATCGGCCGTGTCATCCTCCAAGAAAACCGGGGACACGGCGGGCAAAGACAGGAGCAACACCATGCCGAAGGGACCACAGGGCCAGAAGCGCCCGGCGGACGTGATCGGCAACGCGGTACACATCGCGCGGATCGCGACCGGAGAGGAAGCAGAGACGGGCTTGAAGCAACCGGCGAAGCACAAGAGCGGCTTGGCGGGTGCGAAGGCGCGAGTGGACGCGACAACGGCAGAGGAGCGCAGCGAGATTGCACGTCTTGCCGCGGAGAAGCGTTGGAAGCGATAAACGTAGATCAACTCTCGCACGGAGTTCTCGAAACCCTGAACAACCAAGTCGGGGAGGCGTTGGAGGGCGATTGTGTCTTCATAAATTGCCCGATGCACCCTCCGCTTGATGATGAGTTCAGGGTTGTCATTGAACAAGTGAAACGAGAGGACGGGAGCAAGCATCTAATTGTGATACTTGAAACCAATGGCGGTTTCATGGAAACCGTTGAACGGTTGGTCGCGGTTATGCGAAAGCATTATGATAGGGTTTCGTTTGTTATCCCAAATTATGCTTACTCGGCAGGTACAGTCTTGGCGCTGTCTGGCGATAGTATTTTTATGGACTACTACTCAGTTCTTGGGCCTATCGATCCCCAATATAACAGCGAAGGTCAGTTTCTTCCGGGGCACGGGTATCTGGCAAAATTCAATGAGATGCTTGCAGTTATAAACAAAGCGAAGTCCCCTGATGAATGTCGCGGAGAGATTGCATATCTGGTTAAGAAGTTCGATCCAGCATTGCTTTTCCATATAGAGCAAGGAGTTGAACATGGCATTTCTCTCATCACTGAGTGGTTGCCAAAGTATAAGTTCAAGGACTGGAAGTTCACCGCAACGAAGGGTAAGCCGGTGACGGCGGCAATGAAGAAAAACCGTGCCAAAGCAATCGCAAAGACCTTGGGGGATGCGGCAAAATGGCACTCTCATGGTAGAGGGATTTCTCTCAAAGACTTGAGTGGCACGGATATTAAGTTGCTCATTGATGACTTCGGACAGAATCCCGGTCTTAGCGAAAAGATCAGGAACTATCATGGATTGGCTGTTGACTATTTCAGCCGAAAGCAGCGTATCGGTGGATACATACACTCCAAATCTGGAGTAAGGAGGGTGCTATGAAGGACGCAAAGCAGATCAAGAGGGAGAAGGATTTCCTCGATCTGTTGGAGGAGGCGAAAAAGCACATTAAAGGCTCCTTTTCCGACAACTACGTGGACCAAGTTCTGGTTGAAGATGATGAAAAGCAAACAATCCCATTCCCTTATGGTGTGCGGGTCGCAAATACGCAGGGTTGGTCATACTGAACTTTTTGCTTGCTAAATGACTTCATGCCCTCTAGATTGGGGGCATGAACAAGCTGCCCCTCAAAACCCGCGTCACCATCCTCAACCTGCTGGTTGAGGGATCGTCCATGCGTTCGATCAGCCGGGTGACGGGCGTTTCGATCAACACGGTTTCGAAGCTGCTGGCAGATGCCGGGAAAGCCTGCGCCGCCTACCATGACGCCACGGTGCGAGACGTGAAGGCCCACCATGTCCAGTGCGATGAAATCTGGTCCTTCGTCTATGCGAAGGAAAAGAACGTGGCGACGGCGGTTGCCGCCCCGGACGGTGCTGGCGACGTGTGGACATGGACTGCGATTGAACGCGATCACAAGATGATCCTGGCCTATGAAGTTGGCGACCGCTCGGCTGCAACTGCGCTGGAATTCATGGACGATCTGCGCGCCCGCCTCGCCACCCGCGTCCAACTCACCACCGACGGCCACAAGGCATACCTTGAAGCCGTGGAAGGCGCGTTCGGCGGCGACGTGGACTATGCCATGCTGATCAAGCTCTACGGCGAGGCCACGGGCCAGAAGGGCCATGAGAAGAAATACAGCCCCGCCGAATGCACCGGGACGCGCAAGGAACTGATCTCGGGCTATCCGGTCAAGGAACTGGTCAGCACGTCGCATGTCGAGCGGCAGAACCTGACGATGCGCATGGGGATGCGCCGCTTCACCCGCCTGACCAACGGGTTCAGCAAGAAGCTGGAAAACCACCTGCACATGCTGTCGCTCTACTTCGTGCACTACAACTTCGTCCGGGTGCACAAGTCGCTGCGCATGACGCCCGCGATGGCCGCTGGCGTGACCAATACGCTGCATGACATGGAATGGCTGGCAAACCTGATCGACGCGGCCGCGCCCAAGCCGGGACCGCGCGGACCCTATCGGAAGAAAGTTAATTCAAACTGAGACACTACCTGATTTCGCTTTGCCGGGCCTTTTCAATGCGGTAGTGTTCCAATGGGTGCTGTGGCGAGTTGACGGAGACGAGATTGGGCGGAACCACCGCAACGCCAGCGACGGTCTGGGCACCGCCGGCCGCGAAGACCCCATCCCCAGCAGGCGACGACTCTCCGGCCCGGCGCAACGCGGCGCTCGACCTGCTGCGGCTGGCCGCCGCGCTGGTGATCGTGCTTTTTCACGCCAAATCCCCCGGGGCCGGGTGGATGCCCGCGGCGATGGGTCTTTTCACCGCGCTCATGGCCTGCCTCGCGATGACCGGCCGCGACCGGGGATCGTTCGGCGCGGCGGCGCGCCAGCGCGCCCGCCGGCTGTTGCGACCCTTCGCGATCTGGGCGGCGTTCTATCTTGGCCTTCGCCTCGCCGATGCGGTCGCGGCGCACCAGCCGCTTGGCGCGACCGCGGCCGGGTGGTTCCCGCCCGAGGGCACGATGGGGGCGCTCTGGTTCCTGCCCTTCGCCTTCGCGGCCTCGCTCGCGCTCCTGGCGCTCCGCCGCCGGGTGCCGGGCATCGCCGCCCCCGGTGTCGCGCTGCCGCTCGCGGCCGCGGGCTCGGCGCTCTGGCTCCTGATCCTGGGCCGGACCGACCCGCCCCCCGGTGTCGCGGTCTTCCTCTTCTACGAACCGGCGCTGTTCTTCGGCGTCGCGCTGGCAAGCGCCGCGGCAAGCCCGGGCTGGCTCGGCCTGACCGGCGCCGCGTCGCTCGCGGTCGGGCTCCTCCTCGGGGCCGCGGACGTCGAGGGCACCGACCAGCTCGTGCTGTCGGTTCCGCTCCTCGCCGCCGCGCTGGCCTTCGGCCCGCCCGGCACGCGGGCCACGCGGATCGCGGCCGACCTGTCGATGGCGGTCTATCTCGTCCATGTCGCGGTGCTGGCGCTGATGCTGCGGACGCTGCCGTTCCCGCTCGGCTCGGTGGAACTCGGGGCGGCGGGCTTCGTGGTCTCGGTCCTCCTCGGCCGCGCGCTCCTGCACAGCCGGCTGGGCCGGCTTCTGTTCTGACCGCGGGCCTTCGGTATACCAACGCATACCATCTTTCCCCGCGCCGGCATTTCCGCTAAGACCGCGCCAGCGAGTCACCCCCAAGGCGGAGAGCGGAGATGTCGAAGATCAAGGTGGAAAACCCCGTCGTCGAACTGGACGGCGACGAGATGACCCGGATCATCTGGGACTTCATCAAGAAGAAGCTGATCCTGCCCTACCTCGACATCGACCTGAAATACTACGACCTCGGCATCGAGGAACGCGACCGCACCTCCGACCAGATCACCATCGACGCGGCCGAAGCGATCAAGAAATACGGCGTCGGCGTCAAATGCGCCACCATCACCCCGGACGAACAGCGGGTCGAGGAATTCCACCTGAAACAGATGTGGAAGTCGCCGAACGGCACGATCCGCAACATCCTCGGCGGCGTGATCTTCCGCGAGCCGATCATCTGCAAGAACGTGCCGCGGCTGGTGCCCGGCTGGACCAGGCCGATCGTCGTCGGCCGCCATGCCTTCGGCGACCAGTACCGCGCCACCGACTTCCGCTTCCCCGGCAAGGGGAAGCTGACGCTGAAATTCGTCGGCGAGGACGGCACGGTGATCGAGAAGGAGGTTTTTCAGTCTCCCGGCGCCGGCGTCGTGATGGGCATGTACAACCTCGACCAGTCGATCATCGACTTCGCGCGGTCCTCGTTCAACTACGGGTTGATGAAGGGCTGGCCGGTCTATCTCTCGACCAAGAACACCATCCTCAAGGCCTATGACGGGCGCTTCAAGGACCTGTTCCAGCAGGTCTTCGACGAGGAGTTTGCTGACCAGTTCAAGGCGAAGGGCATCACCTACGAACACCGCCTGATCGACGACATGGTGGCCTCGGCGCTGAAATGGTCGGGCGGCTACATCTGGGCCTGCAAGAACTACGACGGCGACGTGCAGTCCGACACCGTGGCCCAAGGGTTCGGCTCGCTCGGGCTGATGACATCCGTCCTGCTGACGCCCGACGGCAAGACCGTGGAGGCCGAGGCCGCCCACGGCACCGTCACCCGCCACTTCCGCCAGCACCAGCAGGGCAAGGAGACCTCGACCAACTCGGTGGCCTCGATCTACGCCTGGACCGGCGGCCTCAAGCACCGCGCCAAGCTCGACGGCAATGCCCGGCTCGCGAAATTCGCCGAGACGCTGGAGAAGGTCACCGTCGATGCGGTCGAGGACGGGTTCATGACCAAGGACCTCGCCCTTCTCGTCGGGCCGGACCAGAAATGGCTGACCACGATGGGCTATCTCGAGAAGGTCGACGAATATCTGAACCGGGCGCTGGCCTGATCGCGCAGCGCCGGGGCCGGGCGACGGGGGGCGCTGCCCCCCGCACCCCCCGGGACATTTGGCAACGAAAGATGTGCAGGACGACGCCCGCCGGGCGCCGGGGACGATGACCGATCCGCACCGCCACAGCGTTCTGGACGACGCGCAGGCCATCGCCTACGGCGCCGGCATGGCCGCCTTCGCCATCACCATCCTGACCCATCTGGGGCTGGTGACGGGCCAGACCGCGGGGCTCGCGGTGCTGATCTCCTATGCCACCGGCTGGGGCTTCGGGCCGGTCTTCTTCGCGGTCAACCTGCCGTTCTACTGGCTCGGCTGGCGCCGGATCGGCCCGGCCTTCGTGCTCAAGACCTTTCTCGCCGTAGGGGTGATGTCGGGCCTCGCGATGATCTTCCCCCGCTGGGTGAGCTTCGCCACGCTCGACCCGGTGGTGGGTGCGGTGCTCTTCGGCGCAATTTCCGGCTCGGCGCTCCTCGCGCTCTTCCGCCACGGGGCGAGCCTCGGCGGCGTCGGCATCGTCGCGATCTGGCTCCAGGACCGCACCGGCTTCCGCGCCGGCTGGACCCAGCTTCTCTTCGACCTGGTGATCTTCGCCCTGGCACTCACCCTGCGCGACGCGCGCACCGTGGCGATCTCCGCCCTCGGCGCGCTGGTGGTGAACCTCGTCATCGCCGTCAACCACCGGCGCGACCGCTACGTCGCGGTCTGACCCCGCCCGATCCGCGCCGCGATCTCCGCCAGCCGCGGCCCGGCATGGGCGAGGAAGCGGCGGCAGGCGGCGCAGAGGTAGTTGAGCCCCGGCTCGCCGTCGCGGCTCAGCGCGAAGCGGTGCTTGGGGCAGCCGCCGTGGCAGGCGGCGCGGAACCGGCGCTGCGGCACTGGCGGGGGAGCCGGTCGCGCTTCATCGCCCCGAAGACGCGGGCGGCGGGCGGGGCGGCGGCGGCGGGGCCGGCGTCGATCAGCGTGCCGTTGGTCTGGAGTGCGTTGCGAATCGTCATGCCGGCGGGGCGCTCCGCCGCCTGCACGGCCAGCGCCCGGCGGTCGAAGTCGATGCCGAGCACGGTGGGCTCGCCGCCCTGCCAGCAGAAGGTCACCTCCGCCAGCCCGGCCGCCGCCTGCGCCGCGATCAGCGCGCTTGTGTAGCGTTCCAGCACCGCGTCGGTCATCCGGAACCTCGCGGTGTCCGGGCAAGGCCCGGTCTTTTCCGTTTGTAGCAATCGCTGCGGTCGATGTTGCAGAAGGGCCCTGCGGGCTTGGCCATGACGTTGAAGGGCAGGCTCATGGACGCGCAGTCTCCCGGGGGGTGCGAGGCGCGATTGGCCCCGCTCCGGCCACGCCCCGGCAAGGCGACAGAATGCCGCTGCCGCGGCCGGGCAACCGGATGCCGCTGCCGCGGCCGGGCGACCGGATGCCGCTGCGGCCCCCGCCCGCTGCCCCCGCCCGCTGCCCGCTCCCGCCGGATTGGTGCTGGTCTTCGCGGCGGTTTTCCTTTATCCCGCGCCAGATTCAGGAATTGGCGGACCTCATGGACCTTCGCAACATCGCGATCATCGCGCATGTCGACCACGGCAAGACGACGCTGGTCGACGAGCTTCTCAAGCAATCCGGGGCGTTCCGGGAAAACCAGGCCGTGGCCGAGCGGGCGATGGATTCCAACGACATCGAGCGCGAGCGCGGGATCACCATCCTCGCCAAATGCACCTCGGTCGAATGGCGCGGCACCCGCGTCAACATCGTCGACACCCCCGGCCACGCCGACTTCGGCGGCGAGGTGGAGCGCATCCTGAACATGGTCGACGGCGTCGTCCTTCTGGTGGACGCGGCCGAAGGCCCGATGCCGCAGACCAAGTTCGTCACCTCGAAGGCGCTGGCGCTGGGGCTCAGGCCCATCGTGGTGCTCAACAAGGTCGACAAGCCCGACGCCGAGCCGGACCGGGCGCTGAACGAGGTCTTCGACCTCTTCGCCAACCTCGGCGCCGACGACGCCCAGCTCGACTTCCCGCATCTCTACGCCTCGGGCCGCTCCGGCTGGGCCGACGAGACGCTGGAGGGGCCGCGCCGCGACCTTTCCGCGCTCTTCGACCTGGTCGTGCGGCATGTCCCCGCGCCGCGCCAGATCGCCGACGCCGACAAGCCCTTCCGGATGCTGGCGACGACGCTCTCGGCCGACCCGTTCATCGGCCGCATCCTCACCGGCCGGGTGGAATCGGGGCGCGTCAGGATCGGCGACCAGGTCAAGGCGCTTTCCCGCAAGGGCGAGCGGATCGAGCAGTTCCGGGTGACCAAGATCCTCGCCTTCCGGGGCCTCGCCCAGGCGCCCATCGACGTCGCCGAGGCGGGCGACATCGTCACGCTGGCCGGCATGACCAGGGCGACCGTGGCCGATACGCTCTGCGACCCCGCGATCGACCTGCCGCTGCCGGCCCAGCCAATCGACCCGCCGACGATCTCCGTCACCTTCGGCATCAACGACTCGCCCCTTGCGGGGCGCGACGGCAACAAGGTGCAAAGCCGGGTGATCCGCGAGCGGCTGATGAAGGAGGCCGAATCCAACGTCGCCATCCGGGTGGAGGACACGCCCTCGGGCGAGGCCTTCGTCGTCTCGGGCCGCGGCGAATTGCAGATGGGCGTGCTGATCGAGAACATGCGCCGCGAGGGCTTCGAACTGTCGATCTCGCGCCCCCGGGTGATCTTCCGCGAGGAGAACGGGGTCAGGATGGAGCCGGTCGAGGAGGTCATCGTCGACGTCGACGACGAGTATTCCGGCACCGTGATCGACAAGCTGACCGGCGCGCGCAAGGGCGAGCTTGTCGAGATGAAGCCCGCCGGCGTCGGCAAGACCCGGATCGTCGCGCATGTCCCCTCGCGCGGGCTGATCGGCTATCACGGCCAGTTCCTGACCGACACCCGCGGCACCGGCGTTCTCAACCGCATCTTCCACGGCTGGACGCCGCACAAGGGTCCGATCGAGGGCCGCCGCGTCGGCGTGCTGGTGTCGATGGAGAACGGGGTCTCGGTCGCCTATGCGCTCTGGAACCTCGAGGAGCGTGGGCGCCTCTTCATCGGCGCGCAGGAACAGGTCTACGAGGGGATGATCATCGGCGAGCATTCCCGCGACAACGATCTGGAAGTGAACCCCTTGAAGGGCAAGAAGCTGACCAACATCCGCGCCAGCGGCACCGACGAGGCGGTGCGGCTGACGCCCCCCGTGCGGATGAGCCTCGAGGAGGCGATCGCCTATGTCGAGGACGACGAACTGGTCGAGGTGACGCCGAAGATCGTCCGGCTCAGGAAGCGCTTCCTCGATCCGCACGAACGCAAGCGCCAGGCGAAGGCGGGCTGAGGCGACGGCGCGGGGCGGACGGAGGTTGAACACGGCGCCCCCACCGCGCCGGCGGGAAGATGCCGCGCTCCCCCGAGATGCCCGCTTTCGCGGGCATGACATGGCGGGGGAAGGCTTGGCCACAGTAAGGCACAGAGGGCGGCGGCCGACCGCGGGCGGGCGCGGCGCGACGCCGGGTTGGGGCAGTTTATGGTGCCGCTCTCCCGACGGTCGTTCTGCTGGAGAGGTTGCACTGCGCCCGCCCTGGGGGGCGGCCGGGCGCCGCCCGGGCTGGTCGCCCGGGCGCGATGGCGGGGGCGTGGCTTTGCCCCTGTCACCGCCCCTGTCACCCCCGCGCAAGCGGGGGCCGCCCGACGCTTCCCGTCCCGCCGCGATATGCTAGTCTGGCCCGCGCGCGGCAGCAGAGGAGGCGCATATGGGACCGTTCGGACTTCTGGCCATACTCGTGATCGGCGCGGTGGCCGGATGGCTCGCCGGGCAGATCGTCAAGGGCTACGGCTTCGGCCTCGTCGGCAACATCGTCGTCGGCATCCTCGGCGCCTTCCTCGCCGGGCTGATCCTGCCCCGGATCGGCCTCGGCATGGGCGGCGGCATGGTCGCCGCGATCATCCAGGCCACCATCGGCGCGGTGATCCTCTTGTTCCTCGTGAGGCTGGTGAAGCAGGGGTGAGGGGCACCGTTCGGAACGGGGCGGCGGTTGGCGGCAACATCGTCTTGCCGATCTCTCGGCCATTCGTCCGCACTCGGCTCCTTCGACCCGAGAGAAACAGGTCTAATTTTCGCGCGCATCCACCTCCAGCCACAGCTTTCCGGCCCGGTATCCGCCCCGGATCAGATATCCGGGTTCACGCATTTCCGGAAACGCATCGGCCCAGTCCCTGTAGCGATCATTGGTGACGATGCGCGCCTTGAGGAAACGGGCCGCAGCCAGAACGGTCGGATCCGCAGGCTCGCCCTTGTTTACGACGATCACGCGATCCTCCGGCAGGCCGAGCAGCTTTCCCATGGCCGCGTTATGTTGGTATCGCCCCGTGAGGATGTGGCCCGCATTCGCATCGAACACGACACCGGCAGTGAACCCCAAGGCGGAAAGACGCTGCACGATTTCACGCAAGGTTGCGAGCTGGGGCGTTCCGTCTTTCCAGTGCATCGCGTTCGAGCCGTCAATGACGATCAGCTTCCGGGATGCCTTGCGCACGCCCGCGCGGTCGCGCAGATAGGCGCGCAGCAAAAGGAACAGGCTGGCCAGCGCGCTGGGTCCTGCAATCAGGATGGCGCCGGACATCCCTTGCATGAAGAGCGCAGCAACAACACCAGCCAGCGAAAGAACGAGCAGAAGAAACGGCGCGACCATGCGCGAAGATTATCCCGCCCCTTGAAGTTTGCAAGGAGCCAGCTGCATTCGGCCTGTTCACTGTGGGCGTGTGAGTTCGTGCGACGGCAAGAAACACGCAGCCGGATCTGGTGTTTGAATCCGGGTGCTGCCCACCCCCTTTCCGCCCCCTCACACCCCCGGATCGACCACCTCGAACCCGTGCGTGACCTCGGCCATCGCCGCCATCATCGCCGAGGCCGAGCAGTATTTCTCGGCAGACAACTGCACCGCGCGGCCGACCTTCTCGGCGCTGAGGCCCCGGCCCGTCACCGTGAACTGGAGGTGGATCTTGGTGAAGACCTTCGGCTCGGTCTCCGCCCGCTCGGCCGTCACGTCGCAGATGACGTCCTCGACCGGCTCGCGACCCTTCTGGAGGATGTGGACGACATCGAAGGAGGCGCAGCCGCCGGTGCCGATCAGCAGCAGCTCCATCGGGCTCGGCCCCGGCTTCGGACTGCCCTCGTAGGCGTTGCCGAGGACGATGCGATGGCCCGCCTCGACCTCGCCGGTGAAGCACCGCGCCTCGACCCATTTCACCCGTGCCTTCATCCTGCATCCCTCCGCTGATCCCTTGCCCCTCTATGGGGTCACGGGCGGGCGGCCGCAACTGCCTTCGACCTTGCCCCGAGGCGTTGCCTCCGCCACGATTTCACCGCGCGCCCTGTCGGGACGGAAAACCGACGCGAAACCGACGCGGGCGGGACGCGGGTCCGACGGGTGCCCTCAGTGCAGCCGGAACTCGCCCACGACATTGCGCCACTCTCCGGGGCCGATCAGCCTGCGGTGGGTGAAGCGGACCGAATGCAGCGGCCCCTCGATCTTTTCCTGCCAGAACTCGACGAAGCGAAAGAGCTCCGGATAGTCCGGCGAAAGGTCGTATTCCTGCCAGATGAAACTGTTCAGCACGTGCCGGTAGTCCGGCATCCGGTAGTAGAATTCGGCCGTCGTGAGCCCGTAGCCCTTCAGCATCAGCTCCGTCTCGGCCCCTGGGCGATCCGCGCGCATGGTGCCTCCGTCAATGGCTGTGCCGGGAAGTCTAGCCGAGTCGCGGTTAACGGCAGTGAAAACAATGTGTTATCATTGTGTTGCCGACGCGGGGCCGAAACCCCGCCCGCGCCATTGCAGGCAAGGGATTGCATGGGATATAGTCGCGCACAACAAGATATGGCGCCCGTTCGGGGCGCGAAAACGAAGGCGAGCATCCCGTGACCGACACGCCGGACACCCCAGAAACCCCGGGGGACAGCCCCCAGCGCATGGCCTACACCGGCCCCACCGTCGACATCGCCGAGGAGATGCGCACGGCCTATCTCGACTACGCGATGAGCGTGATCGTCAGCCGCGCCATCCCCGACCTGCGCGACGGGCTGAAGCCGGTGCACCGGCGCGTGCTCTATGCCATGCACGAGACCGGCAACACCCACGACAAGCCCTACCGCAAGTCGGCGCGGCCGGTGGGCGACACGATGGGGAAATACCACCCCCACGGCGATGCCTCGATCTACGACGCGCTGGTGCGGATGGCGCAGGATTTCTCGATGTCGCTGCCCTTGCTGGACGGTCAGGGCAACTTCGGCTCGATGGACGGCGACAACCCCGCCGCGATGCGCTACACCGAGGTCCGCATGGACAAGCCGGCGGCCTTCCTTCTTGCCGACATCGAGAAGGAAACCGTTGATTTCCAGGACAATTACGACGGCAAGGACCGCGAGCCGACGGTGCTGCCGGCGCGCTTCCCGAACATGCTCGTCAACGGTGCGGGCGGCATCGCCGTCGGCATGGCGACCAACATCCCGCCGCACAACCTCGGCGAGGTGATCGACGGCACGCTGGCGTTGATCGAGAACCCCGACCTCTCGATCGAAGCGCTGATGGAGATCATCCCGGCGCCCGACTTCCCCACCGGCGGGATCATCCTCGGCCGGTCGGGCGCGCGGAAGGCCTATCTGGAGGGGCGCGGCAGCGTCATCGTGCGGGCGAGAACGCGGGTGGAGGAGATCCGCAAGGACCGCTTCGCCATCGTGCTCGACGAGATCCCCTATCAGGTCAACAAGGCCTCGATGATCGAGAAGATCGCCGAGATGGTCCGCGACAAGAAGATCGATGGCATCGCCCATGTCCAGGACGAAAGCGACCGGGTCGGCGTCCGCGTCGTCATCGAGCTGAAGCGCGATGCCACCGCCGAGGTGGTGCTGAACCAGCTGTTCCGCTTCACGCCGATGCAGACCTCGTTCGGCTGCAACATGCTGGCGCTGAACGGCGGCCGGCCCGAGACCCTGACCCTGCGGGATTTCCTCACGCATTTCATCAGCTTCCGCGAGGAAGTCGTGGCGCGGCGGACGGCCCATGAGTTGCGCAAGGCACGCGAACGCAGCCATATCCTCTGCGGTCTCGCCGTTGCGGTGTCGAACGTCGACGAGGTGGTGGCGACGATCCGCGCCTCGGCCGACCCGGCCGAGGCGCGCGAACGGCTGATGACGCGGCGCTGGCCCGCCGCCGACATCGCCGCCTATATCCGGCTGATCGACGATCCCACCCACAAGATGAACGAGGACGGTACCTACAACCTGTCCGAAACCCAGGCCCGCGCGATCCTCGACCTGCGCCTGCAACGCCTGACGGCGATGGGGGTCAAGGAGGTCACCGACGAGTTGCAGGAGCTTGCCGGCAGGATCCAGGACTACCTCGACATCCTGGGCAGTCGCGAGCGGATCATGGCGATCATCTCGGAGGAACTCCGCGAGGTGAGGGAAGCCTTCGCGGTGCCGCGCCGGACCGAGATCGCCGACTGGGCCGGCGACATGGACGACGAGGACCTGATCGAGCGCGAGGACATGGTGGTGACCGTGACCTCGGGCGGCTACATCAAGCGCACGCCGCTCGCCGAGTTCCGCAGCCAGCGGCGCGGCGGCAAGGGCCTTTCCGGCATGGCGACGAAGGAGGACGACGTCGTCACCACGCTCTTCGTCGCCAACACCCATACCCAGCTTCTGTTCTTCACCACCGAGGGCATGGTCTACAAGCTGAAGTGTTGGCGGCTGCCCCTGGGCGGGCGGACCGCGAAGGGCAAGGCGATCGTCAACATCCTGCCGATCCCGCAGGGCGTCTCGGTCGCGGCGATCATGCCGGTGGACGTGCCGGAGGACGAGTGGGAAGCGCTGCAGATCTTCTTCGCCACCTCCGACGGCGACGTGCGCCAGAACGCGCTCAGCGACTTCACCAACGTGAAGTCGAACGGCAAGATCGCGATGAAGCTGCCCGACGGCGTGAGCCTCGTCAACGCCCGCATCTGCGACGAGAATGACGACATCATGCTGGTGACGGCCGGCGGCCGCGCCATCCGCTTCCCGACGACCGAGGTCCGCATCTTCAAGGGCCGGGATTCGACCGGCGTGCGCGGCATCCGGCTGGCCGGGGGCGACGGCGTGGTGTCGATGTCGGTGATCCGCCATTTCGAGGCGAGCCCGGAGGAGCGGGCGGCCTATCTCAAGCAGCGCCGCCTGATGGCCGGGGTGACCGAGGACGAGGCGCCGGACGAGGAGGAGGAGGCAGTGGCCGAGGGCCAGCTTTCCCCCGAACGCTATGCCGAAATGTCGGCGGCCGAGGACCTGATCCTGACCGTCACCGCGAAGGGATCGGGCAAGATATCGTCAAGCCACGACTACCCGGTGCGCGGCCGCGGCGGCCAGGGCGTGATGGCGATGGACAAGGCGATGCGCGGCGGCGGGCTCGTCGCCTCCTTCCCGGTCGAGATCGACGAGGAGATCATGCTGGCGACCTCGACCGGCCAGTCGATCCGCTGCCCGGTCGAGGGGATCAGCTTCCGCTCGCGCTCGGCCGGGGGCGTGAAGGTGTTCGACACCGGCGCGGGCGAGGAAGTGGTCTCGGTCGCGCGGATCGCCGACCAGGGCGAGGACGGCGAGGCCGAGGAATAGAACCCGGGCGCGCGCGGCCGGGGAATCGGCCGCGCCCCGGCACGGTGCAGGAGGTGCCCGGCGTGGCCCGGAGCCCTGCGCGGATTTCCCGATCACGAACAATTCGCTGCGCCAGACCGGATTATCCCCGTCGTGGCGGTTCGACGGCCACAATCCTGCGGCATGGTTAACGAAACCCGACACGAAGGCACCGAAGTGACGCCGCATTGGCCCGACAATACTGCAACCAGGGGGCGAAGGTTTCCGCTTTACCAGTGACATGAGTTCTCGCTCTTCCGTTGCCAGAGAAGGGATCAGATCATGTCTGCCGCCGAAAAGACCTCACACACCCTCAGCCAAGGCGGGCTCGGCCAAAGCGGGCAGAACCTCGTCCGCATCGTCATCGCCTCCTACTTCCTCGCGGTCTCTCTCGGGCTGATCCCGGGGACGGTCGCCTGGCCGCTGACCGCGACCTTCCTGCCCGAGCCCTGGGCCGACGTCGCGGGCAAGGCGGTGATCTTCGCCACCGCCTACCTGGTGCTGGTCGGTGCCTGGCTCAGGGTTTCGGCGCTGCTTCTCGCGACGGTGCTGTTCTGGTCGAGCTATATCGAGAACGCGGGCGGCGGCAATCTCGAGGCATTCTGGCGCGATCTTGCGCTGATCGGGGCGCTGATCCTGACCTACACGCAGACCCTGCCCCGCGCCGCGGCCCGTCGGTCGGCGCTGCGCTGGACGCCCCGGGCCCGCCGCCTGACCCCGGCCCAGACGATCGTGCCGCGCCGCGTGGTGAGTGTGGTGCACCCGACCCGCACCGCCCGGCGGCCCGCCCCGAGCCCTGCCACGATCCCCGCCACGGGCCCCGCGCCGGAGCCGGTGGCGCGGGAAACCCGGATGCCCGCCCCGGTGCTGCGGCTGGCGGCGGTCCGCGCTGCCGAGCCGGTGGTCGAGAACATCTTCCGCGACGACCCCGAGATCGCGATGGCCGGCTGATGCCCGCCGGTCACCGGCCGGACAGGGCGGAGGCCCCGGCTCTGCCCTTGCGGTTTCCTCCGCCACTCCGCGGCAGGAGAGCCGCGCCGCGGCCCCCCGGCGTCAGTCCATCCGGCGCAGATAGGTCCAGGTCGGCACCGTCGCGCCGCGGGCGACCGAATGGACCTCGGCATCGCCGAGATATTCGAAGCCGTTATTGGTGAGCACCCGGGCCGAGCGGGGATTGTCCTGGAACACCTCGGCAAAGAGCGTCCGCGCCCGGTGCGGGTTCGCCGCTACCATCGCGGCGACGGCCTCGGAGGCGAAGCCGGTGTGCCAGAAGGCGGGCGCGATCCAGTATTTGATCTCGCTCTGCGACCTGTCCATCCGCGTCAGGCTGACGAGGCCGATGACCTCGGCATGGCCCTGGGCGGAGCCGTCCAGCACCCAGACGTCCTCGCTGCGCTTGTCGGACAGGACGCGGGCGATGAAGGCCTCGGTCGCGCCGGGCGGCAGGGGATGGGGGATGGTGCGGGTGCCCTCGGCCAGCCGCCGGTCGGCGGTGTGCATCGCGACAAGCCCCGCGTCCGACCGCCGCAGCGGCCGCAGCACGAAGCGTTCCGCCGGTATCACCGGCTGAACGACGATCGGTTCCTGAATCATCCCTTCCCTCCTCCCGAACGCATGGCGAGTACCGCGGCCGCCCTACCGGCCGGGAACCCTCCCACACGCATGGCACCGCGCCTGGCCCCTCCCGGCTGCCGCGATGCCTTCGTGTCCCTTATACCCCAAATGGGGCGCGAGCGTGACGGGATCAACCGCAGCGCCGCCGCGCGCGCGGTCACGATGCTCACAAATGCCTGATCGATGCCCATTGACGTTGCTCCTGCCTTGAACGCCCGGCCCCACAGCCCCGAAACGAGGAAGGGGACCGGCCTGCCGGCCGATCCCCTCCTACAATCCGATTGTGAAGGTTCGGCTTACTCGGCTGCCTCCGCCACCGGGAGGACCGAAATGAAGGTGCGGCCCTTGAGACCCTTGCGGAAGGTCACGCGGCCTTCGGCGGTGGCATAGATCGTGTGGTCACGGCCCATGCCGACGCCCTCGCCCGGCCACCACTGGGTGCCGCGCTGGCGCACGATGATCGCGCCCGGGTTGGCCGCCTGGCCCCCCGCGAGCTTGACGCCGAGACGACGGCCCGCGCTGTCGCGGCCGTTGCGGGAGGAACCGCCTGCTTTCTTGTGTGCCATGAGCTGTTACTCCTTCGTCGCGGCCGCTTCGGCCTTCTTCGCCGCGGCCTTCTTCGGGGCGGCCTTGGTTTCGGCCGGCGCGGTGTTGTGCGCCGCGACGCGGGCGGCCTGGGTGCCGATCGCCTCCTTCACGCCCGATTTCTCGGCGCCGGAGGCAAGGATGTCGGTCACACGGACCAGGGTCAGCTTCTGCCGGTGGCCGCGGGTGCGCTGCGAGGAATGCTTCCGCCGGCGCTTCCAGAAGGTGATGACCTTGTCGGCCTTGATCTCGTCGATGACCTCGGCCTGGACGGCCGCGCCCCTGACCAGCGGCGCGCCGAGAACGGGCTTCTCGCCGCCGACCATGAGAATTTCGTTGAACTGGATCTTTTCGCCCGGGGCAGCGGCGATCAGTTCCACGCGGAGCACGTCGCCCGCCTGGACCTTGTATTGCTTGCCGCCTGTCTTGAGGACCGCGAACATGGGTCTTTCCTTCGTGTCTCCCGCGCCCTGCGGCCCCGGACCGAACCGGCGTTCCTGGGGTCACCCCCACCTCGGACAGCGCGCCCCCGCCCGGGGACGTGATTTCAAGATAAAGTCCCGGCCGGGCCGCGAGACCCGCCGGGATCGGGGGCTTATCGGGCAGGCAGGCGGGAAAGTCAAGCCTTCGCGCGGGCCCTCAGCCGGAGGGCGGGGCGCCGCCCTCGGCCTCGCGCCGCGCGATGAAGCCGGCGATGCGCTCGCCCCGTTCGGCCCCGCCTTCGGGCGGGCGGAACTCGGCCAGGAGCCGCTGCCAGATCGCGGTCGCCCGTTCGGTCGCGGTCTTCGCGCCGGCGGCCTCCCAGGTGCCGAAGTTCGAGAGGTCCGCCACCAGCGGCGCATAGAAAGCGCGGTCGAACCGTTCCATCGTGTGCGGCGTGGCGAAGAAATGGCCGCCGGGCGGAACATCGGCCAGCGCCTCCCAGGCAAGGTCGGCGGGGGCGCTGTCAAGCGGCGCGCAAAGCTCCGCGATGGTCTGGAGCGCCTCGATGTCGTTGATGAACTTCTCGTAGCCGAAGGAAAGCCCGCCCTCGAGCCAACCCGCCGCGTGGATGGTCAGCGTGGCGTTGGCCATGAGGTTGGCCCAGAGCCCCATGTGGTTTTCCCCCGCCGCCTGCATGTCGGCGGTGTTCGCCGCCGATCCGGCGGCCGAACGCCACGGCAGGCCGATGTGGCGGGCAAGCTGGCCGGTGCCGATCGCCATGCGGATATGGGTCGGCGTGCCGAAGGCGGGCGCGCCCGACTTCATGTCGACGTTCGAGGAAAAGCCGCCATAGCTGACCGGGGCGCCGGCCCGCGCAAGCTGCGCGAGCGTGATCCCGGCCAGGCATTCGGCGTGCTGGAGAACGAGCGCGCCCTCCACCGTCACCGGCGCCATCGCGCCGGCAAGGCAGAAGGGGGTGATGATCGACAACTGCCCCGCCCGGGCGAAGTCGATGATGCCCTCGGCCATCGGTCGGTCGATCTGGCGGGGGCTGTTGGTGTTGATGACGGTGGTGCACCAGGCGCCGCCCGCGAAGTCCGCGTCCGAAAGGCCGTGGGCAAGGCGGATCATGGCGAAGCTGTCCTCGACCTGCCCGCGCCCGCGGGCGTAGACGAAGATGGGCTTGTCCGACAGCGTCAGCTGCGCGCGCATCGTCGCGTAGTGACGGAGCGGCGTGGGAACATCCTGCGGCTCGGCCGAGGGGCCGAGCTTGTGAATGACGTCGAAGCTCTGGTGCAGCTTCAGCGTCTCCTCGTAGGTCTGAAGGCAGCCGGGGCGCCGGCCGCGGACGCGGTCCTGCGTGTTGGGGCAGCCCGCCCCCGGCGAGAAGATCAGCGCGCCCTCCTCGTAGACCAGCTCCCGCGCCGGGTTCGGGGCGCGGAGGGGGATCGACCGCGGCGCGGTCGCCAGCGCCGCCGCCACGATCTCGCGCCCGATGCGGACAAGGCCGCTGCCCTCCTCCACCGCCGCGCCGCCCTGCCGGAAAAGCGTGCGCGCCTCGGGCAGGAGGATGACGAGGCCGAGATCCTCCAGGAGCTTCAGCGCGGTCTCGTGGATCGCGGCCACGGCGCCGTCCGACAGGACCCGCTGGGGCGGGAACGGATGGCGCAACCGGCGATAGGCGGTGACCCGCGCTGGCGCGGCGTTGCGGCGTGCCTCGCGCCCCTGACGTCGATGTTCGGTCATGCCGTCCTCTCCGGCTGCGTCTCCCGGGCCGCGTCTCTGGCCGGCCTAGGCTCGGCGCCCGGGCGCCTCCTGTCTTGTCCGCGCGCGACATCGCGGCGTGGCAAACCGGGCGATCGGCCCTTTCCCCCGCCCGCGGAATCGCCTAGAGGCGGCGGCAGCGAACCCGGAGCCGCCGTGCCAAAACCGCTATCCCCCCTCGCCCGCAGGACGCGGAGACGGCCATGACGGCGGCAGAGAACCTGCGCGGCGGGCTCATCGTCACCTTCTCGATGGCGGTCTTCGCGATCGAGGACGCACTGGTGAAGTCGCTGACGGCGCGGCTGCCGCTCGGCCAGGTGATGCTGATGTTGGGCCTCGGCGGTGCGGCGGTGTTCTTCCTTGTCGCCGGCGACGCCGGGCGGCGCGGCGTGCTGCGCGGCTTCCGCTCCGGCACGGTGATGCTGCGCAACCTCGGCGAATGCATCTCGGGCGCAACCTTCGTCCCGGCGCTGGCGCTGGTGCCGATCTCGACGGTGGCCGCGGTCTTCCAGGCGACGCCGCTCGCCATCACCGCGGCGGCGGCGCTGTTTCTGGGCGAGAAGGTCGGCTGGCGGCGCTGGAGCGCGGTGACGGCGGGGTTCCTCGGCGTCCTGATGATCATCCGGCCGGGGTTCGAGGGCTTCGAGCCGGCGGCCGCGCTGGTTCTGGTGACCGTCCTCTCCATCGCCTTCCGCGACATCATCACCCGCAGCGTGCCGGCCGACCTGCCCTCGGCCGCGGTGGCCTGCCACGGCTTTCTCTCGGTGGCGGCGGTGGGGCTCGGCTTCCTTTTCGTCACCGGCGGCGCGGCCCTCCCCTCGGTGGCGGACGCGGGTCGGATGGTCGCCGCGGTCGGCACCGGCGCGGCGGGCTATTATGCCATCGTCGCGGCGATGCGGATCGGCGACACCTCGGCGCTGATGCCCTACCGCTATTCGCGGCTGATCTTCTCGCTGATCATCGGCATGACCTTCTTCGCCGAACATCCCGATGTGCCGACGCTCGCCGGGGCCGGGCTGATCCTGGCGGCGGCCTTCTACACCTACCTGCGCGAGCGGCGGGTTGCCCGCCTCCAGGCCGCACCCGCGGAATAATCCTTCCCCTCGCGCGCGCCTCCGCGTAAAGACCGGCGCGACAGCGACGCCAGCCCCGAGGGAGCCCATGAGCACGATCATCGACATCCACGCGCGCGAGATCCTCGACAGCCGCGGCAACCCCACCGTCGAGGTGGACGTGACGCTGGAAGACGGCACCACCGGCCGCGCCGCGGTGCCCTCGGGCGCCTCCACCGGCGCCCACGAGGCGGTGGAAAAGCGCGACGGCGACAGGGCGCGCTACCTCGGCAAGGGCGTGCTCGAGGCGGTGGCGGCGGTCAACGGCGAGATCGCGGAAAACCTCGTCGGGCTGGACGCCACCGAGCAGGTCGAGATCGACCGGCTGATGATCGAGATCGACGGCACGCCGAACAAGGGCCGGCTCGGCGCCAACGCGATCCTCGGCGTCTCGCTCGCCGTGGCCAAGGCCGCGGCCGACTTCTCGGCGCTGCCGCTCTATCGCTACGTCGGCGGCACCTCGGCGCGGCTCCTGCCGGTGCCGATGATGAACATCATCAACGGCGGCGCGCATGCCGACAACCCGATCGACATCCAGGAATTCATGATCATGCCGGTGGGTGCTGCCAGTCTCCGCGAGGCGGTGCGGATGGGGTCGGAGGTGTTCCACACGCTGAAGAAGGAGCTTTCGGCGGCCGGCTACAACACCGGGATTGGCGACGAGGGCGGCTTCGCGCCTGACCTCTCCTCGACCCGCGCGGCGCTCGACTTCATCCTGAAGGCCATCGGCAAGGCCGGCTACAAGGCGGGCGAGGACATCTTCCTCGCGCTCGACTGCGCCGCGACGGAGTACTTCAGGGACGGCAACTATGTGCTTTCCGGCGAAGGGAAAACCCTCACGGCCGAGGAGAACGTCGCCTACCTCGCGGGCCTCGTCGCCGACTATCCGATCATCTCGATCGAGGACGGCTGCGCCGAGGACGACTGGGCGGGGTGGAAGCTCCTGACCGACGCGCTCGGGGCCAAGGTGCAGCTCGTCGGCGACGATCTCTTCGTCACCAACCCGGTGCGGCTCGCCGAAGGCATCCGCCGCGGCGTCGCCAACTCGATGCTGGTGAAGGTCAACCAGATCGGCACCCTGACCGAGACGCTGGAGGCGGTCGAGATGGCGCATCGCGCCCGCTACACCAACGTCATGAGCCACCGCTCCGGCGAGACCGAGGACGCGACAATCGCCGATCTCGCCGTCGCCACCAACTGCGGCCAGATCAAGACCGGCTCGCTCGCCCGCTCTGACCGGCTGGCGAAATACAACCAGTTGATCCGCATCGAGGAGGGGCTCGGCGAAACCGCGGACTATGCCGGCCGCAGCGTGCTGCGCGGCTGAGCTTCTCCGTTGCCGGAAATACCCCCGCCGGAGGCACCCGCCACCGGCGGGTTCGCCCCCTCAGGCGTTGACGTCGACGACGACGCGGCCCCTGACCCTGCCCTTGAGGATTTCCGCCCCGAGCCGCGGCAGGTCCTCGAGCCGCGCCGGCAGGACCATCGCCTCGAGCCGGTCCATCGGCAGGTCGCGGGCGACCCGCGCCCAGGCGGCGACGCGCCGCGGGTAAGGCTGCATCACGCTGTCGATGCCGAGAAGGTTGACCCCGCGCAGGATGAAGGGGGTGACCAGCGCCCCCTCGATCGCGGCCCCCCCGGCAAGGCCGACGGCGGCGACCGGGGCGCCGTATTTCATCTGCTTGAGCACCCGCCCCAGCATCGCGCCGGCCACCGCATCGACGCAACCGGCCCAGGTCTCGCTTTCGAGCGGCTTGCGCGTCACCTCCGACAGCTCCTCGCGGGTGACGATCCGCGCCGCGCCGAGGCCCTTCAGATACTCCGCCTGCTCCGGCCTTCCGGTGACGGCGGCGACCTCGTGGCCGAGATGCGCGAGGATCGCGGTGGCGACGGAGCCGACGCCGCCGGCCGCCCCGGTCACCAGCACCGGGCCGCGCCCCGGCGCCAGCCCGTGATCCTCGAGCGCCATCACCGCGAGCATCGCCGTCAGCCCCGCCGTGCCGACCGCCATCGCGCTGCGGGTGGAAAGGCCCTCGGGCAAGGGCACCAGCCAGTCGGCCCGGACGCTCGCCTTCTGGGCATAGCCACCCCAATGCGCCTCGCCGACCCGCCAGCCGGTCAGCACCACCCTGTCGCCGGGCCTGTAGCGCGGGTCGGAGGAGCGTTCGACGGTGCCGGCGAAGTCGATCCCCGGCACATGCGGATAGCTCCGCACCAGCCCGCCGCCCGGCCCGAGGCAGAGCCCGTCCTTGTAGTTCAGCGTCGAGTATTCGACGGCAACGAGCACCTCGCTCTCGGGCAGGCGGCCCTCGCCGATCTCCTCGACCGCGGCGCGCGTGGTCCCGTCCTCGTCCTTCTCGACGATCAGCGCCCTCATGGCGAATCCTCCCGGCATGGTTCCAAGACCGGGCCATCTTTGGCGGATTCGGGGGCGTACGCCACCCCGCATCGGGCCCCTCGCGGGAGGCGCGCGCCGCCTATTTCCGCGCGGCGCGGTCCTGCAACAGTCGGGTCAGCCAGTCGGGGTCCATCTCCGGCACCGATGAGAGCAGAAGCTCGGTATAGGGATCGTGCGGCGGCTGGAACATCTCGTCCTTCGGCCCCTGCTCCACCACGCGGCCGTTCTGCATCACCACCACCTCGTCGGCGATCGCCTTCACCGTGGCAAGGTCGTGGGTGATGAACATGTAGGCGAGGTCGAATTCGCCCTGCAACCGGTCGAGAAGCTTCAGGATGCCCTCGGCGACGAGCTGGTCCAAGGCCGAGGTGACCTCGTCGCAGATGATGAAGCGCGGCTCGGCGGCGAGCGCCCGGGCGATGCCGACGCGCTGCTTCTGCCCGCCCGAAAGCTCCGAGGGCAGCCGGTCGATGTAGGTGTCGGGCTCCAGCTCGATCAGCCGCAGAAGCTCCCGGATGCGCTCGGTGAGCCGCTTGCCGGTCAGACCGAGATACATTTCCGCCGGCCGGCCGATCAGCTCGCGCAGGCGCAGCTTGGGATTGAGCGCGGTGTCGGCCATCTGGTAGATCATCTGCGCCTGGCGCAACTGGTCGCGCGTGCGGGCGCGGTAGTCGGGCGGCAGCGGCTGGCCATCGAACAACACCCGCCCCTTGCGCGGCGGCAGAAGGCCGGTGATCACCCGCGCCGTCGTCGACTTGCCCGAGCCGCTTTCGCCGACGACGGCGACGGTGCGGCGGGCGTGGACATCGAAGCCGATGTTCTTCAGCACATCCGCCGCCCCGTAGCCCGCCGTCACGTTCTGGATCGAGACGACGGGTGTGCCCTTCGTCACCGGCGGCTGGACCGGGCGCGCATAGGATCGCACCGCCCAGAGCGAGCGGGTGTAGTCCTGCCGGGGCGCGGCGAGCATGGTGCGGGTGTCGGCCTCCTCGACCTCCTCGCCGCGCAGCAGCACCTTGATCCGGTCGGCCATCTGCGCCACCACGGCGAGGTCGTGGGTGATGTAGATCGCCGCGGTGTCGAACTGGGCGACGATGTCGCGGATCGCCGCCAGCACCTCGATCTGGGTGGTGACGTCGAGCGCCGTGGTCGGTTCGTCGAAGATGATCAGGTCCGGCCGGCAGGACATCGCCATCGCCGTCATCGCCCGCTGCAACTGCCCGCCGGAGACCTGATGCGGGTAGCGGAAGCCGATCTCCTCGGGTGCGGGCAGGCGCATCCGGCGGTAAAGCTCCACCGCGTCGCGCTCGGCCTCGGCGCGGCCCGTCACGCCGTGCTGCACCGGGCCCTCGCAATACTGGTCGATCAGCCGGTGCGCCGGGTTGAAGCTCGCCGCCGCCGACTGCGCCACATAGGCGATGCGCCTGCCGCGAAGCGCGCGCCGCTCGGTCTCGGTGGCGGCCCTGAGGTCGATGCCGTCGAAGTCGATCGTGCCGCCGGAAATCCGGCAGCCGTCGCGGGTGAAGCCCATCGCCGCGAGGCCGAGCGTCGACTTGCCGGCGCCAGATTCGCCGATCAGGCCGAGCACCTCGCCCTTGTGCAGCGTCAGGTCGACGCCCTTGATGATCTCGCTCCAGGTCTCGCCGGAGCGGCCCTCGATGCGGATGCCGCGCATCGTCAGGAGAACCGGCTTGGTCTTGTGATCGCCCATCACCTCACTCCTTCAGGCCGCTGGCGCGGTGCAACTGCCAGTCCACCACGAAGTTGACCGCCACGGTCAGCAGCGCGATGGCCCCCGCGGGCAGAAGCGGGGTGATGTCGCCGAAGGTGATCAGGGTCGCATTCTCGCGCACCATCGAGCCCCAGTCGGCGGTCGGCGGCTGGATGCCGACGCCGAGGAAGGAAAGTGCCGAGATCGCGAGGAAGACGAAGCAGAACCTGAGCCCGAATTCGGCGACAAGAGGGGCCAGCGCGTTGGGCAGGATTTCGCGGACGATCAGCCGCACCAGCCCCTCGCCCCTGAGCCGGGCCGCCTCGATATAGTCCATCACCACGATGTTCTGCGCCACCGACCGGGCCAGCCGGAACACCCGCGTCGAATCGATCGTGGCGATGACCAGGACCAGCGTCAGGATCGAGGTGCCGAAGATCGTCAGCAGGAGAAGCTGGAAGATCAGCGCCGGGATCGCCATCAGGATATCGACGATCCGCGACAGAACCTGGTCGAGCCATCCGCCCGTGGTCGCGGCGAGAAGCCCGAGGAACGAACCGACGATGAAGGACAGCGCCGTCGTGGCGAAGGCGACGCCGACGGTGTTGCGCGCGCCGTAGATCATCCGGCTCAGCATGTCGCGGCCGAGGTTGTCGGTGCCGAGGAGATGCGCCGAATCCCAGGGCAGGAACTGGCCGCCCACCACCTCGCGCTCGGCGAAGGGGGCGATCAGCGGGGCGAAGACGGCGACGACCAGGTAGATCAGGATCACCAGCATGCCGAAGCTCGCCGTCACCGGCGCGGTGCGCAGCGCCTTGCGCACCTCGCCGCGGGTGACGGCGACGGCCAGCCACCGGAACAGCCAGCCGAGCGCCAGCGCGGCGGCGACGGCAATGGCGATCTTGAGAAGCGTCAGGAAAACCGCCATCGCGCCCTCACTTCCGGTGGATCAGACGCGGGTTCGACAGAGTCGACAGCACGTCCGCGGTGAGGTTCAGAAGCACATAGGCCGCAGCGAAGATCAGCGCCACCGCCTGCACCACCGGGAAATCGCGCTTGGCGACGCTGTCGACCATCAGCTGGCCGAGCCCGGGGTAGACGAAGACCACCTCCACCACCACGACGCCGGTGATCAGATAGGCGAGGTTCAGCGCCACCACGGTGATGATCGGCGCCAGCGCGTTCGGCAGCGCGTGCTTGAGGATCACCCGGGCGGGCGACATGCCCTTGAGCCGCGCCATCTCGATATAGGGGCTGGCGAGAAGGTTGATGATCGCCGCGCGCGTCATCCGCATCATGTGCGCGGTGACGACCAGCGTCAGCGTCAGCGCCGGCAGGAAGGTGCGGTAGAGCGCCTCGCCGAAGGTCGTGGACGGGTCCATCCGCGCCATCGAGGGGAAAAGCCCGGACTGGGCGAGGACGAAGATCAGGATGTAGGCCACGAAGAACTCGGGAAACGAGATCGAGGTGAGCGCCAGCGCGTTCGCCGTCCGGTCGAAGACCGAGTTGCGCCAGAGTGCGGCGAGGATGCCGAGCGCCAGCGACAGGGGCACCGAGAGCGCGGCGGCATAGACCGCGAGGAAGAGCGTGTTGGAAAGCCGCGTGGCGATGAGATCGGCAATCGGCCGCTTGTTGGCCAGCGAGGTGCCGAAATCGCCCTGAAGCGCGCCCAGAAGCCAGTTGATGTAGCGGGTATAGGCCGGCTGGTCGAGCCCGAGCTCGCGGCGGAAGGCCGCCACCGTCTCGGGTGTCGCCGACTGGCCGAGGATGTTCTGCGCGAGATCGCCCGGCAGCAACTCCGTCGCCCCGAAGATGATGAGCGAGATCACGAAGAGCGTGAGCAGGCCAAGAGCGAGCCGCTTCGCGATCATGGGCCATATGTCGGACATCCACCCCCCCGTTTTCAGTCTTGCCGACAATGTCGCTGCCGCGCGGCCCCGATCAAGGGCGGTTGGCCCCGGCGGCGGGCGCCGGGGCCGGGATCGTCAGACGAACCACCAGCGTTCGATCGCGCGGAACCCGTCGAGCGTCCAGTTGCCCGCGACCTTGTCCTCATGCGCGATCTTGTCGGACATGCCCATGACGTAGTTGGCGAACATCGGGATGATCGTGCCGGCCTCGTTGGAGCAGATCGACTGCATCTCGTGATACATCTCGGTGCGCTTGGCTTCGTCGAGTTCGGAACGCGCCGCGAGCAGAAGCTGGTCGAACTTCTCGTTCGACCAGAACGTGTCGTTCCACGGCACCCCGGTGGCATAGACCATCGAGAACATCCAGTCCGCCGTCGGCCGGCCGCCCCAGTAGACCGCGCAGAACGGCTTCTTCATCCAGACGTTGTCCCAGTAGCCGTCGTTGGGCTCGCGCACGACCTCGAGCGTGATCCCCGCGCCCGCCGCCTTTTCCGAGAACAGGAGCGCCGCGTCGACGGCGCCGGTGAAGGCGGCATCGGCGGCGGAAAGCTGGACGCTCAGCGTGTCGAGCCCGGCTTCCTTCAGGTGGAACTTCGCCTTGTCCGGATCGTAGCTGCGCTGTTCGAGGTCGGCATAGAAGTAGCGCTGGCTCGGGCCGATCGGTTGGTCGTTGCCGACGGTGCCGTAGCCGTGCAGGATCTTGTCCAGCATCTCCTGCCGGTCGAGCGCGTATTTCAGCGCCAGCCGCACGTTGTTGTCCTTGAACGGATCGGCGCGGGTGTCCATCGCGAAGGTGTAGTGCTGGGTGCCGGCGACGCTGAGGATCTTGATCCCCGGCGCCTTCTCGAGAAGCGCGACGGTGGTGAGGTCGACCGGGTCGATCACGTCGACCTCTCCGGTCATCAGCGCATTCTGCCGCGCCGCGGAATCGAGCACGACGCTCATCTCGATGCCGTCGAACCAGGCGCGGTTCGGCTTCCAGTAGTTCGGGTTGCGGGTCAGCTTGGCGCCAACGCCCGGTTCCCAGGAATCGAGCACGTAGCCGCCGCAGCCGTCCTTGGTTGTCGCGTCCATCTTGCCCTCCGCCGAGGGCAGGATCGGCAGGTGGTAGTCCGACATGATGTACGGGAAGTCGGCATTGCCGGCGCTGAGCGTGAAGACGACGGTGTTGCCGTCGGCCTTGACGTCGGTGATCGGCTCGACCACCGGCTTGGCGGCTGACTTGCTGTCGGGGCCGCGGTGATGGTTGATCGAGGCCACCACGTCGTCGCCGGTGACGGGTTTGCCGCTGTGATAGGTCAGCCCCTCGCGCAGCTTGAACGTCCAGGTGACCGCGTCGGCCGAGGCTTCCCAGCTTTCGGCGACCTCGCCCACCAGCGAGCCGTCGGCGGCGATCTCGGTCAGGTAGCCGCAGCGCGCCGTGTGCAGGACCTGCACGAACTGCGAATCCCAGGTCGCGGGATCGTAGCTGTCGGTGGTATTGCCCGCCGCCTGGGCGAGCCGCAGGATGCCGCCGCGCTTGGGTTCGGCCATCGCCCGGCGCACGCTCGCCGGCAGGATGAGGCCCGCGGCCCCAAGCGCCGTCGCGCCCTTGAGAAGGCCGCGCCGGCTGATCCCGCCGTGGGTCAGAAAGTCAGTCATGTCTCCCTCCGTTGGTTTTTTGGTCGTTTCTGTGTTTCAGGCGGCGGATCGCCTGCCTGTCGTGCCGCGGCAGGTCGCCCGCCTGCCCGGTCCCCGCAGTCCTGGCCGCCGTCGCGCGGCAGATGGCACGGGGAACCTCGCCCTCCTTGCGACGATCATCGCCGCCTTCGCCGCGAATTTCCAGAATTTTGCGTGACGGCCCCGTGGATGACGGCCCCGTGCGTGTCGGTGCGTCGTGGCCCGCGTCCGGGGCGCGGCGTGCGGCGCCCCTCGGCGCGGCCGGGCAAAGGCCCCGGAAAGCCTGTGGGGAAACGTTGCGGGAAAAGCGGGCGGCCATGTCACGGAAGGTCTCGATGATCGAGATATTCACCATTCCCCTCCCCGATGCTTCGCCCGCGTCTTTCCGGTGGCGGGGTGGTTCCGCCCCGGCCTTTGGCGTGATGATCGGAGAGCACTCCGCGCCAGCGTAGCGCAAAAGCGACGTTGGCAATCGCGATTGCGACACTCCCGCGGTTTTTTCTTGATTGATGCGTCAATCAAGGCCCGGCACCCCTTCAGCGGGTGCCGTAGTAGAGGCCAACGACATGTTCGGCCTCGGCGAAGAACAGCCAGCGCGCGGCGAAGGCGCCCGAGAGATGGGCCGCGAAGGCGAGGACGTGGGCGACAAGCGAGGACGGCAGCGCCACCACCAGCGCCGCGGGCGCGACCGCCCCGGCCAGAACCGCGACGACGCGGAGCTTCGTCCGGTGCTTGCGCCCGACGACATGGATCATCTCGCGCATCAGGTAGTTCGCGCCGGTATGGGGCGGTGCGAAGGCGCGCACGGCGCCACCGCCGCCGAGCCCTGCCCCGCCGAGCCCAGTCCCGCCGAGCCCAGTCCCGCCGAGTCCTGTCGCGGTGCCGAGCGTATGCCCCCGCGCGGCGAACCGCCGGTCGCCCGCCCGCCAGGCGAAGACCTGCAAAAGCCCGAGCACAAGGCACAGAAGCGCCGCCAGATACGGCAGGCCGCCAAGGATCATGCCCCCCGCAAGCGCCCAGGCGAGGAAGAGCGCGGGCGTGGTCCAGTGGTTCCAGCGCGGCACGGTGCGAAGCTGGGCGTAGATCATGCCGGTGCACAGGAGCGTCAGCAGGCAGGCGGCCGCGCCGGTCAGCCCGAAGGCCGGCGGCAGGCCGCCGCCCATCACCGCCGCGGCGGCGACCGGCACCATGAGCAGCAGCGCGCCCGTCGAGGCCCAGGCCTCCCGGCTGAGCCAGCTCGTGCGCCACTGGCTGAAGGCGAGGAGCGCCCGCCGCGGATTGCCGAGGTGGAAGGCCGAGGCAAGAAGCCCCGCGACCGCCAGCCCGTAGCCCGCCCCCCAGAGACCGAACGCGGCAGGCCCGAAGACCTGCACCGCACCGGAGGCGAGAACGAAGAGCAGCCCGAAGCCGGCACCGGACAGCACCGTGAACAGGATCACCGACGGCGCCGGATGCATCAGAACTTCTCCAGGAGCCGGTCGAGCCAGCCTGCAAGACCCGTGGCCTTGATGTCGACGAGCGGGGTCAGCGGGCCGGCGGCGGCCGCGCCCTTGGGCCGGGGCGGCAGATACCTGTTGACCGGCGCCGTTCCGATCTCGGGCATCAGCGCGAAACCCTCCCGTTCGGCCACGAGGCGGCTGACCGCGCTTTCCGGGTCGGCGAGATCGCCGAAGGCCCGCGCGCCGGTCGGGCAGGTCCGCACGCAGGCGGGCACGCGGTCTTCCTCCGGCAGCCGCTCGTTGTAGATGCGGTCGACGCAGAGGGTGCATTTCTTCATCACGCCCGCCTGAGCATCCAGCTCGCGCGCCCCGTAGGGGCAGGCCCAGGCACAGAGGCCGCAGCCGATGCAGGCGTCCTCGTTGACCAGGACGATGCCGTCCTCGGCCCGCTTATAGCTGGCCCCGGTCGGGCAGACCGTGACGCAGGGCGCGTTGTCGCAATGCAGGCAGGAGCGGGGGAAGTTCACGATCTGGGCAGGGCCTGCCTCGGGTGTCACCTCGTAGCTGTGGACACGGTTGAGGAATGTCCCCGAAGGCTCTGATCCATATGCGTTGCTGTCGGATAGCGGGGCGCCCTGCCCCTGATCGTTCCAGCCCTTGCAGGCGGTCACGCAGGCATGGCAGCCGACGCAGGTGTCGAGGTCGATCACCAGGCCCAGTTTCCGTGCGGGCGGCGGCGGCAGCGCGGTCATGGCCGCCCTCTGCCCGGCCGGTGCCGTGGCGCGGGCGGGACCGGCGAGGCGAGCGGCGGGAAGGCGGGTTCGGCGGCGGCGCGGGGCGCCACCCTCTCGACCCGGACCCGCAGGTCGAACCAGGCCGCCTGGCCGGTGACCGGATCGCTGTTCGACCACCTGAGCCCGTCGCCGTTCTCGGGCAGAAGTTCGTGGATCAGGTGATTGAGAAGAAAGCCTTTCGTCGCCTCCGGCGCGGCCGGGTCGAGCGCCCAGGCACCGCGGCGCTTGCCGATCGCGTTCCAGGTCCAGACGGTGTCCTCGTTCAGCGCCGCCATGTGCGCCACCGGCACCACGATCTGCCCCGAGGCCGAGGTCACGCGCGCCCAGTCGCCGTCGCGAAACCCCTGCGCCTGCCACAACTTCGTCGGCAGGTAGAGCGGGTTTTCCCCGTGGATCTGCCGCAGCCAGGCGTTCTGCGACCCCCAGGAGTGATACATCGCCATCGGCCGCTGGGTCAGCGCATGGACGGGATAGTCCACGGCCGCGGTCTCGCCGAAGGGCGGATACCAGAAGGGCAGCGGGTCCATCGCCGCCTTCAGACGCGCGCGCAGGTGCTCGGGCGGCTGACGCTCGCCGTGGCCCTCGGCGGCGCGGCGGAACCGTTGCAGCGGCTCGCACCAGACCGAGAAGAGATAGGGCAAGGGTTTGTCGTAGAATCCGAGGGTTACGGCCCAGTCCTGATATTCGGCGTTCCACGGCTTGAAAAAGGCCGCCGCCTCGGGAACATGCGCCACGCAGAAGCCGCCGTTCTCGATGTAGCGGTCGAGCTGGCCGGGGTTGGCAACGCCGCGCCCGGTCCGGTCGCCCTCTCCCCGCCATCCCATCAGCGGCCCGACCCCCGGGCGGCGTTCGTGGCGAACGATGTAATCCGCGTAATCCCGCCAGGTTGCGCGGCCATCTTCATTCACGAACCCGGGCAGGCCGAGCCGCGCGCCGAGGTCCACCAGCACCGACTGGAAGCCGCGCACCCCGGCATGTCCGGGGCGGTCCGGCGCCATCACCGGCCAGCGGATCGCGTCCGCCGCCGCGTCGGGCTCGGAGATCGGCCGGTCAAGGAGCGAGATGCAGTCGTGGCGTTCCAGATAGGTCGTGTCGGGCAGGACCAGGTCGGCATAGGCCACCATCTCCGAGGCATAGGCATCGGAGTAGATGATCCGGGGGATGACATAGTCGCCTGCCTCGTCGCGATCGGTCAGCATCTCCATCACCGCGCCGGTGTTCATCGACGAGTTCCACGCCATGTTGGCCATGTAGAGCATCAGCGTGTCGATCCGGTAGGGATCGCCGGCATGTGCATTGGGGATGACCATGTGCATCAGCCCATGCGCCGACAGCGGGTTTTCCCAGGAGAACGCCTTGTCGATCCGCGCGGGGCTGCCGTCCGGCTTCAGCGCGAGATCCTCGGGCCCGCGGGGAAAGCCCAGATGCGGGCCGCCAAGCGGCTTGCCCGGCGCGCAGTCGCAATGCGGCGTCGGATGGGCATCGAAGGGCTTGGGATAGGGCGGCTTGAACCGGAAGCCCCCCGGGGTTTCGACCGCGCCGAGCAGGATCTGCAGCAGGTGCAGCGCGCGGGCGGTCTGGAAGCCGTTGGAATGGGCCGAAATCCCCCGCATCGCGTGGAACGAGATCGGGCGCCCGACCATCGTCTCGTGCCGTTCACCGCGGAAGTCGGTCCAGGCGCGGCCGAGCACCACAGGGGCATCGAAGGCCGCTGCAATCTCGGCCGCCAGCCCCTTGATCCGGTTTGCGGAAATGCCGGTGCGGCCGGCGACTGCCTCGGGCGCATACTCCGCCGACAGGTAGCGTTCCGCGAGGTGCTGGAACACCGTCCGGCAGCCCTGCCAGCGGGCGCCGAGGTCCGGCCGCACCCCCTTGCGGTCGAAGGGCGCGGGCGCGCCCGCCCCCCGGTCGATGACCAGAAGCCGCCCCTCGCCGTCGCGGAGAAGAAGCCCGTCGTCGCCGACGAGGCAGGGCGCGTTGGTCCAGCGCGCGAGATAGTCGAGATCGACCTTGCCGGCCTTCAGAAGCTCGTGGACCAGCGACAGGATCAAAAGCCCGTCGGTCCCCGGCGTGATCCCGTACCAGTCGTCGGCCACGGCGTTGTAGCCGGTGCGGATCGGGTTGACCCCGATCACGCGCGCGCCCCGCGCCTTGAGCTTGCCGATGCCGATCTTGATCGGATTGCTGTCGTGATCCTCGGCGACGCCGAAAAGGATGAAAAGCCGCGTCCGCTCCCAGTCCGGCGCGCCGAATTCCCAGAAGGCGCCGCCCATCGTGTAGATGCCGGCGGCCGCCATGTTGACCGAGCAGAAGCCGCCGTGGGCGGCATAGTTCGGCGTGCCGAAGGCCTGCGCCCAGAAGCTCGTGAACGACTGCGACTGGTCGCGGCCGGTGAAGAAGGCGAAGCGTTCGGGCGCCGTCTCGCGCAGGGGCTTCAGCCACGAGACCGCGATTTCCAGCGCCGCGTCCCAGGTGATTTCCTCGAAGGCGCCCGACCCCCTCGGCCCGACCCGCCGCAGGGGGGCGCGAAGCCGCGACGGCGCGGTGACCTGCATGATGCCGGAGGCCCCCTTGGCGCAGAGGACGCCCCGGTTGACCGGATGGTCGCGGTTGCCCTCGATGTAGCTCACCCGCCCCGACTTCAGGTGGACGTCGATGCCGCAGCGGCAGGCGCACATGTAGCAGGTGGTGCGTCGGACCTCGTCCGAGACGTGGGGGGATGTTTCGACCCCTGGCTCCTGAAAGCCCATTCCGTTCCCCGTGCCTGCCCGCTGCGAGAACATTGTCCGCGTTCCGGCCCGGGCGCAACCCGCTTGTTCCCGCAGGCCGTCATCCGCCCTGCCCCGCGATCAGCCGGCGGGTGGCGGCGGCGATCCAGGCCTCCTCCTCGGCCGGAACGATCACCACCGGAAGCGAGCCCCGCGCCTCGATGCGGGGGGCGCCGCGGGCATTGGCCTGCCCGTCCACCGCCACGCCGAGGAAGGACAGGCCGGCGCAGATCCGCGCCCGCACCCCGGCGTCGTTCTCGCCGATGCCGCCGGTGAAGGCGACGCAGTCGAGCCCGCCCATCGCCGCGGCCATCGAGCCGGCGTGCCGCACCGCCCAATAGCAGAAATGGTCGATGGCAAAGCGCGCCTCGGCGGTTCCCGCGGCATGGAGCGCCCGCATGTCCGAGGCGTGCCCCAGCGCCAGCAGGCCGCTTTCGCGGTTGAGGATGCGGGCAGCCCCGTCGATCCCGTGGTCGGCGGCGATGCGCAGCACGGCATTGCCGTCGATGCCGCCCGCGCGCGTCCCCATCGTCAGCCCCTCGAGCGGCGAATAGCCCATCGTCGTGGCGACCGAGCGGCCCGAGCGGATCGCGCAGAGCGAGACGCCGTTGCCGAGGTGGCAGGCCAGAAGCCGCCCGGGCAGCGGTCCGTCCAGGATCGCCGGCAGCCGCTCGACGAGGCTTGCGAAGGATATGCCGTGAAAGCCGTAGCGGCGGATCCCCCTGGCCTCTTCGGTGGCGGGAATCGCGTAGCGCAGCGCCACCTCGGGGTTGGTCGCGTGGAAGGCGGTGTCGAAGACGCCGACCTGCGGCAGGTCCGGCGCGCGGCGGCCAAGCGCCCGGATCGCGGCGAGGTTGTGGGGGTTGTGCAGGGGCGCGATCGGCACGCAGGCCTCGATCGCGGCGATCGCCCGCCCGTCGAGGATCACCGGCTCGATCAGCGTCCGCCCGCCGTGGACGACGCGGTGGCCCGCCCCCGCCAGCCGCGCAACAGGAAAGCCCGCGGCGGCGGCGGTCTCGAGAAGGAGCCCGATCGCCGCCTCGTGGTCGGGGGCGGCGCAGGGGCGTTCGCCGGCGGCGGTCTTCAGCACCGCGGCGCCGCCGACCTCGGTCACGCTGAACGACTCGACGGGCGACGTGCCCTCACCGAACAGCGCCACCTTGACCGAGGACGAGCCGGCATTGACGACAAGGATCGTGTCTCTGGTCATCTCACATCACCGATTTCACCAGGCCCAGCGCCGCCAGCCCCGCCAGCAGAAGGATCGCGAAGCGGCGGAATTCCTGCGGGTCGGTCTGGAAGAAATGCCGCCCGCCCAGCCAGTTGCCGGCCAGCACCAGGGGCAGGCCCAGAGCGGCAGCCAGGCCGGTGTCCCGGGTGATCAGCCCGTGCCACCAGTAAAGCGGCGCCGAACCGACGTCGAGAAGCGGAAAGTAGGCCACCAGCGTGGCGCGGAACACCTGCGCCCGCATCGGCTGCGCCGCGAAGAAGGCCGCGACCGGCAGCCCGCCCATCCCCGGCGCATTGGCGGCGCCCGAAACCACGCCCACCGCGGCGGTGGCGGCCCTGCCCGCCTCGCCCGCCATCCGCCAGCCGGCGACGAGGACCGCGCACATCAAGAGGACATAGCCCGAGATCGCCGCCCGCGCCGCATCCTCCGGGATCGAGGTCAGCGCCCAGAGGCCGAAGGGCAGCCCCACGGCCGCGCCCCCGATCAGAAGCCGGACGCGGCGCCAGTCGACGTCGCGCCAGACGCCGCGCCAGGCCTGCACGCTCATCAGCAGTTCCCAGACCGTCGCCACGGCGACGAAATGCAGGGGGCTGGTCATCAGCCCCGCCGCCGCGATCACCAGCGCCGAGAAGCCAAAGCCGGAATAGCCGCGCACGAAGGCGGCGCCGAGAACGGCGAAGGCAAGGAAGGCCGCCGCCCCCGCGGAAAGCCCGAAGGGCAGGTCCATCACACCCCTTCTTGCGGCCGCATGTCGGCCCGGTCGATGCCCGCGACCTCCACCGGCTTCTTCATCGCGTCGCGGCGGAAGGGCTCGCCCAGTTCCTGGTTCAGAAGCGCCTCGATGAAGGTGGTCCTGCCCGCCTTCTGGTCCTTCAGCGCCTGGTCGAGCGCGGCCGTCAGCTCCGCCATCGTCCGGGCCTGCACCCCCTTCAGGCCGCAGGCCTGGGCGATGCCCGCATAGCTGACGCCCTCGTTGAGTTCGGTGCCGACGAAGTTGTCGGCATACCAGAGCGTGGTGTTCCGCTTTTCCGCACCCCACTGGTAGTTGCGGAAGATGACCATCGTGATCGCCGGCCATTCCCTGCGCCCGATCGCCACCATCTCGTTCATCGAGATTCCGAAGGCGCCGTCGCCGGCGAAGCCCACCACCGGCGTGCCGGGATTGCCGATCTTCGCGCCGACGATGGCGGGGAAGCCATAGCCGCAGGGGCCGAAGAGCCCCGGGGCAAGGTACTTCCGCCCCGCCTCGAACGAGGGATAGGCGTTGCCGATGGCGCAGTTGTTGCCGATGTCGGAGGAGATGATCGCCTCTTTCGGCAGCGCCGACTGGATCGCGCGCCATGCCATCCGGGGCGACATCCAGTCGGGCCTGGCCTTGCGGGCGCGGTCGTTCCAGTCGGTGCCGGGATCGTCGGCCTCGTGATCCATCGAGGTGAGTTCCTGCGCCCAGGCCGACTTCGTCCTGGCGATCAGCGCCTTGCGCTCCGATCTTCCGGAATCTCCGGCATGGTCGCCCAGTTGCGCGAGGATCGCCCCGGCCACCTGTTTCGCGTCGCCGACGATGCCGACCGCCACCGGCTTCGTCAGCCCGATCCGGTCGGGGTTGATGTCGACCTGGATGAGCTTCGCCGCCTTCGGCCAGTAGTCGATGCCGTAGCCCGGCAGGGTCGAGAACGGGTTGAGCCTTGTACCGAGCGCCAGCACCACATCGGCCTTCGCGATCAACTCCATCGCCGCCTTCGAGCCGTTGTAGCCCAAGGGTCCGGCGAAGAGCGGATGCGAGCCCGGGAAGGCGTCGTTGTGCTGGTAGTTGCAGCAGACCGGCGCATCCAGCCGCTCCGCCAAGGCCTGCGACGCCGGGATCGCGCCGCCAAGGACCACGCCCGCGCCGTTCAGGATCACCGGGAACTTCGCCCCGGAAAGCAGCTTCGCCGCCTCGGCTATCGCATCCTCTCCGCCCGAGGGACGTTCGAAATCGACGATGGCGGGCAGCTCGATGTCGATCACCTGCGTCCAGTAGTCGCGCGGCACGTTGATCTGCACCGGCGCCGACAGGCGCTTGCCCTTGGTGATGACCCGGTTCAGCACCTCGGCGATGCGGGACGGATCGCGCACCTCCTCCTGATAGGCCACCATGTCCTTGAAGGCGGCCATCTGCTCGACCTCCTGGAAGCCGCCCTGTCCGATGGTCCGGTTCGCCGCCTGCGGCGTGACCAGGAGCATCGGCGTGTGATTCCAGTAGGCGGTCTTCACCGCGGTGACGAAATTGGTGATGCCGGGGCCGTTCTGGGCGATGATCATCGCCATCTTGCCGGTGGTGCGGGTGAAGCCGTCGGCCATGTAGCCGCCGTTGCATTCATGCGCCACGTCCCAGAAGCTGATGCCGGCCTTCGGGAAGTAGTCCGAGATCGGCATGAAGGCCGAGCCGATGATTCCGAAGGCATGTTCGATCCCGTGCCGTTGCAGCACCTTCACGAAGGCTTCCTCGGTGGTCATCCTCATCCTGTCTCTCCTCAAGTCCTCGGGGTACGCGCGCCGCCCGCGCGGTGTGAAGCTTACGGTCAGGCGGGACGCGCCTGTAGGGCCAGTCAGGCCGGCCCCTTGATGCCAGACTGGATGCCAGACTGGATGCCACACTGGCGCAATTCGTCGGCGATCAGGGCCACGCCCTCGGCGATCCGGTTCTGCGCGATCGAGGAATAGGCCAGCCGGTAGGTGTCGCCCGGCGCGGTGCCGGGCGCGAAGAACGATCCTCCCGGCTCGATCAGCACGCCCCGCTCGCGCAGCCTCGGCGCCAGCGCGGCGGTATCGGCGCCCTCCGCCCGCATCCAGAAGCTCGACCCGCCGAAACCACCCTGCCCGGCAACCTCCAGCCCATGCGCCCCGATCGCCTCGTCCATCACCGTGCGGCGCCGCTTGTAGGCCGCGTTCAGCCGGTTGATCAGCGCGTCATAGTGCCCGAGCGCCAGGAAATAGGCGACGGTGCGCTGGAGATGGCCCGGCGGGTGGCGCAACATCGCGGCCCTGAGTGCGCGGGCCTCGCGGATGAAGCCCCCGGGCGCGACGAGATAGCCGAGCCTCAGCCCCGGAAAGAGCGACTTGGAAAACGACCCGATGTGGATGACGCGCCCCTCGCGGTCGAGCGACTTCAGCGCCGGGGCGGCGGGCTTCAGGAACGACATCTCGAATTCGTAGTCGTCCTCGACGATCAGGAAATCGTCGCGCCCCGCCCGATCCAGAAGCGCCACGCGGCGGTCCATCGGCATCGTCGCATTGGTCGGGCACTGGTGGCTTGCCGTGGTGAAGACCGCGGCCACCCCCCGGGGCACCGCATCCGGCGGCAGGCCCTCGGCATCGACGTCGACGGGGCGCACCTCGGCGCCCTGCTGGCCGAGGATCATCCTCAGCCCCGGATAGCAGGGGTTTTCCACCGCCGCCGCCCGCCCCGGCCCCAGAAGCACCGCCGCCGCGATCCAGAGCGCGTTCTGCGCCCCCATCGTCAGAAGCACCTCGCCGGTTCCGGCGGCGATTCCGCGGCGGGGCAGGATCGTCCGCGCGATGTATTCGACCAGCATCGGGTCGTCGTCCTCGTAGAAATCGTCGGTGAGCACCCCGAAATCGCGCCGCCCCAGGGCGCGCAGCGCGCACTGCCGCCAGTTCTGGTGGTCGAAGAGCGTGGCGTCGGCCTGGCCGTAGATGAAGGGATAGCGGAAGGAGTGCCAGTCGCGGGGTTTCGGCGGCAGGTCGTGGCTGGAGAACCGCAGCCCCGTCACCCGGTCCCAGTCGACGCTGTCGCCCCCCGGCGCAGTGTCGAGATCGAAGCCCGGATGGCTCGGCGCGCTGTCGGAGACGTAATAGCCCGACCGCCCCCGCGCCGTAAGGTAGTCGTTCGCCACCAGCTCGGTGAAGGCGAGCGTCACGGTGATCCGGCTCACCCCCAGATGGCGGGCGAGGCCCCGGCTTGACGGCAGCCGCTCGCCCGGCCGGAAGCGGCCGCGCAGGATGCCGCCCGCCACCATCTCCTGGATCTGCTGCTGCAACGTCCCGGTGGCGCCGGGGCTGAGGACGAAGGCTTCGGCGGGAATCGCCATGTTTGGACCCAGGGGGCTTCGGCAACTGGACCTATCAACCCGCGCGGGCGCCCCGGCGTCAAGCCGCCGCCCGCACCGGAACGGCAATGCGCAAAGAAAACGGGGGGCCAGTGGCCCCCCAGTCTCGCCGTTCAGGCTCATCCTTTGTACCGCTCGGTGTTCTCGCCTGCGGCCTGAACGTCGTCGGGGGCGAGCGCACCCGCCCCGGAACCCCGCCCCCGCGCTGGCGGGGGCCGGTATCTCAACTGCACCCGCTCGTCGCGCCGCAGGTGTTGCACTTCATGCAGGTGCCGTTCCTGACCAGCGTGTAGTTGCCGCATTCGCCGCAGGCCTCGCCCTCGTAGCCCTGCATCCTGGCCTTGGCGCGCGCGTCCATCGAGACGGTGCCGGAGGCGAGCGCGGTGGCGCCGCCCGCCACCGCCTGCGCCGTCACCGGCACCAGCGTGTTGAGCGCGGCAATCGGGTCGCCGGAAAGCGCGGTGGCCCCCATGCCGCCCTGCAACACCACCAGTTCCTGCGGCAGACGCTTGCGCAGGTAGCCGGTGGAGCTGATCTGTTTCAGCACCTCGAGCGACTTCGACGCGGCCTTCTCGCTCGGCTCGGCCAGGTTCGACTGGCCCTCGTTCGAGCCGCCGCCGAGGTCGTCGAACGACGCCCCCTGCGGCTTCACATGGGCAAGATCGGTGCGGTCGAGATAGCTCACCGCCAGTTCGCGGAAGATGTAGTCGAGGATCGAGGTGGCGTTCTTGATCGAGTCGTTGCCCTGCACCATGCCGGCCGGCTCGAACTTGGTGAAGGTGAAGGCCTCGACGAATTCCTCCAGAGGCACGCCGTATTGCAGGCCGACCGACACGGCGATGGCGAAGTTGTTCATCATCGCCCGGAAGCCCGCGCCTTCCTTGTGCATGTCGATGAAAATCTCGCCGAGCGCGCCGTCCCTGTATTCGCCGGTGCGCAGGTAGACCTTGTGGCCGCCGACGATCGCCTTCTGGGTGTAGCCCTTGCGCCGTTCCGGCAGCTTCTCGCGGTGCGAGCGCACGAGTTCCTTGACGATCACCTTCTCGACGATCTTCTCGGCCAGAACGGCGGCCTTTTCCTGCGCCGAGCCGGCGGCAAGGATCTCCTCCGCCTCCTCGTCGTCCTCGACCAGCGCGGCGGCGAGCGGCTGGGAAAGCTTCGAGCCGTCGCGATAGAGCGCGTTGGCCTTGATGCCGAGGCTCCATGAGAGTTCATAGGCCGCCAGCGTCTCCTCGATGGTGGCGTTGTTCGGCATGTTGATCGTCTTGGAGATGGCGCCCGAGATGAAGCTCTGCGCCGCCGCCATCATGGTGATGTGGCTGTCGACCGACAGGAACCGCTTGCCGGTCTTGCCGCAGGCATTGGCGCAATCGAAGACCGGGTAGTGTTCCGGCTTCAGGTGCGGCGCGCCTTCCAGCGTCATCGTCCCGCAGACATGGTCGTTCGCTGCCTCGATCTGCGCCTTGGTGAAGCCGAGGTGGCGGAGCAGGTCGAAGGTCGGATCGGCCAGCTTTTCGGCAGGAATGCCAAGGGTTTCCCGGCAGAAGCTCTCGCCCAGCGTCCACTGGTTGAAGACGAAGCGGATGTCGAAGGCCGAGGGCAGCGCGGCCTCGATCCGATCCAGTTCCGCCTGGCCGAAGCCGTGGCCGATCAGCGCGGTGTGGTTGATGAAGGGCGCATTGCCGAGCGTCGCGTGGCCCACCGCATGGGCGATGATCTCCTCGATCTCGGCCGAGCCGTAGCCGAGGGTTTCCAGCGCCGCCGGAACCGAGCGGTTGATGATCTTGAAGTATCCGCCGCCGGCAAGCTTCTTGAACTTCACCAGCGCGAAGTCGGGCTCGATCCCGGTGGTGTCGCAGTCCATGACAAGGCCGATCGTGCCCGTGGGCGCGATCACCGTCGCCTGGGCGTTGCGATAGCCATGCTTCTCGCCCAACCGCAGCGCCTCGTCCCAGGCGGATTTCGCAAGCGCCACAAGGGACTGGTCGGGGCAGTTCGCGTGATCGAGCGCGACCGGCCTGACGGCCAGCGCCTCGTAGCCTTCGGTCTCGCCGTAGGCCGCGGTGCGGTGGTTGCGGATGACGCGCAGCATGTGGCTGGCGTTCTTCGCATAGCCGGGAAAGGCACCAAGCTCGCCCGCCATTTCGGCCGAGGTGGCGTAGGAGACGCCGGTCATGATCGCGGTCAGCGCGCCGCAGAGCGCGCGGCCTTCGTCGCTGTCGTAGCCCAGCCCCATGTTCATCAAGAGGCCGCCGATATTGGCATAGCCAAGGCCGAGGGTGCGGAAGTCATAGGACCGCTGCGCGATCTCCTTCGACGGGAACTGCGCCATGAGGACCGAGATTTCCAGCGTGACGGTCCAGAGGCGCGTGGCGTGCACATAAGCTTCGGCGTCGAAGCGGTTGTTTTTATAGAAGGTCAGCAGGTTCATCGACGCCAGGTTGCAGGCCGTGTCGTCGAGGAACATGTATTCCGAGCAGGGGTTGGAGCCCCGGATCGGCCCGTCCTCGGGGCAGGTGTGCCAGGCGTTCACGGTGTCGTGGAACTGGATGCCGGGATCGGCGCAGGCCCAGGCGGCATGGCCGACCTGCGCCCAGAGGTCGCGCGCCTTCACCGTCTTGGCAATCTTGCCGTCGGTGCGGCGGATCAGCTCCCAGTCGGCGTCGTCCTTCACGGCCTTGAGGAAAGCGTCGGTGACACGGACGGAGTTGTTGGAGTTCTGGCCGGAGACCGACGCATAGGCTTCACTGTCCCAGTCGGTGTCGTAGGTCGGGAATTCGATGCTGCCGTAGCCCTGCTTCGCGTAGTCGAGCACGCGCTTGACATAGGTTTCCGGGATCATCGCGCGCTTGGCGCCCCGGATCGCGGCCTTCAGCCCGGGGTTCTTCGCCGGATCGACGGCATCCTCGCTGGACCCGTCCCAGGCGCGGATCGCCGCGAAAATCTCGTTCAGGCCCTTCTCATGCGCCTTCGATCCGGCGACGAGGCTCGCGACCTTCTGTTCCTCGATCACCTTCCAGTTGATGAACTGCTCGATGTCGGGGTGATCCATGTCGCAGATCACCATCTTCGCGGCCCGCCGCGTGGTGCCGCCCGACTTGATCGCCCCGGCCGCGCGGTCGCCGATCTTCAGGAAGCCCATCAGGCCCGAGGACTTGCCGCCGCCCGAAAGCCGCTCGCCCTCGCCGCGCAGCGACGAGAAGTTGGTGCCGGTACCGGAGCCGTATTTGAACAGCCGCGCCTCGCGGACCCAGAGGTCCATGATGCCGCCCTCGTTCACCAGATCGTCCGAGACGGACTGGATGAAGCAGGCGTGCGGCTGCGGATGTTCGTAGGCCGAATCGGATTTGGTGAGCTGGCCGGTCCTGTGGTCGACGTAGAAATGGCCCTGTGACGGCCCGTCGATGCCGTAAGCCCAATGGAGCCCGGTGTTGAACCACTGGGGCGAGTTCGGCGCGGCCATCTGTTCGGCCAGCATGAAGCGCATCTCGTCATAGTAGGCCTGGGAATCGGCTTCGGTGGAGAAGTAGCCGCCCTTCCAGCCCCAGTAGGCCCAGGCGCCGGCGAGGCGGTCGAAGACCTGCTTGGCCGAGGTCTCGCCGGTGGCGCGTTCGCCCGCAGGCAGGCCCGCCAGCGCCCTGTCGTCGGGAATCGAGCGCCAGAGGAACTCCGGCACGCCCTTCTCCTTCAGCCGCTTCAGCCGCGCCGGCACGCCGGCCTTGCGGAAATACTTCTGCGCGAGCACGTCCGAGGCGACCTGGCTCCAGCCTTCGGGAACCTCCACCTGATCATTGCGGAAGACGATCTTGCCGTCGGGATTGCGGATTTCCGAGGTCGTCACGGTGAAGGCGATACCCGCGTAGGCGTCCTGCCCGGCCCGGGTGAATCTGCGTTCGATCTTCATCTCTGCCCCATCAGTTCCTAGGTTTTCCACGGCGCGCCCCTTCACGGAGCGTCTTGCCGGGCGGTCACCCCCGAGGCACGATCGGGCACACCCCATCGCCGCGGCAGTGCGCTCGCCGCGGTCCGGCATGATCTCGCCGGATGTCGATTGAGAAGCTGTCCCGTCCCGCCGCCACTAAATGTTGTGGCTTTTTCGTTGGCCCGCACAAACTGGCGTAGGAGCCCGGGGCGGTCAACAGATTTTTCACACTTCGGGAACGCGTTTTTCGGTTGACGGGCCGCGTCGGCAGGAGGGCGTTGCGGCCGCCCGATTCACCCCCCGATTCACCCACAGCCGCCGGCGTCCGCCGGGGCGCGGGAAATCGCTTTCCGGCCGGGCGGTTGAGCGCGGTTTCTTCGATCCCGGGTGAAATCCATCCACACCGACGGGCGGACCCGAGGTGTTGCGCCGATGCTGCGAAGGGAACTTCGGTGGTCGGGGCGGCGAGATTCGAACTCACGACCTACGGTACCCAAAACCGTCGCGCTACCAGACTGCGCTACGCCCCGACGCCCCGTTCCTAGCGACTCGGGCGCCCAAGGGAAAGGCCCAAGCTCAGCCGCAGGGCCAGAGCGCCCCGGCCTGGTCGAGCGCCGGATGGCGCAGCTCCGCCCCCTCCGCAAGGCCGAGCCGCCGCGCCAGCCCGCCCCGGATTTCCAGGACCATGAGCGTGTCGGGGGGGCCGGGAATCTGCGTCAGGTCGCCCGGCACGGCATCGGAATGAACGCCGTTCACCCGGCCGTCGGCGCCGATGAACACCATATCGAGCGGAATGAGCGTGTTCTTCATCCAGAAGGCCACCCCCTGCGGCCGGTCATAGATGAAGAGCATCCCCGCGCCTGCCGGAAGCTCCTGGCGGAACATCAGCCCCTGCGCCCGTTCAGCCTCGTCATCGGCGATCTCGACGGCGAATCGCGCCTGCCCGCCGGGCCAGCGGAATTCGGCCCGGGTTTCGGAACAGGTCTCTGCCGCCGCCTGCCCCGCCCAGCCGAGCGCTGCCAGCGCAAGCGCCGCGGCGCGGATCACTTCCGCTCCCTGACGGCCGCTTCCCACGACGTCACCTGTGCCGCCATCCGGCCGCGCTTGCCCTCGATCACCCTCAGGCACACCGCCTCGCCCGGTTGCAGATCGGCGAATCCCGACCGGCGCAGCACCTCGATATGGATGAACACGTCCTCGGGCCGCCCGTAGACATTGGCGAAGCCGAAGCCCTTGGCCTTGTCGAACCACTTCACCCGCGCGGGCTCCAGCGGCAGCGCGGCGATCTCGGCCGCGTCGCTGTCGCCCAGATCTTCGATCGGCGGGCTGTCCTCGGTCTCGGGCGGCAGGATCTCCCGTACCTCGACGGCCTGGGCGCCGCGCGCGGTCTGCTGCACCAGTACCTTGATCCGGGCGTTGTCGGCCACCGAGCTTTGGCCGAAGTTTCTCAGGACATTGGCATGGAGCAGGATGTCGCCGCCGCTTTCGTCGGCCACGATGAAGCCGAACCCCTTCGCCGGGTCGAACCATTTCACGCGGCCCGAGACCTCGTGCTGGCCCTGTTGTTCTTGTGTCATTGTCCGTTCCCATTCCCGTCACCCGGATCCCCGGGGGACGGCTTGAAGTTCAGCTAGCACCTCGAGCTACTGGTCACTACATGCGCGAAAGTTAGGGGCTCAGTCGCGTGATCGTCCAGGGTTCCGTCAGCGCCGCACGACGCCACTGGAACCGGTCGTGAAGGCGAAAGGCCCCATCGGCCCAGAATTCGATCTCCAGCGGCCTGATCCTGATCCCCCCCCAGAAAGGCGGCCGCTTCGGCGCGATACCGTGCGCCGCCGTCACTCGTGCCACTTCCGCCATCAGCCCCGTGCGCGAGGCGAGCGGCTCGGACTGCCGCGACGCCCAGGCGCCGAGGCGGCTTTGCAGAGACCGCGAGGCGAAATACGCGTCCGCCTGCGGCCCTTCCTCCCAACCGGTTTCACCCCTGACACGTATCTGCCGCCTGAGCGACTTCCAGTGCAGGACGAACGCCGCCTTGCCGGAAGCCGAGATTTCGCGTCCCTTGGCCGATCCATAGTTTGTGTAAAAGAGAAAGCCGTCCGCCTCAATCTCTTTCAGAAGCACCATCCGCACGTTCGGCAATCCATCCGCATCGACGGTCGCGAGCGCGATCGCATTGGGATCGTTCGGCTCGCGGGTTTCTGCCTCGGCAAGCCAGGACCGGGCGACCCCGAATGGATCGTCGCCGCCGAATATTCCGCTTCGATCTGCCATTTATCGTGATATTCCGATGGTTTCTCGTTCTGATTGCACGCCCTGCGCCAAGTTCGCCAAATGGCCTTTGTCGGCCTTGAAGCAGGTTGGAACTTAGCCTAATGCTTCGGAACTCGATAAGAAAGTGGCGCGGGGGCAGATATGGCAACCAATTTGATGGCCGGCAAGCGCGGCCTGATCATGGGCGTTGCGAACGACAAGTCGATCGCGTGGGGAATTGCCCGGGCCTGTGCCGACGCGGGTGCGGAACTGGCGTTTTCCTACCAGGGCGAGGCGCTGAAGAAGCGGGTGGAACCGCTCGCCGCCGAGGTGGGCGCGACCGAGGTCATCGAGTGCGACGTTTCCGATCCGGTCTCGCTCGACGCGCTGTTCGCGCGGCTGGGATCGGTCTGGGGCAAGATCGACTTCATCGTCCATGCCATCGGATTCTCCGACAAGAACGAGTTGCGCGGGCGCTACGTCGACACCGGCATCGACAATTTCCGCATGACGATGGACATTTCGGTCTATTCCTTCACCGCCGTCTGCCGCCGGGCGGCGGCGATGATGCCGGATGGCGGCTCGCTCCTGACGCTCACCTATTACGGGGCCGAGCGGGTGATGCCGCACTACAACGTGATGGGCGTGGCCAAGGCCGCGCTCGAGGCATCGGTGCGCTACATCGCCGAGGATCTGGGCAAGGACGGCATCCGCTGCAACGCGATCTCGGCCGGCCCGATCAAGACGCTGGCCGCCTCGGGCATCGGTGACTTCCGCTACATCCTGAAGTGGAACGAGCTGAACTCGCCGCTGCGCCGCAACGTCAGCCAGGACGAGGTCGGCAAGTCCGCGCTCTATCTTCTCTCCGATCTCGGCTCCGGGGTCACGGGCGAGGTCCACCACGTCGATTGCGGCTATCACATCGTCGGCATGAAGGCGGTCGATGCCCCCGACATCGACGCGGTGACCGGGCGCAACGGCAAGGAGTAAGGCCGGGCGATGGGCGCGATCGCGTTCCCGCAGGCCGCCGCGCTGGTCGCGGCGCTGTCACTGGCGATCCTGACCCCGGGACCGGCGATCATCGCCGCCGTGCAGACGGCGTTCGCGCATGGCCGCGGCCGCGCCCTGCCCTATGGGCTCGGGCTTGCCACCGGCGCCTCGCTCTGGTGCCTGATGGCGCTTTTCGGGCTGGCGCTGGTGTTCCGGCTGAACCCGATGCTGTTCTCGGTGCTGAAGGTCTTCGGCGGGCTCTACCTCCTGTGGTTCGCGTGGGGCCTGTGGAAGGCATCGACGGCGCCCTTGCCCGAAGCGGCCGAGGGGCCCGGACGGGGGGCCATGCGCGGCTTTCTCGGGGGGATCGCGCTCAACCTCTCGAACCCCAAGCCCGCGCTCTTCTATGCCACGCTGATCCTGTCGGTCTTCCCCGAGCCGCTGGCACCGTCTGCGCAGGCGGCGCTTTACGCTCTCTGCCTCGGGACCGAGCTTTTCTGGTATGCGCTGGTCGCGGTTCTGATGTCGACAGCGCCGATGCGTTCGCGCTATTTTGCCGCCAGATTCTGGATCGACCGCGCCTGTGCGGCCGCCATCGGGCTGCTCGGCATCCTGCTGATCGTCCAGCACTGACAGGGGAACGGGAATGAAGGACCGGCTGCCGCACGAGAAGGGCTTCCACGTTTCCTGGGACCAGATCCACCGCGATTCCCGCGCGCTGGCCTGGCGGCTCGACGGCCACGGGCCCGACGACGGCGCCTGGCGGGCGGTGGTGGCGATCACCCGTGGCGGCATGGCGCCGGCGATGATCGTCAGCCGCGAGCTCGACATCCGCGTCGTCGACACGATTTCGGTCAAGTCCTACAACCACCAGGCCCAGACCGAGCCGAGGGTGATCAAGCCGCCGCAGGCCGAGATCATGGGCAAGGATGGCGAGGGCGTGCTGATCGTCGACGACCTCGTCGATACCGGCAGGACGCTGGAACTGGTCCGCAGGCTCTATCCCAAGGCGCATTTCGCCACCGTCTACGCCAAGCCCGCCGGCCGCGGCATGGTCGACAGCTACATCACCGAGGTCAGCCAGGACACCTGGATCTTCTTCCCCTGGGACATGGCGCTGCAATACGTCGAGCCCTATCGCGGCCGGGAATGAGCCGCCCGCGCTCCGCGCCGGGGCGCCGGGCGCGGCTTCTCCATGACGCATTCGAGATCGGCGTCACCGTCAAGGCCGCCTTCGCCGCGGCCGAGACGCTGGCGGGAATCGGCCTTTTCTTCGTGCACGCCGGCTGGGTGAAGGCGGCCGCACGCTGGCTCGTGGCGGGCGAGCTTGCCGAGGATCCCAACGACTGGCTGAGCGGCCGGATCATGGCGGCGGCGCAGGCCTATTCGATCAGCACCCAGCATTTCTGGGCCGCCTATCTTCTGGGCCACGGGGCGATCAAGCTTTGCGCGGTGGCGGCCCTTCTGGCGCGCGTCCGCTGGGCCTACCCGCTGTCGATGCTGATTCTCGCGGGCTTCATCGTCTGGCAGATGCAGAAATGGTTCGTCAGCCACGCGCCCCTGATGCTCGGGCTCAGCGTCTTCGACGTTCTGGTGATCTGGCTCATCTGGCACGAATACCGGACGATGGCGGCCCGCGCCTGATCCCTTTGCACGGGCGCGGCCGGCCGCTAGAGTTGGCCCGCCACAAGGACGGAGCCGCCGATGACCCTGCCCCTGACCGCGACCATCGCCGCGACCGAGGCGCCTCCGGTGATGGAGGCGCGCCGCTGGCTCGAAGGTGTCACCTTCCCGCCCGGCCGGCCGCTGATCAACGTCAGCCAGGCAGCGCCGATGGACGCCCCGCCCGAGGGGCTGCGCAAGGCCATCGCCGAGGCGGCGCTGAACGACCCGGCCGCGCATCTCTACGGCCCCGTCCTCGGCCTGCCCGCGCTCAGGGCCGAGATCGCCGCGCAATGGTCGGCGGCCTATGGCGGAGCGATCGCGGAAGGCGAGGTCGCCATCACCCAGGGCTGCAACCAGGCGTTCTGCGCCGTGATGGCGACGATCGCCGGCGCCGGGGATGAAGTTCTCCTTCCAACCCCTTGGTATTTCAATCACAAGATGTGGCTCGACATGGCCGGGGTGAGGGCCGTGCCGCTGCCCGCTGGCGCCGGCCTGATCCCCGACGCTGCGGCCGCGGCGGCGCTTCTGACCGAGCGGACCCGCGCCATCGTGCTGGTCACGCCGAACAACCCCGGCGGGGTGGAATACCCCGCCGCCACGGTGCGCGCCTTCTACGACCTCGCCCGCGACCGCGGCCTCGCGCTGATCCTCGACGAGACCTACCGCGACTTCGACGCGCGGTCCGGCGCGCCGCACGACCTTTTCGGCGACCCCGGCTGGCGGGGAACGCTGGTCCATCTCTACTCCTTCTCCAAGGCCTTCCGGCTGACCGGGCACCGGGTCGGCGCCATCGTCGCCGACGCCGCGCGGCTGGCCGAGGCCGAGAAGTTCCTTGACACGGTGGCGATCTGCCCGGGCCAGCTCGGCCAGATCGCCGCACTCTGGGGGATGCGGAACCTCGCACAGTGGGTCGCCGGCGAACGCGCCGAAATCCTCGCCCGCCGCGCCGCGCTGGAAAAGGGTTTCGCCACCCTGCCCGGATGGCGGCTGATGGGCTGCGGCGCCTTCTTCGCCTATGCCGAACACCCCTTCGACCTGCCCTCGCCCGAGCTGGCGCGGCGCCTCGTGCGGGATGCGGGCATCCTTCTTCTGCCCGGCACCATGTTCCGCCCCGCCGGCGATCCGGCCGGCGCGCGCGAGGTCAGGATCGCCTTCGCCAACATCGGCGTCGCCACGATCGGCGAGCTGGTCCGCCGTCTCGCCGCCTTCCGGCCCTGACCGGGGCGCGCCACGATCCGGAGGGGCGGCCAAGGGCGGCCTTGCCCCGCCCCCGGTGCTGCCCTAAACACCTGCCAGACAGTCATCTCGGGAACCGAACGCCATGTCGAACCCCTTGCGCAGCAGGAAGCGCGGCAGCACCGTCATCTGGGCCCTCATGGCCCTCCTGATCCTCGGCCTCGGCGGCTTCGGCGCGCGCAATTTCGGCGGCTCGGTGCGGTCGGTCGGCACGGTGGGCGAGCGCGAGATCGACCTGCGCGACTATGCCCGCACCCTTCAGCGCGAGATCCAGGCGGCCTCGGCCCAGATCGGCCAGCCGGTGAATTTCGAGCAGGCGCAGACGCTCGGCATCGACCGCGCGGTTCAGGCGCAGGTCATCGCCACCGCCGCGCTCGACAACGAGGCGGCGCAGATCGGGCTTTCGGTGGGCGACGCCGAGGTGCGCCGCAAGCTCTCCGGGATCGCCGCCTTCACCGGCCCCGATGGCGCTTTCGACCGCGACGCCTACCGCCTTGCGCTGAAGCAGGAGGGCTTCGGCGAGTCGGAATTCGAGGGCAAGCTGCGCGAGGAGACGGCGCGGACGCTCCTTCAGGGCGCGGTTCTGGGCGCCACCGCCGCGCCCGAGGCGCTGGTGGGCAAGCTCGCCGCCTGGGCCACCGAAACCCGTGATTTCACCGTGGCCGAACTGATCGCCTCCGACCTGCCCGACCCCGTGGGCACGCCCGACGAGGCCACGCTGAAATCCTACTACGAGGCCCATCCCGACGCCTTCACCCGGCCCGAGACGCGCCACATCACCTATGTCTGGCTGTCGCCCGAGATGATGGCCGGCCGCGTCCAGCTTGACGAGGAGGCGCTGAAGAAGACCTATCAGGACCGCATCGGCGACTTCGTGACGCCCGAGCGGCGGCTGGTCGAGCGGCTGGTCTACCCGACCGAGGCCGAGGCCCAGGCCGCGAAGGCGCGGCTCGACACGGGCGAGGCGACGTTCGAGGAACTGGCCCGCGAACGCGGGCTTGCGCTTGCCGACATCGACCTCGGCGAAATGTCGCAAGAGGCGCTCGGCGCCGCGGGCGAGGCGGTCTTCGCGCTCGACGGCCCCGGCGTCGTCGGCCCCCTGCCCTCCGACCTCGGGCCGGCGCTTTACTCGATGAACGGGATTCTCGCCGCGCAGGAGACGACCTTAGAGGAGGCGCGCGACGACCTCGCCGCCGAGGCCGCGGCGGACCAGGCGCGCCGCCTGATCGCCGAGGAGAGCAACGGGATCGAAGACCTCCTGGCCTCGGGTGCGACGCTCGAGGATGTCGCGAAGGAAAAGGGGATGGAGCTTGCCACCATCGACTTCTCCACCGAAACCGAGGACGACATCGCCGCCTACACCGCCTTCCGCGATGCCGCCAAGGCCGCCAAGTCCGAGGACTTCCCGACGCTCGCCCAGCTCGACGACGGCGGCGTCTTCGCGCTTCGGCTCGACGGGATCGATCCGCCGGCGCTGCGGCCGCTCGACGAGGTGAGGGACGACGCGATCGCCGGCTGGCAGCGCGAGGAGACGCACCGCAAGCTCGTGGCGCTGGGGGGCGAGATCAAGGCGCAGGTCGAGGCGGGCACGGAGTTGGCCGCCACCGGTCTCGTGGCCACGCGGTTCGGGGACTTTGCCCGTGGCGGCCACATCGCCGACACCCCGCCCGAGGTCGCGGCCGAGGCGTTCAGGCTGCCCGAGGGCGGCGCGGCGGTGGTGGACACGCCCGACCGCGTCCATGTCGTTTCCGTCACCGCGATCCATGCCGCCGACCCGGCCGGCGACGAGGTGGTGAAGATGCGCGAGGCGATCGAGGCCCAGCTTGGCCAGTCGCTGGCGCAGGACATGTTCCAGCTCTACGCCCAGGCGCTGGAGAACCGGGCGGGCATCCGGCTCGACCCCGCGGCGATCAACGCCGTCCATGCGCAGATGAACTGAGGCAGGCCCGTGGCGATGACCCCTTCCTTCGAGGATTTCGAGAAAGGCTGGGCCGCGGGCAGGAACCAGCTCGTCCATACCCGACTTGCCGCCGACCTCGACACCCCCGTCTCGCTGATGCTGAAGCTCGCCGAGGCGCAGCCGATGAGCTTCATGCTGGAATCGGTCACCGGCGGCGAGGTGCGCGGGCGCTATTCGGTGGTGGGGCTGAAACCGGACGTGATCTGGGAGTGCCGGGGCGAACGGAGCCGGATCAACCGGCGGGCGCGGTTCGACGCCGATGCGTTCGAGCCGCTGGAGGGCCACCCGCTCGCCACGCTGCGCGCGCTGATCGCGGAAAGCCGGATCGAGATGCCCGAGGGGATTCCGGCGATCGCCGCGGGGCTCTTCGGCTATCTCGGCTACGACATGATCCGGCTGGTGGAGCATCTGCCAAACGTGAAGCCTGACCCGATCGGGGTGCCGGACGCGGTGCTGATGCGGCCGACGGTGGTGGCGGTGCTCGACGGCGTGAAGGGCGAGGTGACGGTCTGTTCGCCCGGCTGGGCGGCCTCCGGCCTGTCCGCGCGCGCGGCCTATGCCCAGGCGGCCGAGCGGGTGATGGACGCGGTGCGCGATCTGGAACGCCATCCGGCAGGCGAGACGAGGAGCCTCGGCGACGCCGCCGCGGTCGGCCCGCTCAGGTCGAACTTCACCCCCGAGGCCTACAGGGCGGCCGTCGCGAAGGCCAAGGACTACATCCGCGCCGGCGACATCTTCCAGGTCGTGCCCTCGCAACGCTGGACGGCTGATTTCGCGCTGCCGCCCTTCGCGCTCTACCGCTCGCTGCGGCGCACCAACCCCTCGCCGTTCCTCACCTTCTTCAACTTCGGCGGCTTCCACATCGTCGGCGCGTCGCCCGAGATCCTCGTCCGCCTCAGGGGCGGCGAGGTGACGGTCCGCCCGATCGCCGGCACCCGCCCGCGCGGCCGCACCCCCGAAGAGGACAGGGCGCTGGAGGCTGACCTTCTGGCCGATGGCAAGGAACTGGCCGAGCACCTGATGCTTCTCGACCTCGGCCGCAACGACGTCGGCCGGGTGGCGAAGGTCGGCACCGTGCATCCGACCGAGAAGTTCATCATCGAACGCTATTCCCACGTCATGCACATCGTCTCGAACGTGGTGGGCGAGATCCGCGAGGATCAGGACGCGCTTTCGGCGCTGCTGGCGGGGCTCCCCGCCGGCACCGTCTCGGGCGCGCCCAAGGTCCGGGCGATGGAGATCATCGACGAGCTGGAGCCGGAAAAGCGCGGCATCTACGGCGGCGGCGTCGGCTATTTCGCGGCCAATGGCGAGATGGACATGTGCATCGCGCTGAGGACCGCCGTGGTGAAGGATGGCAAGCTCTACATCCAGGCCGGCGGTGGCGTCGTCTACGACAGCGACCCGGAGGCCGAATTCCAGGAAACCGTCAACAAGTCGAAGGCACTGAAGGCCGCGGCGGAAGAGGCGGGCCTCTTCGTCCGCCGCGGCAACGGCTGAGGCGCCCGCGCCGGTTCCCGGGCCCCCTCACGTGCCGGGCCCGTCACTTCCCGAGCATCACCGCCGAGACCGGGCCGACCACCGCGCCCTTGGCGCCACCGGCGATCCACTCCTGAAGCGCCGCCACGGTTTCGGGCGCAGTGGTGCCGAGAACGATGACAGCGCCCGACCGCGCCGCCTCGAACGCCGCGCGGTCGAGAGAGCGGATGATCGCCGCCGGGGTCTCTCCCTCGGCATCGAGATCGCGGAACACCGCGGCATGGGGCAGCCCTTCGCCCTCGGCCGCCTGCCCGGCGGGGTTGAGCCCGCCGGTGAAGGTCACCAGGCCGCGGCCCTCGGTCGCCAGGAGCGAGACCAGATGCTGCGCGGTCCGCCGGTCGGTCTGGAAGGCGGAATCGGGCCTGCCCACCACCGCCACCGCCTCGGGCAGGGCGCCGGCCATGCCCTGATAGCTCACTTCCAGATCGCTCGGCGTCGCGGCTTCGGGCAGATCGGGGGCGAGGATGGCGATTTCGTCGCCGCCCAGCCGGTAAACCGTTGCCCGCGCCCCCGCCTCGCCCAGGGCGGGGTCGATCGCGACCGTGACCGGCCGGCCGAGCGCCGCGACCGCATCGGGGGCGAGGCCGCCCTTCGCCTCGCCGATGTCGACGAGGACGACGGCGACGAGGGGCTTCTGGTCGGGGTTGTCGAAGGCGGCGGCATAGCGCTTCAGCGCGGTGTCGGCCAGGGGCCCGGCCGGCGCTTCGGCCAGGGGCTCGCCCAGGGGCCTGTTCGGCGCCGGCTCCACCGCCGGCACCCGGCCGGGGGCGGGAATGAACTCCGGTTCCGGCGCCGGTGCAGGCGCGGGCATGGCGTCGGCCGCTTCGGCGCCGGGTTCGAGCGCGGACTCGCCGCCGGCTTCGGGTGCGGCTTCGGTCCCGGCTTCCGGCGCCCCGCCCTCGATGCGCGGCAGGCGGTTGATCGTGACCCCGGGGATCGGCTGGCCGAACCCCGGCCGGATCGTGCCGCCGAAGCCGGGCTGCACGGTCTGGCCGAATCCGGTCTTCGGCGCATCCGGCGCGCTGCCGATGATGATCGGGCCACCGTCCCCGGCCGGCGCGTCCTCTCCGGGCTCCCCGGGCTCCCCGGGCTCCTCGGGCGGCGCGGGCGCGTCATCGGCAAATGCGGGCAGATCGGCGGGTGGCGCGGCGGGTTCGGCGACCTCTGCCGGTTCGGGCACCGGTTCGGGCGCCGGTTCGGGCGCCGGTTCGGCTGCCGGCACGGCCTCGGGTTCTGCGGGGGCGGCAGCGGGTGCCGAATCGGCTGCGGAGCCGTCGGCGGAGGGCGGCATCGGCACCTCGGGCGTCGCCTCCGCCGCAAGCGGCGGCGCGGCAGCCGCGCCGGGCGGCGGCACCGGGAGGGCGGCCTCGGCCGCGGGGGCAGCAGCGATGGAAGCGGGCGCCACGGGTTCGGGTGCCTCGGGCACCGCGGGCGCGGGGGCCGTCTCGGGCAGCCCGACGGGGGTCGCGTCGGACATCGCCGGAGCGGTCTCGACGGTTGGCGCGGCAACCTGCGGCAGCGCGGCCGTGGCGGGCTCGGCTTCCGGTGCGGGGACGACCGGGTCGGTCTCGGGCTTCGGACGGCTGAACTCCGACCCCGGTGGAACCTCGACGACCGGGGTCTCGGGGGTGGAGGTCCCCAAGGCGGACGTCTCGGGGGTGGGCGTCTCGGGGGTCGGCGTCTCGGGAATGAGCGTCTCGGGGGTGGGCGCTTGTGCGTTTGCGGTCTCGGTCGCGGGCGCAGCCTCTGGCGTCGCCGGTTCGGGCGCCGCGGCGGTCGCGGGCCCCGGCTGCGGGGCGGCCGCCGGGACCGGCTCGGCGGCGGGTTCGGGCGCAGGCTGCGGGGCCGACCCGGCCGCGGGTTCGGGCGCCGGTTCGGGCGCCGGTTCGGGCGTGGACGCGGGGGCGGGTTCGGGCGTGGGCAGCGTGGCGACATCCGCCGCGGCGGTGTCGGTGTCGGCCGCCGTCCCGCCGGGGCTGCCCGCGCCAACCGGCACCATCAGCGACACGCCGCCAAGCCCCAGGGCCGCCACGGCAGCACCCACCAACAAACCGAAAAGATAGCCTCTGCCCACGTCCGCCTCCGAGGTCTTGCCTCTTTTGCCGCTTCTTGCCTTGACCCGGCCGCGCGGCTCTGCCCATGTATAGCCCGACACGCGGGCGCGTTCACCCCCAGATTGCGATCCCCGGCGTGAAGGGGAACCATGCTGCTTCTGATCGACAACTACGACAGCTTCACCTACAACCTCGTCCACTACCTGGGCGAGCTTGGCGCCGAGGTGGTGGTCCACCGCAACGACGCCCTGAACGTGCAGGAGGCGATGGCGCTGAAGCCCGCGGCCATCGTGCTGTCGCCCGGGCCCTGCGATCCGGCGCAGGCCGGCATCTGCCTGGCGCTCACGGCCGCCGCGGCCGAGACGAAAACGCCGCTTCTCGGCGTCTGCCTTGGCCACCAGGCGATCGGCGAGGCGTTCGGCGGCAGGGTCGTGCGGGCGCGCGAGATCGTGCATGGCAAGATGGGCACAATCCACCATTCCGGCAAGGGCGTGTTCAGCGGCCTCCCCTCTCCCTTCCAGGCGACGCGCTACCATTCGCTGGTGGTGGACGGCGACAGCCTGCCCGACTGCCTGGAGATCACCGCCTGGACCGAGGACGGCACGATCATGGGGCTGAGACACCGCCAGTTGCCGATCGAGGGGGTGCAGTTCCACCCCGAATCGATCGCCTCCGAACACGGCCACCAGTTGCTGAAGAACTTCCTCGAGGCGGCCGGCGTGCCCCTCGCGGTGCCGGCATGAGCGAGGATCTGCGCCCGCTGATCGGCCTTGCGGCCGACCGCCCGCTGACCCGGGCCGAGGCCGAGCGCGCCTTCGAGGCGCTGTTCGAGGGCGCCGCGACGCCCTCGCAGATGGGCGGGTTCCTGATGGCGCTCAGGACCCGCGGCGAGACCGTCGAGGAGATGGCCGCCGCCGCGCGCGTCATGGTGTCGAAGTGCAACGCCGTGCGCGCGCCGGAAGGGGCGATGGACATCGTCGGCACCGGCGGCGACGGCAAGGGCACGCTCAACATCTCGACCGCGACGGCCTTCGTCGTCGCCGGCGCGGGCGTGCCCGTCGCCAAGCACGGCAACCGCAACCTCAGCTCGAAATCGGGCGCGGCGGATGCCCTGACGCAGCTTGGCATCAACGTGATGATCGGTGCGGAAACGGTTGAAAAGGTTCTGGAAAGCTGCGGCATCGCCTTCATGATGGCGCCGATGCACCATCCCGCGATCCGCCACGTCATGCCGACGCGGGCCGAGCTTGGCACCCGCACGGTCTTCAACCTGCTCGGGCCGCTGACCAACCCCGCGGGGGTGAAATACCAGCTCACCGGCGCCTTTTCCCGCGCCTGGATCCGGCCGATGGCCGAGACGCTCGCAGCGCTCGGCTCGCACTCGGCCTGGCTCGTCCACGGCGCGGACGGGACCGACGAGATGTCGATCGCCGGGCCGACCTGGGTCGCCGCGCTGGAGAACGGCGCGGTGCGAGAATTCGAGGTGCATCCCGAGGAGGCCGACCTGCCCGCCCATCCGTTCGAGGCGATCCTCGGCGGCACCCCGGAGGAGAACGCCGCCGCCCTGCGCGCGCTTCTCGACGGGGCGCCGGGCGCCTACCGCGACGCGGTGCTGCTGAACGCCGCCGCGGCGCTGGTCGTCGCCGGACGGACCCGCGGCCTGAAGGAAGGCGTGGCGATGGCGCGGGAAAGCATCGACAGCGGGGCGGCGAAGGCGAAGGTCGCGGCGCTGGTGCGGGCAACGCAGGACGCATGATCCCCGAAGCCTGGGCGCATCTGCCCTTCTTTACCCGGGACTGGCCGCGGATCGAGGCCGCGCTGGCCGCCGAAGCGGCGCCGGTCTTCCCGCCGCGCGAGCGGATCTTCGCCGCGCTCGACGCCTGCGCGCCCGGGGAGGTGCGGGTGGTGATCCTCGGCCAGGACCCCTACCACACGCCGGGCAAGGCCGACGGGCTGGCCTTTTCCATCGCCCCAGGCTTTGCCGGACGGCTTGGAAGCCTTGGAAACATCTTCAAGGAGTTGCTGGACGACCTTAAGGTGAAGCGGGGGCGGACGGAGCTTTCCGGCTGGGCGCGGCAGGGGGTGCTGCTGCTCAACACCGCGCTCAGCGTCCCCGAGGGCCGGCCGGGGGCGCATGCGCGGCTCGGCTGGGACCGGCTGGTGGCCGAGATCCTGGGCGAGATCGACCGCACCGGCCCCCGCGCCTTCCTGCTCTGGGGCGGGCCGGCGCAGGCGCTGGCGGCGCGACATCTCGCGCGGGCCGACCACCTCCGGATCGAGACCACCCATCCCTCGCCGCTCTCGGCCGCACGCGGCTTTCTCGGCTCCCGCCCGTTCAGCCGGGTGAACGGCTGGCTGGTCGCACGGGGCGAGCGGCCGATCGACTGGGGCGGATAGGCCGGAAGCGGGGCGTCCCGCCCCCCGCACCCCCCCCGGGGGTATTTGGACAACGAAGAAACAGGGGCTTTCCGCCCCCTTCTTCCGGCGGTAAGACACCCGCATGGACATTCTGGAAAAGATCAAGGCCTACAAGCTGGAGGAGATCGCCGCGGCGAAGGCGGCGCGGCCGCTCTCCACGGTCGAGGCGGCGGCCCGCACCTCCACCGCCCCGCGCGGCTTCGCCGCCGCGCTGCGCGAGGCCTCGGCCAGGGGCTACGGGCTCATCGCCGAGATCAAGAAGGCCTCGCCCTCGAAGGGGTTGATCCGCGCCGATTTCGACCCGGCGGCGTTGGCCCGCGCCTATGCGGCGGGGGGCGCCACCTGCCTTTCGGTGCTGACCGACGGACCCTCGTTCCAGGGCGCACCGGAGTATCTGGCGGCGGCGCGGGCGGCGGTGGCGCTGCCGGTGCTGAGGAAGGACTTCCTTTACGACCCCTACCAGGTCGCCGAGGCGCGGGCCTGGGGCGCGGACTGCATCCTGATCATCCTGGCCTCGGTTTCCGACGCGCAGGCGCGGGAGCTGGAGGATGCGGCGGCGGGCTGGGGGATGGACGTGCTTCTCGAGGTGCATGACGCGGCGGAACTGGACCGGGCGCTGGCGCTGAAATCACCGCTCGTCGGCATGAACAACCGCAATCTCAAGACTTTCGAGGTGTCTCTTGAGGTAACGCGGCGGCTGATGCCGCAACTGGCCCCGGACCGGATCGCCGTCTGCGAGAGCGGGCTTTCCACCCCGGCCGACCTTGCCGGCATGGCGCGGTGCGGGGCGCGCTGCTTCCTCGTCGGCGAAAGCCTGATGCGGCAGGAAGACGTGGCGGCGGCGACGCGCGCGCTCATCGCCGACCCGGTGGAGGTCTGACGATGCCGCTGACCCATTTCGACGCCGAGGGCCATGCCCACATGGTCGACGTCTCCGACAAGGCGGTCACCGACCGGGTGGCGGTGGCCGAGGCGCGGGTAGTGATGCGCCCCGCGACGCTGGCGCTGGTGACCGAGGGCCGCGCGAAGAAGGGCGACGTGCTCGGCGTGGCGCGGCTCGCGGGGATCATGGCGGCGAAGCGCACGGCCGATCTGATCCCGCTCTGCCATCCGCTGCCGATCACCCGCGTGGCGGTGGAGCTTGCCCCCGACGAGGGCCTGCCCGGCGTGCGGATCGAGGCCACCGTCAGGACCACCGGCCGGACCGGGGTGGAGATGGAGGCGCTGACCGCCGCCTCGGTCGCGGCGCTGACCGTCTACGACATGCTGAAGGCCGCCGAGAAATCCATGCACATCGAGGGCTTGCGCGTCGTCCTGAAGGACGGCGGGAAATCCGGCCGCTACGAGGCGGAATGATCAGGGAGGCGGGCACATGATCTCGGTCGACGAGGCGCTGGAACGGCTTTTCGCGCTTTGCCAGGCGCCGGCGGAGGAGCGCGTGGGCCTGCGCCATGCCGCGGGGCGGATCTTGGCCGGCGATGTGGTGGCGGGGCGCGACCAGCCGCCCTTCGCGGCCTCGGCGATGGATGGCTATGCGATCCGCGAGGCCGACCACATCAGCGGAGCACGCCTGAAGGTCATCGGGGAATCGGCTGCGGGAAAAGGATTTTCCGGCGTTCTTTCCACAGGCGGGGCGGTCCGGATCTTCACCGGCGCGCCGGTGCCGGAGGGCGCCGAACGGGTCGTCCTGCAAGAGGACGTGACGCGCGAGGCGGATCATATCCTGCTGTCCGGGCGGCTTGAGGAGGGACGCAACATTCGTGCCGCCGGCCAGGATTTCCGCGCCGGCGACCGGATCGCGGCGCCGCGGCGGCTGAGGCCGGCGGACCTTGCACTGATCGCCGCGATGAACGTGCCGGAGGTTGCCGTCGCCCGCCGCCCGGTGGTCGCGTTCATCCCGACCGGCGACGAACTGGTGATGCCGGGAGAGGTGCCGGGGCCGGACCAGATTATCGCCTCGAACAGCTATGCGCTGGCCGCGATGGCCGAGGCCGAGGGTGCCGAGGCGCGGATGCTGCCGATCGCCCAGGACGACGCCGGATCGCTGCGCTTCGTGCTGGAACTGGCGGCGGATGCCGACCTGATCGTGACTATCGGCGGGGCCTCGGTGGGCGATCACGACCTGATCGCACCGGTGACCGAGGCGATGGGGCTGGAGCGGTCGTTCTACAAGATCGCGATCCGGCCGGGCAAGCCGCTGATGGCCGGGAAACTGGGTCGCGCGACGCTGTTGGGATTGCCTGGAAATCCCGTGTCGTCAATTGTTTGCGGGCATGTCTTCATGCTGCCGATGCTGCGGGCGATGCAGGGGCTTCCGGCCGCCGCCGCGCCGCGGCTTCGGGCCCGGCTCAGCCAGCCGGTGGAGGCGAACGGCCCGCGGGCGCATTACATGCGGGCGCGTCTCGGCGGGGATGCCGAGGGCGCCACGATCGCGCCCTTCGACCGGCAGGACAGCGCGCTGCTGTCGGTCCTGTCGGAGGCGGATGCGCTTCTCGTCCGTCCGGTGAACGACCCCGCGCGGCGGCCGGGCGAGGAGGTCGATTACCTTCCGCTCTGACCTGCCCGATCCGGCAGGGCCCGCGCCCGGCGGCCGCGCCCAGACCCTCGCGCCCGGAAATATTGACACAAAAGGGGAACGCGGGTAGAACCATTGTCGAACGGCAACGGGCACAGGCGAAGGAAAACAGGCACATGCTGACCCGCAAGCAGTTGGAACTTCTCGATTTCATCCAGAAGCGCGTGGCCCGCGACGGGGTGCCGCCCTCGTTCGACGAGATGAAGGAGGCGCTCGACCTGCGCTCCAAGTCGGGTATCCACCGGCTGATCACGGCGCTGGAGGAGCGCGGCTTCATCCGCCGCCTTGCCCACCGCGCCCGCGCCATCGAGATCGTGAAGCTGCCCGAGGCGATGGAGAAGCCGGGCTTCTCGCCCCGCGTGATCGAGGGCGACCGGGTGCCGGCGCCGCGCGGTGCCATGCCGGTGAGCGAGGTTCACGCGCTGGAACTGCCGGTGATGGGGCGGATCGCCGCCGGGGTGCCGATCGAGGCGATCTCCGAGGTCTCGCACCATGTTGCGGTGCCGGGGTCGATGCTTTCGGGGCGCGGCCAGCACTATGCGCTCGAGGTCAAGGGCGATTCGATGATCGAGGCGGGGATCAACGACGGCGACATCGTGGTGATCCGCGAACAGTCGACGGCCGACAACGGCGACATCGTGGTGGCGCTGGTCGAGGGCCACGAGGCGACGCTGAAGCGCTTTCGCCGCAGGGGCGGCATGATCGCGCTCGAGGCGGCGAACCCGGCCTACGAGACGCGGGTGCTGCCCGAGGACCAGGTGAAGGTGCAGGGGCGGCTCGTCGGGCTGATCCGCAGCTACTGAAGCGCCGCCACCGGCGCCCGGCGTGCGGGAGGGCGGTTCCAGAGCCGGTCGCCCGCCGCCCCGCGCGCGGTGACGATCCGCGGCCCCTCCGGCCCGCCGTAGATCGCGAGTGCGCCGGTCTTCCTCAGGCTGAGCGGATCGGCGAGGGTGCAGCCGCCCGGTCGCGGGCCTTGCCATTCGGCGGCAAGAACGACGAGGGCGCCATCGCGGCAAGCCGCGCCCACCCTGTCGGCCGCCCCCTTGCCGAAGAGATGGCGAAGCGTGAGGCCGGCGACATGAGCCGTGAGATCGCCCTTCGCGCCCTCGAATCCCGGCCGGGCGAAGGCCTGGTCCTGCAGCGCCAGGTCGCCGTCGTCCTCGAGCCAGCTCTTGGCGACGAAGCCCGCGCCCTTCGGCTTGGATAGCGCCCTGCCCGCCCCCGTCATCACGCCGGTGAGCCCGCCATCGTTCGAGACGAGGGCGACGGGGCGTTCGGCCCCCGCCCAGAACAGGAGCGCGAGCGCCGCCGCGGCGGTCCCTGCCCCGCGCAGCCACAGCCGACGGCCGATCAGCGCGGCGATGCCGCCGAGCGCAAGGAGCGCGAGCGCGCCTTCGGGCGGGGCGGGCACGGCGACGACCGCCCCCTTCATCCCGGCCACCCAGCCGGCCAGCCGGAGGATCAGCTCGGTTCCGACCCCCATCGCCCAGAGCGCCGGAAACGCGAGGCCCAAGGGCGCCAGGAGCGCGGCGATGACGCCCGCCGGCATCACGATCATCCCCATCAGCGGGACCGCCAGGAGGTTGGCCAGAAGCCCGTATTCGGCGATGCGGTTGAAATGCGCCGCCGCGATCGGTGCGGTCGCGGTGCCGGCGGCCAGCGACGACAGGACCATCACCGCCGCCGGTCGCAAGACCTTCGGCACATGCGCCTGCACCCGCTGCCAGGGCTGGAACGACACGATCAGCGCGACCGTGGCGCCGAACGACATCTGGAAGCCCGGCTCGATCAGGCTTTCGGGTTCGAGAAAAAGCACGATCAGCGCCGCGATGGCGACCGAGCGGAGCGAGATCGCGCGGCGGTCCGCAAGCACCGCGACGAGCATCACCGCCGCCATGATGAAGGCGCGCCGGGTGGCGACGTTCGGCCCGGCGAGCATCAGGTAGAAGGCCGCGGCCGCCAGGGCGACGAGGGCGGCGAGCTTCCTGGTGTTCAGCCTGAGCGCGAGCGGCGGGAAAAGCGCGAGCCCGTAGCGGCAGGTGGCGAAGATGAACCCGACCAGCAGCCCCATGTGGAGCCCCGAGATCGAGATCAGGTGCGACAGGTTGGAGGCCCGCAGCACGTCGTTGGTGGCCTAGTTCATCCCGGCGCGGTCGCCGGTCATCATCGCCGAGGCGAAGGCGCCCGGCTGGCCGGGGATCGCCGCCTGCATCGCCTCTGACAGCCGCATCCTGAGCCGGAAGGCGAGAAGCGACAGGCCGCCTTCGGGCGGCAGGAGCGCCAGCACCGGCGAACGGGTATAGCCCACCCCGCCGAGGCCCGAGAACCAGGCGAGCCGCTGGAAGTCGAAGCCGCCCGGCTCCACCGGCCCGTCCGGCGGCGAGAGATGGCCCGACAGGATCACGGTGAGGCCCGGCGCAAGGTCGGTGAACCCCTGCTCCCCGTGCAGCGCGACGCGCACCCGGCCCGGCGTGCGCTGCGGCGCGACGTCTTCCAGCACCACGCGGTCAAGGGTCAGCCGCAACTCGTCGGAGAACGAGCGGTCGATGTCGACGATCCGCCCCTCGATCGGCCCGTAGTAGCGGAAGGGCAGCACCGGTGCGGCGACAAGCTGGGCGCGAAGCGCGGCAAGGACGAGCCCCAGCGCCATCAGCCCCAGGCCGGTCGCGGGCACGCGCAGGAGGTCCGGCCCGCGCCATGCCGCAACGACCAGCGCGACGGCCATCGCCGCCACCGCGCCGACCGCCGCGGCTGCGGGTTCCGCCCCGAGCGCGAAGTAGAGCCCGATGCCGAAGGACAGGAACACCGGCGCCCAGGGCAGAAGCCGCCCCCTGGCCGCGCCAAGCGCCTCGAGCCCCGCCAGAACCGGCCGCACCTTGTCTCCCCGTGCCCTGTTGACTAATGAACCCTTGCCAGCCTGCCCGATCATGGTTTCCGAAAGGTTAACGCGCCCATGCCCGCCGCCGAGCCAAAACCCGTCGTAACCCGTTTCGCGCCCTCGCCCACGGGCTACCTGCACATCGGCGGCGCGCGGACGGCGCTCTTCAACTGGCTTTTCGCCCGCGGGCGGAACGGGACCTTCCTCCTCAGGATCGAGGACACCGACCGCGAACGCTCCACCCCGGAGGCGACGGCGGCGATCCTGAAGGGGCTGACCTGGCTCGGGCTCGACTGGGACGGCGAGGTGGTGAGCCAGTTCGACCGCCGCCACCGCCATGCCGAGGTGGCGCACGAGATGCTGGCGCGCGGCCATGCCTACAAGTGCTTCTCCACGCCCGAGGAGATCGAGGCGTTCCGCGAGGCGGCACGGGCCGAGGGCCGTTCCACGCTCTTTCACAGCCCCTGGCGCGACGCCGACCCGGCCACGTACCCCGACCGGCCCTATGCGATCCGCCTCAGGGCGCCGCGCGACGGCGCGACGGTGATCGAGGACAGGGTGCAGGGCGGCGTGACCTTCCGCAACGACCAGCTCGACGACATGGTTTGTTTACGCGCCGATGGTACCCCCACCTACATGCTCGCCGTCGTCGTCGATGACCATGACATGGGCGTCACCCACGTGATCCGGGGCGACGATCACCTGACCAATGCCGCGCGCCAGACCCAGGTCTATCACGCGATGGGCTGGCCGGTGCCGGTCTGGGCGCATATCCCGCTGATCCACGGACCCGACGGCAAGAAGCTTTCCAAGCGCCACGGGGCGGTCGGGCTCGAGGGATACCAGGCGATGGGCTATCCGGCGGCCGGGATGCGCAACTATCTGGCGCGGCTCGGCTGGGCGCACGGCGACGCCGAGTTCTTCGGCGATGCCGAGGCGCGGGCCTGGTTCGACCTCGAGGGAATCGGCCGCGCCCCGGCCCGGCTCGATTTCAAGAAGCTGGAGAATCTCTGCGGCCAGCACATTGCCGCCACCCCCGATGCGGAGCTTCTGCCCGAAATTGAGGCGTTCCTGGAGGTCGCTGGCCGGCCCGCCCTTTCGCTGGCGCAGAAAGACGGGCTGGCCCGCGCCCTCTACAGCCTGAAGGATCGTGCGAAGACGTTCCCGGAACTTCTTGAAAAGGGGCATTTCGTGCTGGGTCACCGCCCCTTTGTCCCGGACGAGGCGGCGGCGAAGGCGCTGGACCCGGTATCCCGTGGTATACTGAAAGAATTGACGCCGCAGCTGCAAAATGGTAGCTGGGGCCGGGAAGCGCTGGAAGAGGTGGTGACCCGCGTTGCCGGCGCCCACGGGATCGGCCTCGGCAAGATCGCAGGATCGCTCCGAGCCGCTCTCGCGGGGCGCACGATCAGCCCCAGCGTGTTCGACATGATGCTCGTCATCGGGCGGGAGGAGACCCTCGCCCGGTTGCAGGATGCGACGGCCTGAGCCCGCCCCGGCGCGCGCCCCGGCCTCTTGACGTTCACCTTCGGGACGGGGGTCCGGCCCGAAGCTCAGAAAGGGATGCGTGATGGCAGAAGCGAAGAAGACCGCGACGCTGAGTTTCGGAAACACCTCGATCGACCTGCCGATGCTCACGCCGACGGTCGGGCCGGAGGTCATCGACATCCGCAAGCTCTATGGCGATGCCGATGTCTTCACCTATGACCCCGGCTTCACCTCGACCGCGGCCTGCGACAGTGCGATCACCTTCATCGACGGCGACAAGGGCGAGCTTCTCTATCGCGGCTACCCGATCGAGCAGCTGGCGGCGAAGTCGCACTTTCTCGAGGTCTGCTACCTGCTTCTCTACGGCGACCTGCCGGACAAGGCGCAGATGGACGATTTCGAGGGCCGGGTCACGCGGCACACGATGGTGCACGAGCAGATCCACTACTTCTTCCGCGGGTTCCGCCGCGACAGCCACCCGATGGCGACGATGGTGGGCGTGGTCGGCGCGCTTTCCGCCTTCTATCACGACAGCCTCGACATCACCGACCCCTGGCACCGCGAGGTGGCCGCGATCCGCATGATCGCGAAGCTGCCGACGATCGCGGCGATGGCCTACAAGTATTCGCTGGGGCAGCCCTTCGTCTATCCGAAGAACTCGCTCGATTACGCGTCGAACTTCCTGCACATGTGCTTTTCCATCCCCTGCGAGGAGTATGTGGTCCAGCCGGCGCTGGCCAAGGCGATGGATCGGATCATGATGCTCCATGCCGATCACGAACAGAACGCCTCCACCTCGACGGTGCGGCTGGCGGGATCGTCGGGCGCCAACCCGTTCGCCTGCATCGCCGCCGGCATCGCCTGCCTCTGGGGTCCGGCGCATGGCGGCGCCAACCAGGCCTGCCTCGAGATGCTGCGCGAGATCGGCACCGTCGACCGCATCCCCGAATACATCCGCCGCGCCAAGGACAAGAACGACCCGTTCCGCCTCATGGGCTTCGGCCACCGGGTCTACAAGAACTTCGACCCGCGCGCCAAGGTGATGAAGGAATCGGCCGACGAGGTGCTCGACCTGCTCGGCATCCACAACAACGAGACGCTGAAGGTCGCCAAGGAACTGGAGCGGATCGCGCTCGAGGACGAGTATTTCGTCGAAAGGAAGCTCTACCCCAACGTCGACTTCTACTCGGGCATCATCCTCGAGGCGATGGGCTTCCCGACCTCGATGTTCACGCCGATCTTCGCGGTGAGCCGCACGGTCGGCTGGATTTCTCAGTGGAAGGAAATGATCGGCGACCCGACGCAGAAGATCGGCCGCCCGCGCCAGCTTTACATCGGCCACCCGCGCCGCGACTATGTCGACGTCAAGACGCGCTGAACCGAACCGAAGCCGCTAGACCGGCCCGCCCTGCGGCGGGCCGTTCTGCTTTCCGCCGGCCTGCTTTCCGCCGGCCTGCGGTCCGGCCCCGGCGCACCCTCAGGCCGCCGCCGTCGCATGGTCCTTCGAGATGCGCTCGGCCTCGCGGCCGTAGATTTCCTCGTAATGATCGAAAGCCGTCTCGTGCCAGGCGGTGCCCTGAGTCGCGCCCCCGAGCGCGAGGATCAGGTCTTCCTCGGACGAGGCCGGCAGCCGCGCGCGGAACACGTCCCAGCCGCGGAAGTCGGGGTCGCGGTCAAAGCCCAGAACCTGTCCCTTGAGCGAGGAGATCATCGACACCATCGCCCCGGAATAGACCGAGGGCACATGGATCTCGACCCGGTCGATGGGTTGCAGCAGCACCGGGCCCGCCTTGGACAGCGCCTCGCGCACCGCCATCCGGCCGGCGGTGCGGAAGGCGAAGTCGTTGCTGTCCACCGCATGATGCTTGCCGTCGGTCAGCGTCACTGCAAGATCGGCGACCGGAAACCCCAGCGGCCCGCGGTCGAGCGCCTCGCGCGCCCCCTCCTCGACCGAGGGGATGAAGTTGCGCGGCACCGCGCCCCCCTTCACCACTTCGGTGAACGAGAACCCTTCGCCGCGGCCCGCCGGCCGTACGGTGATCGCCACGTCAGCGAACTGGCCGGCCCCGCCGGACTGTTTCCGATGGCGGTAATGTTCCTCGACAGAACTCGAGATCGTTTCCAGATACCGCGGGTCGGGCACCCGCATCTGCACCTCCACGCCGAAGTCGTCGGCCAGCGCTCCCAGAACATGGCGTTCGTGCATCGGCCCCTGCAACCGGACGAGCGCGTGGCCCGAGCCCTGGTCCTGCCCGAGCGAGAGCATCGGGTCGGCCTCGGCCAGCCGCGCCAGCGCGGTCGACAGGCGCACCTCGTCGCGTTCGTGCGCCGGCGTCACGATCCGCGCCAGGGCCGGCGGGCAGCCCCTCGCCCAGCCGGGAACCGCCACCGCCGCCTTCGCGGTGAAGACGCGGCCGGCGTCGAGCTGGTCGGACTTGACGGTGATCCCGACCTCGCCGCGCTCCAGATGGTCGTTGCCGGCCTTTCCGCCGACGTCGGCCAGCCCGCCGATCCCGGCACCGGCAAGGGCAGCACCCTGCTTCACGCCGGGCTCCAGCGCCCGGACCATCACGCATTTGCCCAGATGCTTGCGGATCTGGGCGTGAAAGCCCACCGCCAGCGCCTCCGCCACGCCAAGCCGCTCCTTCAGCGCCGAGACCTCGGGCGCCTCGTGGCGGAGCGCCTTCATCAGCCTGAGGATGCCGTTCCTGTGGCTCGCCGAGCCGAGGAAGGCGGGAATCACATCGCGCGACCGGGTCTCGCGCCGGGCGATTTCATAGAGGGCGCCGGTGGCCGGCTCGTGGTCCTCGATCAGTTCCTCGAGGAGCGCGTCGTCGTAGTCCGACATCTGCTCAAGCAGTTCGGCCCGCGCCTCGTGCTCGCGGTCCTCCTCGGACTTCGGCATGGCGACGAGTTGCGAGGGCTGGCCCTCGCGGTAGCGCCAGGCGCGTTCGGAAATCAGGTCGATCGCGCCGACGATCTGCCCGCCCTCGCGGATCGGGATCTGGCGCAGCACGATCGTGTGGCCGGTATAGGCCTGAAGTGCCGCGACGATGTCGCGCATCCGGCCTTTCGGCGCGTCCATCCGGTTGATGAAGATGAAGCACGGCACTCCGGCCGCCTCGATCGCCCTGAGCCAGGGCGCGGCAAGGACCGCCTCGTCGGGGTCGGGCGCCACGCAAAGGACGGCGGCGTCGGCGGCAAGAAGGGCGGCCCCGCCCATGCGGGCGAACTCCGGCCCGCCCGAGACGTCGAGCGCGCACCAGTCCTCGCCCATGAAGCCGAAGCGCGTCAGAGTCAGATGGCCGGCCGTCTCGGACCGGGGATACCCGTCCTCAAGCGCGGCGAGCGCCCGGACAAGCTCGGTCTTCCCCGATTGAGACGGCCCCAATACCGTGAAGCAGCGCATGGATTTTCTCCCGGCACGCAGGCGGGCGCGCTTGGCTGGCCCCCGTGCCATTCGGGCCATGCGCCCTCATGGATCAACTCTCTGCCCCGTTGCGGCGCGGGTCAAGCAAGGAAAGCCCCTGCCCGCGAGCCTGGCCGGAACAGGCACGCGGAAGCAACCGGACGGCGGGCGGCCAGGCGCGCTGGATCCGGGCCTTCGGCGGACTCAGCGCCCGGTGAAGCGGGGCGCGCGCTTTTCCAGGAAGGCCGCGACACCTTCGCGGAAATCCGCGCTCGCGCCGCATTCCCCCTGCAATCGCGCCTCGAGCGCAAGCTGGGCGTCGAACCCGTTGGGCAGCGAGGCGCGCATCGCCTCCTTGACCCTGGCATAGGCTTCCGCCGGTCCGGCGGCGAGCGCCGCGGCGCGCGCTTGCCAATGCGCCTCGAAGGCGTCGTCGGGAACGCATTCCCAGATCATGCCCCAGTCGGCCGCCTGCCGCGCCGTGATCCGGTCGGCGAAAAGTGCCGCCCCCATCGCGCGGGCAAGCCCGATCGTGCGCGGCAGGACATGGGTTCCGCCCGCATCGGGAATGAGGCCGATCCGGGTGAAGGCCTGGATGAAGCTGGCGCTTTCGGCGGCGATCACCACATCGGCCGCCAGCGCGAGGTTGGCCCCCGCCCCCGCCGCCGTGCCGTTCACCGCCGCGATCACCGGAACCCGCGCGCCGACGATGGCGCGAAGCATCGGCTCGTATTCCTCGACCAGCACGCGGGCCGCATCGAAATCCGCGCCGGGCGCGGAATCGCCCAGGTCCTGGCCGGAACAGAAGGCCCGGCCCGTGCCGGTCAGCACGATCACCCGCTGGCTTGCCGCCGCGCGCGTCACCGCCGCGGCGATCTCGGCCCGCATCCGGCGGTTCAGCGCGTTCATCACCTCGGGACGGTCGAGCGTGATTGTGGCGATGCCGCCCTCTTCGGCGTAGCGGATCGTCTCGTAGGTCATGGCTGTCTCCCGGTCTGCCCCGCGCGGCAGATTAGCCCCCGGGCTCGGGCAGGAAAGCGAAACCCCGCGTCACTCCTTCAGGATTTCCGCAAGCCGCGCGCGTTCGGCCTCCGACAGGGGGGCGGGCGCGGCATCGGCGCCCGCACGGCGGCGGCGAAGGTAGACCGCGGCGCCCCCCAGCGCCACGACCAGAAGCGCCGGGCCTGCCACCCAGAGGATCAGGGTCGATCCGGTCGCGGGCGGCTCCAGCAGCACGTATTCGCCGTAGCGGTCGACCAGATAGGCGATGACCTCGGCGTCGCTGTCCCCCGCCACCAGCCGCTCGCGCACCAGAAGCCTGAGGTCGCGGGCAAGGTCCGCATTCGATTCGTCGATGTTCTCGTTGCGGCAGACGAGGCAGCGCAGGCCCTGGCTCAACTCCCGTGCCCGCGCCTCCAGCGCGGGGTCCGCCAGCACCTCGTCGGGCTGGACCGCGGCCGCCGGCGCGGCGAGGGCCAGAAGGATCAGGAGCGCGAGCCGCCGCATCCCGCTCACTCCGCCGGCTGCGCCAGCGCCGGCGCCTTGCGCGCGCCCGCGGCGACGCGGTAGCGCCGGTCCGAAAGGCTGAGCGCGCCGCCGAAGGCCATCAGGATCGCGCCGGCCCAGATCCAGTTGGCGAAGGGCTTGACATAGGTCCTGACCGCCCAGCCGCCATCGGCCTGCGGGTCGCCGATCACCACGTAGAGGTCGCGCCAGAGGCCGTTGGCAATCGCGGCCTCGGTCGTGGGCATCGCCGCGACCGGATAGACGCGCTTCTCGGGATGGAGGAGCGCCACCTCGCGCCCGTCCCTGGTCGCGCGCATCGTCGCCACCGTCGAGATGTAGTTCGGCCCCTCGACCCTGTCGACGCCCTGAAGCGTGATCGTGTAGCCGCCGACGTCGAAGCTTTCGCCGACCCTGGCGACGCGGATGTCCTCCACGTCCCAGGCCATCAGGCAGCTGATGCCGACGAAAACGACGCCGAGCCCGGAATGGGCCGCGGCCTTGCCCCAGTCGGCGCGGGGAAGCCGCGCGAGGCGGGCGGGCCTGTGCCCGGCGCGCAGCCAAAGCTCCGCCGCGGCGCCGGCGATCAGCCAGGATCCCAGCGCCACGCCCACCGGCGCCAGCGCCGAGCGGCCGGTCCCGACCGCGAAGGCCAGCGCGCCGAGCGCCAGCGCCAGGATCAGCGCGCCGGAGAGGTGCCCGAAGGTGCGCCCGAGGCTCGCGCGTTTCCACGGCAGGATCGCGCCCAGGGGCAGAAGCGCGGCGAGCAGCACCATGAAGGGCGTGAAGGCCTGGTTGAAGAAGGGCGCGCCGACCGAGAGCTTCCGCCCGAAGGCCATCTCGGCGATCAGGGGCCAGAGCGTGCCGACGAAGACGACGAAGGCCGCGACCGACAGCAGCACGTTGTTCAGCACGAGCGCCGATTCCCGGCTGACGAGGCCGAAGACCCCCTTCGCCTCGAGCGTCCCCGCCCGCGCGGCATAGAGCGTCAGCGCCCCGCCGATGAAGACGGCGAGGATCGCCAGGATGAAGACCCCGCGCTCGGGGTCGTTGGCGAAGGCGTGGACGCTGGTGATGATGCCCGAACGCACGATGAAGGTGCCGATCAGCGAGAAGCCGAAGGCGAGGATCGCGAGAAGGATGGTCCAGCTTTTCAGCGCCTCGCGCTTTTCCACGACGATGGCGGAATGGAGAAGTGCCGCCGCGACGAGCCAGGGCATGAGCGAGGCGTTCTCCACCGGGTCCCAGAACCAGAAGCCGCCCCAGCCCAGTTCGTAATAGGCCCACCAAGACCCCAGCGCGATGCCGATGGTCAGGAAGATCCAGGCCGCCAGCGTCCAGGGCCGGACCCAGCGCGCCCAGGCCGCGTCCACCCGCCCCTCCAACAGCGCCGCCACCGCGAAGGAGAAGGCCATCGAGAGCCCGACATAGCCGAGGTAGAGGAACGGCGGATGGAAGGCGAGGCCGGGGTCTTGCAGCAGCGGATTGAGGTCGCGCCCGTCGAAGGGCGGCTCGGCCAGGCGCAGGAACGGGTTCGAGGTGAACAGGATGAAGCCGAGGAAGGCCGCGCCGATCATCGCCTGGACGCTCAGCACCCGCGCCTTCAGCCGCTCGGGCAGCGCGCCCCCGAACCAGGCCGCCGTCGCGCCGAAGCCCGACAGGATCAGCACCCAAAGGAGCATCGAGCCCTCGTGGTTGCCCCAGACGCCCGAGACCTTGTAGAGCATCGGCTTCAGCGTGTGCGAGTTCTCCATCACCAGCTTCAGCGAGAAGTCCGAGGTGACGAAGGCCCAGGTCAGCGCCGCGAACGAGACCGCGATGCAGAGGAACTGCGCAGTTGCCGCAGGACCGGCGAGCGCCATCCAGCCGCGCCAGCCCTTGTGGGCACCGATAAGGGGCACCACGGCCTGGACCGCGGCGATCATGAGCGCGAGGCTCAGGGTGAAATGGCCGAATTCAACGATCATGGCGCGAGCATAGAGGCAACGCGCGGCCCTTCCAATGGGCTGCGCGCCGATGTCGCGACTCCGTGAGCGGCGGGGAGCGGCGGGGAGCGGGAGGCAGAAAGCGGGGGGCCGTCTGCCCCCCGGCCCCCCGAGGGTATTTCCGCAACGAAGAGGCGCGGGGGCGTCAGCGATCCTCGCGCCGGCGCCATTCCTCGAGCGCGGGGTTCGCGCCCGCGACCGCCCGCAGATCGGGATCCTGCCTTTCCGCCGCGGCGGAGTTTGTGGCGGAGTTTGTGCCGGTGCTTGCGGCGGGCGCCGCGGCGGCGCGCGGACGCATCCGGATGTGATGCGCCTCGCGCGCGCCGAAGTAGAAGCCGACGATGGCGGCCAGAAGCCACCAGAGCGGTTCGGGCACGTGGTTCAGGCCGACCATCCGGCGGGTGAATCCCTCGGGGTCGATCATCGCGTGGACGAAGAGCGCCATCGTGCCGAAGGCGAGGAAGGGTCTCGGCAGCCGGTTCAGCCCGTTCACGAACCGGTCGAACCAGCCGTCGCGGGGATGCTGGAACTCGGCCCCGAATTCCTCGAGCGCCTTGAGATAGGCCTCCTGCGCGGCCTGCATCCCCTTGGTCGCGTTGGGGGTGAAGACCTCGGCCACGCTGGTGGCGGCCTGGCTGATGGCGGTGGTGGCGGCGGGAGCGCCGAGGATGCGGCCGATCATGCCCATGTCGCCGTCCTCGCCCGGTGTTCGGCCTCGCTGAGGCGGAATCGCGCGGAGAGGAACGTCTCCGCCCGGGTGATCCAGCCGCCCTTGCCGCCGTCGCGCCGGCGGGCGAACTTGCGGCTGGCGGGGCGCGCGTCGGCCAGCGCGTAGTAGTAGTTGCGGCGCGCGATGCCGTAGGCGTCGGCCATGAGCACCGGGTCGGGTGCAGCGGCGCGGTGGGCGGCGGCGATCGTCATCGTGCCCAGCCTGCCGTCGACGGCAAGGTCGCTGCCCATCTCGTTCAGGAGACGCTGGAGGATCTTCACCGCATTCGCCCCGGCGTTCACATACATGTCGAAGACCGGCGCCTGCAGCGCCTCGGGCAGCTCGGCGATGCGCGGGCGGCGGAAGTAGTGCTCGAGATAGATGTCGACGGCCTGATCGCGGCCGAGGCGGCGGACGTCGGCCTCGCCCACCTGTCCATCGCCCGTCAGGTCGAGCCCGAGCCGGCGCAGCGTGGCGAGCGTCACGCCGTATTTGGTGGCCCCGCCGGGATCGTCGGGGTCGTTGACGAAGCCGCCCTCGCGGGCGACGATCTCTTTCGCGATGGTGCGGACATCTGGCATGGGCCTTCCCCTTTCGGGGCGAAAGGCTCTGCCGGATTGGTTAATTCGTCATGGGCTCGGCGTTCGGGTCGACGTAGACGCCCTGGTCCTTCAGCGCGTCGATCACTTCCTTGGGCATGTAGGTCTCGTCGTGCTTGGCGAGAATCTCGGTGGCCTGGAAGGTGCCGTCGATCAGCTTGCCGGTCGCCACCACGCCCTCGTTCTCGCCGAAGAGGTCGGGCAGCACGCCCTCGTAGCGCACCGGCACGGCGGCGCCGCCGTCGGTGACGTTGAAGGTGATCGCCGCCCCCTGCCCGCGCACCAGGCTGCCCTCCTCGACCAGTCCGCCGATGCGGAAGGTCTCGTTCGGCCCGGGCGCCTTCTCGGCGACCTCGGAGGGCGAGCGGAAATACTGGAGCGCGTCGGGCGCGGCGAAGTAGAAGGCGGCGAAGCTCGCCGCCATCGCCACCGCGGCCAGCACGATGACCAGGATGCGGCGCTGTTTCTTCAGTCCCTTCATGACCCCTCCATCCGGGCGGACGGGCACGCGGCCTGTCCGTGCCGCTACATGCCCATTGTCGCCCCGACTGTCGAGGGGTTGCGCCAATCGGTAGCAGGGATTTGACGCGGCAGCGGCCAGTTGCGGGGGCCCGATGCCGCGCCCCGGGGGCTCAGCCGGCGCGGCGCTTCGCCCGGCGCGCCGCAGCGGCACCGGCGGCCAGGACGCCGCCGAGAAGCCAGGCCGAGGCCGGCAGCGGCACCGCAGGCGGCGGCGCGGCATTGCCGGGAAGGCTGGCGGTGTAGCCGAGGTTCTGGCCGTAGGTGAAGTAGAGCCCGAGGTAGAGCGTGCCGCCGAAGCCGGGCCCGAGGGCGAGCGACAGCGTCTGCGAGGGATTGGCATAGCCGATCGAGACCACGCCCGCCGTTGCGCCGTCCCACGCCCACCGGAACGGCTGGGTGCTGTAAAGGACGTTGCCGCCGGCGGCATAGGACCAGTCGATCCCGGAGGGCGCGGTGAAGGTCAGCTTTACCGTCTGCGCCCCCGACGCCATGCCGGTGAAGGCCAGGATGTCGTAGTTGTTCGCCCCGCCGGTGCCCTGCACCAGGCCGAAGCCGGTGCCGATCGCGCTGGGGGCGGCCCAGGAATCGCTGAAATCGCCACCCGGAAAGCCGGGTTCGCTGATTGTCGCCGCGCCTGCCGGCAGGGCGGCGAGGCCGGCCGCAACCAGGGCGGCGCGGAAACCGTTACGGACGCAGGGAAGACGGGGCATGACTGGCAATCCTCGACCGACAGGTGATCACTGCGCCGACCCTGCGGAAGAAGACGTCAATTTCCGGGCCGCGGAGGCCCGCTTTCATGGCATGACGCTGCGTCGCCCGCGGCGCGGCACTCAGGCCAGCGGGTATTCCGCCAGGGGTTCGTGCACCGCGCCCTTCTTCGTCAGGTGCGACCGGTAGAGCACGACTCCGGTCACCTGGAAGGGCGCGCTGCCGAAGCCGACGTGGCGGGCGAGAAAGCGGGCAAGCGCCGGGTCGCCCCCTTCTCCCGGGCGGAAGCGGGCGAGCGTGACATGGGGTCGGAACCTCTGGCGGTCGGGCATGATGCCCGCGCCGTGCAGCAGGTTCCGGACCTTGCGGTGGAGCGCCGCGAGCGGCTCCGACGGCGCCACGGCGGCGAAGAGCACCTGCATGTCGCGCCCGCCGAAACTGCCGAGCCCGTCGAGACGGAGCGTGAAGGGCGCCGTCCGAAGCCCCGTCAGCGCCTCATGCGCGGCCTCCACCCGCGCGCCCGGCTCCTCGCCGAGGAAGGCGAGCGTGACGTGGAAGGTCTCCGGGTCCGCCGGCCGGCCGGCCGTCAGGTCGGATTGCAGGTCCTCGAGCGCCGCGCAGACCTCCTCGGGCACCGGGATGGCGACGAAGACCCGCATCGCCCTCAGGCCGCCTCGAAGGCGATCCGGCGGCGCAGGAACTGGGTGGCCTTGGTCGAGACCCGCGCCGGATCGCCGCTGGTGAGGAACCGCGACACCGTGCCCGGCCCGAGGAACTCCGGCCGGCGCGCGAGATAGTCCCTGAGGCTCGGCGCCACCAGGTCGGCCTGTGAATAGACCTTGACGGCGGGGCCCAGCGCCTCCTGGAAGACCGTCTGCATCAGCGGATAATGGGTGCAGCCGAGCATCGCCGCCTGCGGATGCGGCATCCTTCTCAGAAGCGCCTCGACATGGCTTTTCACCAGCGCCTCGGCGAGGATCTCGTCGCCCTGCTCGATCGCGTCCACCACCCCGCCGCAGGGCTGCGCCTCGACGTCGACACCGATGGCGCGGAAGGCCAGCTCGCGCTGGAAGGCGCGGGAGGCGACGGTGGCCGGCGTGGCGAAGAGCGCGACATGCTTCACCGCCACCTCGCGCGGGGGGGAGTTGTCACCCCATTGCCGCTCGGTCAAGGCCTCGATCAGCGGCACGAAGACGCCGAGGACGCGCCTGCCCTCGGGCACCCGGGTCTCCTGCATCCGCTTCAGCGCAACCGCCGAGGCGGTGTTGCAGGCCAGCACGACAAGGTCGCAGCCCTCGGCCCAGAGCCGCTCGACCCCGGCGCAGGTCAGGCGGAAGATGTCGTCGGCGTCGCGCACGCCATAGGGCGCATGGGCATTGTCGCCAAGGTAGACGAAGGGCACCTCGGGCAGTTCGCGCGCCACCGCGTCGTAGACGGTCAGCCCGCCGAGCCCCGAATCGAAAATGCCGACAGCCATGCGCGCGCCCCCGATGCGATGATGACCGCCGTCTTACGCGGCGTCGCGGCGGAAATCCATCCGGCAATCGGCGGGCAATCGGCGGGCAATCGGGCCAGCGATCGGCCCGCCTATTCCGCCGCCGCCTTCATCGGCGCGCCGCCGGCGCGGATCAGCGCCAGAAGCTCCTCGCGCCGCTTCGCCGCCCGGGCCTGCGCGGCTTCCTTCACCGGGCCGAAGCCGCGGATGTCGAGCGGCAGCCGGGCGAGCGCGAGAGCCGCGTCGCGGGTGGCCGGCGTGACCTTCGGCAGGACCCCGGCCATGTCGGCCTCGTATTCGGCGATCAGCGCGCGTTCCATCCGCCGCTCTGCCCCACGGCCGAAGGGATCGAGAGCGGTGCCCCTCAGCCCCTTCATCGCGGCGAGCAGCCGGAAGACGCGGAACATCCAGGGGCCGAACTCGCGCTTCGCCGGCCGGCCGTTCGCGCCCGCCTTGGCCAGGAACGGCGGCGCGAGGTGGACGGTCATGCGGAAATCGCCGTCGAACTCGGCCCGGGCCTTCTCGGCGGTTTCCAGATGCAGCCGCGCGACCTCGTATTCGTCCTTGTAGGCCAGGAGCTTGTGGTAACCCTCGGCGACCGCCTCGCGCAGTTCCTCCGGGGCGGCCTCGACCAGGCGGCGGTAGCGGGCGGCGTAGGCGGCATCCTGATAGGCCGCCAGATGCGCCGCTCGGAAGTCGATCTTTTCCTGCAAGGTCAAGTGGGTTGCGGGACTTTCCTCAGACGCCGCCAGCGCCTCCTCGGGGTGGAGCACCGCCAAGCGGCCAAGCTCGAAGGCGCGCAGGTTGCCCTTCACCGCCGCGCCGTTCAGCTCGATCGCCTGCCGGATCGCCGCAGCGGACACCGGCAGGAGCCCTTTCTGCCAGGCCGCGCCGAGGATCAGCATGTTGGAGTAGATCGAATCCCCCATCAACCGCCGGGCCAGCTCGGTGACGTCGAGGAAACTGACGCGCTCCCTCAGCCGCGCTTCAAGAGACAACCGCAAGGCTTCGGACGGCAAGCGGAATTCCCGGTCTCTGGTGAAGGCGCCGGTGATGATCTCGTGGGCGTTCACCACCGCGCCGGTGCGCCCCGTGGTCATCAGGCCGAGCGTCCGCGCGCCGCCGGTGACGACAAGATCGCCGCCGATCACGCAGTCGGCCTCGCCCACCGCGACGCGGATCGCGCTGATGTCCTCGGGCCGGTTGGCGAGCCGCAGGTGGATGCTGACCGCGCCACCCTTCTGTGCGAGGCCGGCCATCTCCATCATCCCCGCGCCCAGCCCCTCGATCTGCGCCGCCTGCGCCAGCACCGCGCCGACGGTGACGACGCCGGTGCCGCCCACCCCGGTGATCAGCACGTTCCAGGTGCCCCGGATCGCCGGCAACGCCGGCTCCGGCAGCGCCGGCAGGTCGAACTCCGCCGCGCCCGCCTTCTTCACCGTCGCGCCCGTGAGCGTCACGAACGAGGGGCAGAACCCGTCGAGGCAGGAGAAGTCCTTGTTGCAGGACGACTGGTCGATCGCCCGCTTGCGGCCAAGCTCGGTTTCCACCGGCACGATCGAGACGCAGTTCGACTGCACCCCGCAGTCGCCGCAGCCCTCGCAGACATCGGTGTTGATGAAGACCCGCCGGTCGGGGTCGGGGAACTGGCCGCGCTTCCTCCGCCGGCGCTTCTCGGCGGCACAGGTCTGGATGTAAAGGATGACCGACACGCCATTGATCCCGCGGAACTTTTTCTGAACCTCCTCCATCTCGCGCCGCTCGTGGAAGGCGAGGCCGGCGGGGAAATGGCTCCGGTCCGGCTCCTCCTTCGCGTCGTAGACGACGGCGATGTGCTCCACCCCCATCGCCTGCACCTCGCGGGCGATCCGGTCGGCGGTCAGCCCGCCCTCGTTCCGCTGCCCGCCGGTCATGGCGACGGCGTCGTTGAAGAGGATCTTGTAGGTGATGGTCGTGCCGGCGGCGAGGGCCGCGCGGATCGCGAGGATGCCGGAATGGTTGTAGGTTCCGTCGCCAAGGTTCTGGAAGACATGGGGCGTTTTCGAGAACGGCGCCTCGCCGACCCAGTTCGCGCCCTCGCCGCCCATCTGGGTGAAGCCCTGGGTCCGGCGGTCCATCCACTGCACCATATAGTGGCAGCCGATCCCGGCATAGGCGCGGCTGCCCTCGGGCACCTTGGTCGAGGTGTTGTGCGGGCAGCCCGAGCAGTAGTAGGGCAGCCGGGCGGCAAGCTCGGGGGCGTTGTCGGCCTTCCTGGCCTCGCGCACTGCCTGAAGGCCGGCACGGATGCCGTCGGTGCCGCGCCCCTCCTCGATCAGGATCTCGCCCAGCTTCTCGGCGATCCAGGCCGGGTCGAGCGCATAGCGGGTGGGGAACAGCTCCTCCCGGTGCATGCCGCCCGCGCCGCCCTTGTACCAGCCGTAGACGCGCCGGCCCTTGCGGTCGTCGAAGATCGCTTCCTTGATCTGCACCTCGATCAGCTTGCGCTTTTCCTCGACGACGACGATCAGGTCGAGCCCCTCGGCCCAGTCATGGAACCCCTTCATGTCCAGGGGAAAGGTCTGGCCGATCTTGTAGGTGGTGAGCCCCAGCCGCTCCGCCTCCACCTCGTCGATGCCCAGAAGCGACAGCGCGTGGACGAGGTCGAGCCAGTTCTTGCCGGCGGCGACGAAGCCCACCTTGGCACCGGGCTTGCCCCAGACGCGCCGGTCCATCCGGTTGGCATGGGAAAACGCCTCGGCCGCGAAACGCTTGTGGTCGATCATCCGCGCTTCCTGCGCCACCGGCGTGTCCTGAAGCCGGATGTTGAGCCCGCCCGGCGGCATCCTGAACTCGGGCGTCGCAAAGGTCATGCGGAACGGGTCGCCGTTCACGACCGCCGTCGCCTCGACCGTGTCCTTCATCGTCTTGAGCCCGACCCAGACGCCAGCGAAGCGGCTCAGCGCCCAGCCGTAGAGCCCGTAGTCGAGGATCTCCTGGACGCCGGCGGGGCTGATCACCGGGATATAGGCGTCGACCATCGCCCAGTCGGACTGGTGCAGCACCGTGGAGCTTTCGCCGGTGTGGTCGTCGCCCATCGCCATCAGCACGCCGCCGTGGGCCGAGGTGCCGGCCATGTTGGCGTGGCGCATCACGTCGCCCGACCGGTCCACCCCCGGCCCCTTGCCATACCAGAGCGCGAAGACCCCGTCATAGCGCCCCTCGCCCCTCACCTCGGCCTGCTGGCTGCCCCAGACGGCGGTGGCGGCGAGGTCCTCGTTGAGCCCCGGCTGGAAGCGGATGTCGCTGGCCTCCAGCAACGCGCGCGACTTCGCCATGTTCAGATCGACGCCACCCAGAGGCGAGCCGCGGTAGCCGGTGACATAGCCCGCGGTGTTCAGCCCGGCCGCCCGGTCGCGCGCCTTCTGCATCAGCATCAGCCGCACCAGCGCCTGGGTGCCGTTGAGAAGCACCGGCGACTTCGTCAGGTCGAACCGGTCGGCGAGTGAAATCTCCGGCTTGCCCATTCCGCCCTCCCCGCGTTGTGCGCACCGGCATTATAGGTCAAAATATCTGACCTACAAAGCGCTGAATCTTTAACCGGATGGACGCAATTCATGCGATCGCCGGACGGTTTTGTTTGGTTGTCACACGAAATACCGTATTAACGTCCGGGGTTCGAAGTGCGTGAAAGTGTTGCGATGGATTGGGACAAGCTCAGGATATTTCACGTGGTGGCCGACGCGGGCAGCCTGACCCATGCGGGCGAGACGCTGCACCTGTCGCAATCCGCGGTCAGCCGGCAGATCCGCGCGCTCGAGGAGAGCCTCAGCACCACGCTCTTTCACCGCCACGCGCGGGGGCTGATTCTCACCGAACAGGGGGAGCTTCTGTTCGAGGCGACCTCGTCGATGAACCGCCGGCTCGAGACCGCCGCCGCCCGCATCCGCGACAGCGAGGAGGAGGTGTTCGGCGACCTGCGCGTGACCACCACCGTGGGCTTCGGCACGCTCTGGCTCGCGCCGCGGCTCGGGCGGCTCTACGACCGCTATCCCGACCTCAAGATCGAGCTGATGCTCGAGGAACGCGTCCTCGACCTGCCGATGCGCGAGGCGGATGTGGCGATCAGGATGAAGGAGCCTTCGCAGGCCGACCTGATCCGCCGCCGGCTCATGAACATCCGGATGCGGCTTTACGCCACGCCGGACTATCTCGAACGCGCGGGCCGGCCGGCGCGGGTGGAGGATCTGTCACACCACCGCCTGATCAGCCAGAGCCCCGCCACGCCGCAGGTCGCCGCCGGCGCCTCGCTGGTGCACAGCCTGATGTCGCACGACATCCGCTCCACCCTCACGGTGAACAATTACTTCGGCGTGTTGCAGGGGGTGCTCTACAATCTCGGGATCGGCGTCCTTCCCGACTACCTGACCGAGGATTTTCCCGCGCTCGAACGCGTGCTGCCCGAGATCGAATCCAGCGATGTCCCGGTCTTCCTCGCCTACCCCGAGGAACTGCGCCATTCCAAGCGCGTCGCGGCGTTCCGCGATTTCGTGATGGAGGAAATCATCGCCTACCGCAAACGGCGCGTCGACGACGGCGGGGTCTGACGGGGCGGGGTCTGACGGGGCGGCGGGGTCTGACGGGGCGGCTTGGCGCCCGCAACCGTCAGTTGCACTGAGGCATGTATGCAACGCATGGCGGCCATGTTGCATCTGCGGCATGATTTGCCTTGAACGATTGTTCGCCTGCCCATAAATCGGGCTCGAAGGCGGCGGTTGAGGCAACTCTCGTCACCTTCTACCTCCCTGTTGGACTTAGGCCGAGCTTGTCTCGGCCTTTTTTTTCGCCGCCGGTCGTTCATCCGCGCGGCTGCCCGCCCCGCCGCGCGCGGGCGAGAGCCCTTCCCCCCGCCCGCACCTTGGCCTAAAGAGGCGCGCGAACCGCTGGAAGGACAGGGCTGCCATGCAAGAACCGGCCATCACTCCCGATCTGATCGCCGCGCACGGGCTGAAGCCCGACGAATACCAGCGCATCCTTCAGATCATCGGCCGGGTTCCGACCTTCACCGAACTTGGCATCTTCTCGGCCATGTGGAACGAACACTGTTCCTACAAGTCGTCGAAGAAATGGCTGCGCACCCTGCCCACCACGGGGCCACAGGTGATCTGCGGGCCGGGCGAGAATGCGGGTGTCGTCGACATCGGCGACAACCAGGCCGTCATCTTCAAGATGGAAAGCCACAACCATCCCTCCTACATCGAACCGCACCAGGGCGCCGCGACCGGCGTCGGCGGCATCCTGCGCGATGTCTTCACGATGGGCGCGCGGCCGATCGCGGCGATGGATTCGCTGTCGTTCGGCCTGCCCTCGCATCCCAAGACCGCACATCTGGTCAAAGGCGTGGTGGAAGGCGTGGGCAGCTACGGCAACTGCTTCGGGGTGCCGAACGTGGGCGGCGAGGTGCGCTTCCACAAGAGCTACAACGGCAACTGCCTTGTGAACGCCTTCGCGGCGGGTCTCGCCGACGCCGACAGGATCTTCTACTCCGCCGCCTCGGGCGTCGGCATGCCGGTGGTCTATCTCGGCGCCAAGACCGGCCGCGACGGCGTCGGCGGCGCGACGATGGCCAGCGCCGAATTCGACGACACGATCGAGGAAAAGCGCCCCACCGTGCAGGTCGGCGACCCCTTCACCGAAAAGCGGCTGCTGGAAGCCTGCCTCGAGCTTATGGCCTCGGACTCCGTCATCTCGATCCAGGACATGGGTGCGGCCGGCCTGACCTGCTCGGCGGTCGAGATGGGCGACAAGGGGGGCTTGGGCATCCGGCTCAACCTTGACCACGTGCCGCAGCGCGAAGTGAAGATGACCGCCTACGAGATGATGCTTTCGGAAAGCCAGGAGCGGATGCTCATGGTGCTGAAGCCCGAACGCGAGGCGGTGGCGCGGGCGATCTTCGAGAAATGGGATCTCGACTTCGCCGTGGTCGGCGAGACCATCGCCGAGGACCGGTTCCTGATCCTGCACGGCAACGAGGTAAAGGCCGACCTGCCGCTCTCGAAGCTCTCCTCCTCCGCCCCGGAATACGACCGGCCCTGGGTGCCGACCCCGGCGCCCGCCCCCCTGAGGGACGCGCCCGAGATCGACCCGATCGAGGGGCTGAAGCGGCTCGTCGGCTCCCCCAACCATGCCCATAAAAGCTGGGTCTGGGAGCAGTATGATACCCAGGTCATGGCCGACACGCTCCGCACCCCCGGCCTCGGCGCCGGCATCGTGCGCGTCCACGGTTCGGGCAAGGCGCTTGCCTTCACCAGCGACGTGACGCCGCGCTACGTCAAGGCCAATCCCTTCGAGGGCGGCAAGCAGGCGGTGGCGGAAGCCTACCGGAACCTCACGGCAGTCGGCGCCACGCCTTTGGCCGCCACCGACAACCTCAACTTCGGCAATCCCGAAAAGCCCGAGATCATGGGCCAGTTCGTCGGCGCCATCAAGGGCATCGGCGAGGCCTGCCGGGCGCTCGACTTCCCGATCGTCTCGGGCAACGTGTCGCTCTACAACGAAACCGACGGCAAGGGCATCCTGCCGACGCCGACCATCGCCGCGGTGGGGCTGCTGAAATCGCCCGACGAGCTGATCGCCGGCCTTCCCGCCGAGGGCGACCTCGCCGTCGTGATCGGCGAGACCAGGGGCCACCTCGGCCAGTCGGCGCTTCTGGCCGAGGCCTTCGGCCGCGAGGAGGGCGACGCGCCGCCGGTCGACCTCGTCGCCGAGCGGAGGAACGGCGAGTTCCTGCGCGCCAGCCGCAAGCTCGTCCGCGCCGCCACCGACCTTTCCGATGGCGGGCTCGCGCTCGCCGCCTTCGAGATGGCCGAGGCGGCGGGGCTCGGCGTGACGATCGACGCAACCGATACGGCGTTCCTCTTCGGCGAGGACCAGGCGCGCTATCTCGTCGCGGTGCGGCAGGCCGACCTCGCGCCCCTGACGGCGGCGGCGAAGGCGGCGGTCGTGCCGCTGGCGCCGGTCGGCCAGTTCGGCGGCGCCACCGTCACCCTCGGCGGGCAGAGCGCGCCCCTGGCCGAGCTTTCGCGCCTCTACCGCACCGCCTTCGCCGCGGCGCTCTTCTGAGCGCTCCGCGCGCCTTCGTTGCCGAAGTCCCCCCGCCGGAGGCAGCCGCCGCTCCGCCGGCGCAACCTTGCGGCCCCCCGCGGCGCGGCATACATTCGGCCCAAGACAGGAGAGAACCATGCCGATCACCGCCGAAGAGATTGAAATCCTGATCCGCGAAAGCTTCCCCAACGCGCGGGTCGAGGTCCAGGGCGATGACGGCGCACATTTCGCGGCCTTCGTGGAAGACGAAAGTTTCCGCGGGATGAACCGTGTCCAGCAGCAGCGCGCGGTCTATGCCGCGCTCAAGGGGAAGATGGACGGCGCGCGAGGCGAACTGCACGCGCTCGCGCTCACCACCAAGGCACCGGAGTGACCAGACATGACCACCGCCACCGCGCACGACCAGATCCGCGACACCCTGACGAAGAATGACGTCGTCCTCTACATGAAGGGCACCAAGGCCATGCCCCAGTGCGGGTTTTCCTCGCGCGTCGCGGGCGTGCTGAACTTCATGGGCGTCGACTATGTCGATGTGAACGTCCTTGCCGACGAGGGCATCCGCCAGGGGATCAAGGACTTCTCCGACTGGCCGACGATCCCGCAGCTCTACGTCAAGGGCGAATTCGTCGGCGGCTGCGACATCGTCACCGAGATGACGCTGTCGGGCGAGCTCGACCACCTCTTCGACGCCAAGGGCATCGGCTACAACAAGGATGCCGCCGAGCAGATCCGCGCCGCCAACGCCTGATCTCAGGGCTTCAACCGGCAGTCGGCCAGCAGCATGGCCTCCGCCTCCGCCCCGGAGGTCGTGCCGTCGTGCCAGTAAAGCGTCGCTTCCTCGCCCTTGGTCCACCAGACATAGCCGGACCCGTCCGAGGGCCAGGCATAGCGGGCCCCCGAGGCCGAGGGGGCGATCGGCAGGGTGACGAGGCGGCCCTCGACATGGAGCACCGCAACCGACCCGTCGGCGCCGTTCACATAGGACACCGGCACCTCGACTCCCCGTTCGCAGAGATAGGTGCCGCCCCGCAGGTCGAACTCGGCGAGGGCCGGCGCGGCGACAGCGGCGGCGATGCCGGCAGCGACCGCGGCAGGCAAGAGGCGATTCGCCCCGCGCCCGACCATCATGCGCCCAGACGCCCGTCCAGACGCCCGGCGAGACCTTCGTCAAGCCGGTCGGCCAGCGCCTCGGCCCGGGCGGCGATCTCGGCGAAGGTGTCGGTCACGATGGCGGGGATGACCGGAACCTCCACCCGTTCGGGATGCGCCCGCGCATTGGTCGCGACGCGCTCGGCCACCACCGCGCGCTCCTCGGCCACGCGCAACTGGTCCTCGAGTGCCGCGGTCTTGTCGGCCAGCATCAGCCCCGCCATCAGCAGCATCCGCGCCTCGGGCATCCGGCCGATCTGGCCCACCAGCACGGCCGCCTCGGCATCGAGGGTCTTGGCCGCCGAGCGCAGGAAATGCTCCTCCCCCTCCTGGCAGGCGACCTCGAACTGGCGTCCGCCGACGGTGATCAGGACTTCGGGCATCACGCAACCTCCCCGATCAGCGGTTTCAGTTCTGCCAGGATCTCGTTCATCTCGGCGATCTCGGCTGCCCGCGCCCCCCGCATCGCCTCAAGCTCGCTCATCATCGTGCGGTTGATCAGATCGGGCTCGGCGACGCCGGCGGCGGCGGCCGTGCCCAGCGCCCGGTTGGCTTCGGACAGATCGTCGTTCAGCCGCTTCAACCGCTGGATTTCGGCATCGGCGGCGTTGATCTGCCCGGTCAGCCGCTCCACCTTCGTCTCCAGCGCGCCGATCACGCCTTCCTGCTTGTCCTTGATCGCGCGCACCCGCTCGGTCAGTTGCGCATTCGCGGTGCGCTCGGCATCCAGTTCTTCGGCCAGTCGCGCGATCTCGGCGTCGTCGCGGATCGCGGACGGGCCGGCCGCCGGCTCGGCAGGGGGGATCGCGGCAAGCGCCTCTACTCCCGCGTCGATTCGCGCCAGCGCGGCCGAGATGCGGCGTTCCAGTTCGGCAATATCGCTCATGTCCTCAGGCCCCCGGCCCTTCGCGGGCCCCGTTCGTGTCTTTGCTCAGGGGAAGCGCTGCCCAGGAGGCCGGCGCGCGCGAATCAATCGCATCCCCGCGTCCCCGAAGTTTAGACCAAAGCCTCACCGGATTTCTCCCCCCTTTCGGACCAAGCCCTTAGCCCACGCGCTTGATCTCGCGCACGAGGCTGCTATCACACCGCCAACCCCTTCCCGGCCTTCCGCCCAACCAAAGGACCGCCCCCGTGGACATCGCCACCCTTCGCCAAGAGCACGCCGACCACTGGATGAAAGCCTGCGCCATCCGCGCGCTTGCGATGGATGCGGTGCAGGCCGCCAACTCCGGCCATCCGGGCATGCCGATGGGCATGGCCGACGTGGCGACGGTGCTTTTCGAGAAGCACCTGAAGTTCGACGCCTCGGCGCCGAAATGGGCCGACCGCGACCGCTTCATCCTCTCGGCCGGCCACGGCTCGATGCTGATCTACGCGCTCCTGCACCTCACCGGCTACGAGGACGTGACGCTCGACCAGATCCGGAACTTCCGCCAGTGGGGCGCGATCACCGCCGGCCACCCGGAATACGGCCATGTCGCGGGCGTGGAAACCACCACCGGCCCGCTCGGCCAGGGCATCTCGAACGCCGTGGGCTTCGCCATCGCCGAGGAATCGATGCGCGCCCGTTTCGGCAGCAAGACGGTGGACCACCGCACCTGGGTCATCGCCGGCGACGGTTGCCTGATGGAGGGGATCAGCCAGGAGGCGATCGGCCTCGCCGGGATGCAGAAGCTCTCGAGGCTCGTCGTCCTGTGGGACAACAACGACATCACCATCGACGGCCGGATCGGCCTTTCGGACATCACCGACCAGCGGGCGCGCTTCGCCGCCTCGGGCTGGACGGTGCTCGCCTGCGACGGGCATGACCCGGCCGACATCGACCGGGCGCTGACGCAGGCGAAGGCGTCCGAGCGCCCGGTGCTGATCGACTGCAAGACCCATATCGGCTTCGGCAGCCCGAAGAAGCAGGACAGCGCCGGGGCGCATGGCTCGCCGCTCGGCCCCGACGAGATCAGGGCGACGAAGGATATCTACGGCTGGCCGCACGCGGCGTTCGAGATCCCGGCCGGTGTCCTCAAGGCCTGGCGCGTCGCCACCTTGGGCTGGAGGTCGGAGTTCTGCTT